>NZ_JBFWPA010000200.1:0-8069 GCF_050250235.1 Pseudorhodoplanes sp.
GGTGCTGATTCTGCTCGGTGTGTTCACCAAATCGGCGCAGTTTCCTTTCCATTTCTGGTTGCCGCACGCGATGGCTGCGCCCACGCCGGTATCGGCCTATCTGCATTCTGCGACCATGGTGAAAGCCGGCGTCTTCCTGCTGGCTCGCCTGTGGCCGGTCCTGTCCGGCACACCGGAATGGTTTCTGATTGTTTCGCTGACCGGTCTCGTGACGATGGTGATCGCGGCCTGGATCGCGCTGTTCAAGGATGACCTGAAAGCGCTGCTCGCCTTCTCCACCGTCAGCCATCTCGGCCTGCTGACGATGCTGCTCGGGCTCGGCACGCGCATCGCGGTGGTTGCCGCCATGTTCCATGTGCTCAATCACGCGACCTTCAAGGCGGCGCTGTTTATGAGTGCCGGCATCGTCGATCATGAGGCCGGCACACGTGACATCCGCAGGCTCGGCGGTCTGCGTCATCTCATGCCGATCACCTCGGGTCTCGCCATCATCGCTGCGGCGTCGATGGCCGGTGTGCCTCTCCTCAACGGCTTCCTGTCGAAGGAGATGATGCTGGAGGAGGCGTCGCACACGGTCTATGCCGGTCAGGCTTGGCTATTTCCGCTGCTCGCCACCGTTGGCGCACTTCTATCCGCAGCCTATTCCGCCAGACTGATCTTCCACGTCTTTCTCGGGCCGGAGCGGCACGACTATCCGCACCACCCGCATGACCCGTCGCTCGGCATGTGGCTGCCGGTGGCGATACTGGTGGTCCCGATCGTCGCCATCGGCGTGATGCCCGCGACGTTTGCCGGCGCAATCCTCGCCCGAACCTCTTTCGCGGCCGCGGGCGGTGCTTTGCCCGATTATCATCTCGCATTGTGGCATGGTCTGACGCCAGCGCTCGCCATGAGCGCGATCGCGCTCGCCGGCGGGCTCGTGCTGCTGTGGTCCTATGCGGCGGTCGACCGCGTGCGACTCGCGGTGCCACGGCCCGATGCCATGACGCTGTTCCAGGCATCGATCGCCGTTATGGTCCGCGCCTCGCGCCTCTTCCTTGGCTGGATCGACAACGGCAGCCTGCCGCGCTACCTGGGCATCATCGTTGTGACGATCGGGCTGTTCGGTCTCGCCGGATATTTCGGCGCTCAGCCCGCGCCGGTTGCGGGAAACCGCGCGACATTGCCGGCGACACTGCCGGCGGTGACCGGCTGGCTGGTCCTGCTGCTTGCGTGCGGCCTGATGGTCTGGCGCCACTATGACCGGCTCGCAGCCCTCATCGTCACCAGCATCGTCGGCCTCGTCGTGTCGCTCGCCTTCCTGCAGTTCTCGGCGCCCGACCTCGCCCTGACGCAGATCTCGGTGGAGGTGGTCACCACCATCCTCCTGCTGCTCGCGATCAACCTTCTGCCGCGCACCACGCCGGACGAGCTGCCGCTACCCATGAAGCTTGGTGTCGGCGGACTGGCAGCGATCGGAGGCATCGGCGTGGCGGCGCTCGCCTATGCGGTGATGACCCGCAGCTTCGAGACCATCTCCGGCTATCATGTCGAGCAGTCGAAGCCCGGTGGCGGCGGCACCAATGTCGTGAACGTCATCCTGGTCGACTTTCGCGGCTATGATACCTTCGGCGAGATCATCGTGCTCGCGATCGCGGCGCTGACGATCTTCGCCTTGCTTGATTCCGCACTGCACGGGGCAGCCGGCCGCCGGCTCGCGCGGACGCGCTTCGACCCGCAGGCCGGCGACCCCCATCCATTGATGCTGACGGTGGTCACGCGCGTCCTGCTGCCGCTATCGCTGATAGTCGGCGTCTACATCCTCCTGCGGGGACACAACATGCCCGGCGGCGGCTTCATCGCAGGCCTGATCGTCGCCATCGCCTTCCTCATGCAATACATGGCGAGTGGATATGTCTGGGCGCATCGTCGCGCGCGATTCGACGCCCATGTGATGATCGGCGGCGGCGTGGCGCTTGCCGGTGCCACGGGACTGGCCTCGCTTCTGTTCGACCGGCCTTTTCTCACGAGCACCTTTGGCTATTTCCACCTGCCGGTGTTCGGGGAGGTAGAACAAGCCTCGGCGATGGCCTTCGATGTCGGCGTCTTCTTCACCGTGGTCGGCACCTGCCTCCTGTCGCTGGCAACGCTCTCCCGCGTCGAGGAGCGCGCGGAGCAGGCATCAAACCAGGCAGAGGCGCGCGCACGGCAGACCGATCAGCCCGTGGAGGCGCGGGCGCGATGAGCATGGAATTCCTCATGGCGACGGGCATCGGCGCGCTCACGGCGGTCGGCCTCTATCTGATTCTCCTGCGGCGCACATTTCCGGTGGTGGTCGGCCTCTCGTTCCTCTCCTACGCCGTGAATATGTTCCTGTTCACGATGGGACGGCTCGCAATCGACCGACCGCCGATCGTCAACGCCTTCGCCGCCGGCTACACCGATCCGCTGCCGCAAGCGCTCGTGCTCACGGCCATCGTCATCACCTTCGGCATGACGGCGCTGATCGTCGTGCTGTCGCTGCGCGCCTTTCTCGAAACGGGGGCCGACGATGTGACTCTCGGTATCCGGCCTGACGAGGAGCGATCTGACACTCGCCGCGATGAGGTTTCATGATGACCAGCCAATGGCTCATCATGCCAGTCGCGGTCCCTGCCATGACGGCGGCAATGCTGGTGCTGGCCTTGCGTCACAGCCTCACTGGCCAGCGCATCATATCTATTGCCGCGACCGCACTTCAGCTCATCGCCGCAATCGGACTCTATGGTCTTGCCGGCGACGGCGAGACGCGCGCCTATCTGCTCGGCAACTGGCCCGCGCCGTTCGGTATCGTGCTGGTGCTGGACAGGCTCGCAGCTACCATGCTGCTGCTTGCTGGACTGCTCGCCGTCGGCGTGGTGATTGCCGCGATTGGCGCATGGGACAGGCGCGGGCGGCATTTCCACGCGCTGTTTCAATTCCAGATGCTCGGCATCAACGGCGCATTCCTCACCGGCGACCTGTTCAATCTGTTCGTCTTCTTCGAGGTGCTGCTGATCGCATCCTACGGACTGATGCTGCACGGCGGCGGCGCTCGCCGCCTCAAGGCCGGGTTCCACTATATCGCGGTCAACCTGATCGGCTCGACGGTGTTCCTGTTTGCGGTCGGCACCATCTACGCGGTCACCGGCACGCTCAACATGGGCGACCTCGCCGTCAAGGTGCCGCAAGTCGCAACCGACAACCAGGCGCTGTTGGCGGCCGGCGCCCTGCTGCTTCTCACCGTGTTCGCCATCAAGTCCGCGATGGTGCCGCTGCATTGGTGGTTGCCGCCGACCTACGGCTCGACCTCGCCGCCGGCCGCCGCGCTTTTCGCGATCATGACCAAGGTCGGGGCCTATTCGATCATTCGTGTCTACACGCTTGTCTTCGGCGCCGACGCAGGTCCGCTCGCCAATATCGCCACACCGTGGATTCTTCCCGCCGGCATCGCAACGCTCGTCCTAGGGACGATCGGCGTAATGGCGAACCGTAATCTGCTCGATCTGGTTTGCTACTCGGTGATCGCCTCGATGGGCACGCTGCTGATCGCGATCGGCCTGGCGAGCCCTGCCGGACTTGCTGCCGCGCTCTACTATGCCGTGCAAAGCACGCTCACCAGCGCGGGCCTGTTTCTCCTCGCCGGCATCCTCCTGAAAGAGAAGGACGGCTGCGGAACGCTGGTGCAGATTCCACAACCCATGCCGCTCTATGCGGGACTCTATTTCCTGTTCGCCATTGCGATGGTGGGCATGCCGCCGCTGGCAGGCTTCATCGGCAAGTTCCTGATCCTCGACGCGGGGCGCGCAGCCTCCCACTTGGCAAGCGTCTGGCCGGCGGTCCTCGTCACCAGCCTCCTGCTCATCATTGGCTTCGCGCGAACCGGCATCCGGCTGTTCTGGAACGGTCCTGCGGTGGCTGAGACACCGGCTCCGCATGTCGCACCGATGCTGCCGACCGTCGTGGTCGGTGCCATGGTCGCAGCCGTGGCCATGTTGAGTGCGTTTGCCGGCCCGGTGATGAACGACATGACCGCCACGGCCGAACAGATCTTCACGCCGCAGCGCTACATCGCAGCAGTGCTCCACCGGCAACTGGCCTCGGACCTTGTAGGGGAGTGACCATGCGCATGCGCTTGCTGCCTCACCCGATATTGACCGCGATCCTCGCCGCGGTCTGGGTGCTGCTGGTCAACGACTTCTCATGGAGCGCCGCCGCTTTCGGATTGCTGCTCGGGCTCGCGATCGCAAAGCTGACGAGCGCCTATTGGCCAGGCCGGCCGCGGATTCGCAACCCCGTGGCTATTCTGGAGTATTCTGCCATCGTTCTCTGGGACATTATCGTCTCAAACGTGCAGGTTGCCTATCTGGTCCTGTTCCGTCGTGGGGAGAGCTTAAGGTCACAATTCGTGACCATCCCCCTTGCTCTGGAAAGCCCGGAAGCGATTGCCACGCTTGCCGGCACGATCACCATAACACCCGGAACGCTGAGCGCAGATTTGAGCGCCGACGGCCGATCGCTGCTGGTTCACTGTCTTGAGACGACCGACGCCGCGGGCACTGTGGCCGCCATCAAATCCCGTTACGAGCACCGCCTGATGAGGATATTCGAATGATCACCGTCGCCTGCGCTTTCGCGATAATCGCGATTTCGGTGTCCGTTCTGCTGAACGTCTATCGGCTGATCATAGGACCTGACGTGACTGACCGCATCCTCGCACTCGACACCATGGTCATCAACGCGATCGGTCTCATTGTCCTGACCGGGATATTGTTCGGGACCACGATGTATTTTGAGGCGGCGTTGTTGTTCGCCATGGTCGGGTTCGTCTCAACCGTCGCGTTCTGCAAGTTCCTTTTGCATGGCAATGTGATCGAGTGAGGCAGGGATGACAGCGTTTGTCGAAATGATCATCTCGACCTTCATTGTGATCGGCGGTGTATTCCTGTTCGTCGGATCGTTCGGCCTTGCCAAGCTACCCGACACGATGCGGCGCCTGCACGGCCCGACCAAGGCGACGACGCTCGGCATCGGATCCCTGCTCATCGCATCCCTGCTCTACTTTGTATTTATGCGCCAAGCGTCCGGCATCCACGAATTGCTGATCACCCTGTTCCTGTCTCTGACGGCACCGGTGACTGCGAAGATGATCGCCAAAGCGCATATCTTTCGAAACAAGCAGATTCAGCAGACGCTGCCTCAGGCTGATAGTGGGTTGAATTGGGCGACTTTAGAAAGCTCGTCGAAATCGAAAGAAAATATCAAAGCTTAAGTATGAATTCTCGCAAGAAATCACACTGCGAGGGACTACAGAAGGGAGGCAACCTTGAGCGCGATCAATTTATTTCTGATCATCATGGCTATCGCATTTATCGGCGGCATCGCACTTATGGGGTGGCGGTCAAAACGCGGAAACGACAAATCCGAATAGATAGCGGCCTCCGAAGAAACCAAAAAACTAGGCAAGTAGTAGGCATTTCTTAATACGAGGGTATGCCCATCATGCTCAAACGCATCTTAGTCCTTCTAGGAGAAACCCCCTCCTCCCGCTGCGCACGGGACTATACGTTTCACCTCGCACGGAAGACGGGAGCGACTGTGGCTGGCCTAGCGGGTATTGATTTGAGCTACATTGAAGCTCCCATGTTGGGTAGGATCGGCACTACAAGTTATAAAACCAAGCTCGAAGAAGCACTCCGGAAGCAGGCCGATGATGCGCGTCAGCGTCTGCACAAAATATTCGAACGAGAGTGCAAGGAATGGAATATGTCCTTTGAATGGCTTTCATTCGAAGGCGACCCCAACTTACACCTGCAGCTTGCGGCTGGCACACGTGATATTATCATAACCGGCCATGACACGGCCTATTATGGCAACATCCGAGAGCAGCTTCCGGAAATGGTGTCAAAGTTATTGCTGGCAACACCACGGCCGGTAATCATATGTCCCGACGAACCACCAGCCGGACGCGATGTTCTGATAGCCTATGATGGCAGCTTAGCCGCAATGCGCGTCATCCAATTGTTTGTTCTTCTTGGAATTGGACAGGACAGCCGTATCCATGTCACGTCCATCAATGCTAGCCGTGAACTGGCCGAGCGCGCAACCCATGACGTTGTCGATTATCTGAACGGTCACGAATATCAAGCCGAAGCTCATCCGATCACCTCCGATACGCACCCCTCCGATCTGCTGCGGAGTCAGGTAGCCGATCAAAATATTGGAACGCTCGTTATGGGTGCTTATGGTCGGCGCGGCTGGCGAGAATTTTTGTTTGGGTCCACAACGAATTCTCTTGTAGGGGCGCCGCCTTGTGCACTGTTTTTATATCACTGAGCCCAAGCCCCTGCGACGCTTGATAAGGTGAGGGGTTAGCTACCCGCACCAAAACCGCGGCACGAACAGGATGAGCACCGTGAATAGCTCAAGACGCCCCAGCAGCATTCCAAACGATAAGAGCCGTTTAGCGCTGTCTGGCAGCGATGCGAAATTTCCTGCTGGTCCGATGATCTCCCCCAGGCCTGGGCCAACATTCGCCAAAGCGGTGGCCGCACCGCTGGCGCTAGTCAAGAAGTCAAGCCTCGGAGCCATGAGCGCGATCGTGGGCGCAGCATGACATAGGAAAAACACAGCTGCCCTGACGGTCTTGAAAATGCCTGCCTCCGCTGCCTGTTCTGGCGAAAGCAAGAAAAATCGCATTCAGGATGCGCAAGCGCCGTCGCTCAAAAGCAGATTCAAACAGCCGCCGGTCAAAGTAATAGGAGCCTGTCGCCATCTTCTGTCGGATAGACTCGTCACGCTGAAGCAGCTTAACGATGGCGGGATCGCCTTGCATGAGATCACGCTGCACCGTCACTCTGTCGAGCCGTTGCCGAAACCGCGCAGCAAGTACATCAATGTCTTCGGGCGCACCTTCAACGCCGGCTCACCTGTAAAGCAGGCCCGGTGTTCCGGCTGCAGTTGGCCGTTCATTTCGATCACGCCAATAGTTGCTAGATCACGTCGCGGAAGAGGAGTACGACTGACGGCGTATCCAGCTTGCAACTTATTCCAGGAGCCGCGCTCCGGTATCGGAATGTTCGCTTTTCGGCATTGCTTCGCTATCGCGACGTCAGAAATTCCCAGACTTTTTCCAAGCCGGACCAACGCTTGCGACCAGACCAATTCATAAAGCTGTTCTCGCGTAAGCCGAATTGTCATTCTGACATCCCGATATCTTTATCCTGACGAGCACGTGAGACACTTCGCCATTCAAATTGTTTGAGCGTTCACTCTTAACCACACAATTGTTTGCGTGGTTGCCACGCAGTGTAGATCGAAACGAGTCTCCAGAATGCGTCTCTCAAAAACGGGAACAATTCAAAGTGTGTGCAGAGATTTTCGGCGACTTCCTTCAGACAAACACGCATCTCGTAACATCAGAGACAAAACGTTGAGTCAGAAAGCCTGCAGTTTACGGGCTTTCTACGCGAATCTCTCAAGTATTTAAAATATATGGACTTTTTGGCTGGGGCGCCTGGATTCGAACCAGGGAATGGCGGAATCAAAATCCGCTGCCTTACCACTTGGCTACGCCCCAAAACTGCAAGCGGGTCATATAGCTGCGCTTGTCCGCGCGATCAACGTCTGATTGATCGGGATCGAATTGACGCCATAGGCCCTGCGACTAGGATGCGCGGATGTCCTATCGCGCGCCCCTCGCCGACATTTCATTTGCCCTCAATCAGGGCGCCGGCATGACGGATGCCTTGCGCGAAGGCCTTTTCGGCGATCTCGGCCAGGACGTGGTGGAAGCGGTGCTGGAAGAGGCCGGCCGTTTCGCCGCCGACGTGATCGCGCCACTCAACGCCGTCGGAGATCGGCACGGCGCTATCTTCCGCGACGGCGCCGTGGTCACGCCACCCGGCTGGAAGGAAGCCTATCGCGACTGGTCGGCCGCGGGTTGGAACGGTCTTGCCGCGCCTACCGATTGGGGCGGTCAGGGATTGCCGCACGCGCTCAATGCGGCCTGCATCGAGATGTGGAATGCGGCGTCGATGGCGTTCGGAATCGGACCGGTTCTCACCATGGGC
>NZ_JBFWPA010000201.1:0-8068 GCF_050250235.1 Pseudorhodoplanes sp.
CGAGCCGAACCTGGGGGGCGCCGGGTGGGGGGCTTCTTCGCTGCAACGGACAACGAGATGGCTTGGAGGCAAAAGCCCCCCACCCCGATCTCCTTCGCTGCGCTCAGTCGATCGACCCTCCCCCCCGCTTCGCGGGGGGAGGGAGAAGGAAGATGCCTCGCGGGGACGAGGGGGGAGACAGCTGCGCTCACGCCACTTTGCGCGCCGCGGCTAGTGCTGCTTCCCTGTCCCCAGATAGGCGGCAATGACCTTCTCATCCTTCAGCACGGCGTCGGCCGGACCGCTCGCCAGCGTGCGCCCGTAATCGAGCACGTGAATGCGGTCGGCGAGGTCGGCGACCATCTGCATATCATGCTCGATCCAGATCATGGCAATGCCGAGCTGATGCTTGATGCGCAGGATGAATCTTGCGAGGTCCTCGCGCTCCTCGCGGTTCAGGCCGGCGGAGGGCTCGTCGAGCAGGAGGATGGCGGGCTCGTTGGCGAGCGCGCGCGCGAAGCCGATGATCTTCTGGGTGCCGAATGGCAGGCCGCCCACCGCGGTGTGGCGATAGCGCTCCAGCTCGACGAATTCGATGATCTTCTCGACCGCCTCGCGCTGGCGGATTTCCTCGGCGCGCACGGAGGGCAGAAACAGCATCTCGGAGAACACATTGCCCCTGATGCGCGGATGGCGGCCGGTGAGCAGGTTGTCGACCACGCTCATCTGCGGGAACAATTCGCCGTGCTGGAAGGTGCGCGCGACGCCGAGCGCTGCGATGTCATGCGGCTTCTTGCCGATGAGCGATTCGCCGCGGAACGAGATCGCGCCCTCGCCGGGATAGAGCCCGCTGATGCAGTTGAACACCGAGGTCTTGCCGGCGCCATTGGGTCCGATCAGCGCAAGCAGTTCGCCCTTCTCGACCGCAAGCGACACGCCATCCAGCACCACCAGCCCGCCGAAGCGCAGCGTGAGATTGTCGACATCGAGTTCAGCCATACCATCTCCGCGAGCGGCGATATTGCTTGACGTCGCGATAGCTCCTGCGTTCCGCGCCGCCGGATTGTCCGAGATAGAATTCCTGGATGTCGCCGTGGGATTTCAGCTTGTCGGCGTCGCCGTCGAGCACGACGCGGCCATTCTCCAGCACATAGCCATAATCGGCGACATCGAGCGCGACCGCAGCGCTTTGCTCGACGATGACGATGGTGATGCCGAGTTCGTTCCGGATCTGCACGAGGCGCGCCATCAAATCCTCGACGATGACGGGGGCGAGGCCGAGCGATAGTTCGTCGACCAGCAGAAGCTGCGGCTTGCACATCAGTCCGGAGGCCAGCGCCAGCATCTGCCGCTCGCCGCCGGAGAGAAGTCCGCCGATGCGGGCGCGAAGGTCGCCGAGCCGCGGGAAGAACGAATAGACCTGTTCCTCGCGACGGCGGCGTTCGGCCTTGCTCATGGCCGGCGCGAAGGGCGCGGCGAGATTGTCTGCGATGGTGAGATTCGGGAACACCTTCTCGCGCTCGGGAACGAGTGCGATGCCGAGCCGCGTCAGTTCATTCGGCGGACGGTTCTCGATGCGCTTGTCGCGGAAGGTGATGGTACCCTCGGCGACGCGCGCATTGTCGATGCCGAGGAAGCCCGAGAGCGCGCGTAAAGTGGTGGATTTCCCCGCGCCATTGGTGCCGAGGATCGCCACGATCTGGCCCTCGCGCACGGTGAGCGAGACGCCCTGGATGGCGGTGATGGCGTGGTGATATACCACGGCGAGCTTTTCGGCTGTGAGGAGCGGCAAATGACTTGGCTGCACGGTCATTTGCGCGCTCCCGCGACCGGGCGATGCTTGAACGGCCAGAGCAGAAAGTAGGTCTGGATGCGGTGCCAGATGCCGACCAGGCCGAGCGGTTCGAATACCAGGAACAGGATCATCACCAGACCGAAGCCGGCATAGTTCACGGCGAAGAGCTGCCCGGCATAGGACTGCGCATTCGGCAGCGCCAGCAGCGCGCCCTCGATCACATAGGGGAAAATCGTGACGAACAGCGCGCCGAGAATGGCGCCGAGCAGCGAGCCCATGCCGCCGATGATCACCATCGCCACATACTGGATGGTGAGGAACATCGAGAACGCCTCGACCGAGACGAAGCTGCGGTAATAGGCGAACAAGGCGCCCGCGACCGCGGCGATTGCCGACGAGATCACGAAGGCGAGCAGCTTGTAGGCCGCGACGTTGATGCCGAGCGCTTCGGCCACGGTTTCGTGCGCATGGATGGCGCGCCAGGCGCGGCCGATCCGGGTGCGCAGGAGGTTGATGCACAGGAGCAGCGTGAGCGCGGCGAATGCCAGCATCACGTAATACCAGGTGGGCCCGCCATAGAGTTCGAACCCGAACACGACCGGCGCATCCACGGTGATGCCGGTCGAGAAGCCGCGCTTGGTCTCGTATTCGCCGCCGAGATAGACCACGATGAAATGCAGCGCGAGGGTGGAGACCGCGAGATAGAGCCCGCGCAGCCGCAGCGACGGGAGGCCGAAGATGATGCCGAGCAGCGCGCCGACCAGCGCCGCCGCCGGCAGCGTCAGCCAGATCGGGGTGTCGAATTCCTTGAACAGGATGCCGGCGGTGAAGGCGCCGGCGCACAGCAGGCCGGCGTGTCCGAGCGAGATCAGCCCGGCATAGCCGGTCAGCAGCATCAGCGACAGCGCTCCGATCGAGGCCAGCAGCACCTGGGTCGCGAGATCGAGATAGAAATTCGATGCGACCAGCGGAAAGCCGAGCAGCACGACGATGAAGACGGCGAGGCTGACTCGCTGCATGCGCGTCTGCAGGAGCGCTACGTCCTGCGCGTAGCTTGTGCGAAAATATCCCGAGGCGCGCGGCTGGTTAGACACGATCGAGTTCCTCGCGGGTGCCGAACAGGCCCCAGGGCCGCACGATCAGAAATGCGATCAGCACCACGAACGGGATCACGTCGGAAAGCAGCGGATCGATATACTGGATCGCCAGCACTTCGCAGGCGCCGATGATGAGCGACCCGACAATGGCGCCGACCAGCGAATCGAGCCCGCCGACCAGCGCCGCCGGAAAGGCCTTCAACCCGATGATCACCATGGTCTCGGTCAGCCCGGAATCGAGCGAGATCAGCATGCCGGCAAGCGCGCCGGTCAGCGTCGAGAGGCCCCAGGCCAGCGCATAGACCGCGTGCAGATTGATGCCGCGTTGCGCCGCGAGCAGCGGATTCTGCCCGGCCGCGCGCATGCGTACGCCCCAGGCGCCGAAGCGCAGGAAGATGAACAGCGAGGTGTAGGTCAATATCGTGACGCCGATCAGGATCGCGGCGAACAGCGAGATGCGCGCGCCGCCCGGCAGCGCGATCGCCGGGTTCGAAAAACCAAGCGCCTGTGCCGGATATTGGGTCTGCGCGGACCAGATCAGGACCATCAGTCCGCGCAGCAGGATACCGAGCGCGACCGTGGTCAGGACCGCCGCGAGCACCATCTCGCCGGTCATCTTGCGCATCAGGAACAGATAGACCAGTACGCCGACGGTGAGGCTGAGCACGACCGCGGAGGCGATCGCCGTCACCGGCGATCCTGCGAACATCCAGGCCGTGGTCAGGAGGAGATAGGACCCGACCATCATGAGTTCGCCATGCGCCAGATTCAGCACGCGGCTGACCCGATAGATCAGCACGTAGCCGCAGGCGATCAGCGCATAGATGGAGGACAGGACAATGATGTTGACGAGGAGTTGCACGCTACCCGGTCTTTCGGAAATTCATTATTCAGCCCTGCGACAGGCGGCCATCGAGTGCAAGGGAATGGCGCCCCGGGAGTCGAAAAAATCCGAATCCCGGGACAAATCCGCACGGATTCACTTCACGTCATACACTTTCCAGTCCTGCAGGATCCCGATCTTGCCGTCATTCCAGCGATAGACCCGATAGGCCTGCTGGGTGCGAAAGTGGTTGTCCTTGGTCCAGACCATGGGCACGCCGCGCAGGCCCTTGGTGTCGACCTTCAGATCGGACATGGCAGCGGCGATCTTCTCCTTGGTGGCGGGCCAGCCGGCCTTGCGCAAGGCTGCTTCCAGCGCGAGACCGCCGAGCCAGCCTTCGGTCATCTGGTTGGCCGGATATTTGGCACCGCCGGTCTTGGCCGCCTCTTCGATCTCCTTGTGAATGGGGAGCCCGTCCGCATAGAACGAGTTCGCGCCCATCACATAGAATTTTGGATCCTTCACGCGTGGCAATTCACCCTCGGCCTCGAGATGGGCGATGGTGAGATATTCGCCGTCCCAGCCAAGCCGGCGCAGCGCCTCGAAGGTCCGGATTTCGGTCACCCACGGCGCCCAGGAGAACGCCCAGTTGGCGCCGGCATCCTTGATCTTGGTGGCGAACGGCGTGTAGTCCGGAGTCGGCGGCGGGATCACTTCCTTGGCCACCGTCTTGAAGCCCATCTTTTCCCCTTCCGCCGCGGCGAAATCGATCTCCGATCGCGAGATCGGGATTGCCATCGCCGCATAGCCGACATTCACCGGACCCTTGGCCACCGATTTCACATATTCGAGCGCGGCGCGGCTGTCGTAGGTCTGCGCAAAACCGGTCGAGCAGAATTGCAGCGGATCGGCGTCCGGCGGCAGCACTTCCTTCGGGCAGACCGCCCCCATGAACAGGACGGGCACACCGGCCCGCTTGGTTTCCGCGAGCATCGGCGCATAGGTGGACGAGAGGCTCGCATTCACCAGAACCGGGACGTTGTCCTGCGACAAAAGCCGTTTCACATTCGCCGCGGCTTTCGATGGCGCCGCGGAATCATCCTGCAGGATCAAGTTCACCTTGCGGCCGTCGATGCCGCCGGCCGCGTTCAACTTGTCGATATAGAGCCGCAAGCCTTCCACCGCCGGCCCGAGGGTGCCGGCGGCCGGTCCGGTCATCGCCCCGGTCAGGCCGATCGTGTAAGCCTCCTGCGCTGCGGCCGGCAGTGTCATGGCGAGCGCGGCAATCGCTCCCATCAGGCTCCGCTTCAGCATTGGCGTTCTCCCTTTGTGGTGTGTCTTATTCTATTTTTTTCTGGCCTCTCATCCCGAAGGCGGGCCCAGCACAAGACTCTGGATTCCCGCTTTCGCGGGAATGAGCGGAGGATGGAGATTTTCAGGCTTCGATCATTCTCTCCGGCTTCGTCATCGCAGCGCGTCTCCCGCACCCGCGGCGAGCAAACGCTCCTCGGTGTCGTCATACATGCCTTCAATCAGGTCCTTGAACCGGTCGTACATCAGATTGCGCTTGACCTTGCGCGTCGGCGTCACCGGCTCGCCATCCTGCTCGGGGTCGAGTTCCTTTGGCAGGATGCGGAACGCCTTGATCTGCTCGACGCGTGCGAACTCGGTGTTCGCCTTGTCGATCTCCGCCCTGATCAGGCCCCGCACCGCCTCGCTCTGCACGAGGCTGGTGAACCCGGTATAGCTCACGTTGCTGGCGCGCGCCCAATCGGCAACCGAATCGAAATTGATCTCGATCAGCGCGGTGAGATATTTGCGGCCGTGCCCGAACACGATCGCCTCGCCGATATAGGGGCTGGCGCGCAGCGCGCTTTCGATTGCCGATGGCGAAATGGTCTTGCCGCCAGCGGTCACGAGAAAATCGCGCGCGCGGTCGATCAGCCGCAGATTGCCGTCCTGCCATTCTCCGACATCGCCGGTATGCAGCCATTGCTCGCTGTCGACGATCTGCTGCGTCGCGTCCGGCTGATTCCAGTAGCCCTCGAACTGGTCCGGGCCCTTGACCAGGATCTGGCCGTCGTCGTCGAGACGCACCTGCCAGCCGGGAACCACGGTGCCGACATTGCCGGGCTTCGCGAACGCCTGCGGCTGGCCGCTGATGAAGGCGCCGCCGGTCTCGGTCTGACCATAGGCTTCCACGAGATTGACACCCCAGATCTGCCAGAGCGCCGCAGTCTCCTTCGGCAACGGTGCCGCACCGGAAATCGCAAGCTCGAGCCTGTCGAGGCCGAGCTTGTTGAGCACGCGGCCGAACGCGACCGAACGCGCGAGCGTATTCATCACATCGGTACTCGCGCCGGTCTGTCCGGCCCAGCGGCGGCGCGCAGCGGAGCGGCCGAGCGTCATGGCCGCGTTGTAGACCAGCCGCTTGGCGGGCGATGTGGTGCTCAATCCCACCAGCACCTGCGAGGCGAATTTCTGCATGTAGCGCGGCACCGTGAACAATACCGTCGGCGCCACCTCGAACATGGTCTGCATCAGGTCGTCGACGGTCTCGCCGTAATGCGGGACCAGACGCGAGATCAGCGGCAGTGTGATCGCGACATCGCGGCCGAAGATATGGCAGAGCGGCAGGAACACCACGGTGCGGTGATCCTTGTCGCGCAGGGTCGGATAGTGATCGACGATGGTGTAGGTGCCGGCGAGATGCTTGCCGTGCGAGATCAGCGCACCCTTGGGATTGCCGGTGGTGCCCGAGGTGTAGACGATGAAGGCCGGATCGTCGGGCTTGAGTGCGGCGGCCATCGCTTCAAGTGCCGCGATGTTTGCCGCATCGTCGGCGGATATCCGTTCCTCGATTTGCGAAAGCGAGACCAGCTTCGGATCGCTGTAGTCGAACATTGCCGAATCGTCGATCACCACGATCCATTTCAGATCGGGCAGGCGATCGGTGATCTGCAGGATCTTGTCAATATATTCCTGATTCTCGGCGATGAAGATCGAAGCCCCACCGTCCTTCATCAGGAATTCGACCTCGGACACCGAAGCGGTGGGATAAATCCCATAGACGATGCCGCCCGCAGCTTGCGCGCCCATGTCGCAGACCGCCCACTCCTCGCACGCGTCGCCCATGATCGCGACGCGGTCGCCCTTGGCGAGGCCCAGTGATTGCAGCGCACGCGCGCAGCGTCCCACCGCGGCGGCATAATCGCGCCATGTCCTTTCACGATAGAGGCCGAGGCTCTTCGCGCGATAGGCGACATCGCGGGGCTTGTTCCGCGCATGCTCCGCGATCAGCCCGGGTGCGGTCTTGCCGCGAAGCACTGCGAATTCCGGAGATTGCGACGCCGCGTGGGTCATGACGGCTCCGTCATGACCGGCAACAAATGCGCGGTGCCGTCGAACGACATCTTCATCGCAGCCTTCCTCCCGAAATGGACCTGGCCGGTGCGCCGGCTCTTGTTCCGCTGTTATTTCAACAACGGACATTCTATAGGTCAATCAAATTGTTTGATTGCGCCGGCGCGAGAACGATCTGCGTGCCCACTTTTCCGCCCCGGTCCGCGGCGCATCGATGCCTCGCAATATCAGCGAAATGAACTCGCCGCCAATGCGCTCTAGCGACACGCGCTCGCGTGGATACCATGCCGCGCAGCCGTTCACGACCGACAGTATCGACAATGTGACGAGGCGCGTATCAAGGTCGTCACGGAACTCGCCGCTGCGCTGGCCCTGTTTCAGCACGGTCTCGAAATTCGCCTCGATTTCGCGCGAGACCTTGCGAACCTTGCGACGGCTGTGCGCCGGCAGGAACTGGCGCTGGGTGAGGAACACCTTCATGAAATTGCCGCGGTCCAGAAGCGGCGAAATATGCGCCCGGATCAGGCCGGAAAGGCGTTCGGTTGCGGTGCCGGGACCGTCGGCGATGGCCTTTTCGGTCTCAAAGAATCCCTCGACCCCGCGCATGCAGACCAGTTCGAGCGCCACTTCCTTGGAGGGGAAATAATAATACAGGCTGGCCTGACGGATTTTCAGAACGTCGGCGATGTCCTGGGTGGTGGCCCCGTGATAGCCGCGCTCGGCAAAGACCTTTGCTGCCGCCTCGATGATTTCGGCGGCGCGGCGGTGTGTCGCGCGCTTGCGTCGCTCGGCAGGCTCGTCCGCGCCGCTCTTGCGCAGCGGCGGCTCGCGCCGCGGCGGGCTGCGCCTGACGGGGCTTGCATCCGGGGCGGCTGCCGATCTAGATTTCATCTATAGCCCTATAGAAAAAACTCATGACCGGGAGCATGCGCCAATGACGACCCTGCCGCAAGGCCGCCCACCGTTCCGCGCCGACCATGTCGGCAGCCTGTTGCGACCGCCGGTGCTGCG
>NZ_JBFWPA010000202.1:0-8046 GCF_050250235.1 Pseudorhodoplanes sp.
GGACCCGTTTTAGGGTTTGGACTACGGCGTTCGTGAGCACACTGCCTTCGCCGCCTTCAACGACATTCCTGACAGACCAGGCAAGGAGATCGGCTGCTTGCAGCGGAAATAGCCGCTTGTCGGAGCCGAACTCTGGAGGGGCTCCCAGAAGCTGCACTTTCTCCGGCTCCAGCGCCAGCTTCAGCACATCCCACCACCCCTCCGCGTCTCGCCCTATCAGCCCTTGTTCGTCGAAGACGAACTCGACCTTCGTGTCGCTGATATCCAGCGTCCGCTTGCCGAGCTCTTGGACAAAGCCCAGGGTCAGAACGATGATCTGATTGAAGAGCAAAAAGTAGGGATTATCGAGTTCGCGCCAAGGCGACACTCCTCTGATGTGAGTGTCAAAATCCTCCTTGAAGACCATCGCAGAGATGCGAGCGACAGCCCACCTTTCCGCCACCTCGGCGAGCGCGAAAACTTTCTGATCCCGGAGGGGACCCGGCCAACGATCGAATTGTCCTCGCAGTGAGATTGCCTCGCTCATTTTGAAGTAATCGATAGCGGGATCCTTGTTCAAAACACCCTGCCATTCCGCACTGAATCGCTGCCAGCTTATGCTTGGCGCAAGAAACCCGCCCAGTGCGTAAATCCCCTCGCCGCCGTGACTCCCGCTGTCGTCGAAATACCCTTGTAGTAGTGTCACCACATGCCCTTCGCTGCTCCGAGTATTCTACTTGTATTGAATTTCGACGCGGTCAGCTCCCCCGACCGTCGATTGAGGCAACATTTATTCCTCCCGAGTGCGTCGTCCAATCAAGCCCGCCGCACCTCCTTCCCCTGCGGTGAAGCCAAGCTTCGTCAGACCAAGTCGTATTTCTGGGGCGCTCATGAACAAATTCCATATGAGCCCCGTCCGGTGATTCTCGATCATCACCACGATCGGCCCCTGATTGATCGCGAGATAGGTTCGTGAGTACCAGTTTCGGTTTTCGCAAAACGCATCAACAAAACCGTACCGTCCCCAGATGCGGCTTCGCGGTTTCGTCAGGAAGCCGCGTAACGCGCCCATGGCTTCTGTCGGCACATAAGGGAAGCTCGACAGTGCGGCGCTTGGCGTGATGACGCCCAGATCCCGGTCTGGTGCATGCGCGGCGTAGCCCCCCGGCCCGTGGCTCGATGTCAGGCCCCAGCAATCGGATCCGTAACCGATTTGACCATGCGGATTGAGGACGCAATGCCGGTGATTAATCTGGGCGTGCCGAACGTTCTGGTCCCAATAATCGGCATGGCGATCCACGAGGCCGCGCGGATCAAGTCCACAAAAAGAGTAATGCGCGAAAAAGAGCGGACCGCCGAAATTCATGCCGAGCGGTAACGAGATCCCGTGGTACTCGCGCCCGTTTCGAAAGCCGGACCCGGCGGCGAAGCCGTCATGATAGATCTTCGGATCAATAGGGTGGGATGACGATCCGGCCGCCAGCACAAAACTGAGCAGGCATTCGTTCCAGCCCCTGATCGGGCGATCCATCGCCCAGCCATGGTTCGGGCTCCAGTGCCAGTGGAGCTGCCTGTCCCCACGTACGAACCAGTTCCACTCGGCCTGCGACTGCATCCTGTTCACGCGATCACGCAGGGTGTTTTCTTCTGCAGTGTCGCCGGCAAAATATTCGCGAGCGCAGATCAGTCCCTGGAACAAGAAGGTCGTCTCGACCAGATCAGCGCCGTCATCCTTGCGCCGGAAGGGGATCGTCTCTCCTGTGCGGCCGTTGATGAAATGTGGAAACATGCCGTGGTACCGCGGCGAACGTTCCAGGAAGTCGAGCATCCGAAGCAATCGCCGCAGCGCTGCGGCGCGATCGATCCAATCGCGTTCTACCGCGACGATAAGAGCCATGATGCCGAAGCCGGTGCCGCCGATCGCAACGAGATCATTGGCAGGGTCGCCAGTGGTCTTCTGCCTATCGCGGGCAAGGCTGCTGCCTGGATGGGCGCCCTCCCAGAAAAACCCGACCGTTTGCCGTTGAACGATGTCCAGCAGCGTATCGTCGTCAAGATCGGCGGCGTGCGGTGGTAGATTGGGTGTGGGAAGTAAAGGCATTGTCGGCCGGGCGCTGTACGATTGATCAACGTGCTTATAACGACGTCGCACTCACACCGCGAATAAGTTGAGCTGGCGGCCTGACGATTCCGAATCAAGCGCGTCGCCCCCGCGGGGGAAGGCGGAGGAGCACCCGACCAGAACGGCGCTGCCGTGCGCGACCGTAACCGGTCGTCAGGCGTCGACCGACTCGGGGACGGTGTCCTGATCTACCTCAACGACGCCTGAGAGATATTTATCGTAGGTTTTCTTGAGATATTTTAAAGAGCTTTCCTTATCGACATTTGCTTGTAGGTGCTGCTGCACGAAGTGCATTCGTGCCTTGCACTCGGCGATGATCTCGGACCAGGTCTTGACCCAAACCTCCACGCGTCCGTCGTCAGTCTGTGAAATCTGCCCTTTCGGCTTGTCCTTTTGACGTGTCTTAACCTGCGCGAATCCATCAAGGTCATTCGATATAACCCAGAACGTCCAACGTGTTTTGAGATGGCGAAAGCGCTCATCGTCAGCGACGGTGTAGGCGTACTTCTCAACCTGCGTGATTTCATCAGCGCCGATCTTCACAGTTGGGCGTTTCAATTCAACCACAAGATGTTCTCGTTCATCGGCGTGATTCCGAGGAACAGACCGCGACAACATCAGGTCGACGATTCCAGTCTTACCATCGATGCGCTTTACCGGGGTGTCTATGACCGTATCCTCCCCGATCAGCTTCCGGTGCTTACGAAGTACCTCCGTTAGGGATTGGTCATCGACGGTGAGATTGAACTGCTCCCCAAAGACCCAGGTATTGTTCTCGGCGAGCATGCGGTGCAGTTGGCTGCGCTCCTTCAACAGCTTTTTGCTGTCGGGGTCGAAGAGCAAAGCCTCAAGCCCATGAACGAATTTCATTCGATCTGATACAAGCTTTGAGGCGCTGATCACGTTGGCAAGATCTGCTTCCTCGAGCAGCTTTGCGAGTTCCTGCTGCTTACGTTCTGGAAGATCCAACACCTCTTTCAGAATGAGCTGGAGCTCGTCAGGACCACGTTCGATGGCTTGACGCAGCATCCTAAGTTGGAATGCCTTTGTTTTGCGGTTGGCGTCTGAAAACTCCGGAAGGTGGTTATTCACGTTCAGAGCGACGATCTCGAATACCTTGCGCTCGGCGCGCTCCACGGCCGTTGTTGGCTCATCGCGATATGGATAGATCTCGTCGGCCTTCCATTGCTCGATTTCGGAGCGGGCTGCCTCGACCTCACGATTGCGAAAGAAAAGTTTGATTTTGCCTTCGGCCTCCTCATAGGCGGCCTGAAGAGGTCCGTTCATCTCAGCGAGTTCCAGAACTCCTCGTTTCTGAAGCTCGCTGATGAAAGAGGACTTGAGATAGGCAGAAAACTGAGCACCAGGGACATGAAAATTCGGAGAAATCCGGTGAAAGGGGAACCCTTCCTCGCCACACAGGAAAACCCATCGCTCCGACGCTGACGTCCATTCGATGAGCTCAAGGGCGGCAGTGTAGCTGACCCCATCTTCGACGATGGGGGCAAGAGGTAGTGTCTGGCGGCTAGCGATGAGTGCCGATGGATCGACGCGCTGATGTTCGACGTATACGGCGATGTCCGAGTAGTCGGTCAGATACAGCGCGAAAATTTGGGCGAACGAGTGAAGTGCTTGATCTGGCTCAAGGGACCGATAGCTGCGATCCAATTCTGTGATCCTGACTTCGACGCCAGGCTTGAGGCCACGATCCGCTTCGCAGGGTTCAGATACCCGAACATCGACGAGGTCCTCTCGCAGGATTGTGATCGTATAGCGCAGCAATTTATCATCCTGCCGATAGATGACAGTCCAATCGGCGACCCGGCCCAGCGCGAGAGCCTTGAAACGCCCCTTTCCCTCTTTTCCATGGAGAATTCGTGATTTCGTTTTTGAGCGGTTTCCATGCGCCTTCCAGGAGCCGCCGAGCTTTCCGAACAGTCCTTCAACCTCGTCGTGAGGAATGCCATGGCCATTGTCGCGCACCGTGATCGCCTGCATTCCGAAATCGTTGCTTTCGATCTCGACATCGATGCGAGAAGCATCGGCATCCGCCGCATTCCAAATTAATTCGGCAAGCGCGGGAATAGGCTTTGCATTGGCAAGCTTTTTTATGTGGTCGCTTTCGACCCGGACCTTGTAATGTGTTTCAGGCATGGTTCCCCCTGATCGGCACCATAGTCCAGGCTTGGGTTATCGCGCCATAGTGCGTCTACGGCGCCGCCGCGCTTAAACGGAGAGCACTCCCGGCGATGCGGCTACGTACAGCGTCATGCGGTAAATAATTCAAACTGACGATCGTCCGGTCGCTTGTCGCACGACCACGCTGCGCGCAGACGGTGATACTCTTCCTCGAAGCGGTCGCGTTCGAAAAACCACACACGCATCAGCGGATAGATGCGCTCATGGTAGAGCCGACGCTGCTCCTCGGTCCGCAGCTCAAAATCCCAATCGTCGAGCAGGAACGCGACCTCATCCTCCGGGCGACCGTCGTTAAAGTAGCCTTCTTCGCACATCTCCTCGAGGATGCCGGCATCGGCTGTCTGAAACAGCCATTCGCTGCGCTCTTCTTCCGATGCGAACCTGAAACGCTGCGGTTCTCGCACGAGCTCAAGATCGGCCGAACCCGGTACTTTGTCTGGAGCCCAGTCGGCACAGCAGACCTGCACCGCCGCCTGGTCGGCCTCATCCCAGACGGTGCAGATTGCGAGTTCGTCCTCGGGCACCTTGCCGGTAAAGCCACGGATGTCCCAACCCTCGACGACAAAACGCGCCATCGCTGCCTGGTCAGGCGTGACCCCGGCCTTGTCGAACACTTCCTGGGCGGCGAGCAGGCCGCGCACGATTTCTTCCGGCTGCGCTCCTTCGACGCGGATGGTGATGGTCATCACTTCCTCCTTCGTTATTCAGGAGCATCGACGCCTCTTCCTTCCGCAGGGGCACGACATCATCCCGATTGACTCTTAGTCAAGACGAGAACAAATGTAGAACATATCACAGGCTTTCCGCGTTTCAAGGGACAGATGAGTGTATCGGCGCCCCCAGCTACCATTTCCGAGCTTCGAGACCGCATCGCGCGTCTCGAAGGTGGAAATGCGCGCGCCCGTACGGTTTTGCCGTTTGGAGTGGCCGCGATCGACAGGGTTCTGCCGGGAGGAGGATTGGCTTTCGGCGGTCTGCATGAGGTCGCGGGCGGCGGGAATGGCGCTGTCGACGGCGCGGCTGCGGCACTCTTTGCAGCAGGGATTGCCGCCCGCACGGTTGGTAAGGTGCTGTGGTGCGTTACCCGGCCCGATCTGTTCGCGCCGGCAATCGAACAGGCCGGCCTGCCTCCAGGAAGGGTGATCTATGTCGAAGTCGGCGACGAAAAATCCGTTCTCGCTTGTTTCGAAGAGGGTCTTCGCGGCGGCTTTGGCGCTGTCGTTGCCGAGATTGCACGGCTTTCGATGACGGCGTCACGGCGGCTTCAGCTTGCCGCCGAAAGCTCCGGCGCCATCGGCATCGCCATTCGCCGCTGGCGCCGCCAGACGGAGGCAACCGATTTCGGCCAGCCTACCGCGGCCGAGACACGCTGGCGGGTGTCGGTCGTGCCGTCGACGCCATTGCCGGTTCAGGGAGTCGGGCGTGCGCGCTGGCAGCTTGAACTGATCCGATGCCGTGCAGGAGAGAGTGCAGATTTCATAGTGGAGGCTTGCGATGCCAAGGGTCGTATCGCTCTTCCTGCCGATGTGGCTGACAGACCGCTTCAGAAGGAAATCGGGCGACGCCGCGCCTCCGCCTGAGGCGCCGCTCGTCCTCATCGGCCGTGACGGTCGTCGCCGCGTCGTGCTTGCCGCCGATGCGGCAGCGCGCGCGGCCGGCCTGCGCGTCGGCATGCCGGCGAGCAAGGCGCAGGCGCTGGTTCCGGGCCTTGTCGTCCATGATGCGGAGCCCGAAGCCGACGCCATGGCGCTCGCGCGATTGGCGCTGTGGGCGCTGCGCCGCTACGCGCCGATCGTCGCCGTGGATCCGCCGGACGGCATCGTTGTCGACACGACCGGCGCCGATCATTTGCATGGCGGCGAGGCTGCAATTCTTGCCGAGATGGTGCAACGGCTCGCCGCTGCATGCATCACGGCCCGGGCGGCGGTCGCCGACAGCTGGGGGGCCGCGCATGCGCTGGCGCGCTTCGGTACGCGGGCCACGACCGTAATCCCCTCCGGCGAGACAGCGCAGGCGGTCCTGCCTTTGCCGGTCGCTGCCCTTCGCCTGCCCACAGCGACGATCGATAGCCTGCGGCGGCTCGGCTTCGAGACAATTGCGGACCTCGCTGGCACGCCGCGCGCGTCGCTCGCGCTGCGTTTTGGACCGGAACCCGGCCGCCGCCTCGACCAGGCGTTTGGGCGGGTGAGCGAACCGATCGAGCCGATCCGGCCGGAGGAAATCGTCGAAGTGCGCCGCAATTTTTCCGAGCCGATCGGCGCGGCAGAAACAATCGCGCGCTATACCGGCAAGCTGGTGGCCGAACTTTGCGCCGAACTCGAGACGCGAGGGCAGGGTGCGCGGCGGCTGGACCTTCTGTTCTTCCGTGTCGATAACCGCGTCGAGGCGATCCGTGTCGGCACAGCAATGCCGGTGCGTGACACGAAGCGCTTGACCCGGCTTCTCACAGATAAAATAGAAACTATCGATCCAGGGTTCGGCATCGAACTGATGCGGCTTGCCGCGACCGTTGCCGAGCCGCTGCGGGCCAAGCAGATGATTTCCCCGCTCGCCGAGGCGCCCGAACCCGATGTGTCGGATGTGATCGACATCCTCGCCAACCGTGTCGGTGAGGACCGCCTCTATCGCTTCGCCCCGGTGCAGAGCGACGTTCCCGAACGGTCGGTTCAACGGATTGCCCCAATGGCGCCTGATACCGGCGAGGGCTGGCCTGGCCATTGGCCGCGCCCATCGCGCTTGCTGCCACGGCCCGAGCCGATCGAGACGGTGGCCCTTCTCCCAGACCATCCGCCCGTGACCTTCACCTGGCGCGGGGTGCGGCGCCGTGTGAAACGGGCGGACGGTCCGGAACGCATCTTCGGGGAATGGTGGAAGCGCGACGCCGAGCTCGCGGCGGTGAGGGACTATTTCCAGGTCGAGGATGAGAACGGCGAACGCTACTGGGTCTACCGTGCCGGCGACGGCGAGGATGCCGCGACCGGATCGCACAAATGGTTCATGCACGGGATCTTCGGATGACGGGCAGAGCCCGATATGCTGAGCTGCAGGTCACCTCGCATTTCAGCTTCCTGCGCGGGGCAAGCTCCTGCGAAGAGCTATTCGCTCAGGCGGCGCTCCTTGGCATCGAGGCGCTGGCTGTCGTCGATCGCAATTCGCTTGCCGGCATTGTGCGCGCCCACGAAGCGGCGAAGGCGACAGGCGTCCGGCTGATCGTCGGCTGTCGCCTCGATCTCGCCGACGGCATGTCGATCCTGGTCTACCCGACCGACCGACCTGCCTATTCGCGCCTTTGCCGTCTGCTTTCGCTCGGCAAGGGCAGGGCCGGCAAAGCCAAGTGTCATCTCGAATGGGATGATGTCGTCGCGTATGGCGACGGACTGATCGCGGTGTTGGTGCCGGACGAAGCCGATGACCTCTGCGCCGTCCGTCTGCGGCGGCTGCGCGAAGCCTTCGGCGATCGCGCCCATCTGGCGCTCACCTTGCGCAGACGTCCGAACGACCAGTTGCGGCTTTACGAGCTGGCAGACCTGGCGGCCGCGATGCGGGTGCCGACAGTCGTCACCAACGACGTGCTCTTCCACGAGCCGGTCCGCCGCATGATGCAGGATGTGGTCACCTGCATTCGCCACAACGTCACGATCGACGACGCCGGCTTCCGGCGCGAACGGCATGCCGATCGCTATCTCAAACCGGCCGAGGAAATGGCGCGGCTGTTCAGCCGTCATCCCGAGGCCCTGGCGCGCACG
>NZ_JBFWPA010000203.1:0-8040 GCF_050250235.1 Pseudorhodoplanes sp.
CTATCCGACGCGCCGCCCAAGCTGTCAGGCCACGTGCGAGTCGCCGATAGATTTTCAGCGGGTAGTTGATCGCTATAACCCGCACCCTCTGCGGAAATACACCTGACACCACATAAGGACTTCGCGGGACGCTTTGATAGACGTCCCGTTGAGCTGCCCAGACGGCGACGGGCAACGGCTTTCCCCAGTGTTTGTCTAGAATTTTCAACACGACCGCTTCCGCCTCAAAAGGTAAGACTTCGAACAGCGTGCCAACGTATGCGCGTGCCCCGGCGAAAGTCATATCTCCCGCTAGGCGATGCCACGACAGACAGGCGTTGTTTGCGATCACCGGCGTCCCGACGTCTGCAATCGTTTGAAATGCGAAAAGCAAATTGCTGTCCGACATTTTCATTGCAGATGATCCCACTACACGCGGCACCGTTTCTTTCTTTACCGGCTTAAGTTCGTTTGGGCCTTGTGCGGTCAGTCGAGTGAAGTCCCACATTGCAGTCCCAACATGCAACTTCGCTTTTGCCCCGGGATCGGACCAATCAACGCCGTCCAACGAGATAAACCGGATGAATTGACCAACTTTGAGCATTTCCGGATCATCTGTTCGAGCGATGCCAATGGCAATGTCTACTACCAGCACGCGCGCGATGCCTTCGGAATCGGTAAACTCATACGTCCATCTATATCCGTTGCTGTCGCCGCAATGTGTCGCGATTACCAAAAGGTCGAAAGGAAAATGCTCGAGCATTTCCGATACGTGCCTAACGTTTGCGCCACCGTCTTTATAAACTCGCACGAACGCTCGTCGCGGCTCAAGTAAGCGCACCGCAGCCTCGATTTCGGGAGCTGGAGTCGTCCCGGGATCTACGAGTGTGACGACACCTGTCCCGGCGGTTCCTTCCTGCTCTGCTGCGAAGCCATTTACGACTGCGCAGCCTAAATCCGGGTAATCAAACAAATGCGTGGTGGGATACTCAGGGTAAGAAAATCCGTAAGGCAACCCGCCTATAAATGTGATGGACCCTTTTTCCGGGATCGGAAGAGAGCCACACATGGTCAAAAGTTCTTCACGTAACCTCCGTTGAGCTTCTGCGGGCGAGACGCCCGAGTCCTTGTCGCTTAACTTGTAAAACGCTTCCAAGATGTCATCCACGCGTTCGCGGGTGACGGCGGGAATAAGGTGCAATCCCGCATCTAGGGCGTACGCGTAATTAGCAGCGATGACTTGAGAGATTTCCTCGCCGTCTTCGCAGACCACAAGATGGCCGCTCTTCGATGGAACAGAATGAGTTGGCGACGAGTGTTTTTCGAACTTAATACCACGCCTTTCACGAAGGGCCTGTAACAGGCCAATTCCAATCCTGTCTGCGCCCCACACCAAGGGCTCCTGGTCGATGTTGGATGACATTGTCGGTAAGTCTATGTCGCTATCTATTCGGCGAAATTGAATGCCTTTAGCACGCGATACCGAAAGTCTCATAAGATCGGCGGACTCGTCAGACAATCCTGCCACGAACACGTTCTTCGACTTGGACCGCGCTACCAGATTGTGTCGCCGCACCACCTCAGCATCTTTGTCAGGGCGTTGAATACGCGGACCATCGCATACCGGGAGATACGATCCGCGCCGTGCGAAAGCGCACGACAGCTTTGCGGCGAGCTGTGCATCGTCAGCGAAAATAATCGTGTCTGAAATCTTTGGACAATCCATGTCGCAGCATCAAAGTTTTGCGCTGGAAAAGTAAAGAAAAAACAATATCGCTTCGAGGTATTACACTCGAAGCAACTCTTCCCAGCTCGTTGTATAGCGCGGCGAAATGTAATCTCGCCGCAGCTTCCAAGCCTGCCGCCTGCCGGATGATGCGTATGTCAGGGTACCGCGACCGTAATACGCATTCAGACTATCGAGGGCTTTCATAAGCGATTTGGACCGGCTGTTGTCCGGCGCGGTCCAGAGATCGCCTTGCACACGCTCTGCCGGGGCGAGATCGAGCAACATCACGCCCGCTTTCTTGTACCGGAAGCCGCTTTTGTAGATGGCGCGTATGACGGTGTTCGCCGCCTTGGCGAGTGTGCCGGTGTCTGCGCTCGCGACCGGCAGGCGGATCGCGCGTGTTACGTTGTATTGCGGGTCGGTGGGCTTGAAGCGGTTGGTCTCCACGAAGACAGACAGATGCGCGGTCGCTAGGTTCTGGCGGCGCATCTTCTCCGCTGCCCGTGCCACGTAGCTGGCGACCGCTTCCTCCATTTCCTGTAAAGACGTGATCGGCCTGCCGAACGAGCGGGACGCGATGATGCTTTTGCGGTCTGGCACATGATCCTCCAGATCGAGGCAGGACACGCCGCGCAGCTCCAAGACCATGCGCTGCATCACGACGCTGAACCGTTCGCGGATAAATGCCGGGTCGCATTCGCGCAGTTTCAGCGGGGTTGTAATTCCTAAGTCGGTCAGACGCTGCGCCATGCGGCCAGCCACGCCCCAAAGATCGGTCAGCGTCATACGGGAGAGGGTGCGTTCAATCTCGGCTTCCTCGGTCATTACGTAGACCCCTGCACGGTCGAGGTCTTTTTTTGCAAAGCGGTTCGCGACCTTGGCTAACGTCTTGGTCGGGGCGATCCCGACCGATACCGGGATGCCGGTCCATTGCAGGACCGTATGTCGCAGATCGGCACCGTGCTGTTGAAGCCGGTTGTCGAACCCGGCAAGGCCCAGGAATGCCTCATCAATGGAATACACTTCGAGGTCTGGCGTGAAGCGGGACAGGACTTGCATGACGCGCCCGCTCATATCGCCGTAGAGCGTGTAGTTGCTGGACCGTACGACAACGCCTTCGCGCTCGAATAGCTCGCGGCTCAGGTGCCAAGGCGCACCCATTTCCACACCAAGGGCCTTGGCCTCGTTCGACCGGGCGATGACGCAGCCATCATTGTTGGACAGGACGACAACAGGCTTGCCGCGCAAGCCCGGCTGGAAGACCCGCTCGCACGATGCGTAGAAGTTGTTGCAATCAACGAGCGCGAATATCTGGGACATGCAGGGTCAGAGCATACGAATGGAATTCGTGACGACGCCCCAAATCTCGAACGACATGTCTTCCGTGATTTCTGTGTCCTTGTAGGTCGGGTTCTCGGCTTGCAGCCACACCCGCGCACCGCGTTTACGGTAACGTTTGAGCGTGAAGCCGCCGTCCACCAGAGCGAGGACCACGCTCTTGTCCTTCGGATTACGCGAGCGATCCACGACCGCGATGTCGCCCGGGAAGATACCGACGCCGGTCATGCTTTCGCCCGCAACGCGCACAGCGAAGGTTGAGGCCGGGTTCTCAATCAGCAGCTCGTTGAAATCGAGCGGACGATCCATGTAATCGTCGGCAGGAGACGGAAATCCCGCTGGCACATTCCCGCTCGCGAACGGGACGCGCATCGTCATACGCGCCTCAATGTCGATCAGGGACTGGATATCACCCGTATGTAATCCCCGGGCCGCGATGACACGCGCCATCTTCGCGACATCGACCGGCAGCCGTATGACGGTCGTCGGTTGCCCGGAAGGCCGTCCTCTTCTGCGTAGTACCTGTCCCATGCCGCTCCCCGAATTTCTGTTACAGATATTCGGGGCAAGGTCAGACGCTTGTCCAGCACGTTCTGCCAGCCCCTGCATTTCTGCGGGGGAAAGCGGCATTACCTTGGTCTGGTTAGGGACAAGGGTTGGAACGAATCGGAAGGAACTTAGCCGCTCAGGCTTTGGCGACCGTGCAGAAGCGCAGCAGAACAACCGACAGGACGACATTGAGCAGAGAAATCACGCTCAGGGTTCCGTAAGCCAGACGCGCGCCGCCGGCGTCGATCAGCAACGCGCCGAGCGTCGGAGCCGCCGCCATGCCAATCAGGATCGGCAGGCCGAGCTTTCCCATCAAGACCGCATAGCGCGACGGACCAAACAGAACGAGCGGCACCGTGCCGCGCACGATTGAGCTGATGCCGTTGCCCGCGCCGTAGGCGATCAGCGCAGCCGCAATCAGCGGAAGCCCCGACCACAGAAGCAGGATGCCGAGCGCGACGAGGATCACGCCGATGAGCATGGTCCAGAGCGGATGAAAGCGACGGCCAATCGTCATCTCTATGACGCGGGCAGAAACTTGGGACGGTCCGATCAATGCGCCCAAGGCCACGGCAGCGGCGAGTTCGATGCCGCGCGTTTGCAGCAGCGTGACCAGATGCGTTGAGACCATGGACAGGATGACGGCCCCGAGCGTCAGGATGATGCCGAGCAGCACCAGTGCCGGAAACTGTTGAGCTTGTGGCAACTCTGATTTGCCCGCTTCCTTGACTTTGTCGTTCGCGATCAGCTCAGGTGGGTTTTTCGGCAGAAGCAATAGATAGGACGGCAGACCGACGAAGGCGTGAAGACCGGCATAGACCGCGCATGTTGCCCGCCAGCCGTATTGTTCAAGCAGCCAAGCTGTCAGCGGCCAGCAAACCGTGCTGGCGAAACCGCCGAACAACGTCACGGCGGTAATCATGCGCCGCGCGTCTTCGCCGTAGTGGCGGCCCAAGGTCGCAAAGGCCGGGTCGTAGAGACCAGCGGCCATCGCAAGGCCGATCACGAACCAGCCAGCGAGATAGACCGGCAGCACGGGGGCAAGCGCGAGGGTTATTAGGCCGATTGCAAACAGGACCGAGCTTGCCGCCAATACGGGCCGTCCGCCGAAGCGTTGGATCGTATGCCCGATGCGCGGCGACACGAGACCGGCCACCAGCAACGCCATGGACAGGCCGCCGACCACGAACGCAGACGGCCACTGCGTCTGCGCGATGATCGCGGGTGCCAATACGGTCAGGAGATAGAACGACGAACCCCATGCGAGGATTTGGAAGATACCCAGCGTGATGACGACGCTTCGGGACCGGGGGCCGCTCACATCGCCTCAAGACGCTGGCGGTGTTGCTTACCCACTTCTTCTTTGCGTTCGCTGTAACGGTCCGTCAGGTGGTCGGAGACGCCTCGCGTCAGGAGCGTGAATTTCACAAGTTCTTCCATCACGTCCACGATACGGTCGTAGTAGGACGATGCCCGCATGCGCCCGGCCTCGTCGAATTCTTCGTAAGCCTTCGCGACGGATGACTGGTTGGGGATCGTAATCATCCGCATCCATCGCCCCAGCACGCGCAACTGGTTCACGGCGTTGAACGACTGGGAGCCGCCGCTGACCTGCATGACCGCCAAGGTCTTGCCCTGCGTCGGGCGCACCGCGCCGAGCGCAAGCGGTATCCAGTCGATTTGCGATTTCATCACGCCGGTCATCGCGCCGTGGCGTTCCGGGCTGCACCAGACCTGACCTTCTGACCAGGTCACGAGGTCCCGTAGTTCCTGAACCTTGGGATGATCGACCGGCGCCCCATCTGGCAATGGCAGGCCGGTCGGATCGAATATGCGCGCTTCCGCGCCGAACGATTCCAGCAGGCGCGCCGCTTCTAGCGTCGCAAAGCGGCTGTAGGAGCGTTCGCGCAGCGATCCGTACAGGAGAAGAATGCGGGGCTTGTGCGTGTTTTGCGCCTTCAGTTTGTCCGCGTCCGGCATCGCGAAAGCGTCATTGACGATATTGGGAAGGCTTTTCAAATCAGACATGCGGACTCGGCGGCTTTGGTTTTTGCACGACGACTTCGCCGTCTTCTTTAGTGAAACTAGTCAGCGGACGATCCAGAAGGTCCAGCACAGCTTCCGAAGGACGGCACAGGCGCACGCCCTTGTCCGTCACGACAATCGGACGGTTGATAAGGATGGGATGCGCCATCATGAAGTCGATGAGCTGGTCGTCGCTCCATGTGGGATCGCCCAGATTTAGCTCCGCGTAAGGCGTGCCTTTTTCGCGTAGGAGCTGGCGCGGCGTGATTTGCATCGCGTCCATCAATTCCAGTAGACGCTCCCGCGTCGGTGGGTTCTTCAAATATTCGATCACGGTCGGCTCTTCACCGCTTTGCCGGATCATCGCCAGCGTGTTGCGGGACGTGCCGCAATCAGGGTTGTGATAAATCGTAACGCTCATAGCTGCGCTTCTTTCGCCAAGGGTTTGTTCGTGATTTTCTCGTTGAGCAGCCACGCCATCACCACCAGCCCGGCGACCGCGCCGATCAGTTCGGCGATGATGAAGCCCGGCAGATCGACCGGGCGGATGCCCGAAAACGTGTTGGTCAGTGAGCGAGCAATGGCAACGGCAGGGTTGGCGAAGGATGTCGAAGCCGTGAACCAGTACGCCGCCGTGATGTAGAGCCCGACCAGCCACGGCACTGACCTGTGCTCGAAACGAATGCCGCCCAGAATGACCGCGATCAGACCAAAGGCGGCGACGGCTTCAGCCAGCCATTGCGGCGACCCGGTACGTATCTTGGTGGAGAATTCGACCAGCGGCAGGCCGAACATCGCGTGCGCGAGGATCGTCCCGGCAATAGCACCGAGGATTTGCGCGACGATGTAGCCTGCGCAATCGCGCGGTGACAGGACACCTTTCAGGGTGAAGACCAGCGAGACAGCCGGGTTGAAATGCGCCCCCGAGATCGGGCCCAAGATCGTGATCAGAACGACAAGGATCGCGCCCGTGGGGATCGTGTTGCCAAGCAACGCAAGCGCGGTGTCCTTGGTCAGCGTCTCGGCCATGATGCCCGAACCCACGACCGTGGCGACCAGCAAGGCCGAACCTAATGCTTCTGCGAACAGACGGCGGGAGAAAGGAAAGCCCTGCATCTAGCCCGCACGCGACCGTTGATCGGTCGAGCCCTCCGCACTGCCGATCTCGCGCAGCTTCGTGCCGAGCGACAGCTTATCGAGGCTTTCGAGCGGCAGATTGGCGAACAGTGAAATGCGGTTCTTCAAGTAACGCGCTGCGTCCGAGAACGCTTTCTCGATGACGATGTCCGGTCCCTGGACGGCCGCCGGGTCTTCAATGCCCCAATGCGCCGTCATCGGCTGGCCGGGCCACACCGGGCACGCTTCGCCCGCCGCGTTGTCGCAGACGGTGAAGACGAAATCCATCACGGGCGCGTCGGAGCCCGCGAACTCCTGCCAGCTCTTTGAGCGCAGACCATCTACCGGGTAATCGAGCGCGTTCAGAACCTTGATGGCGAATGGATTGACGGTGCCCTTGGGTGTGCTTCCCGCTGAATAAGCGTTGAAGCGACCGTGGCCGTCCTTGCGCAGGATCGATTCTGCAAGGATCGAACGCGCGGTGTTGCCGGTACAGAGAAACAAGACGTTGTATGTGCGCTCAGGCATAGGCTTTCTTCCTCTTCTTGGCGGGGGCTGGCGTGCAACAGGTTTGCGCTATCGCAGGGGTACAGATTTGCGGATGACCTGCGCAGCAGTCTTCCATCAGGAACTGGATCAGACCCGAGAGCGTCTCGTAGTCGGCGGCGTAGATAATCGAACGCGCTTCGCGGCGGGATGAAATCAGCCCGGCGTTCTCCAGCTCCTTCAAATGGAACGAGACGTTCGAGCTGGAGACTTCCGCTTCCTGCGCCACCGCACCGGCAGCCATGCCGTCCGGCCCGGCCTTCACCAGCATCCGCACGATGCGCAGCCGCGTTTCCTGCGAGAGGGCCGCAAAGGCTGATTGCGCTTGACGTTCTTTCATCGATGATCCAATATTTCAAGAGATATTGAAATGAGGATAACGCTTATGCTCGCCCCTGCCAAGACCCTTCCTGAAGAAATTACGACCGCCGCGTTGCTCGACACGCTGGCCGGACACAAGGACAAAGCCCTCGTGTTTCACTATGACGGCCAAGACGTGAAGCCGAGCTACCACGTCACTGAGGTGAAGAGCGGACACTTTAACGCGCTCGATTGTGGCGCGAACCCTGAAAGCTGGCATGAGACGTTCATCCAGCTCTGGGACATCGTTGAAGACAACCGCGGTCACATGCCGGTCGGGAAATTCCTTGCGATCATGCGCAAGGTCACGGAAGCGGTGCCGTTCTCACTGGACGCGAAGTTGACCTTCGAAGTCAGTGATGGCGTGAAGCCGATGCAGCTTTACAAAGCGGATGAGA
>NZ_JBFWPA010000204.1:0-8021 GCF_050250235.1 Pseudorhodoplanes sp.
AAGCTGCTGAAAATCTACGGCATCGAGCAGCTCGTCGATGTCCGCACGATGCCGGGCTCACGGCACAATCCGCAATTCAGCGGTGACGCCCTCGCCGCCAGCCTGAGGGCGGCACGGATCGAGTATACGCATATGCCCGCGTTGGGCGGCTTGCGGCATGCCCGCAAGGATTCTCCCAATGCCGGCTGGCGCAACAAGAGCTTCCGCGGCTATGCCGACTACATGCAGACAGCCGAATTCGCCCATGCCGTGGAGACGCTCGTCCGGATGGGTCGCCAGAAGCGCACAGCCATCATGTGTGCGGAGGCGGTGCCCTGGCGCTGCCACCGCTCGCTCGTCGCCGATGCGCTCGACGTCCGCGGCGTGCCGGTCATCGAGATCCTGTCGGAAACCAGCTATCGGCCGCACAAGCTGACGCCCTTCGCACGCGTCGACGGGACATCGATCATCTATCCTCCCGAGCAGCCGAACATGCTCTAGGCGCCTCGCAGCCAAACCGCGCGCGGCGATCGAAGAGAAACCGAACGTGCGCGTCAGTCCCCGATCTTCCTCAGCGCCGATCCCTTGTGCATCGCGACATGATCGGTCTTGTCGCTCTTGATTTCATATTGCGGGTCATCCGGGCTCGCGTGATGCGTATAGCCCTTGTAGTCCGTATCGCGGGTATGGACCTTGATGATGCGGCCGCTGACGTGACCGGCCTCGGAATTCCAGGCGACGTGATCGCCAACCTTAAAGCGTTCGCTCATCATGACTCTCTTGCAACCATCGACGCGAGCTAGTCTATCAAGCTGCCGTCGAATCGCGAGGTTGTACCTGCCGTTTCATTTTGCGATCATCCACGCCTCGAACCGATCATCATGACGGCCAGGGCGTTACCGGCACGGCATCCGCACTCCTGAACCGTTCGATGGAACGCGCAGGGAGAGCCGCGATGCAATCCAGAATCGACATCAATCTCGCCATCGGTGGGGAGCCCGACGAATGGGTGCATTCGGCGTGCCTTCTCTGCTCGAACGGTTGCGGGATGGACATCGCGGTCAAGGATGGGCGCATCGTCGGCGTGCGCGGACAGGCCGGCCATCCTGTCAGTTTCGGCCATCTGGGACCCAAGGGCGAGCACGCCTGGGTCGCCAACCACTCCAAACGCCGCGGCACGGTGCCGATGATCCGGCGGACGAAGGGCGAGCTGCTGCAGCCGGCGAGCTGGGCGGAAGCGATGGACTTCTTCGTCGAGCGTTTTCGCGACGCCTGGGCTCAGGGTCACAACAATCTCGCCTGCTACAATTCCGGGCAGCTGACCATCGAGGAGCTTTATGCGCTGGCCAAGCTGTGGCGCGGCGGGCTCCAGTCCGCCAACATCGACGGCAATACACGGCTGTGCACGGCGACCTCGGCCACCGGGCTCATGGCCAACTTCGGCACGGACGGTCCCGTCGCTTCCTATGCCGACATCGACCAGGCGGAGCTGCTGTGCCTCTATGGCCATAACGTCGCCGAGGTGCAGACGGTCTTGTGGGAGCGGATGCTGGCTGCGAAGCAGGCCAACGGCGGCCGCATCATTGTCGCCGATCCGCGCAAATCGCCGACCGTGCGGCAGGGTGCCGACCTCCACCTGCAGCTCGCCCCCGGCAGCAACGTCGCGCTGATGAACGGGATTATTCATCTGCTGATCCGGAACGGCTGGATCGATCGCGATTTCGTCGACAAGCACACGGTCGGCTTTCCGGAGATGGAGGCGATGGTTCGCAACTATCCGCCTGAGCGCGTCGCGAAGATCTGCGCCATTCCGCGAGCCGAGCTGGAGACCGCAGCCGAATGGATCGGCACCACGCCGCATTTCGTCTCGACCGTGCTGCAGGGTTTCTATCAGAGCGTCGAGGCGACCGCTTCCTCGTCGCTGGTCAATTCGGTGCATCTGCTGAGGGGCGCGATCGGCAAGCCCGGCGCAGGGCCGCTGCTGATGGCCGGGCAGCCATCGGCGATGTGCAATCGCGAGGCCGGCGCGGGCGGCTCCTATCCCGCCTATCGCAATCCGCACAACGAGCAGCAGATGCGCGACCTCGCCGAGTGTTGGAATCTCGATTTCGACCGTTTCCGCCACGAGGTCCCCAACGACATCATGTCGATGATGGAAAGCGCAGAGCGCGGCGAGATCGAGTTCATGTGGGTGATCGGCACCAACCCGCTGGTCAGTCTGCCCGACCAGAACCGTTCGCGGCGCATCCTCGACCAGCTCTTTCTCGTCGTGCAGGACCCCTTCATCGATGCCGAGACGGTCGATCTGGCGGACATCTATTTCCCGGCGGCGATGTGGGGCGAGAAATCAGGCTGCATCACCAATGCCGACCGCAGCGTCAACCTGCTCTTGAAAGCTGTCGATCCGCCCGGTGAGGCGCGCAGCGACTTCGACGTCGTCGTCGAGGTGGCCCGCCGCCTCGACTTCAAGGATCGTGAGGGCGCCGCGCTGATCGCGTTCGCCGATCCCAGGGAAGCGTTCGAGGAATGGCGCAAGGTATCGAAGGGCCGGCCCTGCGACTATTCGGGGATGAGCTACGAGCTGATCCTGGAAATGGGCGCGGTGCGCTGGCCGTGCAACGACCGGCATCCGCGTGGATGCGAGCGACTCTACGAGGACCTGAACTTCGGAACTCATATCGACTATTGCCAGACCTACGGTGCCGACTTCCTGAGCGGCGCCCCCAACACCCGGGCGGACTATGAGCGCATCGACCCGAAGGGCAAGGCGTTCCTCAGACCCGTCCAGTGGCGGCGGCAGCCCAATCCGGTGTCGGACAAGTACCCCTTCACCCTGATCACCGGCCGAGTCGTCTATCACTTCCACACCCGCACCAAGACGGCGCGTTCGGAGGTGCTGAACCGCCACGCGCCGCATCCCTATGTCGAAATCCATCCCGAGGACGCGGCGCGGCTCGACATCGGCCTTGGCGACATGGTGGAGATCACCTCGCCGCACGGCCGATGGGAAGGCGTGGCGATGGTGGTCGATACCGTCCGGCCAGGCGAGGTGTTCGTACCGTTCCACTATGGACGCGACGCACAGTCAGCCAACCAGCACACCTGGTATGCGCGCGATCCGATCAGCCATCAGCCGCAATTGAAGTCCTCGCCGGTCGCGGTGCGGCGCCTGAGTTTCGGCGAGCCCGAGCCGTGGCTGCTGGAACGGCTGGCGGAGCTGAACGGCAACGATACAGAACCGTTTGCGGCGCGCATCTTCGGGGCCGCGACCAATGATCCTGCGACCGCCGCAGAATAGCGATCTATCCGGCCGACCTCGGAGCCGGCGTCGCGGAGCTCTGCGTGGCCGGCCCGGCGCTGCCGAGGAAGGTCGTTGACGGGACGAAGAACAGGCTCCCCGTCGTCGCGCGGCTGAAGTCGAGCAGGCGATCGTAGTTACCCGGTGGATCGCCCACGAACATGTTCTGGAGCATCCGCTCGATCCGCGACGGCGATCGCGCATAGCCGATGAAGTAAGTACCGAACTCGCCCTTGCGGATCTCGCCGAACGGCATGTTGTCCCGCACGATCTTGAGTTCCTTCCCGCTCTCATCCGTAATCGAGGTGAGAGCATTGTGCGCGCAAGAGGGCTTGACGGCATCCTCCAGCTCGATGTCGGAAAGTTTCTTTCGACCGATGATCAATTCCTGCCGCTCGACCGGAAGATCGTTCCAACCCGTCAAATCGTGCAGGTATTTCTGGACGACGACGTAGCTGCCGCCGGCGAAGACGGGGTCCTCGTCGCCGATCAGCACGGCGTCGACACTCGCCGGCCCGACCGGATTCTCGGTGCCGTCGACGAAGCCGATCATGTCGCGCTGGTCGAAGAATTTGAAGCCGTGCGTCTCATCGACGACGGTGATCGCGCCGCCGAGCCGAGTCGTGATCTGCATCGCAAGTTCGAAGCACGAATCCATGCTCCGCGCGCGGATGTGGAACAGGATATCGCCCGGCGTCGCGACGGCATGGTGCCGCCCTCGGATCTCACGAAAAGGATGCAACTCCTTCGGTCGCGGATGGCCGAACAACCGATCCCAGGCGTCCGAGCCGAAACCCATGATGCAGGAGAGCCCGCCGTCGAGATCGCGAAAGCCGACCGCCCGCACGAAACCCGCCAGATCGCCGCACATGGTACGGACGGCATCCAGGCTGGCCTCGCCATCGTTGAGCGTCGCCACCAGGAAGACCGCCGCGCGCGAAAGCTTCGATGTTACAGCCTGGCTTTCCACAGTCATCGACCGCTCCGGATCTCGATATATCCTTGCAACCGCTACGTCTTTTCGGCGGCGTTCTCAAGAGTCGAGAACTGTCGGCTGCGTTCTATGGCCGGAAGCCGGCGCGTCAGGCCGTGCATTGTCCCCCGTTTCTCATGGGCGACACGGATGGATTGGGGACGAGCGAGGAGTTTATCCCAGCGCTACCGGCGAGGTTCATGCGGCTCGGCTTGATAGCGTCGCGGAAACGATTGGTCGGAGCGGGGAGATTTGAACTCCCGACCCCCAGTCCCCCAGGGGCATTGGGCCAGATTTCCTCGGTCGGCTCTGGACGCAGAAATCTCATTATCTCATTGAAATCGCCCAACTTTGAGCCTACGTTCCGTCCTGGAACATCCAGTGAACATCGACGCAAGCCAGGTCGCGCGGGAACCCCAGGGGAACCCCAAAAGTGAGACGACCACGGACTGTTTACGTGCTCGGGGGATGAACATGCCGGTTAATTTTACCGCTCGTTTTGTAGAGACCGTCAAAGCCGTAGGGCGGCGGCAGGAGTATCGCGATACCGAGGCAAAGGGCTTGATACTGCGCGTAACGCCGGGTGGCGTGAAGACGTGGGCTCTTCTCTATTCTCATGGAAGGCGCAAGCGGCGTCTGACGCTTGGCGAGTTTCCTGCAATCAAGCTCGCCAAGGCGCGTGAGCTGGCCCTGGATGCCATCGCGCGTATCGCTCAAGGACAAGACCCGCAGGGCCAAAAGCTGGCAGAGCGCCGCGGGCGCCTGGATGGGTTATCGTTCAACAAGCTCGCTGATGCGTGGCTCGAAAAGCATGCGCGCGTGAAGCTGAAGCCCGCTGCTGTCGTCGAGTATGAGCGTCTGATCAATGCGGACCTTCGGCCGAGCATCGGCGAGATGGCTGCAGGCCTGATCACCAAGCAGGATGTGATCCTAAAGGTGCGCGACAAGATCGCGACGCGGGGAGCTCGAGTCCACGCCGATCGCGTCGTGGGCATGGTGAGCCGCATCTACTCATGGGCGATCGACGAGGAGTACGTGGACAGCAACCCGGCATACAAGGTCAGGAAGGCATCGGCAGGCCCCAGCGTGCGCGATCGCGTGCTGACCGCCGAGGAGATCGGCCAGTTCTGGAACGGTCTCGACAAGGCCGAGATGTCGGAGCCTTTGCGGCTGATCTTCCGTCTGGCTCTGTTGACGGGACAGCGCCGTTCGGAAGTAGCGGGAATGCGCAAGAGCGAGATCAACCACGCAGACAAGCTCTGGACCCTTCCTGGCGATAAGGTGGAAGGTGGGCAAACGATTCACGGCCGAACCAAGAACCGGCGGGACCATATGGTCCCGCTGACTGAACCGGCGATGGATGTCATATCCAGAGCAATCGCTCTGTCAGGGGACTCGGAGTATGTGTTTCCAAGTCCCGTTAGCGACGGTCGTGTTGGGCACATCAACGGTGAAGCCGTGTCGATGGCCATGCGGCGCAACCGCGAGAACGCGTTCGGTGTGCCGGATATGCGCACGCACGACCTGCGTAGAACGCTGCGAACCTTTCTAGGCGAGCAGGGCATTCCGGATGAGGTGGCCGACCGCGTGCTCAACCATGCACGGCCCGGGGTCGGAAACCAGCACTACAACCACGCCAAGATGCGCCCTCAGGTCCGGGCGGCGCTGGAGCTTTGGGCTGAGCATGTTGCATTGGCTTGTCGTGAGGAGCGGAAACGGAGCTCAGCCGGGGAACCGGCCGCTTCGTTGACGCCGACGCCGGCGGCAACGGCAGATGAAGGAAATGCCGGCGCAGCGCCCGTGTTGTCAGCGGCGTAGCCTTAACCGTTGATTTCATCGAAGTTACCGTCCTTTCACCTGCGTTTTTGCGCACTTGCTCGACGGAACGCACTGAGGAACAGAAAGTAGCGCCTCCTCGTTTGCCTCAGACAATGGAGGAAGGCCGATGGTCAGTCATACGCACGTGCATCATGAGCAGTCGGGTAGTCACGACATTAGCAGTCGGCATCACTACTACCGTCTCCTTGGAATGGTCGTTCTCTCTTTTGTGGCGATGTACATTCTTATGTACGCGATGGTGAATTCGTTTGCCAACGTCTACAACAACGTCAACCAGTTCTACATGGCCGGGTTGATGTCGGCGCCGATGGCCCTGATCGAGCTTGCCCTGATGAGCTCGATGTATCGCGACAAGCGTCTCAACACGATTATCGCTGGAGTCAGCATCATTGCCTTGGTCGGATTCTTCGTCTTGATCCGTCAGCAGACTGCCGTCACCGATGGTCAGTTCCTGCGGTCGATGATTCCACACCATGCCGGTGCAATCCTCATGTGCGAGAAGTCGCCGGCTCAGACGCCCCAGATCAAGGAGCTGTGCAAGACCATCGTCTCCAGCCAGCAGGCTGAAATTAGTCAGATGAAGACGATGCTCGAAAAGCTGAACCGATAGCTCGCCCACGCGCGTAACGCAGGCGCAGCAACAACAAAGCGTGTCGCCCATCGCGTGCGGCTTTCCGCCTGCGCCCCCTACGTTGTGAGCCCGATCGTCAGAGCGACTAGACTGAGCATCGATAGGATCGCCCTTGCAACATGGGAGCATTCCCAGATGTTGCGCAGCTGCGACCAGTCGCCGGTAACTTCGGACGCGAACAGGGAGAAGAAGGCTGCGCTGATGCCGCTCAACTCAACGTTCTTGGTCCAGACGCTATTCACGGGGTGGGTTACGAACCAATAGGTCAGGTGCGTCGAGGCCAATAAGAGTAGTGCTGCGAGCGTCCACCAGAAGCGCGCCGTGCCGGATGGGGTAAGGCCGACAAGCACGAGCAGCGCCAAGACACCAAGGGGTTCGGCAGCTCCACCGATGGTAAACCCCGGATAGTAGATCTGTTGGACAGCCAGATAGGTATCCTTGCCAAGCCGCATTTTGCCTGGCAGCTCAAGGGTGTGAGCCAGCGAAAGGGCCATGGCAACGGCAACGAGCACGAGTGTCGCAACTTGCAGAAAGCGATACATGGCATCGCACCTCCAGCTCTGCCTAGGCGCAGCCATCAAAGAAAGCGCGCCTGACGCGAAAGGCCTGTACGGTGTATATGTACACCGTACATGGCAAACTAATGTTGGTGATGAAGGTTCCAGGCATGGCGGCCAAGAAAGTCCGGCGGGCACAAAAAACCGCGGGGCGGCGCAGAGAGGGCGGCTTAACCAGGGCGCTTGTGGTAGCGGAGGCCCGCCTCCTGAATGAGCAAGGCGAGGGCGCTCTCAGCATGCGCGTTCTGGCGAAGCGCCTCGGGGTCAGCACGATGGCCCTCTACAATCATGTGAGCGACAAACAGGATTTGATGGCGGGGATTGCGCAGGCAGTGGTGGAGGAGCTGCGCATTCCTGCCATGACCGGCAATTGGCAGGAGCGTCTGTGTGCGATTTTCAGGGCACTGAGACAGATCTGCCTGGCAAATCCGCACGCCATTCCCGTCATCGAGAAGGCGCAAGTGCTGCCGGCCATATTCCGGCCGATGGAAGCAGCCTTGGGCGCGTTACAAGATGCCGGCATTCGCCAGCAGGACGGATTGCGAGCCTACTTCATGCTGACGAATTTCACGTTGGGGCAGGTGTCCTACGAGATCAGGGGACCATTCCGCGGCCTTGATCCGGCGGAAGCCGTCAGGACGCGTGCCATCGATGCGGCAGAATTCCCGCTTGTCGTGAGCGCGGTGACCGCGGGTGATTGGGATTTCGATGCCGCCTTCGAATTTGGGCTGGACACCATCATCA
>NZ_JBFWPA010000205.1:0-7999 GCF_050250235.1 Pseudorhodoplanes sp.
TTGTCTTGACCCAGACGCAAACGTTCTTGAGCTCTGTGAAGACTCGGGTGCCGGCAACATGCAGCTCATGGCAGTGTCGCCAATCCATGCAAACGTAGTGGATCGCTCCATCAGCCGAATGTTTCGCGCATAGGGCCAACGATTCCTCAAGGAATGCGATGAATTGCCTTTCGGTCAGTTCGCCGGCTGCACAAGCGAACTCCCGATGTTTGGTGCGCCCACGCCCGCCCACGTGACCGGCGATCGGCACATTGTATGGCGGGTCGAGAAATGCCATCGCGGCCAATTCGCTGCGCAGCAATTTTGGATAGCCCTCGGGATCTTGTGCGTCTCCCACCGCGAGACGATGTTTTTTCCCGAACACGAACAAATCGCCCAATCGCGAAACAGCAGGCCCGTCGTGGCGATCGGGGATTTCATCGGCTGGATTGGGACGCTCGTTTCCGAAGTCGAACATCAACGCGTCGATCTCGGCAGAGTCAAAGCCCGTTATGCTGAGATCGAGATCGATCTGGGGCAACAGACCCTCAAGCTCTTTGAGTTCGATCGCGAGCAGCTCTCGGTCCCAGCCCGCCTTCTCGGCGAGCTTATTGTCCGCAAGCATGTAAGCTCGGATCTCAACGTCGGAGAGATGGGAGATCCGGATAGCGGGCACCTCGGCCAGCCTGAGGGTCTTCGCTGCTTCCCAGACGCCATGCCCGGCGACAATCTGACCGCGCGCATCGACAATGATCGGGCGCACAAACCCGAAGTGCGTGACGGAGTCGGCGAGCTGCCTAACCTGCTTTTTCGTATGGGTTCGCACCGTCCGGAGCGCCGGCCATAAGGCAGCGACTGGCAGATACTCGACCTTCAGCGAGCGAAGTGCGTTCTGCGCTTTGATCGAGGCGTCGAATTCGGCATCCAAGAAGCCGTTCTTGCTTGTGCGTTTCAGCTTTACGCGGTGAGGGGCGTCTGGATCTGTGTTTGACATATGTCACCTTTACAAGCCTGTCCGTCGCGGCCCTTCGACTTTGCAATTTTGCGAGCTTCTTTTTGGAACGTCGGGCATTGTTCCTCGACGGATTCAACAGACTAACACCCCACTCGACAGTCCTTTGCACCCCGTACGTCCCTCAGCTTCCACGCTTCTTGGCTGCTTTGCTGCAAGACCGTGCTGTGTGGTGAAAGACATAATGTGCTTCTTGTCCATCCTGGAAATATGAAGTACAAATACGGGTTTCAAATGTCGTGACAAAACCGGACATGATGGATCAACCAGCACCGCGACCTCTCGATCGTGGCTCGGTCTTAATGAGATTTTGTGCGAGCTGAAGAGCCGCGGTGGTCAACTCAAACATCGTCCACGAGTCAGCACCCACCGCCTTGCGAAAACGTCCGACTTCTTCTTCGCCACGACAGATGCCGCACGCGCGCGGCGCGGCTGCACGATCCTTAGCACTGTGTCCTCCAGTTGCGACCACGAGAAACACCGGATTTCTAGAGGCGAATGCCGGGGAGCCGGCCCGCGGCATTTTTCTCGGTGCGGCATCACCGACGATGGCGGCAGGGTCCTGCTCTAAAATCCACTTATGCTCGTTCTCGAGTTTCGACCTCACCAGCCGGAGAATTTCTACCGTGCGCGCCTTTGGAAAGCCGTGCTCCTGCAGCCGCAGGGCAGTGAGCACGGCAAATACTTCATAGGAAGAGAAACGGACTTCTGCGCCGCTGCCTGGAGGCGCGCCACTAAAGAAAGCATACTTCGCACGCTGGGCTGCGGGTGTCGGCCTGATCAACTGATCGAAGCCGCGATCGGTCTCCAATATTCGCTTTATGCGGACGAGGAATTCCGAGTGGGATAAGTCGGGCGGTGGGAATGTTGCCCAAATTCCGTCTTCCAGCTGGTTTCGCTTGAAGCGCATAGTGGCCCTTATAAGGGTTTTTATTTTGCCTGTCAACTCCGTCGCTTTCCCTGACGTTGAGGATCGCTTTGCCCGTCCGTCTTGGGCTGCATGGTGCGCGGTCTCGGCAACGCAGATGCGGCACGCATCCTCGCCGCTCGCGCTGAACGGACGTTCTCTTTTGTTGATGATCTCTGGCGCAGGGCGGGTGTTCCGTCTGCCTCGCTCATTCAGTTGGCCGATGCCAATGCTTTTCGATCATCACTGCAACTGGCGCGCCGTGAGGCGTTATGGGCAATCAAAGCTTTGCGCGACGAGCCGTTGCCGTTATTCGCCGCGGCCATATCGCGTGAATCAGCACCGGTTCCAAAAATCCATGAGCCGACCGTTTCGCTTTGGCCGATGACCGCTGGCGGGGAAGTGATCGAAGACTACGGGCATGTCGGGCTTACGTTGCGCACACATCCGCTCTCATTCCTGCGTAAAGAATTGCGCGCTCGGCGGATCGCCACTTGCGCCGAGGCGATGGCTGCGCGTGGCGGCCTCTGGCTCGAGGCGGGCGGTCTCGTTCTTGTCCGCCAGAGACCGGGCTCCGCGCCAAAGGCGTCATGTTCATTACGCTTGAGGGCGAAACCGGCATCGCAAATCTGGTGGCTGGCCCAAGGTGTTCGAGAAATATCGTCGGACTGTCTTCTCGGCCGGCATGATCGGCGTCTACGGCCGCGTCCAACGCGATGGCGTCTCGCGAATGCTCGAATCGCGGATCGTGCACGCTCTCGCAGCGCAGGTCGTTCTTAACGTGCCAAATCAGTGCCTTCGCCGCGGTCTCCGCAATGAATGCTTCGTGGATTCAATCGCCAACCAGTGGTCCGTTCCAATTCTTGCGCAATGGCGGGATGACAACTGAATCGGGCGGGGAGTGCGTTGAAGCGCCCCTTCACCCCGAAACACTGCGCTTGCCGTCGTTCCCATGGATTTGCAATCCGCCTCGCAAGTCGGGAACCGGCCGTTTCTCTCCATCGTTACTAGGTCATGAAGCCCGACGCCAAGCTGAAGACCGCCATGGATGAGACGCGCCTTCTGATCCTTGGCGCTCAGATTCTGATGGGTTTTCAGCTCAACGGTATGTTCCAGGATGGGTTCGATACCCTGCCGAGAGTTTCGCGGAACCTTGACGTCGCAGCGTTCGGCCTCATCACGCTCGCGGTCGCCCTTCTCATCACGCCGTCCCTGCATCACAGGATCGTCGAGCGAGGCGAAGTGGCCCCGGAGATCCATCGCGTTGCGTCCGCATGTGCCGGGTTAGCGCTGCTGCCGCTGGCCGCGACGCTCGGTCTCGACATCTTAATCGTGCTTGATCGTCATTATGGTTTGGCCGCGGCCGCAATCGTTGGCCTCTCGTTCTTCTCCGGTGCAATGCTGTTGTGGTTTGTCTTTCCCGTGATCCGCCGACGGCCCGACGTGAAGGAAACGCCGATGCAGAAACAAAATGAAACGCCGCTCCATGCCAAAGTCGAGCAGATGCTGACCGAAGCCCGAGTCATGATCCCGGGAGCCCAGGCGCTGCTGGGATTTCAGATGGCGGTGATGCTGACGAGCGGCTTTGACAAACTACCGTCTTCGTCAAAGCTCCTACACACTGCTGCACTGTGTTGCATGGGTCTTGCGATCATTCTCCTGATCGCTCCGGCAGCCATTCATCGCTTGAGTTTTCTCGGTGAAGACAGCGAGGAATTTCACGATCTCGGCAGCCGACTGATCGTCCTGGCGGCGGCGCCGCTTGCGGGCGGCATTGCCCTTGATCTGTATGTCGCGGCCACCAAAGCGACCGAAAGTTCTTCGATTGGAACGACGATCGCCGTGCTCGCCGCTGTCGTCATGATCGGTCTCTGGCTCGCATATCCGACCGCGCGTCGCATGAACAGCGAGGCTGCGCCGTGAACCCGCTGGCACAGGCATTCATTTTCGATGTCGAGGGCACACTGATCGAGTGCGTCGCTCTGGTCCTGCAGTGCTGGCAGCGAACACTGGCCAGCCACGGCTTCGCTTTCTCGGTCGAGGAACTGCACCAATACTCGGGCATGGACGGGAAGCTGATGCTTGCCACCCTGGTGCCGAGGCTTTCTCCATCGGCGCGGAAGTTGCTGTTGGACGAGCAGGGAGAGCGTTACCGAAAAGACTACATCCAGCAGGCTCGCGCGTTACCGGATGTCGACCGGCTGTTTGATTGGCTGAGCCGTAACGGCCGTCAAACCGCGCTCGCGACGACCAGCCAGCCCGACGAATTGCGACATTACCTGAAGCTTCTTCGGATCACGGATAAGGTCACGGCGACGGTGTGCGGAGATGAAGTCTCAAAGGAAAAGCCTGCGTCCGATCTTATCGACGTGGCGCTGAAGAAGCTGCCCGCTCCTCATGGCGAGGTGATCGTCGTCGGCGACAGCCCCTATGACGCGCAGGCCGCGCAAGAGGCCGGAGCAATTGCCTTTGGCGTGCTCACAGGCGGCTTCTCGGCAGACGAACTTCAAAAAGCTGGATGCAAAGAGATCGCGAGCGATCCGGCCAATTTGTTGAGGATACTCGTCCGACAAGGAACGACGGCCTGATCTGCAAAACGACGACGGTCACCCGCGATCGACCTTGCGTTGTCCAGCAACGTCTTCTTCCCAACCGAACACCGATCGTCCGCCGACCAATGGCGAGACCTCACGCTCACGCGCGATGAAAGCCTCGAGCGACGGGCCATCGGCCGTTCGCTCCAGTTCGCGCGCCTGGTGGTCCAGACGCCGGAGCGCGCCAAGCTCTTCGTCGCGCCCGAGCTTGGCTTTGTGAACCGCCGATTTCAGGACACGGATGGTTTCGTCATAGACCTTGATTGGAACCGGATTAGGATGCCGATCCTTGCCGCCATGCGCGAGCGAAAAGCGCGCCGGATCCTGAAATCGATAGGGGGCGCCATGCACGACCTCAGCCACCATCGCCAGTGACTGCACCGTTCGCGCGCCGACGCCCGGGGTCAGCAACAAATCCGGAAAATCGACCGGGCCTCGTTCTGCTGCTGCGGCCAGGGTGCCATGGAGGCGGCGAACAAACACATCGCTTGAGCGGACATCATGGTGCGCCGGCATCACGAGGTGCGGCAGCAGCGGTTGTGCAGTCGGCCGCGCGACAAGCTCCGCATAGTGATCGGCGACACGATCCGGTCCGTGATCGGCCAGCAGGTCGAGTTGCGCGAGACGCGATCGGGTCGCCCGCTTGTCGGTGAGGTTTATGATTTCCCCTTGCGCCGGTCCGTCGATGGCGCTGTGGGGGGCATCGACGAAGTCGGCGACATCATCAGAGTGCCAATGGTAGCGCCGGGCTTGGCGCTTGTCGCCGTTCATGCCCTGTTGCACCACGGTCCAGTGGCCGTCATCGGTGACGATAAAACCATGCAAGTAGAGATCGAAGCCATCCTGCACAGCAGCGCTATCAACCTTGGCGACCAGTCGGCTCGCGCGGGTTAGTGCAACTCCGTCGAAACCGATACGGTCACCCAGATTCCGCAGTTCGTCCGGTGTGCGACGCGACTGCTTTCCACGTCCGCCACAGACATGGATGCCCAGCTCGCTTTCGAGCGGCGCCAACCCGCGCTTCAGGGCGCCGATTACGCTGGTGGTGATCCCGGAGGAGTGCCAGTCCATGCCCATTACGGCTCCGAACGATTGGAACCAGAATGGATGAGACAGCCGCCGCAAGAATTCGTCCCGACTATAATGATGGACAATGGCTTGGCAAATGATCGCGCCGAGCGTCGACATGCGCTGGCCGAGCCAGGCAGGAACCCGACCGCCATGGAGGGGTAGATCGGCACTGCCGGTTCGTCGTGCCATGCCACTTGTCGACTCAACGGGAAGGAGAAAAGAAACATAAGACGCAGGGCCGCGAAAACAACGTGCGGTGCGCGAGAGTCGCCTTGTGTGAACCCTGCCCGGATCGGGGTGAGGCGCTAAGCCCGGCAGCGTGCCGACAGGAAGCCCGATGTCCGACCAACTCAGCCTTTTCGCAGAAGCTTCAGCATCGCCCAAGGGGATTCGTTACCAGCCTGATTTCGTCACCACCCGCGACCACGAACAGGTTTTGATCGACCGGCTCCGCGATCTTCCGTTGACGCCCTTTCAATTTGGCGCGTTCGAGGGAAAGCGCCGCGTGGCCTCGTTCGGCTGGCGCTACGACTGTTCCCGACAGGCGCTGGAACCGGCCGACGATATCCCCGACTGGCTCGCCCCGCTCGCGTCTCAAATCGAGCAGTTCGCTAAGATGCCGGCCGACGCCGTAGGGCAAGTCCTGTGCACCGAATACGAGGCTGGGGTTGGAATTGGCTGGCATCGCGACAAGCCGCACTTTGATCGGATTTTCGGATTGTCGCTCGCCTCGCGATGCAAGTTTCGCTTCCGCCGCAAGGCTGGCACGGCCTGGCGGGGCTTTACGTTGGAAGCCGAACCGCGCTCGCTCTACATGATGTCGGATGAGTCTCGGCACGGCTGGGAGCACAGCATCCCGCCCGTGGAGGCAACGCGCTATTCAATTACATTCCGGACGATGGCGGAAGGTGGGAGGAGGGCGAGCCCGGGTCCAATACGTTGAAGGAGAGCTTCGCGGAAATCGTAATGTTTGCTACTCAGCTGTCCGCATCCATCGTCGTCTTCAACGGTTCTTCCGCAGTATTTGCTTCGATGCGCTCGTGATGCGGCGTTTCCGGCAACGCCTTACGGAAATTCTTTGCATAATCCGCCGGCATCTTGGGGGGCATCATCGGTTCATAGGGATCAACCACAGCTTCGATCACGACTGGACCTTCCGTGGAGAACGCGCGGTCAAACACGTCCTCGATCTCTCCATGACGCGTGATCGAAAATCCACGCCCGCCCATCGCCTCTGCCGCTTTCACGAAATCAATCGGCTGGAGCTCGCCCCCGAATTGCGGGTTGCCCAGGAACATCATTTGCTCCCATGCGATCTGATTCAGCATGTTGTTCTTGATCACGAGGAGCTTGAGTGGAATGCCGTAACGAACGGCGGTCGAGAACTCGCCAAGCTGCATCGCAAAGCCGCCATCTCCCACGATGGCGAAAATGGGCCGTCCTGGGAAGGCGATGCCCGCGGCGATCGCGTAAGGCAGGCCGCAAGCCATCGAGGCGAGCGTACCCGATACGGCAAAAGCCTGCCCCTCGCGCATATCCACGTGCCAGGCGGCGAGCTCGGTGTTCTGGCCTGAATCGACGGCCAGAATGGCGTCTGCCGGCAAGCGGTCGTCCAAAAGCTTTGGTCACGGCCTGAGGCTTGAGAGTCTCGTCGGCCTTGCCCTCGGACTGCGCCATCATCTCGCGCCAGCGCTTCATCCCGGTCTGGGCCTGCTTCAGGAGCGAGCGATCTGTCTTTTGCCGCAAGCGCTCATTGAGCAGCCGGAGCGCTTCAGCGGCGTCTCCGACAAGACCGGCCCCCGCCGGATAGCGTAGCCCGATGCGCTACGCATCCCGCTCGATCTGAACGGCCCGAGCTTGGCCCGGATTTGGATAATATTCGACGTAGGGAAAGCTCGACCCGACAATGAGCAGGGCATCGCATTGCTCCATCGCTTCCTGCGACGGCGACGTGCCGAGAATGCCGATCCCGCCGGTCGTGTGCGGATGATCGTCGGGGAGCACAGCTTTACCGAGCAGAGCTTTCGCCACCGGCGCCGCGAGAAGCTCCGCTGTGCGCTCCAGTTCGTCGCGCGCCGAGCGCGCCGCGGCCGACGAGGATGGCTACCTTCGAGGCATCATTCAAAATGCGTGCAGCCGTGTCGAGTTCGGCTTCGTCCGGCAACCGCCGGCCTTCGAACATGCGGTTCGGCACGTGATCCGGCCGATTGCGCTTGGAGCGTTCAGCGTCTTCCAGTTCTTGTTCCTGGACATCGTTTGCGATCGACAGGTGCGCAACGCCGCGACCGCTCAGCGCTGAGCGGCAGGCCAGGCTGGCGACGTTTTCTATATGCGAGGCGTCGGCAACGTGAGCATTGAAAATTGTCACATCACTGAAGACCTTGGTCAGGTCCACGTCCTGCTGCGTGAAGGTCTCGTGGAATTGCATGCCGGTGA
>NZ_JBFWPA010000206.1:0-7684 GCF_050250235.1 Pseudorhodoplanes sp.
CCATGATGATGGCGACGTGACGGGGGACTTCGAAATCCGAAATCCCATCCACTGAAACCTTTGGCATCGACATCGCTTGGGCGTCCAGCTCCGGCGGTCGTCAGACCGTCAGGATTTCCTTTTCCTTGGTGGCGAGCATCTGGTCGATGTCGTGAATCGTCTGATCCGTCGCTTTCTGGATATCGGTCGAATAGCGCTCGTGGTCGTCCTTGGAAATCTGGTGATCCTTCTCCAGCTTCTTGATCACATCGATGCCGTCGCGCCGGACATGGCGGACCGCGACGCGCGCGGCTTCCGCATATTTGTGAGCCACCTTGACGAGTTCCTTGCGCCGTTCCTCGTTGAGCTCCGGGATCCGCAGCCGGATTACCTGACCTTCGGTCTGCGGATTGAGACCGAGATTGGCGGCGGTAATCGCCTTTTCGACCGCGTGCACCATCGAGCGATCCCAGACCTGAACGCTGAGCAGGCGGGCCTCCGGCACACTGACCGTGGCAAGCTGCGAAAGCGGCATGTGCGTGCCATAGGCATCGACTTGAACCGGCTCGAGCAGGCTGGCATTGGCGCGACCGGTGCGCAGTCCGGAGAGCTCCTGTTTCAATACGCCGACCGCCCCTTGCATCCGGCGTTTCAGATCGTTGATATCGTGGGTTGTCGCTGCCATCTCTGTCTGTTCTCTCGGATGTTCTTGGACGTTCTTGTGCAACGTTCTTTGGACGACCGGATTGCTGCGGCTGTTGCGCCGCTTCAGGGCCAGGTTGAGGCGGACTGCGGATTGCGGTCACCCGGCCCGAAACCGAAATTGAACGATCGTAAGGTAACCTCCCTGGGGCAAAATCCGGAATCGAATGACACTAGCATCATTCCCGTGGAAATCCGGGTCAGAACTCCATCCGATGGCCTGCTGCACCGGATGGCGTGGTTCCGGACCACCACCGTGGTGGAGCGGATTTGACATTCGCTACCTACCCGGCCGCGGGCTCGCGATGCGAATGTCAAATCCAAAGCTCCACTGGAATCCAATACTTGCTAGTGGTCCTTTGATTCCAACATTCGCAAAAGTGCCTGCCGAGAAGGGATGCGAATGTTAGAATCGGACCATTAGTCGGCAACGATGGTGGCGCGGCCTTCTCCGCGCAAGACTGCCTCGATCGCACGTGGTTCGCGGATCGAAAAAACGATGATAGGCATCCGGTTCTCCCGGGCAAGCGCGAACGCGGTACTATCCATTACCTTGAGATTGCGTTCCAGCGCCTCGCGCGGGCTCAGGCGGTCATAGCGTTTGGCCGATTTGTCCTGCTTCGGATCGGCCTCGTAGACGCCATCGACATTGGTGGCCTTGAGTACGGCCTTGCAGTCGAGTTCGGCCGCGCGCAACACCGCCGTCGTATCCGTTGTGAAATACGGGTTTCCGGTGCCGCCGGCGAGCAGCACGACACGCCCCTCCCCGATCAGGTCAAGCGCACGGCGCCGGGAGAAGTGATCGCACACGGTGGGCATCGGAACCGACGAAAGCGTCGTCGCCGGCGCCCCGTTGCGCTCGAGGGCGGCTTCCAGAACAAGGCTGTTCATCACCGTGGCGAGCATGCCCATGGTGTCGCCGGTCGGACGCGAGACCCCGCGGCCCGATACTTCGACCCCGCGGAAAATGTTGCCGCCGCCGACCACCAGAGCAATCTCGACGCCGAGACGCCGGGAAGCGGCGATGTCGGCGGCAATCGTTTCGACAACAGTCTGATCGACACCGAACCCGGCCGGTCCGGCAAGCGCTTCGCCCGAGAGCTTGACGACCACACGCTCATAGACCGGGCTGACCATGTGATCGACCTTGCGCGAGCGCTCAGCTCTTGCCCGCGGCCGCTGCTACCTCCGCAGCGAAGTCGTTATCCTGCTTCTCGATACCTTCGCCGAGCTTGTACCGCAGGAAGCCCGTGATCTTGATCGGAGCGCCGACCTTGCCTTCGGCTTCCTTCATCGCCTGGGCAACACTCTTCTTGTCGTCGTGCACATAGGGCTGGTCGAGCAGGCAGACCTCCCTGAAATAGCTCTTGAGGCCGGACTCGACGATCTTCTCGATCACGTTGTCCGGCTTGCCGGACGCCTTGGCCTTGTCGGCCAGCACGGCCTTTTCGCGCTCGATCACGTCCGCCGGAAGACTCGAAGAATCCAATGCCAGCGGACCGGTCGCAGCGATGTGCATCGCAACGAGGCGGCCGAGAGCGGCCAGTTCCTTGGCATCGCCGTTCGATTCGACTGCGACAAGCACGCCGATCTTGCCGAGCCCCTCGGAGATCGAATTGTGCATGTAGGTGCCGACGACACCCTTGCCGACCGAGAGCGAGGCAGCGCGCCGCAGCGACATGTTTTCACCGATGGTGGCGATGGCGGAGGCAATCGCCTCCTGCACCGTCTTATCGCCGACCTTGGCGGCCTTGACCGCCTCGGCGTCGCCGCCATTGGAGAGCGCCGCATCGGCAATCAGCTTGACGAGGCCCTGAAAATGGTCGTTGCGGGCGACGAAATCGGTCTCGGCGTTGACTTCCACGACCGCGCCTTTGCCGGGGGCCGTGGAAATGCCGATCAGTCCCTCGGCTGCAACACGGTCGGCCTTCTTGGCGGCCTTCGACAGGCCCTTCTTGCGCAGCCAGTCGATCGCAGCTTCGACGTCACCTTTGGTCTCGGTCAGCGCCGACTTGCAATCCATCATGCCCGCGCCCGTCTGTTCGCGGAGATCCTTCACGAGCGCTGCGGTGATTTCTGCCATGACTTGATTCCGAAAAAATGAGCGTTGCGGCGCGGACCGCATGCCCGCGCCGTGGACGAGAGGTCGTTACTCGACCTCCGCCGTGAATTCCTTGGCCTTCGCCACCCACTGATCGGCGCGGCCGGGAAGCCCCACTTCTTCGCCCAGCCGAAGCACCTGTTCATGGGAAAGCGGGGCCAGTTGCCAATAGTGGAAGATTCCGAGATCGTTGAGCTGCTTCTCGATCGAGCCGGAAATGCCCGGCAGCTTCTTGAGATCGTCGGCGACGCCGCGCGGTCCGGGCAGAGGCTCGTAGCCGGTGTCCTTCGCCTTCGGCAGCTCTTCCACGATCGGCTCGGCGGCAGCGCCAACATCGATGCCGCGCTCGCCCTGCGAACGGCCGATGCCGTCGATCGCAGCGCGCGCGACCAGATCGCAATAAAGCGAGATCGCACGGCTGGCGTCGTCATTGCCGGGCACCGCATAGGTGATCCCGTTCGGATCGCAATTGGTGTCGACAATCGCCGCAACCGGAATGTTCAGGCGGCGGGCCTCCTTGATCGCGATGTCTTCCTTGTTGGTATCGATCACGAACAGCATGTCGGGCAGACCGCCCATGTCCTTGATGCCGCCAAGCGAGCGGTCGAGCTTGTCGCGCTCGCGCTGCAGGTCGAGGCGTTCCTTCTTGGTGTAGCCCTGCGCCTCGTTCGACGAGAGCATCTCCTCGAGCTTGCGCAGGCGCGAGATCGATCCCGAGATGGTCTTCCAGTTGGTCAGGGTGCCGCCAAGCCAGCGCGAATTGACGTAGTATTGCGCGCTCTTCTTTGCCGCTTCCGCGATGCCGTCCTGGGCCTGGCGCTTGGTGCCGACGAACAGGATACGGCCGCCCTTGGCGACGGTATCGGATACCGCCTGCAAGGCCTGGTGCAGCATCGGCACGGTCTGCGCGAGATCGATGATGTGGATGTTGTTGCGGATGCCGAAGATGAAGTCCCCCATCTTCGGGTTCCAGCGGTGGGCCTGATGGCCGAAGTGAACGCCAGCTTCCAATAGCTGGCGCATGCTGTAATCGGGCAGCGCCATAAGTCTTCTCCGGTTTGTCCTCCGCGGATGACGTGAACGGCAGGACTGCCTGCCCGGCCGTCACCGGATGGCCTTGCCGACCCGTCGCCGGGGCGGAAAAACCCTGATCCGCGTGTGAGATGGGCGGCCATATAGCGGCCCGGGGCCGGGAACGCAAGGAAAAGCCCGGAGCACGGGCCGAAGCGGGCACCCGGGCGAAACCTTCACCCGGCCCTACCCTGCCTCCACCGTCACCACGCCCGGCACCGCCTTGATGGCGCCGGCAATCTGCGGAGAAACCTTGTAGCGGCCGGGCAGCCTCACCTCGACCTCGCCGCCATCGGAGAGCATCAGGACGAAATGGACTTCGCCGTCGCCCCTCGGCTCCAGCCGGCTGGTGATATGGTCGAGCGGTGCCGGATCGCGCAGAAAAATCTGCAGGCTCTTCTGCACCTTCTCGGCGGCCTGATCGAGCCGCTCCACCGTCTGGATGCGCGCTCGCACGTCCTCGGCCTGGGCTTCGGCGGTGAGGAACAGCAGCACGGCGTTACCGGGTTCGAGGAGTTCGCGATATTGCTGCAGCCCCTCCTGGAACAGCACCGCCTCGTATTGCCCGCTCGGGTCGGACAGGCCGATGATGCCCATCTTGCTGCCCGTCTTGGTGCGGCGCTCCACCCGCGAGACCACGGTCGCGGCGGTCCGGCCCGCGGTTGCGCCCGCGCGCACCGATCTGGTGAATTCCGTCCAGTTCATCACCTGCATGCGCTTCAGGGCCTTGGCGTAATCGTCGAGCGGATGGCCGGTGAGGAAGAAGCCCACCGCCTCGTATTCGCGCTGCAGCCGCTCGGACGGCGCCCACGGATCGGCCTGCGGCACACGCAGCGGCTCGCGATGCGCGGGCCCGCCGAACAATTCGTTCTGCCCGCTTTCGGCGGCATCATGGGCGCGCTGCGCCGCCGACAGCATGGTCTCCACCGCGGCATGGACGCGCGCGCGATTCGGCTCGATCTGGTCGAAGCCGCCGGCGGCGGCCAGGCTTTCCAGCACCCGCTTGTTGATCGCACGCGGGTTGATGCGGGACGCGAAATCGGTGAGATCGCGAAACGGCTTGTCGCCGCGCGCGGCCACGATCAGGTCGACCGCCTGTGCGCCCACCCCCTTCAGTGCCGCCAGCGAATAGAAAATCGTATCGCCCTCGACCTCGAAGGCACGGCCCGAGCGATTGATCGACGGCGGCTCGAGCCTGATGCCGAGGCGGTCGGCCTCGTTGCGGAATTCCGCGAGCTTGTCGGTATTGCCCATATCGAGGGTCATCGACGCGGCCAGAAACTCGACCGGATAATTCGCCTTCATCCAGGCGGTCTGGTAGGCGACCAGCGCATAGGCTGCGGCGTGGCTCTTGTTGAAGCCGTATTCGGCAAACCGCTCCAGCAGATCGAAGATCGCATCCGCCTGCGAGCGCTCCACCCCGCGATCGGTCGCACCCTTCACGAAATCCTTGCGCTGCGCGGCCATCTCGCTGCGGATTTTCTTGCCCATCGCGCGCCGCAGAAGGTCGGCCTGGCCGAGCGAATAGCCGGCCAGAAGCTGCGCGGCCTGCATCACCTGCTCCTGATACACGATGACGCCGAAGGTCTCCTTCAGCACCTCCTCGAGCTTTGGATGGATATAATCCGGCTCCTCGTCGCCGTGCTTGCGCGCGCAATAGGTCGGGATATTCGCCATCGGACCCGGCCGGTACAAGGCGACCAGCGCGATGATGTCCTCGAACCGGTCGGGCTTCATGTCGAGCAGCGCCCGCCGCATGCCCGCACTTTCCAGCTGGAAGATGCCGACCGCTTCCGCACGTCCGAGAAGCTCGTAGGTTTTTGTGTCGTCCAGCGGGATCGCGGTCAGGTCGATCTCGATACCGCGCCTCTTCAGAAGGTCGACGGCGGTCTTGAGCACGGTCAGCGTCTTCAGGCCGAGGAAATCGAACTTCACCAGCCCCGCAGGCTCCACCCATTTCATGTTGAACTGGGTCACCGGCATGTCGGATTTCGGATCGCGGTAGAGCGGCACCAGATCGGCCAGCGGCCGGTCGCCGATCACGATGCCGGCGGCATGGGTCGAGGCATGGCGCGTCAGCCCTTCAAGCTTGCGGGCGATATCGAAGGCACGCCTGACCATCGGGTTCGAATCCCGCTCGGCCTGCAATTTTGGCTCGTCCTCGATCGCCCGCGCGAGCGTCACGGGGTTGGCGGGATTCTGCGGCACCAGCTTGCACAGCTTGTCAACCTGGCCATACGGCATTTCGAGCACGCGCCCGACATCGCGAAGCACGCCGCGCGCCTGCAGCGTACCGAAGGTGATGATCTGCGCCACCTGATCGCGGCCGTAGCGATCCTGCACATAGCGGATCACCTCGTCGCGGCGATCCTGGCAGAAGTCGATATCGAAGTCCGGCATCGAGACGCGTTCGGGATTGAGGAAGCGTTCGAACAGCAGGCCGAAACGGATCGGATCGAGATCGGTGATGGTGAGGGCATAGGCCACCAGCGAGCCCGCACCGGAGCCGCGGCCCGGCCCGACCGGGATGTCATGCGACTTCGCCCACTGGATGAAATCCGCGACGATCAGAAAATAGCCCGGATAGTTCATCCGCTCGATCACATCGATTTCGAATGCGAGCCGTGCGTCGTATTCCTCCCGCGTCACATTCGGTGCAAGGCCGTGCAGCGCGATGCGACCTTCCAGCCCCTCGCGCGCGCGCTTGCGCAATTCGGCGCCCTCGTCCGCATCGCCCGACGTAAACCGCGGCAGGATCGGCTTCAGGGTCCGCGGACGATAGGCGCATCGCTGCGCGATCTCGACGGTGCTGGCGATGGCCTCCGGCAAATCCGAAAACAGCGCGTCCATCTCCGCGCGGCTTTTGAAATAATGCTGCGGTGTGAGCTGGCGCCGGTCGGTTTCGGCAAGCAGCCGTCCCTCGGCGATGCAGATCAGGGCATCGTGCGATTCATAATCGTCGGCCGTCGCGAAGAACGGCTCATTGGCCGCAACCAGCGGCAGCGATTGCGCATAGGCAATGTCGATCAGATGCGGCTCGGTCGCGCCCTCCTCGGCGGTCCCGTGACGCTGCAACTCGACATAGAGACGATCACCAAACAGGTCGCGCAGCCTGGTTGCGCGAGCCTGCGCCAGTTCGAGCTGCCCGGCCCGGATCGCCTGGTCGAGCGCGCCGGAGGGCCCCCCGGTCAGCGCGATCAGGCCGGAGGTCCCCTCCTCCAGCCATCCCAGCGGGATATGCGGCGGCTCGTTGGCGGGCGATTCCAGAAAGGCCCGCGACGACAATTTCATGAGCCTTCGGTAGCCATGTTCCTGCGTGGCGAGCAGCACGATGCGGGGCAGCGTCCGGTGATGTCCGGGACTGCGCGGATCGCGCGGTTCGTCTCCGAAATCGAACGACAGGCAGCAGCCGATGATCGGCTGGATGCCGGATGAGGCGAGCTTCTCGGAAAACTCCAGCGCGCCGAACATGTTGCCGGTGTCGGTCAGCGCGAGCGCGGGCTGCCGGTCGGCCTTGGCGAGTTCGGCCAGCTTGCCGATCTTCAGCGCGCCTTCGAGCAGGGAATAGGAAGAGTGCACATGCAGGTGCACAAAGGGTGCATCCGACACCAAAGGCCTCGCGAATCTGTCTGTTCGCTGGCGATGGTGCGCACCACGGCTCCCCAAGTCCACCGGCAATCCCGCACGGCACCACGGCGCACCCGTTTTCCCCAGGGCGAACGGGAACACTTCCAGGAAGCAGCCGGGCGCCCTCTACGCTGACGCAACCCGAACAGGGCGTCCGGCCGAAACCGCGTCCTTTTCTCCCGCGGACGCAACAAACGCATGACG
>NZ_JBFWPA010000207.1:0-7655 GCF_050250235.1 Pseudorhodoplanes sp.
TTCAAGCCCAGAATGTTTCTCTTTGACTGCTCGGTAAGAAACGGCAGATCCACAATCTCGGCCGGCAAATCGAAATCAAAGTGAGGCCAGTCTGATGCGAACATCAACTGCGAATCCGCGTTGATCATCTCCAACGTCAACGCAAGCGCTTTTTTGTTGGTCATTTCCATTGGCTGCGTCGTGTAAAAGCAGTTCTCGCGCATATATTCGCTCGGCAACTTCTTGAGCAGAGGCGCTTCGGACGTCCGCATAAGGTACTGGTCGTCGAGCCTCTGCATCAGGAATGGAACCCAAGCCAATCCACTTTCAATCCAGATCGACTTCAGTTTGGGAAACCGCTCCGGAATCCCGTTGAGAATCCAGTTGGTCATGTGGATCATGTTGCACCAGACAAACCCCAGTGCATGCATGCCCAGGAAACGATTGATCTGCGACAGCGATTGATCGTTCCAGTTATAGGCAGCATGAAATGCGATCGGCTTACCGGTCTCCTGAATCATGCTGTAGAGACGCATATAGTCGTTGTGGTGCACCGCCTTGTTGCGGACCGACGACACGCAATATCCGATCACGCCAGGAGCGTCATTGAACTCCTTAACCATCTTTTCGCAGGCCGAAGGCGTATTGAACGGCAGTGCAATCAGCGTTTTTATGCGCGGATCCGCTTTAAGCAGGTTCTCAACGGTCCAACGCGTATATGCGCGGGTGAGCACCACTTCCATATCGTGCTGCGGGTGCATTCCCAAAAACAGCATCGGAGTCGGAAACACCACCATATAGTCGATGCCCAGCGCATTCATCGCACGGCGGGTCAGCGTCACATCCCGATGAACAGATGTAGTCTTGATCTCTTCGCGCTGAGCTTCCTGATGCATAATCCGGCCGCCGACGCCTTGATAGCGAAGTCCAAAATCGCCATTGAGACCATATGGCGCCGCTGTCCAGCGCGACGAATGATAATCGCGTGCAGCTTGGCGCAACACCGGATCTTCAATAAATTCGACAACCTCCTTCCACGAGATCGTTTCCGTGTGATGAGCGTCGATGTCGCAAATCAGCCAGTCGCTGAAATTTCGACGACGCGCCTCAACCTTGGCGTGGTTCAGCAGGTTCTGCGTGTCCGTATAGACGCTATACTCCGCCTCGGGCACTTTGCGGGCAGAACGAATATCACTAATGCTCATCGCTGATCCTCCGGTCGCGCGCGATACCACAACGCCAACTCCATCGGACCGAGATGCAGCGCACGCAGCAGTTCCGATACCGCCGACAACAATTCTGATGGTGAAAGGGCTTTTGTGTCTTCCGGCAGCAACGGAGAGAATGTGCGATCTTCGAGATCGGCTTTTGCGAAATACAGCCTTACCGCAGCCGAGAAAAGATGGGCAACAGCCTCATCTGATATCAATTTGGCGTCCTGGGATGAAATCAGGTCGAGCGCGGCGGCATGAATTGCCTTGGCGTCATCCTCGACCCAATTGTAATCATCATTTCTCAGCAATCCATTAGATGCACGCATATACGTCATCCCCTTCGATTTCGAGATTGACTTTCCGCAATCCTGTCTCGCGGCCAATGCAACGTCCTGTCCGCAGATCAAATTCGTGACCGTGCCAAGGACAAACGATGTGACGATCTTCTTCGCTAAAAGCGAGATGCTCGACGGTGCCGTCACTTGCGACAGGCTCGACAACCTTCGGCATGATGCGTCCCTGGCAAACCGGTCCACGCATATGCGGGCATTGGTTTCGCCACGAGACTAGGTCGTTATCAAGCGCAAACACCCCTATCTCGACATCGCCGCACTCAAAAACAGAGCGGCCGGCGGCGATCAGTTCATCACGCGGCCCAAGAAGATATTTGATCAACACGTTTCCCCTATCGTCTGGAGCCTTTTCTTGCGACATATTCTGCTCGCGACATATCGAACGTAGAATATAACTATAACACCATTATAATCTTGTCAAACCCGCGCCGTACAAGCACAACCAAGAAATGTGAGAACTGAAAATTGGGCACCTTACGCGATAAGAACATGTCATTGCGCCGTCGCCGCATATTGGACTCGGCGCGGCGGATCTTGGCTGAGAGCGGCTACGATAAACTTTCCATAAGGATCCTCGCGGATCGATCACGCGTGACGGCGCCAACCATCTATCACCTGGTCGGCGGCAAGGCTGAAGTGATAAATGTTCTCGTTCAAGAAATGGCGACCAGTCTCAACAGTGCTCAGCTATTTAAGCCGAGCGTTGATCCGATCGCAGCGGTGGGAGTGATGATGCAGCGCATCGCTAATTTCATCGCAAAGGACGAAGCATACTATCGCGAGTTGCTTATTGCGTGGGAGGTTCAGCAGCGTTTCGAGAACTTCGAGCCTTCCGGGACATCAGGTTTTTCCATGCACAGCATTTCAACAGTGGTTGAATCGGCACAGGAAGCTTCGATGCTTCGAAGCGATGTCGATCTGCAGTTTTTACGGCTTCATGTCTGGAACTGCTATCGGATTGCCCGACACGACTGGGTTCACGATCGAATCGACCTGGACCGCTTTCGCCATCAAGCAAGCTCGGGAATGCTATACTGTCTGCTTGGAGCCGCGAAAGAAGAGTATCGCGAGCGCATCCTCACCGCCATAACCAAAAGCACCCGAGCGATTGATGATGAAAGAACGTCAATCTTTGGATTCGATAATTCACCCTTTTTATAGCCGGAAACCCGAGGAACAATATTTGGAGTTTCAAAACTTCGGCGCAAGATCAAACAGCGGCAATCTTACTTAGTGCTGCGCGATCGATTTTATTGGTCGCAGCAAGTGGCAGCGCATCCCTAAAATAGACGCGGCGCGGATGCTGATAGGCTGGCGCATGGATCAATACATAATCCTTGACCGCCTGCTCCGAGAGATTGGCGCCCGCTTTCAACACGACGAATGCGATCGGCTTCTGCCCCTTGATTTCATCGGCGACCGGCACCACGCAAGCCTGCATGACCTCAGGGAGCCGTTCAATAACCTTCTCGACTTCGCCAGGATAGATATTCTCGCCGCCGCACGTGAACATGTCATCGACGCGGCCTACGAAATAATAACAGCCATCTGCATCGCGTCGGAATACATCGCCCGACTTGTACCAGCCGTCTTCGGTCAACACTTGGCGCGTCTTTTCCGGCATATTCAAATAGCCGAGCATGTTGGCGGGCGTTCGCATCCACAATTCGCCTTCGGCCGCCTCGGTGCCATCCGCCGTGACCAGACGCAGCTCAACATCCGGCAACGGCCACCCCAAGGCGTCGCCGCCCGGCATCGTCTTGCCTGCCTTCGGCCCGAATACCATCGCCCCGCCCTCGGTCGTCCCATATGCGCCGCCCACAAAGGCATTGGGAAACGCTGCATGAACGGCATCATAAAGCTGATGCGTCGCCGGCGCCGATCCCATCCGCACATAACGAACTTTCGATGTGTCGATGGCCGCGAGCGCATCGCTCTCCCGCAACACCATTGCCATCATCGTCGGCACCGAAGTCACCCAGGTAACGCCTAGCTCGCCGATCGCTGCGATAAAGTTGATCGCATTGAATTGCGGCAACAGGACAAGGCTTGCATGAGCAGCCATGGCGAACTTGGCGGAGATCAGTGCATTCATATGGAACAGCGGTGCGGCCACGATCAATCGTTCGTCCTCGAACGACGCACGGGCGCTCACGCGTTTCTTCAACACCCAGAGCTGCCCTTCATGCGAAAGCTGCACACCCTTCGGTATCCCCGTCGATCCCGATGTATAGAGGATCATCGCGCAAGAGTTCGGCGGAAGAGTCACTGTCTCAAAGGGGCCGTAATCCAGCAGGGAACCCCATCCCTCTCCCTCCATCGCGACGCACGGCAACCCCTCCGGCACCAGATTCATTCGTTCGATGTCGGTGATTGCCAACTTCGCCGCGCAATCCTTGAGCACGAAATTGATGGTTTCAGCCGGAAGCTTGTAGTTGATCGGCACTGCTATCATGCCAGCCCGCATGATAGCGAAATAGGCGATCAGATATTCAGCGCGATTAACCCCGATCAAGGCAACTGTATCGCCAGGCTTGAGCCCACGCCTGACCAAGCCCCGAGCGCAGGCATCGGACAGCGCATCCATCTGGCCGTGCGAATAAGATCGCGGATGATGAAAATCTAGACAGTCGATCAACGCGACCATATCGAGATTTTTGGCATGATCCGTCAATTTTCCGAGATTCGTCCACATTCTGAATTCCATTGTCATTCACGGACAGGAAGTCTCCCCGCGCCAGCATCGGCGAGAAGTTCTCGAGAGCCTTTGTCGGCTCTCGAGAGGATCGATAGGTAACTTCAAGGTCCTGAACCCGAAAGACAGGGTCCAGGGCTTTCTTGGAAGTGCGTCAAAAATCGTTACTTAAAAGACTTGGCTTGCGCTTTGATCTTCTCAGGATCGAACTTGGCGAAATCTCCAACGAAGGCATTTGTGTAGCAGGCATCTACATCAATGTCCTTGGTCGTTAGCTGCCCGCCTTCATACAGCGCTACGACAAAGTCGCGCCAGACCTGCGGATCATAGGCGCCCCACTTACGCGGCTGTCCTTCCGGAAAGAAAAGCATCTTATCGAACCGAGCGGAGAAAATCCGCACTCCGTCGGCAAGCACCTTGGCTTCGTCTCCGCTCGGCTTGTCGTCCGGATATTCTTTCCAGAACATTTTGACGCAAGCCTCACGATTCGCCTCACAGAACACCGACGCCTTTGCGACAGCACGACCGAATCCAATAATTGCTTGCGGCTTATCTCGGATAAAATCCTCATGGGCTACGAACCCGTTGGTGAACAGGGCATCATAGCGGGGAAGCCGCTCCAGACGGCGAATCTTGGTGCCCAGTGCTTCCAGCGTCGCGTGCTGGGCGTCGAAAAGATTAAGGGCATCGATCCGCTTTTCGTTCAGCATCAAAAATGCCCCGGCACCGACGCCGACCGGCACCAGCGTCGCGTCAATCTTCAGGTCCTTGAATTCCGCTTTTGTGATCGGAATGTTGCCCCAGTTTGACCCGCCGACGCCAACCTTCTTGCCGGCAAGATCAGCCACTGTCTTGAACGGCGAATCGGCAAGCACGGCAAACTCCCAGCTGGACCGGCGCGTCACGTTGTAAAAGAACTTTAGCGGGAGCTTCTCCTTCCCGGGAGCATGCGAAAGGATGATGATATCGGGGTTCGGGTAACCAATATCGACGCGCTTCGCGAGCATCTGCGGAATCAACGTACCGCTGCCTTTGAAGCCCATTATCTGGACCTCAAGTCCTTCTTCCTTGAAATAACCGAGTTGCTTGGCAGCGACTATGGGAGCCTGCGACAGCGTTACCGACGCCGGGATGCCATAAACCAGTTTTACAAGGTTCGCTTGTGCCGGCGTGCTGCCGAGCGCAATTGAAGATACTGCTAGCGTTGCCGTTACATACAGACTCTTTTTATAGCTCTTCATCACTTCCCTCCATTGATAAAGCTGAGCTACCCGGTAACAGGTACGTAAGTTCCGCGCCCGACCGCGACGAGCTTGCCGTCGGCCGCGAGAATATCGATATCAACCACTGCCGATGTGCGGCCGCTTCGGCGAACCACGGCAACGCCGTCGACATACTCTCCGGCCGCCGGACGCAAATAGTCGATCCGTAAATTCATGGTCGGAACGCCGCCTCCAACCAGCATGCCGATCGCAAAGTCGCCGACGACATCGATGAATGCCGCAAGCACTCCGCCATGAAACTGCGCAGTGCCGGGGCGTCGCTCGAATTCGGGACGCATCGGAAGCCGCGCCGCGAAACGCGAGCCGGCATGATCAACTTCGCGCACCTCGAGATTCATCATCCGCATAAACGGCGACCGGCTGAAGATCGCCTCGATATCGACCTTCTCGAGTTTTTTAACCGAGCTCTCGCTCATGGCTTCACCAGCACTTTGCCGAACAAATGCCGGTCTCCCATCTGCCTGAAAGCCTCATTGATGCCGGCGCTGTGAACCTTGATGAGAACTTCACCACGACCGACAACAGGATCCGGAAAATTGGTTCCGTACTTGATTCCGCCCGGACCGCCGCGTTCATGGATAACCGCCGCCTTCATCTCGACTTCCTTGAGAATTTAAGCCGTCTGCGTAAAGACGAGTGCGCCATGGCTCGCTTCGGACGGCCCAACCCATATGGATCGGCTCGCGTCCAGCGATGGCTGCTCGAAATAATCGATGTCACGGCTTTCGAAGAGCGCACGCAGACGATCCAGTGAGGCGACGCCGATACCGGCGGCAGCAACCCGATTAACCGGACCATCGCGATGAACCGGCGAATGCGCGCGCATATCCGCTTCCGACATCACCCAGAAGCGTCCGCGGGCAAGCTTGAAAACCGCAGCGCCGTCGATGCGGTCCGCGGCTCCGAGAAACCGGCTGAGGCGCTCCACTGTCAGCGCCACGTTCGGGCTGGCGAAATAGATCGAGGACAATTCGTTGGCGCCGTTCTCGTGCTGAAGCAAATGCGGCTGCCATAGAATTTCCGGCGTCCGGTGTTCGATCACGATGAAGCGCGCTTCCGGATTCACCTCCTCGTTGAGATGGATGTTCTCGAATTTCGCCCGGCGCACCATTTCGTCGTTGATGCCAAACGCGGCATCGCGCTCCAGCTTGGCGGGCGCCGCCGTTTTCACGCCGGCCTCAACCAGCGCCTCATAAGCGGCGGCGGACGACGAACAATTCATCGCCACGATATGCAACCCCTCATAGCGCGTCACCATGCGCTTGACGTTGCTCGGCATGCTGTCGTCGACCAGCCCGACCAGTTCGAAATAGCCATGCTTGAACATCGCGCAATGATTGCCCGATCCCCACGGCACCACCGGACCGCCGGGCTCCAGCGCGCCGGCATGCATGCTGCGGGAGGTCAGCCGAAACCCCATCTTCTCGAACGACGCGCGCGCGTGATCGAGATTCCTAATTCCGAGCCCGACATGATCAAGGCTAAGTCCGAGCGTCGTCATTCAACACCCATTGATTTATCCATTCCGCAAATCCGCCGTATCGTTCATCGCGTATGTCCAACCGGCATCGCACTTCGAATCGAGTTACCATCTGCGTCGGCACCAGAAGCGGCGTCCAATGCCTGAGTCATATCCGCGATCAGATTCTGCACAGACTCATGACCTGCATGGATTCTGCGCCGTAGACCTTCGCCGATCGCAGCGCTTGCGCAGCGCGCAGGCAATGGATCGACCAGCGGCGCGAGACTTTCATAGCTGCTCCACGACAAGCCGATGCCGAACAGCCGCAACGATCTGAAGAAACGAGCATCGCTTCGGATGGTTCGAACCTCTCCATAAACTGATCAATGCGATTTCGGAGATGGTGAACTTCTATCGTCTCGCCGGCAGCACCGGCTCTCTGCTGAAGGTCGCAATTTCATCATCAAGGACCACCCCGCAACAGAAACAGACGTCACAAGTTCGATGAGGTCGTGAAAAAACGCTTCAGATTCAAGTTCTGTGCGAACGTGACATAGCGATAACGGACGCCATCGATTGAACCTTCAGTTGAGGTGCCGCGACAGGAATTCGTTTCCGATGCAACGGGTTTTTCCAAACGCCCTTGATAAGGAAATCAAAATCCGCGCG
>NZ_JBFWPA010000208.1:0-7552 GCF_050250235.1 Pseudorhodoplanes sp.
TGGACAATTCCTTCCAGGGCGATATCGAGGAGCGCATCGGGCAGGCCATCGGCACCGACGCCACCGCCATGATCAACGGCATGATTCCGCTGGGCCGCCATGCGCGCCCGGAAGAGATCGCGGAAACTGCGCTGTTCCTTGCGTCCGATGCATCGAGTTTCTGCACGGGCAGCGTGTATATGACCGACGGCGGCATGAATGCGTGACGTAGCGCGATGACTTGAGGCCGCGAAGCGTCTAAGAGAGGCGCCGGACCATTCCACCCTGTCGAAAGCTGCAATGTCGTACCGTTTCATCGGAAAATCGCTGCCGCGTACCGAAGACCTCCGCCTGATCCGCGGCCTGGGCCGCTATACCGCCGACCTTGCCCCGCCGGACGCGCTTCGCCTGTTCGTCGTGCGTTCGCCGCATGGCGCCGCCCGCATCGTGAATATCGATACGGCGGAGGCCCTGACGATGCCGGGCGTGCATCTCGTGCTGACCGGAGAGCATCCCGATATCACAGCGCTCGGCTCGATCCAGTCCAAGGTCAAGCGCCAGACAGCGGCCGGCGCACCGAATTTCGAGCCGCCGTATCGCATCCTCTCGCGCGAACGTGCGCTTTTTGTCGGAGATGCGGTGGCTGCGGTGTTCGCCGACACGCTGGATCAGGCCAGGGATGCCGCCGAAGCGATTGCGATCGAATGGGACGCGCTGCCGACCGTCACCGAAACGCGCATTGCCGCGGATGAGGGCGCCGCGCAACTCTGGCCGCAGGCGCCGCGCAATGTCTGCTTCGTGTTCGACGCCGGCAACCGCGACGCGGTCGAGCAGGCGCTTGCCGCGGCAACGCACAGGGTCAGCGTCACCTATCCGATCAACCGGATCACTGCGGTGACCATGGAGCCGCGTACCGCGCTCGGCCAGTATGACCCGGTGACCGAGGCCTACACGCTGCATTGCGGGTTGCAGAATCCGCATGCCGTGCGCGAGAGCCTCGCCAACGATATCTTCCGGATCTCCGGCAACCGCATGCGGGTGGTCTCGCCGGATGTCGGCGGCGGTTTCGGACTGAAGGAGGCTCCATTCCCCGAATATGTGCTGACGCTCGTCGGCGCGAAGCTGACGGGCCGGCCGGTGCTGTGGGCGGGCGAGCGCGGCGAGAGCTTCGTCTCGGACTTCCATGGCCGCGACAATTATTCCACGACCACGCTCGGTCTTGACGAAAAGGGCAACTTCCTGGCGCTCAAGGTCGAGACGATTGCCAATATCGGGGCCTATATCTCGCCGATGGGTCTGCACGCGCCGACCAACAATCTCGGGGGTCTCGCGGGTGTCTATCGCACGCCGCATATCCATTCGCGCGTCACCGGCGTGTTCTCCAACACGCCGCCGACCGCTCCCTATCGCGGCGCGGGTCGGCCGGAGGCGACCTATGCGATCGAACGCGTGATCGACGTCGCGGCCCGGCAAGGCGGCTTCGATCCGGTCGAACTGCGCCGCCGCAACCTGATCGCGCCGGATCAGATGCCCTACAATACCAGGTTCGTATTCACCTACGATTCCGGCGAGTTCGAGCGCAACATGGACGACGCGCTGGGGCTTTCCGAATGGAACAGCTTTGCCGAGCGAAAGAAAGACGCGAAGAAGCGAGGCAGGCTGCGCGGCATCGGCGTTGCGAACGCGATCGAGATTTCTGCCGGGCCTGCGCCTGCGCCGATGCCGGAAAGCGCCGAGATCAAGTTCGACCAGACCGGCGGCGTCACGGTGTCGATGGGAACGCATTCGCACGGGCAGGGGCACGAGATCACCTTCGCGCAGATCGTCGCGGACTTCCTGGGGCTCGAGATCGGCGACGTGCGGGTGCGCTATGGCGATACCGATGTGGTCGAGTTCGGTACCGGCACCTTCGGCAGCCGATCGGTCATTACCGGAAGCAATTCGCTGCGCATCTCCGCGGACCGTCTGATCGACCGCGGCAAGAAAATCGCCGCGGTGCATTTCGAGGCCGATGCCGCGGACATCGTGTTCGAGGCCGGACATTTCGCGATTGCCGGCACCGACCGGCGCATCGGCGTCAAGGATGTGGCGAAGCTGTCCTATACGATGCGCGATCCGAGCCTCGGCGGCATGTTCGGATTTTCGGAGAAGACCATCGCTGCGCCGAAGGCCGCGACGTTCCCGAACGGCTGCCATGTCTGCGAGGTCGAGATCGATCCGGACACCGGCGTGTGCCAGGTTCTCAATTATGTCGTGGTCGACGATGTCGGACGCGTCGTGAATCCTGCACTGGTCAAGGGCCAGGTGCATGGCGGGGTGGTGCAGGGAGTCGGCCAGATTCTGTTCGAAAATATCGCGTATGATGAAAGCGGCCAGCTTCTGTCCGGCTCCTTCATGGATTATGCGATGCCGCGCGCCGCGCACTTCCCCGCCTTCATCTGCAAGGCGAACGAAGTGCTGACGCCAATGAACCCGCTTGGCGTGAAGGGAGCAGGCGAAGCGGGAACCGTCGGCGCGCTGGCGGCGGTGATCAACGCGATCGTCGATGCGCTGTCGCCTTATGGCATCGAGCATATCGACATGCCGGCAACGCCGGAGCGGATATGGCGCACGATCAACGACGCAAAGGCCGCACGCTGAGATCGGCCCTGCTCGCGCTGCCGCTTGCGGCGCTCGCCTGCGCCTGCGCGCAGGAGCAGCCTTCGGTGCTCGTCACCGATCCCAATGTCCCGCCGGCAAACTACAGAACCGAAATCCTCGCCTTCCTTCGGACCTATCTGAACGATCCGACCGGTGTCCGCGATGCCTCGATCGGCGCGCCCGAATTGCGTACCATTCCCGCCTCTCCGCCGACGCCCGCGACCCAGCGCTACATGGTCTGTCTGCGCTTCAATGCCAGGAATTCCACCGGCAAATATCAGGGCAGCCGCGACTATCTTGCGGCATTCCTGGCCGGGCGGTTCGACACGCTCGTCCCCGCTCGCAAGGAGCAATGCGCGCAGACGAAATGGCAGCCCTTTCCGGAACTGGAGACGTTGCGGCGCTGAGCGCCTTGCGTTGCATGGGCGTCACCCCGATTCGTCGGTGGGCCAATTCACGCCGGTGGCGACGGCCGAAACGGGGCGGTTTCGCGGACATGTCGCCGCACCGGCGACGCCACGCGGGCGACTTATCCCCAGTCGCGGCATGCCGGTCATCCAACTGTAACAGGCCACCCCTAGACCGGTCATGCGCCGGACCAATTTCGTCCGGCCCCGTTCGTCAAGCCCTCAACGGTCCTGTCTGCACAAGCAGCAGGACCGCTTTTTTTCCGTTGATTCAGGAGGCCTTCGCCTTCTGGACCGGCGCTTCCGCTGCGCGATAGACGGCGAGCGCCGCATCAGTGCCGGAGCCGGCGCGGAACCCGGCCTGCCGCAGGCAGACTTCGAGCGCGGCAAGGCAGGTCAGCACGCTTTCCTTGCGGCAGACATAGCCCATGGTGCCGATGCGCCAGATTTTCCCGTGCAGCGGACCGAACGAGGTGCCGATCTCGATGCCGAAATCGTTCAGCATCATGCCGCGCACGGCATCGCCGTTGACGCCATCCGGGATATGGACGCCGGTGACGTTCGGCATCTTGTGGGTCTGATCGCCGAACAGCGTCAGCCCCATATCGGTGAGCCCCGCGGTGATCGCATCGCTCGCGAGCTTGTGGCGCGCGAAGCAGGCGTCGAGCCCTTCGGCCAGCACGATGCGCACCGCTTCGCGCGCGGCATACAGCATCGAGGTCGCTTCGGTGTGATGGTTGAGCCGCATCTCGCTCCAGTAATCCATCAGCATGCCGAGATCGAAGTAATTCGACTGGATCACCGGGCCGTCGCCGTCGACGAAACCGGCAGGCCGGATCCCGCCCTCGACATGACGCCTGCGCTTCACCACCTCGACGATGCGCTCGTTGACGGTGATCGGCGAGGAGCCGGGCGGGCCCGACAGGCATTTCTGCAAACCGGACGACGCCGCATCGACCTGCCACGCGTCGATCGCGACATCCATGCCGCCGAGCGAGGCGGTGGCGTCGGTGTAGAGCAGCACGTCGTGCTTGCGGCAGATTGCGCCGAGCTGGTCGAGCGGCTGCGCCATCGTGGTCGAGGTGTCGCCATGCACCACCGCCAGCACGCGCGGCTTGTGCTGCCGGATCGCGCTCTCGATTTCGTCGGGTGTGAACACACTGCCCCAGTCGCGTTCGATGGTGACCACCTCGCCGCCGCAGCGCTTGGAGATTTCCGCGAGCAGAAATCCGAACCGTCCGAACGACGGCACCAGCACCTTGTCGCCCGGCGAGACGATCGAGACCAGGATCGCTTCCACGCCGGCCCGCGCCGTGCCGTCGACCAGCAGCGACCATTTGTTTTTCGTCCGATAGAGCTGGCGCAGAAGCTCCATCATCTCGTTCATGTAGGCGGTGAAAGCCGGGTCGAACTGTCCGAGCATGGGCATCGACATCGCGCGCAGCACGCGCGGATCGACGCCGACCGGACCGGGACCCATGAGCAGGCGAGGCGGCGGATTGAGGTCGGAGAAGAGGGTGGTCATGCGATGATTGCTCAGGCTGATGCCGCGCCGCGCGGCTTTGCCAGTTCCGACTTTGCCCGCGGCACATAATCCCCTGCACCGAGTGTGCCAACCAGCGTGCCGTCGCGCACCACGAACCTGCCGCGCACCATGGTCGAGACCGGCCAGCCTTTCACCTTGATCCCCTCGTACGGCGTGTAGTCCGAGCCGCCATGCATCAGCGACTGCGAGATCGTCGCCTCGCGATTCGGATCCCAGATCGCGATGTCGGCGTCGGAGCCGACCGCGATCGTGCCTTTCTTCGGATACAGCCCGTAGGTCCTGGCGTGATTGGTCGCGGTCAGGGCGACGAACTCGTTCAGCGAGATGCGGCCTTTGCCGACGCCTTCCGAGAACAGGATCGGCAGCCGGGTCTCGACGCCGGGGATGCCGTTCGGCACCCAGCGAAAGGACGTGCGGCCCTTGGGCGTCAGCTTGCCCTTGGGGTCGTCGTAGCGGAACGGGCAATGGTCCGATGAAAACAGCGAGAACACGCCCTGCTGCAGACCCTGCCAACAGGCCTGCTGGCTCGCCTTGTCGCGCGGCGGCGGCGAGCAGACATATTTCGCCCCCTCCATGTTGAGGCCTTCCATGTCCTTCGCTGTCAGCACCAGATATTGCGGGCAGGTCTCGCCATAGACCTTCAGTCCGCGCTGCTGCGCCCGGCGTATTTCTTCCATCGCCTCGCCGTTCGAGACATGCACGATCATGATCGGCACATCGACCAGTTCGGCGAGCGAGATCGCTCGGTGCGTCGCCTCGCGCTCCACCGGGATCGGCCGTGACGTCGCGTGATGATGCGGCTCGGTCTTGCCGGCGCGCTCCAGCCGGTCGGTCAGGAAGCGGATGGCGTCGTAATTCTCGGCATGGATCATGACCAGCGCGCCGGTGTCGCGGGCGACGCTCATGACGTTCAGCATCTCGATGTCGGAAAGCGCCAGTCCCTCGTAGGTCATGAAGACCTTGAATGAGGTGTAGCCGTCATGCACCAGCGCCGGCAGTTCCTGGCCGAGCACGGCGTCGGTCGCGTCGGCGATGATGAGATGGAAGGACACGTCGATGTAGCACTGGCCGTCCGCCCTCCTGTGATATTCGGTGACGACCTCGCGCAGTGACTGGCCCTTCTGCTGCATGGCGAAGGGCAGCACCATGGTGTTGCCGCCGAACGCCGCCGAGCGCGTGGCCGAGGCAAAATCGTCGGCCATCACGATGTCGGGGCCGGACGGCTGCGCGATATGGACGTGGCTGTCGATGCCGCCCGGCAGCACCAGCCTGCCGGTGGCGTCGACGATCTGCCTAGCCGCGCCAAGATCGGCGCCGAGCGCTGTGATCCGGCCGTCCGTGATTCCGATATCGCAGGAGAAGGTGTCGGACGCGGTTGCGACCGTGCCGCCGCGGATGATGGTGTCGAACGTCATGGTGCAATCCCGATTGCACCCGTTCTAGAGCATGAGGCGGAAAAGTGCGAAGCGGTTTTCGGAAGGCATCACGCTCTGCCGCGCGCAAGCGCGGTCGCGACCTGGGCACCCACCGGTGCAGCCGCAGCGATCAACGCTTGGCGGCGCTGGTTTCGGCGAGTCTTTTTCCGCCCTTGCCGGAGCGCGCGGCCGGCGCGCGCTCGGCGATCTTGGCCGGCAGGTTGGGCTTTACCGCCGGCTTTGCGGCCACTTTTGCGGCAGCCGGCTTGGCCTTGCCGCCGCGGCCCTTCGCCAGCAGCTTCTGGCGCTTGGCCTTGGCCGCTGCGAGCCGCGCCTTGGCGGCGGCTGCGGCCTTGGCTGCCGCGATCCGCGCGGTTTCGACGATTTTCGCCACCGGCGGTTCGAGCTGCACCGCCACCTTGGCCGGCTCTGCGTCGCGTGACAGATCGGCGACCCCCTCGCAGGGCGCGCGCGAGGGCAGATTCACCGCGAGCTCGACCTGGTTCTCCTCGGTCCATCGCTCCGGGTCCTGTCCGGTGATGCTCTTGACGTAGTTGCGGGTCTCCTGCGGGAGCCTGCCGCGCCGCGCGAGCCAGTCCGTCACCCGGCGCGCTCCGCCATTATAGGCAGCGGCGGCCAGCCCGAGATTGCCGAATGCCTCCAGGTGCTCTTTCAGGAAGCGTGCCGAGTGCGGCAGCGCGTCGAGGGCGTCGAACGGATTGCGCAGGCCCCGTTCGGCCGCGACCGCAGGCATGAACTGGGCGACGCCCTGCGCCCCGGCGTGACTGACCACGCGCTGCTTGAACTTGCTTTCCTGCCAGATCAGCCGCGCAAAAAAGCCGGTCGGAATTCCATGCGCCAAAGCCGCGGAGGCGAGCGTATGGCACAGCGCTTCCTCGGATACGTCCGGCGGCGGCGGCGGCGGTCCTTCGGGAAGGCGCAAGGCGGCGAGACTGTCCGCGATGAGGTCCGGCGGAACCGGGTTCAACGCCACCTTGATCAGCGAGGCGTCCGGAACCGTCATGTCGGAGATTTCGGTCTGTTTGAAACCAGGCTCGAAATTGGAGCGCCAATTGTCGAGATGGATCGCTTCCGAGCCGAATTTTGTTGGTGCCGCCACCAGTACGGTCCCAATGATCGCGAGCGCAAGTTTCATGCGCGCAAAGCTCCCCTGCCGCGCACACGGGAATCATGCCCGTCCATGCGGTCCGATCAGATTGTCGTCTGAGGCGTCCCCTCGGGTGTCCCCCTCGATGAAGTTTCGGTGATGCTGGCGAAAGCGGACAGTTTTGTGAAAATGCTGCGGCCCTGAGAAGGTCTTATCGCGGACGCGGAACGATCCGCGCGCTGCGTTTCCGCCGCATTTCCTAACCGGCTGCCGCGACCCGGCGATCCCGCGCCGGCCGGCCGGCGATTTCCGCATATTCCGAGATCGGCTGCGGCCGCCCGATCAGATAACCCTGCATCTCGTCGCAGCCTTCGCCGCGCAGGACGGTAAGCTGAGCCTGCGTCTCCACGCCCTCGGCAACCGTCGTGAGATCGAGGCTGCGGCCGAGGCCGAGTAC
>NZ_JBFWPA010000209.1:0-7550 GCF_050250235.1 Pseudorhodoplanes sp.
AAATTTGTTGAACTCCTCGCGCGTCTGCCGGTCGAGGTCCTTGCGGTCCACGACAAAGAGGCACTTCTCTATGTCGGGATTGTCCTTGAGCAGTGTCGACGCCTTGAAGGAGGTGAGCGTCTTGCCGCTTCCGGTGGTGTGCCAAATGTAGCCATTCCCGCAGTTTTGGGTGATGCAGTCCACAACAGCCTTCGCCGCATAAACTTGGTACGGACGCATCATCAGAAGCTTTTGCTCGGTGGCGATCAGTACCATGTAACGGCTGATTGTCTGTCCGAGCGTGCATTTGACGAGGAAGGTTTCGGCGAAGCTATCGAGGTGCGCGATCTTCTTGTTGCCCACGTCGGCGAACTCATAGACCGGCAGAAAACGCTCTTCGGCATCGAAGGCGAAGTGCCGGGCGTTATTGTTCGCGAAGTAGAAGGTGCGATCGCGGTTGCTGACAATGAAGAGCTGCAGGAAGCAGAGAATCGTCTTGGTGTAGCCGTTGCCTGGGTCGTTCTTGTAATCGACAATCTGCTCCATCGCCCGCCGGGGACTAATCCCAAGCGTCTTTAGCTCGATCTGCACGACGGGCACGCCGTTGATCAGGAGCAGGACGTCGTAGCGGTGATGGCTGTAGTCTGTGTTGATGCGTAGCTGACTGACGACCTCGAACGAGTTCTTGCACCAGTCCCTGATGTTGACGAGCGTATAGTTCAGCGGCGTGCCGTCGTCGCGGGTGAAGCTGTTGCGCTCGCGTAGTCTGCTGGCGGCGGTGAATACGTCCGGCGTGACGATATCGTCGAGCAGACGGGCGAACTCGGAGTCGGTAAGGCGGACTCTGTTCAGGTCTTCAAATTTTGCGCGGAAGTTCCGCTCCAGCGTGGCGCGGTCGCGAATGTCTGGACGATGTTCATACTTGAGGTCCCGCAGTTTCGTGACCAGCGCTTCTTCAAGGTGGCGTTCGGCCGTGATCATCACCATTTTGAGGGTCGACCATTTCCAGCGAGGTTAGATTGAATGCTCTAGCTCGCCATTTCGTCGCAGCCGCCGCCATTGACGCCCGACAGACCGAATTTCGTGCAGGTGTCGCGTTCGCTGGGGCTCCGTTTGTTCATCGTCACAGGCGAATCCTCAAATTGCTCAAGTCAAGTATTGGCACCGATGCGCACCTTTTGCATCAGGGTGCGCACCCGGTTCGCGCGCCTTTGCCTTCCGCATGGCACAGGCGCCGGGAAGAACCTAACCGCCCGGCTCGCATCGGAAAAGACGCCCCGGCCTATTCCTCGACGTCCACCTGCTCGACAAGGCCCTTCATGCCGCGCAACAGCGCCCTCAGGTGCCGCCGTTCGGCGATCGCCTCCGCGGTGTAACGGCCGTGCTTGAGCGCGTTCCTATTGCCCTTGGACGCGCCCGGCGCCTTGCCGCCGTGCATCCGGCAGCGTCCGTTTGCCATCGCGGGCGACTGGCACGGCGTCGCGACCCGCGTCCGGGCGCCGCAACGCGGGCTCAGATGCATGAGCAATTTGGCCGGCAATCTGCTTTGCATGGGGTTGTTCCTCTATTTTGGTGGCCTCCCCACCCCCCGGTTGACCGGGCGCGGCGACCATGCCGACGACCGCCTGGCCGCCCGCATGGACGTGGACGTGTTCGACCGTGACCTTCTGCTGGCCCTTGCCGCGATGACGGTTGAGCGCTTCGAGCAGCGCCGCATAGGTACGCGACAGCTTGTTGGCTTGGGCAAGGTTCTCGCGCCGGCCCTCGAAGGTTTGTTCGCCGATCATGGCGCGGCGGTAGCATTCCAGCGCTGCGTTGTGGGCGGCGACCAGTTGCGCCGCCATCATGCCTTCCAGTTCGTCCTTGGGCGCGATGCCAATCAGTGCCGCAACGGTGGCGCTCAACTGCTTGTCCCGCTCCTCCTGGCTCGAGTTCTTTAGCCAGAGCGCCTGCATCGCCTGATTGGCGAGCGTATTGTTCCAGTGATCGGACTGAGAACCGCCGATATTTTTTAGCTGACCCCTGCGATCGTCAGGATCGTTGGCGACTACGGCCGATGGCTTGGTCCCCTCCGCAGTATTCATTGCGGTCATCGACATGTCCTCGGCCGCGTCGATTTGGCGTCGATGCTGTTATTCATCTCCTCTTCCTTCCCTCTTCTCAGTCCCTTGCCTGTTGGTGAGACCCGAGCGACGGGCATAGGACGACCATCCCCGCACGAATGCAGGGACGGTCCCTATCCCGCTGCGATCTTGCCTGCCGGAGCCGACCGTCGCTTAGGGCCGCAACGTTGGCGGCGGTACCACGTCGCGTTGGTGTCTACTTGCAGCGATTTCCGCTTCGCCGGTGACCGCGCTCACACCTTTCGGACCGCGCTCGCCCCTATGGTCACGTCCCACAGTGAGGGCTACCCATCGCGCCGCTGCCGTTATTCCAATCCGACCAGCGCGTCGGTTACTATGCGGCGATTGCCGCGCGCACTTAGGCCGCCGCCGTATTCAGCCGCCCGCGCAGGCGGCGGGGAGTGCTGACCCAAGTGTTGCCGAGCTTTTCAGCGGGCAGATCGCCCTTTTCCAATCGGTAATAGGCTTGCCGTTCCTGCAGCCCGACTTCGTCCCCGATCGCCTTTGCCCCGTAAATCGGACGGTCCAGCTCCTTGGTATCAGCCAAATCAGCCTCCTGTTTCGATATTTGTGAGGAGACCGTAACTTCTTGTAAAACTCGTAACAACTTGGTAAGCATGGTTACCCACCCTCATACGCTATTCGGAAAAATAGCGTAACAATAGAGGTGACGGCGATGTTTGGGGTCCAGCTAAAATGGTCGCGCTACCCGGACGGGGTCGAGGTCGTGGACCTTGGTGGTCCCTCAATCCCACTGGATGCGATGGAAATCGAGAACCCGCTGAAGACAAAGGGCAAGTGGTTTTGCGCCAAGACGGCTACGCGAGAGGTCTATCAACTGACACTCGCCGATCTCGAAGACACCCTGCTAATAAAATTCATAAACGCACGTACTGACAACCAGCGCTGCAGCTTCATCGCGCGATATGGAATACCGGGATTTCGGGAGGACGACCACTTCCTCATCCAATACGGCCGGGTGATCGGTTTTCAATCTCGGCTACTGGAATTGCTAGAGTCGACAGATATCGACGCGTTCAACAATAACTGGCACCCGACTGGAAACACCTACAAAGCGTACCTTGTGCGCGGAGAGCGCGGACCTGAGTTCGTTTTCCGAGCGGCGGGGTTGGACAACTACATGTGCACGGAAGCGGCATTCTCGATCACCAATGGTGCGGAGCTGTTCAGGTGCAATCATTGCGACGATGCGTTCTTAACCGGGCCTCTCACGTGGCGACGCTCGCACGCAAAATATTGCAGTGACCGCTGCCGCGTCGCGGCGATGCGTTTGCGAAATAAATCGCAGGAGAAGGCGTGATGGCCAAGGTCCGCAAGCGCACCCTGCCCTCTGGCCTGGTCCGCTGGCAGGCTTCCTATGTCGACGGCGCCGGTAAGCGGCGCGCGAAACTCTTCGAGCGCAAGAGCGATGGCGAAGCATGGCTCGTGGAAACGCGCCACGATCTGGCGCGCGGGTTGCACACGCCGGAAAGCGTGTTGCCAACCGTCAAGGAAGCTGCCGCACTCTGGATAAAGCGCTGCAACGAAAAGGCGCTAGAGCGATCCACGGTTCGTAGCTACGAAGAGCACGTTGACCTGCATATCGTGCCGTTCATCGGCGCACTTAAGCTGTCCGGAATGAACGCGCCGGCCGTGAACGCCTTCGCAGACAAGCTGCGCGAAGAGGGACGATCGCCTGAGATGGTGCGAAGGGTAGTCCGTTCGCTCGGCGCAATCTTTCGCGAAAGCCGTAGGCGCGGGTTGTCGACCGTGGACCCCACCGCCGGAATTGACCTGCATCTGGCCCGACGGAAGGATCGCCGGCCGGTCATTCCGACCAAGGCCGAACTGCAGGCCATGATCGCGGGCGCGACCGGCCGCTGGCGTCCCCTGATCCTCGTTGCCATCTTCTGCGGACTTCGCGCCAGCGAACTCCGCGGGCTGCCGTGGTCCGATGTCGACTTCGAGGGACGCCAGATCAACGTCACCCAGCGAGCCGACGTTTTCCACAAGATCGGCCTGCTGAAGTCTGAAGCGGCATACCGCTCAGTGCCCTGCCCGCCGATGGTTTTGAATGCACTGCGGGAATGGAAGCTGGTCTGCCCGAAAGGCGAACTCGGTTTGGTTTTTCCGAACGGCGTGGGCAACGTCGAGGCGCTGTCAAACATCATCCTGCGGGGCTTCGACCCGATACAGATTGCAGCCGGCATTGCGACCACCCAGGCGGCCAAGGACGGCGCCGGCTCACCCATTAGCCTCACGGTCGCCAAATACGGAATGCACGCCCTACGGCACGCCTGTGCGTCTCTATGGATTGAGAACGGGATGAACCCGAAGCGCATTCAGCGCCTGATGGGCCATAGCTCGATCCAGATGACGTTCGACACCTACGGGCACTTGTTTGACGCGACAGAAGCCGACCAGAAGGCCGCCGAGGATATCCAGATACGCCTTCTGGGCTAGGCGTTTGCAACACCAACGCAACATGGCGGGCGTAAGCCATTGTTCTAAAACAGACTAGTTCGGATTTCTAATCCGGCGGTTGGATGTTCGAGTCATCCCGGGGTCGCCATCTCCTGCAGCCGCCGCAACCCGCTGCCCTGGTTCGGATTTTTGGTTTCTCCGTGGTTTCCCAAAAAGTTGACAGGATATCTTGGAGAATCCGCGCGACATTGGGGTTGGGTTTCTCGGGAGGAAAGGAGAGCCATGATGACTCGACTGGTAACGGCTGCTGCAGCCGGTCTGGCGATGGCGCTGATCGGGTCCCCCGCGCTGCCAACAGCGTCCACGGCGATCAAGAAGGCGCAATTGTCGGAGTCGTCTTCGGCCGCGTGGTCTTCGGCCGAGTGGTCTTGGGCCGAGTGGTCTTCGGCCAAGAAGCGCCGCTATTCGCGCACCTATCGGAAGCCCGTCTACGCCTATCGGGTCCCGCGTCAGACTCGCCTCGGCGATCCATCGCTCGGACCCAACGGGCTGCCTTACCGCAGGCCCTACGACCCCGGCGGCTGCATCATTGACGAAGGCTACGGGCGCTTCACCAATTGTTCCAACCGGTGAGCGCCAGCGCTCCGGTTGGCACGTTGCCGACCACCGGTCTGACCGGCGCGCGCGCGCCAGCCGTACTATGGGCTTGCCTATAGCATGGATGCGGCAAAGCGTGCCTTTGCGGTGCGCTGGCGCACGCCATGATCGAAGGTGCGTTTCGGATCGTCGCCGAGCTGCTGATTATCCAGACCGCGCGCCAGTTGATGCGGCCATTCGGAATCCGTCTTCCGGAAACGGCGGAAATCTTCGTTGGCCTGTTGCTTTGGCTGATCGTCGGCGCGATCGTTGTCGGGCTTTGGCGGGGGTAGATCATGGCGCCGCGGTGGCGAGACCTCCCACTTTGGCGGCGCATCGCCGTCGTTATCGTGGCGCTTGTGGGCGGACTCTATATCGTGTTGTTCGCCTTGGTGATGTTGGTGGCTGTCGCGAAATTCTAAACGCGCGTTTCGAACGCACATCGAGGCGGATGTTTTGCAGATCGGTGGCGAGAATAACAGACCGGAAAATGCTTGAAGCCAAGCTGATCGAACACCTCGAAGCCGACCAGGCCATCACGGATGCGCTCGGCCTCGATCAGACCGGCTACCTTGTCGAGCGTGCGTTGGATGATGCGCGCGCGGTTCACTGGCCTCATATCGATCCGAATGTGGAAGCGTTCAGGCGACCACCGACAGACCGCTACACGAGACCTTGCGCGCAGCCCGAGGTTGCGGAACAATCACCTAACATTCGTTATTGGGGGCTCAGATGTACTTCGCGTTCGCGCGCATTTCGCGGATTGTCGCCGCAATCGTATTGTTGCTGTGTTCATCAATCCATGCGCGCGCGGCTTCGGCTTGCGAACTGGTGCAACTGTATTTTTCGTCGCCGCCAAAGAGCTTTGTCGTGAATCGCGTGGGGCAGCCATTTCAAAAGGAGCGCTGGAAAGTACAGGAGCCGACGTTAACGGGTGCGGACTGTTACCTTTCGACGAGCAAAGAAGTTTCAGACGACGATAGGGGGTACTTTTTTCATTGCTCTTGGCTTAATGCCAGACCACTTTTTGATGTTTCGTTCCGCGAATTGAAAGCGTGCGTCCCGAGAATCATTCGGAATAAGCAACTCAAGTTCAAGAGCGAGCGGAAAAAAGAAGATGAGCAATATAAGTGGGAAGTGGAGACGGACACTGAAAGTTTTTCGGTGGGCTTAAGCTGGAAGTTTGGTGTTTATCTTTTGTCGATCGAACATTGGAAGTTGCAACCTGAATGACGGTTATAATGTGAGGCGGACAAGGCGATCGACGGCGGCCGTCGCGTCAAACTGATCGAGCATCTGGAAGGCGCTTAGGGGGAAGCGTTCCGGCGCCAACTGCGGAGCCGATGATGCCGAGCGGATATGAGAGATCAGACGATTACGGCGGCCCACCTCCGGGCTGGGGCTCATACGTCGCGAGCGCGGTTGGCGATCCATCGCTCGGACCCAACGGGCTGCCTTACCGCAGGCCCTACGACCCCGTCGGCTGCATCATTGACGAAGGCTACGGGCGCTTCACCAATTGTTCCAACCGGTGAGCGCCAGCGCTCCGGTTGGCACGTTGCCGACCACCCGGTCTGACCGGAGCGCGCTCCCTGCCCTATTCCGGGAGCATCGCCACCGCTTCGATCTCGAACAGCGCCCCCTCGCGGGCGAATTTCGAGATTTCGACCGTGGTCGAGGCCGGGGGAGCGGAGAGGTTGAGATACCTGTCGCGCACCTCGCGAAACACCGGCAGATGCGACATGTCGGTCATATAATTGTTGATCTTGATCAGATCGCCGAATCCGGCGCCGACGGCGGCGAGCGCAAGCTTGAGATTTTCGAAAGCCTGCGTTGCCTGCGCGCGAAAATCGCCGGGCGCGCCGACGATGTTGCCGTCGACATCCAGCCCGAGCTGGCCTGCGATATAGACAATGCGTCCGGGCGCCCTGACTTCAACCACATGACTGTAGCCCGGCGGCTTCGACAGCGTCGACGGGTTCAGAAAGCGCGGTTGCGGCATCGGCGTTCCTCCCAAAGTGTATTGATCCTTGTGCAGGAAATATTGCGCAGCGACGGCGCGCGAAGCAACGGCTTCCTCAGGCCGCGCAATGTTCGCGCGCGACCGCCTTGCCGGCGCGCTTCAGCCGATGAGCCGCCGCGACATCGCGGTCGAGATCAATGGGTCCAGAGGCCGCGGCGCTGGAACGCGAAATTGTCCGCATAGGCAATGGTACGGCGGGCGGGCTCTTTCGGCTCGAACACCTGGTAGGCGATGCCCTCGCGCTTGCAATAGGCGATCGCCTCGTCCCGGCTGGCGAAACGCAGCCGAAGCTGGCTCTTCATGTCGGTCGACGAGGTCCAGCCCATCAGCGGCTCGACCACCCGTGGTGCTTCCGGCTCGAATTC
>NZ_JBFWPA010000210.1:0-7437 GCF_050250235.1 Pseudorhodoplanes sp.
ATCGCTTCGATGGTTTTGACATGACACTCGGCAATACCCTTGTTCGCCGTCTCATAGTTTTGTTTGAGCATCATATTGGCTCGTTCAGTGGCGGCTTGCACTTGGTGATAGTTTTCGCGACACGCCGAGAGATTTTTCTCCGCAATCTTGCGGAACGCTGCGGGCATTTCCACAGCGGAAAGACCATAGGCATCAAAGGCTTTTCTCCAGCCTTCGGTCAGTTTCTGATTAACATCGTCGCTCATGTCTTTCCCCTGCGCGTGGCCAAAGCGGCCGGTGGCTTGTCACTGCCGGTGCACAAGCTTTTTCCGAAATACGGAGGTCAGGAGTAAAGAGCGCGGCGTCCCAGTTTTGTTCATTTTATCCCAATCCGATGCGCCGCTTCCGAGCGTTCCGCGCTCGATGCGCGCGGAGCGCGCTATCGAGGCTGGTTGCGGAAGCATCCTCGAATAACGGCTTATCAGGAAGTGCACTGCCGGCGGACGGTGGGTACTTTTTCGGAGTTACCGAAGTGCCTTGGCGACGGCCAGGTCGACGACGCCTGCGAGAAGGACATCCTTTTCCGCTTCGTATCCTTTCTTCAACGCTTTCACGAAGGCGTCGCGCATGGCGCCTTTCTCGCTTCGCACACTTCGAACTTGGACAGGGGGACGTCGCGACTATAGAGCGACACGACGACAAGGGCGCGGATAGCTTTGTCGATATACTCGGTGTTTCCAGCAGCTTCAGCGACCACGCTCTTGCAGCTATGGTATGTGAGCGGCAACGCGCGTCATCGATCATTTATTCAGCCGCGTCATCGGCGAAGGCGCCGGCGTGCGCGCGGTTGGAAGGATTCACGTCTTGGTCGCCACATCATGTTTCTATGTTTCTCCTGTCGCATGCTGCGTGCTCCACCAAGAAGCTGCATGGCGGTCAAGATCGTGAGTTCAAAGGTCTGCGCAGACGCGCTGGTAAGCTAGGGGAAACTCGCGCATGAAGGCCGATCATTCAGCCAGGAGATAACCGGACGGTGACTACGGCCACCGCTCCGCGTGTCATCAGACCAGCGTGACCTTCGCCGTGGCGAGATCGTACATGGAGCCGACAACCTTGATCTTGCCGCTTGTCTCCATTTCGCGCAGAATCGGACTGCGCTCGCGAATCTGCTTCACCGCCATCGTGACATTCGTCCGTGCCACCTGGTCGACGAATTCCGGATTGGCGGAGGTCCGTTGGCCTTTATAGGCGGTCTCGCGAATGGCGGGCCGTATTTTGGCCACCAGCCCGGTCAGATTGCCGAGAACAACGTCGTCGATGGCTCCCTTGACCGCGCCGCAAGCGGTATGCCCCATGACCAAAACCAGCTTGGCACCGGCAACCATGCAGGCGAACTCCATGCTGCCCAGGATATCGTCGTTTACGATGTTGCCGGCAACGCGCGCGTTGAACGCATCGCCGATGCCGAGATCGCAGATTACCTCGACCGGCGCTCGCGAATCGACGCACGTCAGGGCGATGGCGGCCGGGTACTGGCCTGCGGCACTCGCTCGCTGCTCGGCCAGGAAGTCGCGCGGCTTCTGATTGCCCGCTGCGAAGCGCTCGTTTCCAGCGAGCATCCGGGAGATGACTTCGCCAGGAGTCAAGGCGTCGCGCGCCTGTTGCGTTAGCGCGGCAGCATGCGCAGTCGATTCGGATCCGGCAACATCGGTGGCTGCGAGAATCGCAACAGCGCCGGATGTGCGAAGGAAGCTACGCCGATTCATCTCGCGGCAGCCGCAATACAACGTCATCCTTGGGACCTCCTTCTGAAATGGTCTCATGACGCCCATAGGCTGTTTGTAGGCGTCGCAGCCGGACAACTCAAGAGGCTTTTCGATGGCTGTAACGATGCCGACGTTACGCAAGACGAAAGATACGCGGCCGCAGCCGCAGAATGAATCGTCATCCGTTTCAATGCGTTGTTTGAGTGCGATCCCTCTCGAAGGCCGATTGCTGATCACGCTAGAACGCTCTCGTCCGGCAGTGGTCGGCAAACATCGTACGCGAGAGAGGGCGACACTATACCTTGTGTCTCAAGAAGCGGGACGTAATGGCAGGTATTTTCTGTTTGCTGTGGCCGTTGCGGACTTGGTTTTGCGTCGCAGTATTCCGGCTTTGTACGAGTCAGCCCGCTCGCGTCCAATCAAGGGCGCATCATCTTCACCGTTACGCGATTGACCTTGCTCGATTTGTCCCTTGACCGGCAGTTTCAGGGCAAAATTGCCATTTTACATGAAATCGGAACGTGCTTTGGATTTCTTTGTTTGATCGCATTTTCTTGACGCGAACCGGTGCGCACTTTTATGCGGCCTCGGGGCACGGGAATATTGCTAATCGCATAATTCGGGCAGTCGTCGCGCCAAGGCTTCAGCGAACAGGCTGGGCATGGGATTGGAATGGGTATGCCGAGCGGCTGATCGGATCGATCCGGCGCGATCTCTGGACCATGTGATCGTCATGGGCGAGGCGCATCTGCGCAAAATCCTGCGAGCCTGTGCCGATTACTCTAATCGCATCCGAACGCACCGTGCAGAGCGGGGCGCCGCGCTGCTGCGGGCGGCCGGTCTGCTGCGACTGCCAAGCAGCGGCCTTATTGAGGAGGCGTGACCCTGGCCACACGACACAGGAGCGCGCGCAGCTGGTACGTTCCCATGGCCGGATCGTATGGCGGGCCATTGTTGGTCAGCAGGTTGACGTTCGAGTCCCAGACCCCGTAGTTCGGTGCGCCTTTTTCAGGAAACCACCAGGCGTGCTGCGCGCTGACGACCCGCGGATCGATTCCGGTCGTCAGCTTGGCCTTCTGCTTGATCCGGCCGCGCCGCGTTTCGATCCACATCCAGTCTCCGTTGGAAATGCCAAACGCCGCGGCGGTGTCCGGGTGGATTTCGGCGACAGGATCGCGGTGCGCCCTGCGGAGCTTTTCGATCTGACGATGTTCCGAATTGAAGAAGTGCGATATGCGACCGCCCGTAGTCAGCACTAGGGGAAAGTCCACGGCTACGTCCGGCGCGCTGACCGGCGTTTCCGGAGCTTCGACATAATACGGCAGGGGCGAATAACCGAGTTGCTCAAAGCGCGTAGAGTAAAGCTCTATCTTGCCAGTCGGAGTGCGGAATCCGCCTTGTTCGAACTTTCGGTACTTGATCGGAATATTGACGAATCCGCGCTGTTTCAATTCGTCGAAAGTGATGCCGAGGCCGCCGGCCGCAAGCTGTGCATCGAGCACTTCTTCGACGGATTCGGTGCAGACCGGCAGTCTCATCCGTCGTGCCAGTTCGACAAAGATCTCCTCGTCGGACTTGCACTCGTGCGTGCGCACAGCTTTCTGGTTTGCCAAAACGACGTTCGCGGCAATGGTCGGCAAGCCTGCGATCTGATTGATTTCCGGCCATGAGGCAGCTGGCAGGACGATGTCGGCGAGTTCCGCCGTCGGCGTCATGAAGAGGTCGGCGCAAAGCATGAAGTCGAGCTTCATCAACGCTTCATAGGCGGTCGACGCATTGGCAAAGGTGGTCAATGTGTTGTTGCCAAATACCAGGAAGGCCCTCACCCTGTAGGGTTTGCCGTCGCGCATAGCCTCGACCAGCGTCGGAATATGCGCGGCTGGCAGATCGGCGCCTTCCCCGCCGAGCAGTTTGAAGCGGTCGGCGCCAAGCCTCTTGGCACTGGCTTCGGGCGTAAGGTTTTCGATCAGGCTCGGGAAGCGCCCAAGCCCGTGCATGCCGAACACCCAGCCTCCGGGCACGTCGATATTGCCGGTCAGAACCGGCAGCATCGAGGTGGCGCGAATGGTCTGGATGCATTTCGGCGTGTGTTCGAGCGCGCAACCCCATTCCAGCATGCCCGGCCGGGCTTGCGCGAAGAGGCGGGCGGCGGTGCGAATCTGGTCCGCAGGAACCCAGGTGATCGGCTCGGCCCATTCCGGCGTGTACGTGACGACGCGCTCCGCCAATTGCTCGAAACCATAGGTCCACTGACGAACGAACGGCTCATCGTAGAGTCGTTCGCCGATGATGACATTGAGCATGGCGAGCGCCAGCGCATCGTCCGCGCCCGGGCGCACGCGCAGCCACAGCTTGGCTCGCTTTGCAAGTTCGGTTTCGCGCGGGTCAATGACGATGATGTCCGGATCGTGCGCGAGCGCCTCGCGAACGCTGAAGCGGGTCTCGCCGTCGGGGCCGGAATTGAGCGGATTGTGGCCCCAGAACATGATGCATTTGGGCGGCACATCGCCCGTATAGTCGCACACCGGCAAATCGCCGAGCGTGAGAATGGTCGTGTTCACACGCGGGTGGAAACACTGCGCGAATCCGGGCTCGCACCAGTTCGGCGTGCCGAGCGCATGACCAAATCGGGAGACCCACCGGATATGATGACGTCCGGTGCCGGTGCCGAGCGCAATCGCTTCAGGGCCGGATTGCTCGCGGATCGCAAGCAGTTTTTCGCTGATCTCGTCGAGTGCATCGTCCCAGGAAATGCGTTGCCAGCGCCCGGAGCCGCGCTCACCGAGGCGGCGCATCGGATACTTGAGTCGGTCCGGGTGATAAACCAGATCCGTCGTCACGGTCCCGATCGGACACAGGCGCCCGTGATTCAGCGGCGATTCAGGGTCGCCCTGAACCTTGACGAGAACACCGTCCCGCACATGCATGAGAACGCCGCAGCCGCCGTGACATGAACGGCACACGCTTTTGAGCACGACGGTGGCTGGATCTGTGCTGGTGATCTGTCTTTGCTGGATGGTCATCGCCCCTCCCGCTGGAGCCTTGGTTCGGCGCCAGATCGGAAAATTTCTAGCAAGGGACCGATCGCCGAGTTATTCAGAATCGGAAAAGGCCGATAGTATTTGGCGATCACTGCAATCTCGATCCGTCAGTGTGGGCGTCTCCCGCCGGAATGCGATGCAAAGGCGATAGCACGGCAGGAAAAGTATCGACCTTGCGATGCCGTCAGCCGAAGCCCTGAGCACGCGCGCGGGCGGCAGCAGTTCGCGCGGCGACACGATCGAGCACGGCAATCATGTCCTCGACTTCGGCCCGGTCGTAGCCCTGAGTAATGAATACGATCTTGCTGCCGCGGTCGTCGTCGGGCCAGCGGTCGAGCCACGACAGGTTGTGCAACAGATGCTGTGCGCCTTGAATGACCGCGGGGCGGTCTGGTTCTTCCGCAACGTGAACGATGCCCTTCACCCGTAGCAGGTTGGGGCCGAGATTTTGTTGCAGGGCGTCGAGCAACAGCCGCAGCGCCTCGCGGGAAATCGGATTCTCGCGGATAAAGCAGAACGAGGCGATGTCGCGGTCATGCAGGCCGTGATGAACGTGGTCATGCGCAGCATGATCGTGCCCGCTGTGATCGAGCTCATGCTGCGCGTGATCGTCCGATATGTAGGCTGCGGCGTTAAGCCAGGCGCGGGCGTCGGCATCGGGATCGCTGGGATCGAGCCCGGGCGCGCGTAGCAAAGCGCTCGGATCGATGGCCGGGTCGTCGATGCGCGTGATCATCGCCGCGGGATTGATGCGCCGCAGCCGTGCGGTCAGTTGTGCCTGCCGCTCGGCTGCGCCGTCGCCGAGCAGGTCGAGCTTGGTGAGCAGGATGCGATCAGCAAGTGCGATCTGCCGCACCGACTCGGCATGGTTGTCGAGCGTCCCGGCGCCGTTCACGGCATCCACGGTCGCGATCACGCTCGCGATGCGATAGAGGCCCTCGAGCGTAGGGTCGGACAGAAAGGCCTGGATCACGGGCGAGGGGTCTGCGAGCCCCGATGTCTCGATCACCACATGATCGAAACGCGGGATCGAGCCGTCCTCCCGCGCGTGAAAAAGATTATTCATGGTTGCGACGAGGTCGCCGAAAACGGTGCAGCACAGGCAGCCGTTCTCAAGCACCATGATAGTGTCGTTGCTCGACGTAGCCAGCACGTGATCGAGTCCGACTTCCCCGAACTCGTTGATCACCACGGCGGTGTTGGTCATGGCGGGATCGCGCATGGCCTTGTTGAGCAGCGTGGTCTTACCGCTGCCAAGGAAGCCGGTGAGAATGGTGACCGGAGTGTGAGGCAAGGGCGACCTTTGCTGTGTTGCAGCGAGGCGGTGTCAGAACACCTCGCAGCCCGGCAATCCACACGAGATCAGGCGGTCCGACGGGAAATTGGTGATGATCTGGCAACCGTCCTTGGTCACCACGACTTCTTCCTCGATTCGCGCCGCGCCTGAGCCGTCCTCGGCCCCCTTCCATGTCTCAAGTGCGAACACCATGCCCTCCTTAAGTGGAGTGTTCTGGCCGCTATAGCGCTTGGAAATGATGGGGCGCTCCCACAGGGACAGGCCGACGCCGTGACCGTATTGCAGCAGGAACGCTTCCGCTTCGTCTCGGTAACCGAAGTCGGTGGCTTTTGGCCAGACCGCGGCTACCTGGTCGGGCGTGACGCCTGGCCGGATCATGTCGATCGAGGCGCTGATCCACTTCGACGCCGTCTCGTAGGCGTCAATCTGGTATTTGTTGGGTTCGCCACAAATGAACGTGCGGTAATAGCAGGTGCGATAGCCGTTGAATGAATGCATGATGTCGAGGAACACCATGTCCCCCGGCTGAATAAGCCGATCTGAGAACGTGTGCGAGTGCGGCCGACCGCGGGGGCCGGACACGGAATTCACGCATTCGACGCGCTCGGACCCCATGCGGAACAGGCGGTCATGGGCGATGGCGACAAGTTCGTTCTCGCGCGTTCCGGGGCGGATTGCGCGGGCGATATCGACATAGGTCGCATCGACCATGGCGCAGGCCATCTTCAGGAGCTCGATCTCGTCCGCCGTCTTGACCTCGCGCGCGTCAAGCAGCGCCTGCTGGCCGTCGACCACTTCGATGCCCTCTTTCTCGAGCGCGCGCAGCATCGGCAGTTCCATCAGATCGATGCCGATCGGCTCCTTCTCGATGCCGAAATGCACCAGTGCCTTCTTGATCTGCTTGGCGAAATCGCCCTGCACGTTCATCTGCGGAGGCAGTCCGCCCTGCATCGTCGAAATCGGGGCGGCGACGTTGTCGGCGATCCAGGGCGAGGAGATGCGCTTGGCCGGCGGAGCCGGGTCCCACAGGAACGGAGGGCCCTGCACGGGGCAGAGCGCGTAACGCATGAACTTGTCGCGCGCCCATTCTCCGATATGGGTGCCGGTGATGTAGCGGATGTTGTCGAAGTTGAAGGCGATCACGCCGCCAAGGCCGGCATGACGGATGGCTTCCTGCGCCCGGGCGAGGCGCTCCTTGTGAAGCCGGTCATAATCGATCCCCCGCTCCCAATCCTTGGCCATCGACCCCCATGACGCCGTCGCGTGCGGTCGGTTGTATTTCATGTGTCATCCTCGCAATGTCATCGCCCGTCGAATTCAGGACGGAGCGGCAGAAAGCAGGGGCTCTGTCCGG
>NZ_JBFWPA010000211.1:0-7419 GCF_050250235.1 Pseudorhodoplanes sp.
CAAGCGTTTGCGAAGATCGTCGGAAAGCGCCATTCCCGCCGCCTCCTTCCCGCGGCAGGAATTATGAATCAGACTTCACCCGATTCGTGAATCTTAAATCGATTCAGATCGTTCGGAGCCCGCTCTAATCAAGAGTTTAGAAGACATGAGGAACTGGTTAAGGTGAAGGATAGCTACAAGCCTCAGACCTCTGTCTATAAGATGCTAGGCAAAATGGTTCGGGCGATACTAAGTAAGGAGATGCTATTGTCTAGTGTTAGAGAATATTATGATCATTTGTTTATCAATGGAGAAGTATAAGGTTATGGCTAGAGCTAAAACTAGTAGTATTGGTGAACTTATTGCTGTTGCTGAACTTAAAGAGATGGTGAGCAGGATCGAGCACAAGCTAGACCTATTGCTAGGCACTCGCTCAACTGAGTCGTTAACCCCGATGGCTCCGGCCGACGAGGGGCCGAAAGGTTGGGAGGCAGAGGAGCTAAAGGCGTGGGTCGCCGATCTAGACGGTCTGACGAGAGCGAACATTGAATGCGGGGCGGTAGCCCCCCAAGACGTTTGGGAAGCCATGAAATCAGAGAAGGGGTGGTGATATGTGCGGTCCCTCTTTAAGTGCCATCGGCCCGGCGGGTTGCTGAGAGCCAAGAAAATTATGCGTTGAAGGTTGATGACCTCAAGGACGCCTACCGGACAAGGACGAGAGACATTCAGTTGAAGGTTGGAAATCGGATCAACTCTATGTCGATGCAGTCGCTTCCCTCAGGCGCTTCACTTGGGTTGAATATCGGTAACGATGTGGTGGGCGGGATCGCCAAGGCGTGGAGGTAGGTCTTACCCACAGGCCGGTATCAAGGCGCTACGCGCTAGGAAGACGTTGGGGGCTGCTGTCATGGCAGCCCTCAATTTTTTCGGGGCAGGATTTGGGACAAGGAAGTCAGAGATTTGGGACAGAGCAGAAATCATGTCTACAAAAAACTTCTTTTATTTCAATGCGATATGAACATTAAGCAGGTGTAATGGTGGGGGAAGTAGGACTCGAACCTACGAAGGCTTAGCCAGCGGATTTACAGTCCTTCAGTGATCTCCTCATAAGCATTTGTATTTAAATACTTAAATTACATTTCAGCTCGTTGGATGTTGCATTCTTGTTGCACAAAATCTTCCTATCCAAGAATTTTGCGCTCTGCGTCTGCGAGCTCTGCGGCATCATCTCCCCGCGGAAAAAGATGACCGTATCGGTCGGCGGTGATGGTGATTGAGCTATGACCCATCAGGACCTGAACCGCTTTAAGCGGCATTTCCCGTCCGCCATCCCGCTTTCTATTGATGAGCCAGCTTGCAAAGAAATGTCTCAATGAATGGAGGCCGTATTTGGGAGCGCCATCACCTTTAACTATGCCAGCAGTCTTCAAGGCAGGATTGAGAATTTGCCGCACGATGTTGGAATGGTGCTGGACAAGACCCGATGCGGCCGGAAATACGAGCGAAGCATCACTCATGGGGCAAACCAGCTTCCATTCTTTTAGACGCTTCAATACTCCCGGTGGCACCGGTATCTTGCGATTGCCAGATTTAGATTTCGGCGGGCCAATCTTGCAGTATCTATCTGCGCGTTGGCGCACATGAATTTCACCGAACTTCAAATCAACGTCCGACCAACGCAAGCCGCGAAGCTCCGACGCGCGCAGGCCACAGAAGATAGCCACCAACAAGAATGGCTCTTGCTCGGATGGAATGGCTTCAAGCAGGCATTTTATTTCCTCGCGACTTGGAATATCGCGACCGATCTCGGGTTTATTTCTACGGCTCTCGCCCCCAGCCCTTTTGCTACGCGCAAGCTCTCGAACCGGGTTTGCGCCAGCGATTTTTCCGCTCTCCTTTGCGTAGGCGATGAGGGAACCAAGGCTGGTCAAAATTTTGCGGATAAGAGCTGGAGATCTAGCGCGTCCGTATAGCTGGCCAGGTATAGGCTCCTCGGATCGTAGTGCTTCTCGAAAGTCGACGATCATGGGCGTCGAAAGTTTAGATAGTTTAACGCGACCAATGAATGGTTTGATGTGGAGCTCGACGTGCTGACGATACTGCGCCAACGTGGCGCGCTCTAGTCCATTTGCGGCGCGGTCACTCAACCAAAGGGCCGCCGCCTGTGCGACCGTCGGCGATTGGCTTTCTGGAGTGTGGATCCCTGCTCGAACGTCTACTTTGGCTTGCGCTATAAAAGCGTCAGCATCTTTTTTTCGCGCGAACAATTTTTGATGACGCTTGCCAGCTTGATCCCGATAATCAGCCAGCCAACCCCCACGCTTCTCGCCTTCTTTTGTTTTCCACCTACGCTTGCGAACCGACACTACTACGCTCCGTCGTGTTAGCTACAGCGACGCCCCTGAGTTCATCCTTGTGCCACTCCCAACGCGGCGTCGAGTTCTTGTTTGACTCTGGTTAAGTTGATTAGTGCGACCCTGCGGCCGAATTCAGCTGCAATTTCTGATGCAGATATTTCAGAAGCTAAGAAGCAGTCTGTCTTTATAGTTCCTAAAAGAACTTCTTCGCTGTAGAACCAATTCGACATGATGTTCGGATAAAATGCGAAATATTTTTCGTCATCGGAAGGCGATGAATTTTCAAAAATATTAATAATGGCGTAGCCAAGCACCCGTACAAATCGCGCGATTATCGTTGGGTCAATGCCGAACTGGGATAACTCTAGGCAAAAAGCCCAGATAATCACGTGCTCCATTTCGTATGAAATCTTCTTCCCGCGCCCTGGGGATGAGGGAACAATGCCAAGCTTCTGAAAGTGCTTGATCCTCGCCCGAAAAGCGCCGCGCGCACGGTCATCCACTCTGTGCAGCTTAGCCAAGGCTGCTTCGACTTGACCGTAGGTGAACAGGACCTCGCCTCCTCGGCTTGCCCTCGGGAATATAGTAACTGACGAAGAAAATCGCAATCGTAAGATTGAACTGTTAGTCGGCGGCATTAGTTGAAATCGTAAACTTACGATTTGCGAGCAACAGAAATGTTCAAGCTGACCCCGGCACAACCCCAGCCAGCTACGCTGAAGGACGACCTACTCCGGGGAGCCAAACAAATCGCTGATTTCCTGGGAGAGAAGGAACGCCGGGTCTTTTACATGTGCGAGACCGGGCAGCTGCCGGGCGTTTTCAAAGTTGGTCGCCTCTGGCGCGCGCGCCGTTCGATTCTCCTCGCTGAAATGCGTCGCCGTGAGCAAGGAGACGCATGACGATGCCTCCGGCTCCCACGCTCCGTCGCGACACGTTCAAAACCTCGCGTCTCGTCGAATTCTGCTCGCGCCGGGAACTCGTCAACCAGACGGGCCACGCCGTCGAGGAGTGGCCATTCGTCATCCTGAAGGAGTTGTTCGACAACGCGCTCGACGCCTGCGAAGAGGCCCGCGTCGCGCCACTGATCGATGTCGCCGTCTCGGATGACGGGATCATCATTAGCGACAACGGTCCCGGCTTGTCGCCGGAGATCGTCGTGGACATGCTCGACTACACGTCTCGCGTCTCCAGCCGCGAGGCGTACGCGTCACCGACACGCGGCGCGCAAGGCAACGCGCTGAAGACGATCCTGGCCATGCCCTTCGCCCTTGATGGCGAACGCGGCGAGGTCCTGATCGAAAGCCAAGGTGTCGCACACTCAATCGTCTTCACGATCGACCGAATCCGACAAACGCCCCAGATTGAGCACGTCCAGGAGCCCTCGACGATAAGAATTGGCGCTCGCGTCGCGGTCCGGTGGCCGAATTCAGCATGCTCAATTCTCATCCGTGCGGCCGCGCGATTTTTACAACTCGCCGCCCACTATGCCTGGGTCAATCCTCACTTGACCCTTTCTGTTCTGTGGACCGCCGGTACCGGCGAGGACGGTGAACCGGTCGCTCACCGTCTCGCCTTTCGCGCCACCGAGACAGCTTGGCCTAAGTGGTCACCGACCGACCCAACCTCTCCCCACTGGTATGACCCCGAGCGCCTTGCTCGTCTGATCGCCGCGAAGATTACTCATTCCGAGGATCACGGGCGTCCTTGCCCGACGGTGCGCGAATTCATATCCGAATTTCGCGGGCTCAGCGCCACCGCCAAAGGCAAAGCTATCTGCGATGCTCTAGGCGTGTCACGCATGTCCCTTTCGGAATTTTACGAAGGCGAAGCTGGTCAAGTCGGCGCGCTTCTCTCCAAGATGCGCGAACACAGCAGCCCCGTCAAACCGAAGGATATAGGCGTTATCGGTCGAGAGCATCTTCGCGCGAAATTTGAAGGCATCGGCGTTGACCCAGAAAGCTTTAACTACCGTTGTGTCGCCTTCGAATGCGACGGCGTTCCATATGTCGTCGAAGCGGCGTTCGGTTATCTCCCGCGCGCGCAGAATTTCCGCCACATTGTAACTGGCTTGAATTGGAGCGTGGCGATTGGCCCAAGCCCATTCCGTTCGCTCGGCGGTTATGGACTCGATGACATCCTTTCTGATCAATGGGCCGATCAGGATGAACCAATCGCGTTCGCACTGCACCTCGCTTCGCCGACGTTGGAGTTCACCGACCGCGGTAAATCCGCGATCCGCCTTCCCGATGAGGTGGACCAAAAGGTCGCGAAGCTCGTCAGGGACGTGACGGCGAAGTGGGCAAAGCAGCGTAAGGCTGAGCACCGTCACATAGCGGCCCGTCAACGCCGCAACGACGTTATGCTACGGCGGCGGCGGATGACAATCAAAGACGCCGCCGGGAAGGTGCTGCCCGACGCCTACATGAAGGCCAGCGCCAATGGGACGCTACCGGCAAACGCGAGGCAAATCTATTATGCCGCTCGCGGGCCGATCCTTGAACTCACAGGCAAGGAAAGCCTCGACGCTCAATACTTCTGCCAGACCGTCCTTGTGGACTATATCGAGGAGCTTGACCTCGACTGGGATGTAGTTTGGGATGATCGAGGGCATTTCATCGAACCGCACACGGAGCGTACGATTGGGCTCGGCACGCTCTCGGTTCGCAGGTATCTTGCTTCGAACAGCACCCCCGCGCTGATCAAGCCCTCCTACGCCCCTACCCGTATTGATACGCACGGCCCGCAGGGACGCTATGGCGCGGTGACGTTCATCGAAAAAGAAGGCTTTTCGCCGCTGATCAAGGCGATGAGCCTTGCCGAGCGTCGCGACATCGCGATCATGTCCTCGAAAGGCATGAGCGTCACAGCCGCGCGTATGCTGGCGGACGGCCTGTGTGGGCGTTATGGCATCCCGCTATTCGTTCTGCATGACTTCGATATAGCCGCCTTCTCAATTCGACACACGCTGACCGCAAACACGCGGCGCTACAAGTTTGTGAACAAGCTAGAGGTTATCGACCTCGGCTTGAGACTTGCCGACGTTGAACGTCTCGGTCTCGAATCCGAAGCGGTCGAAATCAGAGGCGATCGCGACAGGTTAAGCCAACGGTTGGTAACCAACGGCGCGACGAAGACCGAAATTGACTTCCTGTTAAGCGGCCGTCGCGTCGAGTTGAACGCCATGCCGTCCGACGTGTTCATGCGGCTGATCGAGGAAAAGTTAGACGAGTACGGCTTGGAGAAGATCCTACTGGACGCCCGGCAGCTTGCTGATGCCTATCGCCTATTGAAGTGCAGCGAACACAATCAACGCATCGTCGAAGACGTGCTGGCGCGCCAGGATGACTTCAAGATCACCGTGCCCGAGGACCTTGAACAGCGCGTTCGTGGCTATTTGGAAGCACATCCCGCCGAGACGTGGGACGCAGCTATCGAAGCCATTGCTGAAGAAGCAGAGGAGAGCGGCAACTCGACGGCGACGCCCGGACCTAATACGCACAGCGCGAGGCTCCGGCGCAAAGACGGGGGCGTGGAATGAGCCGCCCGCCAGATCTCGCGACCGACGATCCGAATTCATACACCGTACTACGCGCCGTCTCTCCACGGGAGGCACTACTAACGAAGGTTTTCACGCAAGATCGGACGTGGATCAGCTACGGCGGCAAACAGAAGGGAAGTAAGCCCGGCGCGTATTTATATTCGGCGCGAACCGTGGATATTCTATCGCTTGACGCGCTCGAAACCGAGTTGCGCCTGCTCAATAAAGAATCAAGGCACTGTTTTGTCGCTGGCGCTATCATTGATGGTAGCGACCGCAATAACATGCGCCGGATCAAATACGAGCATAAAAGAACGGATAAAAAGACCGGCGAAACGATTATCGATAAGCCAACTCTGCACGACGTTCCTCGTCATTTGATTCCGTTGGACGTGGACTCGCTTCCTTGTCCTGATGGAATTGATCCGACAGATTTGATTGCGGCGGCGAGCTATATCAAATCGCAACTGCCGCCTGTCTTTCATCATGCCGCTTGCATCGCTCAGGCGACCTCCGGGCACTGCATCAAGGATGGACTCCGTTTCCGCGTGTTCTTCATGCTGAATCGCCCGTTAACTTGTCAGGAGATAAAAATATGGTTGGCGCATGAGAAAGCTCCAGCCGATCTTTCGATTTATGGAGCGAACGCTGTTGTTTATACAGCGTCGCCCGTTTTTGAAAACCTCGACCATGATCCGCTTCCGAACGGGCGCATTGTCAGACTGGATGGCGATGAATTCGTGACGCCGCCAAGCGCGGGATGGTTCGAAGCTCTCACAAAACCAAAACCCCGCGAACCTAAAGAAACGGTCGTTTGTGAAGGCGACTGGCGCAAGATTCAACAAGCGCTGACCTTCATTCCAGCCGACGATTACGAAACATGGTTGCATGTCGGAATGGCTTTGCATTGGACGCAAGCAAATGCTGAAGAACCGACCAATGACGGTTTCGACCTTTGGGATGAATGGTCGCAAAGCGCCGACAATTACGACGCCGACGCTATCGAAACGAAATGGGATAGTTTTGATTCAGAACGCGGCGGCGAACACGGGCCAACCACGGTTGGGTATATCTTCAAACTGGCGCGCGAGTATGGATGCAAGGACCAACTCGACGATCAGACAATTCGCGAACAAATCAATGAACTGCATCGCCAGACGGAAAGCCTCGATAAATTGAGTCCCCAATATGCGGCGCTCAAAGACGAAGCTATCGCGCTATTCGCCAAATCGTCAGATAACTATCGCGGCGATCCCAATGAAAAGAAGCACTTTCGCTACCAATGGAATATCGATGGTAGGACCCTCGACAAACGCCTGAATGAAGAAGATGAAAAACGGCGGCGCGAGCAAGAGGCGCAACAAGGCGGCAACCCCGATGATCAGCAAGTCATCGCGCTAAATAAGGATTATTGCTTTGTGATCGAAGGCGGCAAGGCCACCGTCTATCATGAATGTTATGACCCTGTGTTAAAGCGCCATTTCCTCGCGCCGCTAGGTCCGCGTGATTTTCAATATGCGTTCGAGAATCAGCGGATCATTA
>NZ_JBFWPA010000212.1:0-7408 GCF_050250235.1 Pseudorhodoplanes sp.
GACCCGCAGCGCCTTGGCAATCCGTCTGTCGCGCTGGAGGGCGAGATCTCGCTCAAGGTCAAGCGAGTCCTCAGCGCCGGCGTTCTGCTCGGCGTCCTCCGTTACGCGCACGTCGTCGAAGTCCGCCTCTCCAGAGATGAGGAATCGGAGCAACGCGCTTTCCAACTGCCGGACATTGCCAGGCCAGGAAAAGGCCAGGAATTTTGCCAACACGTCTCCGGGCATCTTCCGGACCGGATGGCCTTCCTGCCGTGTGATGCGAGCGAGCAGGTGTTCGATCAGGAATTCGAGATCGTCCCGCTCCCGTAGCGCGGGCATATGGAGATTGAGGACATTGAGGCGATAGTACAGATCGAGTCGGAAGCGGTTTGCGCGAACCATCCGCTCCAGCGGGCGGTTGGTTGCGCAGACAAAGCGGACGTCGATCGGAATGGGCGATGTGCCGCCGATGCGGACGATCTCCTGATTCTGGATAGCGCGGAGCAGGATGGCCTGCAAGTGGATCGGCATGTCTCCGATTTCATCCAGAAAGAGCGTGCCTGAATTCGCAAGCTCGAACTTGCCCGGCTTGCCGCGCGGGTTGGCGCCGGTAAAGGCGCCGGCCTCGTAGCCGAACAGCTCCGCCTCGATCAGCGTCTCCGGCATCGACGCGCAGTTGATCCAGACGAACGGCCGGCCGGCGCGGTCGGAATGTGCGTGCACGGCGTTCGCGGCGAGCTCCTTGCCCGTGCCGCTCTCGCCCTGGATCAGCACCGGCTGCGACTGCCGGGCCGCCTGGCGGATGCGCTGCCGCAGAGCCTCCATGCGGGGACCGGCGCCCATGATGTCGTCGAGGGTGTGCCGCGCGATCCAGCCGCGCTGCGTGCTCTGGAACGACAGCTCCTGGCGCACGGCGACAGACGCTGCCTTCTTCAGCGCGCTGAGGCTGGAGAACAGCGCCATGCCCACCGCGCCGATGATCTGCGTGTCCTGGTAGATCGGTACCTGCCGCGTAAAGAGCTGCTGTCCGCGCACCTCGAGCGGCGCGCCGTGCACCACCATGTCGCCGCGCGCGACGAGGTGCAGCTTGGTCTTCGGCGACACCACGTCGGTGATGTGGTGCCCGATGAAGTCCTCTGGCTTGCCGCCGAGCAGCTGGCAGTACGGTTCGTTGATCAGGACGACGCGGCCATCGGTGTCGACCGCGACCAGGCGGTCCGAGATGTGATCGAGCAGGCGGCGCAGGAAGATCGTTTCGTTCTGACCGGAGGCGAACCATTCTGGCAGGGCCATAGCATTATCTCATATTCGAGAAATATTCTCATATATGAGAATATTGGCTCGGCGATGATCGGTCAATCCACGCCAGCCGCCGAAATTCTCCTGCGTCCTCAATGTGCTACAGCTTGCGTCGCGGTCGGCTTGTGTTGGCATGACGCCTGCTATTGCGGCCGTGTCGGACCACCGCCGCGTGGTCCATCGCTGTTGAGAGTGGGGGTGGGGGCGCAGATGCGGATTAAGCGCAGACGCAGCATCAACGAGATCGTCGCTGCGCTGCGGCGGATCGATCAAATGGTCGCCGGCGGCCAGCGGCTCACGGACGTGCTCAGGCAGGAGCAGGTCACCGCGATGACATTCTATCGATGGCGCAAAAGGTACGCCGGGCTGAGCGATGACCAAGTCGAGTGGCTTGCAGACATGCAGGCGCAGATCGCAGACCTGCGCAAATTCGTCGCGAACCTGACCGACGAAAATCGCATCTTGAGCGCGGTGTCGCGTGAACTGCTCGCGGATCCGGCGGCACGCCGGGCCCGCGTGGACCATGTTGTGGCAATGCTCGGCGTGTCGGAGCGGCGCGCCTGTCAGGCACTCGGTCAGCACCGCTCGACGCAAAGGAAAGTGATGAAGTCGGCGAAGGTCGCGAATGGCCAGCGGCGCGATGCTGACCGATCTACGAGCATTCGGTTAGGTATCGAATAAGACTGAGAGCGGAAAGGAAATTGCGTTCGGCACCGGTTGCAACACTTGTCGGCGGGTGCATTCGCTCGCCGCACGCGCGAGCTGGACAACACTGCTCTATGAGCGTGCGAAATAGATAGTTATTTCCGTTGGACAGCCAGGTCCTGCGACGTCTGCACATACGACACGCCTCGATCCTTGATTAGGCGCACAGCCTCAAGCTTGAGTTCTCGCGTGAACTTCCGCCTCTCCATGAAGCACCTCCGGTCCCATGAAAACGTCTAACTCGGCGTCTTCGGAGCCGGGTGCAGGCCAACCATCAGCATGGTCAACTCATGGTCGGAACGCGAGCGCGGCGATCCGAGCGAGATGGCCTCAAGGCCTTTGGCCCGGCTCTGGTTTTGCGGTCGTCAAACAGTTCATCGGGCATCGGGCGCTTCCCGCGCGGCGTCGATCATCTCGCCGATCAGCCATTGCAGACTGGCGTCCCTCTCGGCGCGCTGATGCCAGACGGCCTCGAACTGCACCTCGAGCGGCTCGTAGGGCAGATCGAGTATCGCCACCATCCCTTGCTTCGCGGCCAGGCTCGCCAGGCTGAGCGGTAATGTCGCCACCATGTCGGTCGTCTGGAGCATGTGCGGAACCGCGGCATAGTACGGTACGGTGACTGCCATGCGACGACCCAGTTCCTCGCTGTCGTCGCTTTCGTGAATCAGCAATCTTTCAATCCATACGCGCCGCTGCAGCCTGCGTTCGTCCAGAAATCCGTCGGTGGGCGGTTCCTCGCTTCCGGTCATTTCAACGACGACATAGGGAAAGGCCAGCAGGCGTTCCTTGGTGACCTGGCCTTCCGTCAACGGATGCTTGGGCCGCACGATCACCGCCTCCCTGTCCACGCGGATCGTGGCCCGGCGCATGCGGTCTGGAACCTCGCCGAACCAGCCTGTTACCAGATCGATCCGACCGTCGTCGAGATGCCGGACGACGTCGAGGCGGCTGTATGGAAACACGCGCAGTCTGATCTGCGGCGTCGCTTTGGCCATGCGGGCGACAAGCGGGGTGATCACTGTGACGGCGCTATATTCAGTCGCGGCAATGCGGAACGTGCGGACGGCATCGGACGGCACAAAGGGCTTGGCGCCGATTGCGTCGTCGATTTTCGTCAGGCCATCGCGGATGCTGGGCGCGAGTTGGATTGCGCGCACTGTCGGCTCCATGCCGCCTTCGCCGGGGATGAACAGCTCGTCGGCAAGCTCCTGCCGCAACCGCGACAAGGCGTGGCTCACCGCGGACGGCGTAACACCAAGCTCGTGGCTGGCGCTGCTGACACTGCGGTGCAGCATGACCGCCTCGAAGACACGAAACAGGTTCAAGTCGATTCGGTGTTTCGCCACGACATCGTCTCCATGCAGTACGGCGTCCTTGAAGAGCCGTCATTTGAGTAGGTTCGCCCGGCAGCGTCATGGACGCCGGCTTCTTGATGAAGGTGGGACTTCAATGATGCTATCGACCGTTTCGAAGTTGTCGCGGAATTTTCGGCCGCGCGACTTGATGCCGATTGTTGGTCTGAGACTGCGCCTTGCCCATCGGTCGGCTCCCGAGGGTGTCATGTCTGTTGCAGACCGCGGCGGGCTTGTCGAGACGCCTCTCGCCTTCTTCAGGCGCCCAGTGATCTTGGCCCAGAACGCGCAGCCGACAGTTTCCGAATCGAAGACGTCGTCGCGCTGATCCCAGCCGACGCCTAACATTTCGCCTGGGCCACCATATGAGAGCCGATCAGAAATGCCCGCCCTTCAAGAGAGCGATGAAGCATATTCATGGTTGACCCACTTTGCTTCTAAGTACACTTAAAAGGATTCGTCTCGATTGTCTGCGAAGGGGGCTCGCAAGATTATGGATTCTCTCATCTCTCGAGCGGTTGCGAAAGTCTTCGGGATGGGCGCTCTCGATCGAGAGCATCGCTAGATCGAGAGCATCGCTCTGCCGACTGAATTCATATCCGAGTGTCACACGTCGTTTGTCGCGGCCCGCGGCGAAGGCCCGCTTTGGATATTCGACAAGGCTTCCTGAAATGCCTGCCATCGCAATCAACTGTGATAGGGTCCTGTCCATTATCGGCGAGGTGATCCGCGTCGCATTGCCGCCGCAGATCCGCGACGATCCGGAAGGTCCGCGGTACGGCGACCTCGCCGTCGTCAGGGAGGCCAATGGGATGAAAAGCTCGGCGCGATGATGGCACTTCTGCGCCGCGGTAAGGATGTCGCCCGGATGGCGCAGGTTGCCGGAGAGGAGGGGATCGGCCTCGATGATTTCATTGCCGCCGAGGCGGCCCGCTTCATGGACAGGGTGTTCTTGCAGCAGGACTTCTTTGACAAGATCGACGTCTCGGTCTCGCTCGAGCGGCAGCGCCAACTCTTTGAGCGCGTCGAAGCTATCGCATCCCGCACCTACGGGTTCACCGATAAGGAGGCAGCTCGCAACCACTTCACGAAGATGACTTCGTTGTTCAAGAACTACAACTACGCCGCTCCTGGGTCAGGCAAGATGACGCGGCTGCTTGCGGAGATCGATGCGCTCGATGCCCGGGCGCCGATTGCCACAAGTAAGATATAGTCCCGGATCGGGCGGAAACGTCTCCGACCGCAACCGTCGAGAAAACGCCGGGAAGCAGAAACGGCAGAGAGCGGCAGCGAGAAGAATGGGAGGAGCATGCAACCATCAGATGACATGAACCTTGTTTATATGCTGGGCATGCTTGCGAGTGGTCTTGCGTTGTTTCTCTTCGGCCTGCAACTGCTGACCGGCGCGCTCAAGGCCATCGCAGGCGCACGGCTGCAAACGGTGCTGGGCGGCCTCACCGCCAACCGCTTTCGGGGCTTGCTCGCCGGTGCCGGCATCACCGCGCTGTTGAATTCCTCGACCATCACCACCGTGCTCATGGTCGGGTTCGTGTCGGCGGGGCTGATGACGCTCGGCCAGACGGTGCCGATGATCATGGGGGCCAATATCGGCTCCACCTTCACGGCGCAGATCATCGCCTTCGACGTATCGGCGCTCACGCCGTTCATGCTGGCAGGCGGATTCATGTTCTACGCCTTTGCCGGCAAGGACCTGCTCAGGCAACTCGGTGCCGTCGTCTTGGGCCTCGGCCTGCTGTTCCTCGGCATTCAGTTCATGGGCGACGCGACCCGTCCGCTGCGGACATTCCAGCCCTTCATCGATGCCATGCAGAACATGAAGAATCCGCTTCTGGGCATCCTGGTGGGCGCGATCTTCACCGCCGTCGTGCAGAGTTCCGCAGCCACGCTCGGGATCATCATCGCGCTCGCGAGCCAGGGGCTGATGCCGCTCGAGGCCGGCATTGCGATGATCCTGGGGACGAATATCGGCACCTGCGGCACCGCGCTGCTCGCCGCGATCGGCAAGTCCGCCGAGGCGCTGCAGGTCGGCGTGGTGCATCTGCTGTTCAATGTCTTCGGCGTGCTGATGCTGGTCTTCATCATCCCGCAATATGCCGACTTCATCCGATATATCTCGCCGAGCGCGCCCGAACTCGAAGGCGTGGCGCGGCTCGCGGCCGAAACGCCGCGGCAGGTCGCAAACGCCCATACCATGTTCAGCGTCGTGAGCACGCTGATCCTGATCTGGTTTGCCGGACCGATCGCCAAGCTTGCGCAACTCATCGCGCCGGCGGCCCCGCCGGACGACACCAAGCGCGCCGGCGACCCGATCTATCTCGACGATACTTTCCTGGTGGTGCCGTCGATGGCGCAGCAACGTGTGCAGATGGAACTGACGCGGCTGGGCAAGCAGGTTCTGGATATCGTCCGCAAAGGCGCGCCCGTGGCCGTCGGCGGAACCATCGAGGACATCGCGGATCTCTTGGAGCAGAACCAGGAAGCCGACCGGCTGGCAACCGCGATTTTTCTCTATATCGGACGCCTGTCCCGGACGGAGCATTCCGAAAATCAAGGCAGGCAGCTCATCGACCTCACGCAGGTCGTTAGCGGTCTGGACGGGATCCGCGACGTGGTGACGACCAATCTGACCTCGTTGAGCCAGCAGCGGCTGACTGAGGGGATCGACTTGGCGCGGCTGCGGGACGAGAACACGGTTCGGTTCGGGGATACCGTCATCGGCAACCTCGAACAGGCGATGGAAACCATTGGCCAGCCGGAAGCGGAGAAGTCGGCGCAGGTGGTGGCGGCGAAGTCCGAAATCGAAGCGCTGGCGGTTGCGGCCCGCAACAGCATTCTCGAAAGGCTCAAGCTGGATGACAAATCCGATGTGCTGAGCTTCCGGCTGGCCAGTGACATCATCGCGCAGTTCAGGGAAGTCGCACATTTTACCAGGATGATCGCAAGGACAACGCAAAACCTCCAACCGATGGTGGAACCAAATGAGCAAGACCAAAACCAAAACCAAAACCAAAACCAAGACCAAGACCAAGACCAAGACCAAGCAGCCTGACCATAGCGAAAGCGCGCCGTCGAACGGCAAACAGAAGCTCAAGCGGGCGGAGTACGAAGCGGAAATGGCGAAGCTGCATGCCGAGCTGGTCGAGGTGCAGTACTGGGTCAAGCATGCGGGAGCGAGAGTCATCGTGATTTTCGAGGGTCGGGACGCGGCCGGAAAGGGCGGCGTGATCAAGCGGATCACCGAGCGCGTCAGCCCGCGCACCTTCCGCCTCGTCGCCCTGCCCGCGCCGACCGAGCGGGAGCGCTCGCAAATCTACTTTCAGCGCTATATCGAACATTTCCCGGCTGCCGGCGAGATCGTCCTGTTCGACCGGAGCTGGTATAACCGGGCCGGCGTCGAACGGGTGATGGGATTTTGCACCGACGAGCAGTACGAACGGTTTCTCGAGCTTTGCCCGGCCTGGGAGCGGGACATCATCGATTCCGGCATCACCATCATCAAGTACTGGTTCGAGGTCAGCAAGGAGGAGCAGACCCGCCGGTTCATCAAGCGCATCACCGACCCGCGGAAAACCTGGAAGCTGAGCCCGATGGATCTGGAGTCGCACCGGCGCTGGTACGATTTTTCGCGTGCGCGCGACGCCATGTTCGCTGCCACGGATACGGATGTATCGCCGTGGCACGTCGTCAGGGCCGACGACAAACGGCGCGCCCGGCTGAACTGCATCTCGCATCTTCTCAACCTGATTCCTCATAAGAAGCTCGCCCGGAAGAAGGTGGTTCTGCCGGACCGGCAGAAGCCGCACGGATACGAGGAGCCGGAATACGGCTATAGGTTCATTCCGGAGAAATATTGAATGCCCGTAGAGGAATTGGCTTTGCCGCGTCATCCGATTTCGTTGCCATCACAACAACGTCGCATGGTCGAGAAGCCTGCACTGCGAACGGAAATGGCTGTCGGCGAGGCTCTGCGCGCGGTCGTTCAGGACGTCTGCACCACGGCGCGTTCGGCAATCGAAAATCCAGCGAACTCTGATGCGGTGGCCGTGCAT
>NZ_JBFWPA010000213.1:0-7272 GCF_050250235.1 Pseudorhodoplanes sp.
GATTTATTGAACCGTCGATCGTTCTTGGTCGCGGGCGCCGCGGCGCTCGGTTCAGCGATCACCGTTGATGCCGACGCCCAGACCCAAGGCACGGTTCGCTTGATCTATCCATTCGCCGCGGGAAGCGGCGGAGACGCCATGGCGCGTATCGTTGCCGACAAGCTGAGTGCCGGACTGTCGACTCCAGTGATCGTCGAAAACCGAACAGGCGCCGCCGGACGGCTCGGCACCAAAGCCGTCGTAACGGCGGAACCCGACGGCAAGACCCTGCTGTTTTCTCCCAACCCACCGGTGGCGATCTATCCCCATTCGTACCCGATGCTCGAATACGATCCGGTCCGCGACCTGAGCCCAATTTCGCTGATCGCGACCTTTGACGTGGCGCTCGCCGTATCATCCAAGACCGACGTCAGGAATATTCAGGAGCTGATCACCTGGGCCAAGGCCAATCCGTCGCAGGCCAATTACGGCTCGCCGGGTGCCGGCGGGCTCGGGCATTTCTTCGCGGTATTAGTCGCACTCAGCGCTGGTGTCGACCTGAAGCACGTCAGCTATCGCGGATCCGGTGCAGTAATGACAGACCTGCTCGGCGGACAGATTCCGATGGCTGTGATTCCGCTTGGGGATGCTCTTGAAATGCATCGGGCCGGCAGGGCGCGCGTGCTTGCAACCTCCGGGGTCGAGCGTTCGCCGCTTGTGCCCGACGTTCCCACCTTCAAGGAGGCCGGTATCAATGCCGAAGGCCAGGGCTGGTACGCGGTCTATGCACCCGCCAGGACGCCGCTCGAGGTTGTGAACCGGCTCAACAAAATCATCGTCGAAGGCCTTGCAGACGCCGACACCAAGGCAAAAGTGCTTCGGTTGAACATGGTCCCGGAGACGTCGAGTCCCGAGCAGCTCGCCACATTCCGCGATGCGGACAGTGCCCGCTGGGCGCCGGCGGTCAAGGCATCCGGATTCAAACCGTAACAATGAAGCTATTCTCTTACAAGGATCGCCCGGTTCATCTCGGACCTTACCCGCTCGAACGGCTGCGCCGGCAGAGGAAGATGCCCGATCTCGGCGCCGTGCCGCCGATGCGGCCCGTTTCGTATGCCGACGAGGCAAATCCGGAATCGCTGACCAATGCGATGACGCGATACATCGGGATGCTCGATGTAGTGCGCGACGGCGCGGTAACCCCGCTCAAGGCTGAAATCCCCGACGATGCCGCCGAGCGCTCAAACCATCTCAAAGCTGCTGGCTATTATTACGACGCGACCCAGATGGGAGTGTGCGCGCTGCACCCCGATGCGCTGCTCGCGGAGCCGATCCGCAACCCGGCCGTTGCCGGCCTGGTTGCCGAGCTTGAGAAGGGCCAGCCCAAGACGTTCGCGGCAGGCATCGACCTGATCTACTCCGACGTGCTGGAGAGCGCGCGCCGGCAGCTCGGCCGCGTCGAACACCACACGCACGCCAACGTCATCCTGATCGAACATACGCGCGACCCGCGGCCGGGCGAGCCCGGCACGGACTGGTTTGTGAACACGCAGGCGCAGCGCGCCGGGGTGCTCGCGGCAAATACGGCGGTGCTGCTGTCGAGCTACATCCGGCTGCTCGGGTACGAGGCGCGATCGCATTCGGCGGCGTGCAGCGACGTCGATCTCGGCAAGCTCGCGGTTGCGGCCGGTCTTGCCCGCCTCGTCGGTGCGGGGCCCCACGCGCAACTCGTGAACCCATATGTCGGCGTTCGCTTCGGTCTCGCCGTCGTCACGACGACATTGGAGCTGGCCCCCGATCAACCCCTGGCGACCCACGGTGCATTGCGCAGCCTGCGCAGTCATGGTCCCGCCTGGTGGCTCGGCAAGGGAACGCAGAAGAACGCGTTCAACCGCGTACCCTACGCGCGTCGCGACTTTCAAATGGGGGCCCATCCGTTCGAGAGGTTGAAGCGCGTCGATACCCCGACGACGTTCATCGATGAGCCGCGGGTGCCGCGGTTTCCGAAGCGCGCCGACTTCTTCGCCCGCGCCGTGTTCGGCGACATGGGCAAGGAAATGCAGAACAACGCCAAGGGCGGATTCTATGTCCTGAAGTCCGCCATCGGCGCTGCTGCGCGGCGGGCGTTGGGAGCGCTCTTGCTGCTGCAATTCGGCGAAGCGCGGGGGTCGATCGCTCCAAGTGTGCGCGATCCGAAGCGCAACGCGCTCAACCTAAAGGCTGCATCGTACTACATGGCGACCGACGCCGTCGGTCTCTCGCGGTGCCCGGAGTGGGTCTACTACTCGCACGACGCGGCCGGCAATGTTCTACAGCCCTACCACAAGAACGCGATCTCCATGCTCTACGACCAGGGCCATGAGACGTTCGAGGGGGCGTCGGGCGACGATTGGATCTCCGTGGCGCAGTCGATGCGCGCGTACCTGCGCTTTTCGCTGCTTGGCGGCATCATCGCGGAACAAATCCGCCGACTCGGCTACTCCGCGCGAGCCCACACCGTGCTGGACGGCGACGTACTGCAGCCGCCGCTGCTGTTGCTCTCCGGTCTTGGAGAGGTGAGCCGCATCGGCGAGGTGATTCTCAATCCTTATCTGGGCCCACGGCTCAAATCCGGAGTCGTCACCACCGATCTCCCATTCGACCATGACAAGCCCATCGACTTCGGGCTGCAGACCTTTTGCCACGGCTGCAACAAGTGTGCGCGCGAGTGTCCGTCTGGTGCGATCACGGCCGGACCCAAGCTCATGTACAACGGCTACGAGATCTGGAAGTCGGATGCGGAGAAGTGCGCGCGCTATCGCATCACCAACCAGGGCGGAGCAATGTGCGGCCGCTGCATGAAAACATGCCCGTGGAACCTCGAGGGGCTGTTCTCGGAAGCCGCGTTCCGCTGGCTCGCCATGCGTATCCCGCGGCTCGCCAAGCACATCGCTGCGCTCGACGACCGGCTCGGCCGCGGCGGCATCAATCCGGTGAAAAAGTGGTGGTGGGACATCGAAATCGATCGCGCCACCGGCCAGCACAAGCGTGCGAGGACGACGCACGCACGCGGTCTTAACCGACATCTCGACCTCAAGTACGAGGACCAGACGCTGGCGGTCTACCCGGCGGACGTAATGCCCTCGCCCTATCCCGTGCCGCACCCGGTCGACCGCGAGGCGGGTATCGCGCGCTACCGCAACCTGCTGACACCGGCGGTCTACAAGATGAAGTTGGCCAATGGCGAGACGGATGGCCTCACGCCGCCGTTCAAGATGCCTGACGGACCGCCTCCGGTCTTTCCGGTGATTCTGAAGAAGCGCGAGGACATGACGACGGATACGGTGAAGTTCGAACTTGTGAAGGTCGACGGTAGCTCGCTGCCCAAGTGGGAGGCAGGCGCGCACATCGATGTCGTGATCGCGCCGGAGTACCTGCGTCAATACAGCCTCGCGGGAGACCCGTCCGACGACAGACGCTATGTGCTGGGCGTCCTGCGCGAAACACAGGGCCGCGGCGGTTCTGTGCTGATGCACCGTGCGTTCCGTGAGGGACGGCGGGTGTTCATATCGCCGCCGCGCAACCATTTTCCGCTCGACGAAACCGCGTCGCGTACATTGATGCTTGCCGGCGGCATCGGCATCACGCCGATGATCACGATGGCACATCGCCTGCACGCGCTCGGTCGGGACTTCGAGTTGCACTACTCCAGCCGTCGCCGAAAAGACGCGGGTTTCCTCACCGATCTTGCGACCGCGCCCTGGCACGACCGGGTTCGGCTCTATTTCACCGACGAAGGCACGCGCGCGGATCTTGGCGAGCTGATTCCGCGCTATGTGCCGAACCTCCACCTCTACACGTGTGGCTCTGCCCGTTATATGGACGCTGTGTTCGCGGAAGGCGCGGCAAAAGGCTGGCCCGAAGAAGCGCTTCACAGGGAATATTTCTCGGTTCCCGAGCCGCCCGACTATGTGAACGAGCCCTTCATACTGACTCTCGCAAGGACCGGGCGCCGCCTGGAGGTGCCGGCAGATAAGCGAGCCACCGATGTCCTCATCGAGGCCGGCATCACGGTCGACATGAAGTGCTCGGACGGCATCTGCGGTGTCTGCGCCGCGCCCGTCGTCTCCGGCGAAGTCGAACATCGCGACCATGTGCTCAGCGCCAAGGAGCGACAGAGAAAAATCATTCTGTGCTGCTCCCGTGCGAAAGCAGCCGGCGGCGAGGTCGCCATCGATCTCTAAGGGCGGGATGCCAGCGGCACTACGACGCCTGCGACGCTGACCGCCGGGCGAGCTCTGCCTCGAGTTCGCTAATGCGAGTCGTGAGTGGCGCTGTCATCGCCCGCACCTCATCCAGCGTGAATCGCTCGGTGATGTGTTGCGGGCAGTTCCAATCGAACCCTTCGACTTCGATCAGGAATCCGCGTTCGACACGGGCGCGGTAATCCGGCATCTCCAGCCGGGACAGCGATGCTGGATCATCCAGACCAATGATCCTCGCGCGTCCAAAGAGCTTCAGCCGGGTCTTCTTCGCGTAATCCATGAAGAACAGCGACACGCGGTCGTCGGTCATCAGGTTCCCCACGCTGACATATTGCCGGTTGCCGCGGAAATCCGCGAACCCGATCGTAGACTCGTCGAGTACGCGCACGAAACCCGTCGGGCCGCCGCGATGCTGCAGATAGGGCCAGCCCGTCTCGCTGACTGTCGCCATATAGAGCGAGTCGCGGGCTGCGATGAACGCGGCTTCCGCCTCGCTCAGGTGATAATTCGTGGTCTCCCGAACACCCTCCATGCGGGCATAGGGCGTGCGGCTGCGCATTTGCTCCTGCACCTTCTTTACCGTCGGAGTGAAGGCGATTTCCGCGAAGCGGTGCGGCATGGCATTCTCCTGCAGATCAAAGCTGGTGTGTCAAAGCCCGAGGTCGGACAGACCCGGGTGGTCCGCGGGCCGTGGGCCTTGCGGCCAGCGAAACTTCCGGTCGCTCTCGCGGATCGATTGATCGTTGATGCTCGCGAAGCGCAGGCGCATCAGCCCGCGCTCGTCGAACTCCCAGTTCTCGTTGCCATGGCTCCGGAACCAATTGCCGGCGTCATCGCGCCACTCGTAGGCAAAGCGTACGGCGATGCGGTTTTCGGCAAAGGCCCAGAGTTCCTTGATCAGGCGATACTCGAGCTCACGCGCCCATTTGCGCGTCAGGAACGCGACGATCTCGATCCGGCCGACCGGAAACTCCGCGCGATTTCGCCAGCGGCTATTCTCCGTATACGCCATCGACACGCGTTCGGGATCGCGCGTATTCCAGGCATCCTCGGCCATCCGGACTTTCTGAATCGCGGTCTCGCGCGTGAAGGGCGGCAGCGGTAGACGGGCGCCGGCGGGTCTGGCCGTCTCAGTCATCGAAAAACTCCTCACCCGGTTCAGGGGGGCGGCGCGGCGGGCGCCGCGCCGGGCTACGCTGAGTCTAGGCAGCCTTGTTCATGTCGATCTTCGGGAAGTCGATCTCGACCTGGGTCGCCTTGCCGAGCAGGTTGGTGAAGATGTTCATCGCGACATGCGTGATGATCTCGATGATCTCACCGTCCGAATGACCGGCCGCACGCACGGCATCAAACTCGGCCTTGCTCACCTCGCCGGTATGCTCGACGAGGGCGCGCGCGAAAGTCAGCGCGGCTTCGGCCTTGGCATCCGACGAACGGCCCTTGCGGTTCGCCAGCATTTCCTGATTGTCGAGGCCGACCTTGCGGCCGATGGCGGTGTGCGCCGAAACGCAGTACTGGCAGGCGTTCTGTTCGGCGACAGCCAGTGCGATGCGCTCGCGCGTCTTCAGATCAAGAAGACCCGCGCCTGCGATCTTATGGATCCCGAGAAACGCGTTCAGCGCTGCCGGGGAATTGGCCAGCGCGCGGATGAAGTTGGGAACCATGCCGAGGCCGGATTGGACGGCGTCCAGCAGCTGTTTGGCTTCGCCGGTGGCGGCTTGGGGGTCGATGACGGCAACACGAGCCATGGTTTTGAATCCTTCTCCAACTGGTTGGTGCGGGCGCCCCGCGGCGCCGCTGCCCCAGACAATTGCGCCTTTCCATTTTTGAAAGAATACTCGACATATGAAATTCATTATTTCCTATAGAGGAATTATCGATGGATCGCTTGCACGAGCTCGAGGTGTTCGTCGCAGTCGCCGATGCCGGCAGCTTTGCCAAGGCCGGCGCTCGCTTACGCCTGTCTCCCCCCGCGGTGACGCGGGCGGTGTCTGCGCTCGAGGACCGTCTCGGAGCCCGCGTCTTCAACCGCACGACCCGCAGCCTGACGATCACCGATGTCGGTCAACGTTTCCTGGAAAGCGCTCGGCGGGTCCTGACGGACCTCGATGCCGCTGAGAAGGAAGCGGTGGGTGAAACGGCCGTGCCCAACGGCCACCTGACAATCACCGCCTCCGTGACCTTCGGGCGCTCGGCTTTGGCGCCTGTCGTCTGTGGCTTTCTAAGCCAACACCCGCGTGTGACCGCTTCGGCGGTTCTGCTCGATCGGATCGTCAACCTCGTCGAGGAAGGCATCGACGTGGCCGTGCGGATTGGCGCCTTGCCGGATTCGAATCTGATCGCAAAGCGCATCGGAACCGTGCGCCGGGTCCTCGTTGCAAGCCCCGTCTACTTGGCGCGGCGAGGAATTCCCGCCACCCCCGCCGATCTGAAACTTCATTCCGTGATCGCCTTCACTGGCCTGATGCCGAATCGCGAATGGCGCTTCAGCAGCGAGCAAGGCCCCAACAGCGTCACGATCAATCCGGTATTCGAGATCAACGATGCGGTCGCCGCCATCGACGCAGCAGAAGTGGGCCACGGAATTACGATCGCCCTCTCCTACATGGTTCACGACAAGATCCGGGACGGCACGTTGACGACAGTGCTCGACAACTACGCACCACCACCGAGTCCGGTTCATTTTGTCTATCCCCAGGCGCGACTGGTCGCGCCCAAGATTCGGGCCTTCATCGACTATTCCGCGCCACGCCTGAAGCTTGCACTCGATCAATTCGCCGGGACGGGATAACAGACACCTCACGCATCTTTCGAATTGAGCCGGCGCTTGGCCAACAAGCGGCACCAGCGGCAAAGACGTCAACTGCCGTAAGTATTTCGCCCCGCCATCACGCCGCCGTCGACATCCCAAATCGCACCGGTGACCCAGTCTGCCTTGGCGGACAAAAGGAAGGCAATCACAGCCGCTACGTCATCGGCGGTGCCGATCCGCCCAATCGGATGAAAAGCATTGAAGCCTTGCAACGCGGAATGCACCTCGCCCTTCGCG
>NZ_JBFWPA010000214.1:0-7216 GCF_050250235.1 Pseudorhodoplanes sp.
TTTCGGGGGCCTTTTTCTTTTGCTGGTTGAGTTCAAGGAGGCCTGAGCAGATGCCCGGCCGCCTTAGTGTTCCGGCTTGTTACCTCCCTGCTCGTTGGCGAATTCAGCGTAAAGCGCATCGAGTCGCTCTGCCACGAAGGCGGCGAATTCGGGTACGCGCTTTTCATCGAAGGTGATGGCCGTCTGGGTACCGCGCCGCTCGACGCGCGCTGCGCGGCGCCCTTCTGGCGTGCTCCAGGTTTCCCCCTTCACTGACCGTTCAACACTTGGCGCAACCGCCCCAAAAACCAGCGTGAAGCGTGTGTCGCTGTCGGCCGAGCGAAACTGGTCGGACGCGAGCATGTCATCAACCTTGGCCGCGGCCTTCGGCTTCGCAAGAGCCTCGACGAGAGCGCTCCACCGAGCCCGGCCAGCTTTGACTGCCGGACCGATCTGCTTCGCCAGTTCCTCCGGCACGCGCCTGGCAATGGCGATATAGCGACTGAGGTCCGCCTTGTCGGTCGACAACGCTGACATAATCACCGAGCGCTCATAGCCAGCGTCCTCGAGGCGCTTGGCAAAGAGCGCTCTCTCAATGAATGAGAGGTCAGCGCGGTCGAGGTTTTCACGCCCCTGGGCGACGACGACTTCATCGTCGGAAAGCTCGCGCACGATAGCCTTGACCGGTTGGCCAAGTTGGACGAGTGCGCGGAGCCGACGTCGGCCGTAGGCGATCTGGTAGCGCCCTTCGACAGACGGACTTGGTCGGACGAGGATCGGCACCTGCTGACCGTTTTGTTCGATGCTGGCGACGAGTTGGTCGAAGCCAGGATCGAGATCCGCTGGGAGCCGGTCGGCGATCGGCGAGGGATCGATAAGGGACACGTCGAGGGCGACGACGTGATCACTGGCGAGGAGTTGCTCGTGCAGCCTTGCAGCAGCTCTGGCGCCCTGGGTCAGCTCTTGAAGCGAGGTGCCCATCGCGCCGATCGCCCCGGTGCGCACCCGTTCAGGGTTTTTGGCCGGGGATGTGGCAGGCGACGCCTGTGCCGGTTTCCCGAGAAACAAGGAGTTGAGCGCGTCCCTACGACTCATCTGTTGCCCCCGGCGATCTCGAAAGTTGGGAGCTCCCAACTTTGGGCTTACGGACGCAAATGACGCTTGAGTTGGGAGATCCCAACTCACTGACTGAAGCGGAGGCCAAAGGCTGGATCATGTGCGTCCCCAAGCCGTCTTCATCAGCTGCTCGATCTCGCTATTCACCGAGTCCAACGCCTCCATTGCCCGATCGTAGGTCGAGCGGGTCAGGTTCTCACGGCCGATCTCGTACAGCGTCTGCTTCGTGAGCCCGGCGTCTGAAACCGCCGCAGATTTGACCATTGGATTGGTCAACACGTGGTCGCCGAAGAGATTTCGAAGTAGGGCGGCCACTTTGGTCTGCGGCCCGTCCTGCGGTTCGTACCTGGTTAGCAGGTACCGAATGAAGTCGTAGTGTAGGCGCCCACCGGCGTCACGAACCACTCCAAGCAAATCCCGCGTCATGAGCAAGAACTGACTCATCGATGCTACGTCGAGCATTTGTGGGTGGACCGTCACGACCATGGACGTCGCGGCGCAAAGCCCGCTCAAGGTGAGAAATCCCAGTTGAGGAGGGCAGTCCAGTACCACCACGTCATACTGGTCCGAGACCTCGTCAAGGGCGGCCGCGATGCGTGCGAAAAAGATGCCGTCCCCAGTCTTCGACCCGCCCATCAACGCTTTTGGCGTCGTATGCTCGAACTCCATCAGTTCAAGGTTTCCCGGCACCAAATCGAGCCCATCGAAATAGGTCTTACGGACGACGTCGCGCAGACTTTTCCGGGCTTCGTCATAGCGGATCGCCGCATAGAGGGTCTCGTTTGCCCCCACGTCCGTTTCTGGAAGGACGCCCAACAGAGCGGAGAGGCTGGCCTGGGGATCAAGGTCGATGGCGAGGACGCGGTATCCCTGCAAGGCGAGATATTGAGCAAGGTGCGCCGACGTCGTGGTTTTGCCCGACCCGCCTTTGAAGTTGGTGATGGCGAGGACCTGCAAATGCTCGGCGCCGCGTCGGTGAGGGACGAAGTCGACCGCCTCACGCCCCCGCGTGCCGCTAGCCAACAGGCCCCGTATCTCGTTGATCTGCCCAAGGGTATAAAGGCGCCGCCCGTTACTCGTGGTTTCGGGTTGGGGCCCTTCGCCGGCGAGCGTCATTTTGCGAAGCGTCGAATCCGATATACTCATCAAACGTGCAGCCTCGCCGGACGTGAACCGTCTCAAAAACTTCTGCGAGGTCGGAGGAAAGATCGCCTCACTCAGTGCCTGAAGCTGCGAGCTCAGGAGTTCGGCGTGGGCACCGATGGTCTCATCGGCATCGGGGGTCGGCGCAACCTTGGGAGCAGGGCTCGTGTTCACGGCAATCTTCTTTCGTCACGGAAGTTCGGCCGCACACGCCGATTAACCGTGACGATACCGGAGTCGCGTGACCTTGCAAGGACTTAATGGTTAACGAACTCTTGCCGAACCTTCGTTCCGAGCGCCCATCCCGCCAAGGCTTCGTCGTTTTTTTACTTTCTTCTCAGAGGCTTAACACTCAGTCCTTGTCGAGCCTCCGACGAAAAGGAACCCGGCAGAAATGACGGGGTCTGAGCCTGTCCCGCAGGCTATCACGGGCATTCACCGGGGCTGCCAACCCGCTCGATGCCGACTCACTCCCCCGGCAGAATCGCCGGGGTGACTCGCTAAAGGCGTTGTGGTCTTATCGCGACCTGTCGAGGTAGCAGGGTGCGGATCACAAGATGGCGGGGGAACTCGGGACAGAAGGACAGGCCGAGCACGATCGGCTGGGGCGTAAAGCATCGCTTCTCAGCGCCTCCCAACATCGGTTGATCCGCAAATTCCGCGACGCGCTTGGCGCTGCCATCTCATCTGTAGCGCCCTCGATGACACCAGCGTCGTCGAGATCATGGTCAATCCGGACGGCCGCCTGTTCGTCGAACGGCTGGGGCAGGGGATGGAGATACTGACGGCTCTCCAGCCCGGCTCACGCCCTGCAGACGGAAGCGGATACCGACCGGCCTATCATTTCGGGCGAGCTGCCGATCGGCGGACACCGCTTCGAGGGGCTGCTTCCACCCGTGGTCGCGGCGCCCAGCTTTACGATCCGCCGCCGGGCATCGCGCCTCATCCCACTCGATGACTACGTCGGGGAGGGGATCATGACGCCGGTTCAGGCCGCGGCCATTCGGGACGCCATCGTCGCGCGCATGAACATCGTGATTTGCGGCGGCACCGGTTCGGGCAAGACGACGCTCGCCAATGCCGTGATCGCCGAGATCGTCTCGGCCGCACCACTGGACCGCATGGTGATCCTGGAAGACACGGCCGAGATCCGCTGCGCTGCGGAGAACGCCGTGGCGCTGCACACCAGCGACGCTGTGGACATGGCCAGGCTGCTCAAGAGCACGATGCGGCTGCGCCCCGATCGCATCATCGTGGGTGAGCCCAGCGTCTCCTTGGCGCGCTCGCGCATATTCATCGGGCGCTGTCGCGCCCCAGCCACTTGATGGGGGCTGATCGGGAGCTGGTGCTGTTGACCGGCCTGGCGACCGTCATTCTGATCTTCGCGGTCCTGACCTGGTTCTCCACGCTGTTCGGGATCGCGATCTGGATCGTCGTTATCGGCGCCTTTGCGGATGATTGCGAAGACCGATCCGACGATGCGCCAGGTCTATCTGCGCCATGTAGGCTACCGGACGAGCTACCGCCCGACCTCGTCGCCTTGGCGGAGGTATTGATCGGCCATGGTCGCACTTCGCCGGTTCCGCAATACCAAGTCGTCCTTCACCGATCTCGTCCCGTACGCGGGCGGCTTGAAGCCCATACTGGGATGGTGGAGAGTTGGCCGTTCTGCGTCGACACCTTGCTTGGCGAGGGCAGGGCAGGCGGGCGCTGTATGATGCCATGCTGACCCTGTTCGCCGCGATCATCGATGGTCGATCGCGAATGGCTACCGCGAGATCGTCACCGTCACTGACCTGCGCTTCGAGCGCATCCTGAAGCGAGCGGGCTGGCCGATGACGCGTATCGGCGAGCCAGAGCAGATAGGCCGCACGGTCGCCGTGGCCGGCATGGTCGGCATCAGAGGCCATATTCGGCGCGAGGGGGAGGTCGTGCGTGTGATTGCGCGCTAACTCTTCGACCGTTCGGCGGAGCACGAGAGCGTTGAACCCCGGGGTTCGGCTTTCGTATTGCCGCATCGGCGAGGCGACGAGTTCCACTATGGTTCGTCAACGCCCGATCCGCGCGGCTACCGAACCAAGGGCTCCGAGGTCCGGGCTCTACGCAAGGGGCCAGGCTGCGATCTTCAACCTGACCGATGACGTGCGTGGCGAAGCGGATCGTGAAACGAGCTTTTGGTATTGTGCCGAGCGCGCTTGCGAAGGTCGCAGCAGTGCACGCTCAACATCTTGAAGGGCAGGCGGCCCCGATGGTCATCGCTGGAGAACGCTGAGTCTCCCCGGCAAAACGCAATCTTTGCAACAGGGCTTCTATCTCTGTGTCTGCAGCGGTCGTGCATCGCATGGATGCACTCTCACACTCGTTGGGCCAATTTGTCAGGTCTCGATAGAAACCGCTTCAAGCTCAAACCAGCCAACACAATGTAAGGCGGAACGGCAAGTGAATAGTGACCACAGTTTAATTCTAGAATATTTGGCTGAGCGCCGGCCTCCCTCAGCCTTTGCATGAACCTCTGTGATAGCTCCGGCAAAACCACCCTGTCTCTCTTAGCCAACACCACGTGTAGATCGAGATCCGCCCGTACCAAATTATGCGCGTAATTCTCCAAGTTAAGTGGACTCCACGCGGCTCTGAGATCGGCCAGATCGATTACAGACTCAAGGCTATCGCGTATCGATCGTGTCGCGCGACCCGTCCAAACCATATCCGCCAAACTCCCCGCCGTCAGAAACAACGAGGCCTTTGACACTGCCAAGTCGTGCGCCGCGACCATGGCCGCAACCCAGGAGCCTAAGCTCATTCCGAGTACCGAAATCTCTCTGTAGCCTTCGCTTTTCATCCAACGTATGAGTTTTCGCCCATCCAACACTGCCTGCCTTACAGATTGGATCGTTCGACCGAGATTAGGGCTAAGCATATAGTCGGCGTGAACGGAGCCGGGACGGCTGCGTTCGAAGTGATAGGGCATAGCAATCTCGACAACCGTGATCCCACGCTGCGAGAAAAAATTGGCAATCGGACGATTCCAGGCGCTGGCATTCCAATGGTGAAAAATCACCATCGCCTGATCGAACGACCCGCTTTCAGTGATTCTCGCCTCGACGACATTGTTCTGCGGTACATCAGATAAAATGTCCGATGGAAATTTGAGCCACTCATCGTTCCTTTCAAAACTCTGATCGCTCTCAGTCGGCTCATCGAAAAAGGCTGGATCGGCCACGGCTTGGTCCGCAAGAGCACAGAATTCCTCGATACTTGTTATCTTCTTCGCACCTGGAAAGGCGCGTTCCGCGTCAAGGACGAAATCCGTTGGTTTCTTCCCTTCCTCACCGCGAAGGGCCCGGCGTTCGTCCCAACGATCGAGCCAACTATGAAACACTCTGATTGTTTCCTAACTCGCTCGCTCGCCAGCGGCCTAATCCTGGATCGAACAGGCCGTATAGTGCGACTAGCACTGAAATGGCCAGAAGGGTCGAAAAGCCGGCAAACGCGTCGATCAACAAGTAGCTGACAACAAGTAACGCCACGACCGCCGACATCTTCCACAAAGGCGCATGAAATCGACCTCCGACACCTAATCGGATGGAGCCATACAGAAATACAAAACAGGTAGAAATAACGATAAGAAGGCTGCTGTAATGCGTCGGCATACGATAGCGGAACCCGGTGCTCACATCATCGCGACCTTGGAACATCGAAGACATATCGCCGACCAACCACGCCACAATATTCTCACCACTCGATGCCAGATAAGAGCTTTGGACCTTCATCCATATGGCGACCAGAACCCCCAAAATAGTACACCGAAAAACCCCACGCATCACTGTGAGGCCGGCTTCATTGAGCTCTTGCTGATGATAAACATGCGGCAGCTTCTTAAATGCGTCTCCAATTCTCCAAAGATCATGAACAATCGAATAGAGCAAAATGAGACCTACGAAGAAAAGATAAAACACCAGGCACATGTATAGGTAAGCGAGCCCCGTAAAAACGACTGTTGCAGGGACAGATATGACCTCAGGACGCACAAGAGCTATTTTTCCCCAATCCATGGCATAGTTGCCGCCGCCCTTCATCAACGGGATCAAGGACACGCCGATCCATTGAAAAAGACCCGCGAACAGCAAGCAAATCAAAAAAACCGACCAATATGTGTACGAGGAAGCGTCAACGTTGCGCAACCAGGCGTCGTCGCTTTCCACCTGATCGCCCTGCGCTGCGAGCTTTCTGCGCCCCTCACTTTTCCAGAAGACCAGCAACTCTATAACGAAGAAGAAAAACAGCGGTAAGAACACCATAAAGTCGAGTGTCCAATTTGCGGCCCAAAGGAATCCAACCTGCTTAACGAGCCCGTCCGCTCGCTCGTAGGTGACGTTGTGGATCCCAATGATGTACGACAAAAAGCCGAGGGCGGTCATGCCGGCAAACACCGACGCCGGTAAATTCAGGGGAGATCCGTGACTAAAAAACGCCTCCGATTTCCTCGCCAAACTAAAACGCCGCCTCGGCCCCTTGGCGTCAGTATCCCGTGTCAGCTCTGCCGGGGAGTCTGTCTTGTCATCGAAGGTCGCAGTCAGTGCCGTATCTAGAATCTCCTGTGCAACGCTGCTTCCGGCTCTCTTCCATTCTCGTCTCTTGGCCGATAACCGCGATTGCGCCGCACTAAGCTCCATCTGCCATTCGCTAGTTGCGACCGGATCATCGCATCCAAAAATCCTCGCCAGCCAACGAATGTTGGCAGTGCTAATTCCCTTCTCGTTCTCTTGAAACCAAAGCTGCACCGTTCGCAGATCGACCCCAACTCGGTTGGAATCAATCTGTGAAATCGCCTCTGCAAGAAGCTCGGGCGTCCATGGGCCTGCAGGAAACCCGTCTTTCCCCAACGGCCGACCCGCACCCGCCGCCGCCAATCGTTTGAATAATTCTTTGAAATCACTCCCGTCGTTCGGCGGAGAGAGAAATAACTTTCCGTTCCTAA
>NZ_JBFWPA010000215.1:0-6846 GCF_050250235.1 Pseudorhodoplanes sp.
GCAACGTTCATGAGCGCTTCAACGAGGTGATGTCGACGCGCAAAACCGCGTCGTCGGCCTGGTCAAATAAGTGATTGATTTTGGTGGGTGATGAAGGACTCGAACCTTCGACCCGCTGATTAAGAGTCAGCGAGTCACGGAAATTGCTGGCCTTCTCCAAAGCGCCGGAATTCAGCCCCAGTTTCTACAAAAAAGTTTTCTATTCAAGTCCCTAGAGGACCACTCTCGCGCTTCAGCCTGATGCAAAAAGGTGCACGGAATTGCACGACGCTGCGCAAAAATGGGCCACAGATGGGCCACGGGATTTCAAAATATCTTGGCCCCGATCTTGGCCTTGTTGACTGCAAAGGGTGGAGATGAAACCGAGTGGGAAATTGCTGACTTTCGAGCCGAGGGGGATCGCGCGGGCGATCCGCGACGCTACCCAAAGGCAGGAGTTTCGTGTCAGAACTCCACAAGGCGGCATGCTCGATAAATTGGTGCTCGAAGTTATGGGCGATGGCCGGTGCACGTGGCGTGTCATCTATACTGTCCGCCATGGCCGCATCCGCGTTCGGCGCAAGGCCAAGATCGGTGATCACAGAAGCGACCTCGCAACGGTGCGCCAGCGTTGGCGTGCCCTCCTGGTGCGGATCGATGCCGGCGATCCCGTCGCCGAAGACCGCGCCGAATGTGAACGGGAAGCCGCAAGCCAGCAAATGACCTTTGCTCATCTCCTCGAAGATTACGAAAACGCCAAAGCGAAAGCCGGCCTCAGATCGATCCCCGAGATCCGCCGCATTTTACAGAAAGACGCCGTGCCGGATCTGGGACACAAGCCGGTCATCGACATCACGGCTTTGGATATCGAGCGCATTCTGGAGCGGATCTCAGAGCGCGGTTCGCCGGCTGCCGCGCGCGCTTTCCACGTTGCCATTAGCGGTACTTTTTCGTGGGCACTCGGCGTTGCCCGTTGGCGCGCCACCGGCCTTTCTGACAACGTCGCTACCCAAATCACCAAAGCTGCACCGCCCCGGCCGCGGACCCGCAAGCTGTCAAATGGTGAGCTTAGGTCATTTTGGTGGGCACTCGACCAACACCATGGACTTGCACCTGGAACTGCAGACGCCGCCCGCCTGTGTCTCTTACTTGCCCGGCGCACCGACGAGGTGCTGGGCGCGGCATGGAGCGAATTTGATATGCATGGCAGCAGCTCCGTTTGGCGCATTCCGTTAACAAGAACGAAAAGTAAGCGCGAGATCGTCATCCCGTTACCGGCTTTGGCGCTCAGAATTCTGGATAAGCGCCGCGCACGCAATGCAACCGAACAACGCCCCTCGGCCTTTGTGTTCAAAGGGGCACATCGCGACCGCGACCAGCCGTTGAACGAAGGCGCCCTGCGCACCGCGCTTAGGCGCATAATCGCTTCAGGGGTTGTTACAGGCGAACCCTTCAGCCCGCACGACCTGAGACGGACTTGCGCCCATCGTGCGGCTGAAGAGCTGGATTTCGACAGGGAAACAATCCAGGCACTGCTTGGTCATGTCTCGGGCAGCGTGACGGACGCGCACTACACCCAGGCCTCAAAACTCAATCGCATCCGCCGCCTTCTTGATGAATGGGCGGACTATCTGATGCGCATCGTTGCAGATGACTCCGAGAAAACTGAGAATGTGATGGCAATGCGCAGGGTCGCCGAATGAGTAAGGGCAAATCTGAAGGAACACCGAAGAGCCGCCCGAGCCGAAAAGGGCAAGGGTCTGGACGGTCAAAACTCGCGGACAGTCCAGTCGCATCTTATCCTGGCGAGGGTTGCATATCTGACACCGCTCTCACTGCGGCGGAAAAGGTCGGCAAAGTGCAACTTGACAAAGCTCTGAAAGATAAAGTCGAGCGTGCCTTAGCCAGTTATGTCGCGAAGGCCAGGGTTGAACAGAAAGGACCTTCGGCGAAAGAAGTCACCGCTTTCGTCGAGCGCCTCATAGCCGTCAGCACAGACGCATCCAATGTCTTGGAGGAGTTGCAAAGACTCGAACCGGTTGTGGTTGAGGTAAAAAGACAATTGCGGAAGACACTGATAAGAGCAAGCGACCCAAGCAGGGCTGAAAGCCCGCAAGGGACACCAACAAAGTCTTCCAAGTCGCAAGAACTCCTTGAGCTTAATTCATTCCTGGGGAGCAAAGCCGAAATCAGGCGATTGAGAGCGTTGAACGGCCATTTCCTGAGTGCAAGTGAGCAGGTTTTGTCTCACTCAAAGGCCGAAGGTAGCACGACTGAGAAGACAGCCCTGCTCTATTGCCTGCAAGAGCTGCGTGAGATCTATACTGACGCAGGAGGAAAGGCCACGGCGGGAAGCAATGACCGACCGTCTGCTTTCTCCAGATTCGCGTTTGCGCTCCTTGATGGCTTACCCAGGCCAACGCCAAAGCGAAGCATCGAAGAAATCAATAACCTCATTCGTAACCACTTATTCTAGCGGCGCCTCCTTGGGCCGGCCGCCGCATTCGAAGAGCATATCTATCCTTGCTAAATGTACACAAATGTCGATTGACACGAGTTCCTAGGCGAGCGGCAAAGGTGCCCGAACGTTAGGAACGACTGCCGACAACCATTGCGCTATCCGTTGCTCAACGCCGCAACGGAAGCTCGTCATGCGTACAAAAGATAAATCTCAAAACGTCTTAATCACTGGCTCACAAACGTACTCCGACCTCGAAAGACGGTCTCGTCGTGACTGGTGGGACGCTGTCGCCCTCTCTGACAAATTAGGCATCCATCGGACTACTTTGTACCGGTGGGTGCAACGGGGCGACTTCCCAGCTCCAACGTATTTGACGCCGACCAAGCCCGCCTGGCCGGACGCCGTTTATCGCGCGTGGTGCGACGAACGCGTTGCTCGCAGCGCAGATGCGCGGACCGCGCACAAGACCTCGCTCAAGCCTGACAGGCCCTGACGATGTCTGTCCGCCCATCTGAAAGCTCGGGCCTGAGCCCGTTCTTAGGATCCCACACGTCCACACTCGATGCGTCTATGAGTTCCCCATGCGAAACTTTTTTTCGAGAATTCGATCGACGGTAGTCGAAAAGAAACCCGATTGGACGCCCGCCAAGAGATCGAAGCCGATGACACCATCGACTCCAGTATCGACGCCGGCATCGACTCCAAACCCGGCTCCAGCACCGGTGCACAGTGCGCAAATCGGCAATACTCCACGCGAGGTTGCGGCCGAGCACGCACGCCAGCTGTTGGTTTGGCTACAAGACAGCGCGTGGCCGAACGGCCGCCGGCTCGACGCCGATGACATGCGGGCGGTCTATTCCGAGATGTGCGCGCACAAGGGCCTCAATCCGCGCCCCTGGAATGCCGTCGCGGCACCGTTTGCGAGGCTCATTCACCAACCAGGGCGCCCATTGAAAACCTATCGCCGGATCGTCGACGAAAAAGGCCAGCGCCGACGCGTGCGCAGCTACGAAATCCCCTAGCGCGATTGCTAGAAACCCAACCGGCCGCTGACGAGACGTGCGGCCACAAGGCGGCTCACAACGCAGTAAATCCTTCCAATCAATTTATCGATCTCGAGAGCTCCGCCTCTCGAGCGAACGAAACCGCATGTGCCAAGACTCCGCGATAGAATTCAGGTTTGATCGCCATCTGAAGCTCTCGGGAGATACGAAGATCCTGTCGGCGATTGAACACAGGGTCGGAAGTCGAAGGATCCAAAAAGCAAAATCGACCATTATCGCCAATATACTTTATGCCCACGCTCAGCACCAACATGCTGTCGTTTTTTACAGCCGCGATCGGAATTTCTACACGGACTATCCGAAACGATATCGGCCTGATTTTTATACTTACGCTGTCATGATGGGAGCGATTGATAGCCTAGTTAAGGACGGCTTTCTGGAAGAGCAAAGGACATCGCCCTCTGCGATTGCAAAGCATCGCTCGCGAATACGTCCCAGCAACAAACTCCTCGGAATTTGCGCCGATTGCCCGCCTGCCTTTGTCTTCGATGATCGCGAGTCTATCGTCCTCAAAGATACCAAAGGCAAATACGTCGGTTACCGTGATACCCAGCGCATCATCGACATGCGCCGGGACGTGCAGGAAGCCAACGAATTTCTGGCAAGCGCTGAAATTTGCGTCGGCCATCCTGGTGTAATCCATAAGGCGAACGGCTTCGTGCAAGTCGATAATTTGCGAATTGATCCGAGACGCAAGTTTTATCATCGGGTTTTCAACGGCGCTTGGGATCGCGGTGGCCGCTGGTATGGCCCCTTCTGGCAACAACTTCCCTCTGAACTCCGCGCTAATCTGCTGATTGACGGCGAAACGGTCATCGAAAGCGATTTCCGTGCCTGCCAATTTCGATTGCTCTGTGCTCGCGCAAAACTCGCACTTCCTTTCGACGATCCAAGTTTCGACCCCTATGATATTTGGGGCTTCGACCGTAGCGAGATCAAACTCGCTTTCAACATTATGCTCAACGCGTCTAAGCCCGCGCATGCAAGAAGCGCGATCTCTCAGGAATTAAGTGTAGTGCATTCCAAGGCCTCTTCTCAAAAGGCTCTTTCGCTGATGAATGCATTGAGGGGAAAATATCCGGCTTTAGGACCTTTCTGGTGCAGTGGTTCTGGCTTGTCACTGCAATACCAAGATGCACAAATTTGCTCGGAAGTCATGCGGCGCCTGAGACGAGAGAACATCCCTGTTCTCTCCGTGCATGACAGTTTCATCGTCCCCTCCTCTCACGACGGGAAACTTGCAGACATCATGGAGGAGGAAATGCAAAATGCTTGTGCTAAGGCAGCGGTGACATAAGCCATCCGGGTTTCTGGAAATCTTTCGATTTATTCCTTTATCTTAAACGCATTAGTCGAAATCGATCTGACACTATGGAGCTTGCTCCCTCGGGCCGAAGATACGGCGGGGTGCGACAACTAAGTCCCGGATGTCTTCCAGCCAAGCTCACTCATCCATCCTCATTGCTGCATCTCTTCAGCAAGAAAACATGCTCAGGCCCAATCAAGTCCTGGCTTCCACTTCGTCCTATATGTTCGTTTCTGGATAGCGCTCCCCAGGTAGGTATCCGGGTCGGTATATTCGAGCCTAAACTACAGGCATCTCATAACGGCTCCAAGGTGGTCTGGACGGTGACTCCGCCCCCAAGGATAGAGGCCCGCAAGGAGCCTTCTCGACCGAATTCGGCATGGAGTTGTCCTATCTTTCTGGCCGGACTACCCCCGAAAGTACGTCAAGTCCGGAGACCTTAAACCAAGGGAAAGACTTCCAAAGTCGTGCTGGGCGATGCGTCGCCTTGAACTCAAGCCTGAAAGGCGCGGCAAGAGCCGGTAGGACCTTCCCTGATTATTGACCGAATGCGCCATATGACGCGCTATCTGAGGGGCGTTACTTCTTGGGCAGCACCATCTTCTCATTGGGAAGACCACCATCATCAATGTCGAACAGGGCTTTCTTCATCGACCCGCCCACGAGTAACGCAGCGACGAGCAACTCAGTCGTGCATTTCAACCCCCAAACTTAATGCCCCGAGAATCGCGGCTTGCGTTTCTGCTTGAACGCTTGAATGCCTTCCTCGTAATCGTCACTGTCATACACAATGCGCCGCAAGCCCTGCACGCGCTCAAAGCGACGAGGGCTCATGGGGTGGGCACCGGCCAGCATTCGCAGCTGCTCTTTCATAACGGAGATCGAGAGCGGCGCATTTTCGACTATGTCCTGCGCAATCTCCAACACAAATGCCTCGATTTTTTCCGCGGGCACCATATGGTTGATAATACCTAGTCGCTCGGCGCGTTCTGCCGAGAGGGGCTTGGCCGTGAAGACCATCTCCTTCAGAATGCGCAACGTACAGGCGTTCATGAAAGTAAGCATACCCGAGACATTGTAGGGCACGCCGAGCCTTGCGGGTGTTACTGCAAACGTTGCGGCCGGGCTTGCGATTATTAAATCGCAGGCAAAGACAACCTCGCATGCTCCGCCCCAGACGCCACCTTCTAAGAGAGCAATCACCGGTGCAGGAAATTCTTCGATCGCACGAACCAGATAACGCAATGGATCGTCCCAACCCAAGGGATCACGACCACCTTCTGGAAGTTCGCTCACATCGTGTCCTGCCGACCAAACCTTTACGCCGCTGTGTGCGCGTAAAATGACGACGCGGACCTGTTGACCCTCGAATTGCGCTAGAGCCTTGACGATCTCGTCAATGAGCATTTTGGAGAGCGCATTGCGCCTTTCCTGATTGTCTAAGACGATGGTGCCAATTGAGCCATCGATCTTGGTTTCCACCAGAGGCCCACGCGGCGCGTCTGCATCCATCAGTGCTCTCCCACTGGCTATCGTCAATCGATGATGTGATATCCGCCGTCGACGTAAAGCGTCTCGCCTGTGATGAGCTTAGCGCCGTCCAAGGCCAGAAACGCGACGGCGAGCCCTACATCGTCAATCGAGACGAGGCTACGGGCGGGAGCCTTAGCTTGTGCTTTCTGCAACAGCTTGTCGAAATCGCTGATGCCGGAAGCCGCTCTTGTTTTCAACGGTCCTGGCGAAATGGCGTGGACCCTGATGTTCTTCCGGCCGAGTTCCGCTGCCATGTATCGCGTGGCGGATTCCAAAGCGGCTTTCACCGGCCCCATCATGTTGTAGTTCTCGACCACCCTCTGTGAGCCGTAGTACGTCATCGTGAAGAGGCTTCCACCATCGATCATCAAGGGTTCGGCCAGCTTGGCCATCCTGATGAAAGACCAGCATGAAAGCTCCATTGCTAGAAGGAAGCCTTCTCTTGAGCAATCCACGACGCGGCCTTGCAGATCTTGCTTGGGCGCGAATGCGATGGAGTGCAA
>NZ_JBFWPA010000216.1:0-6846 GCF_050250235.1 Pseudorhodoplanes sp.
GCCAGGCTTGTTGAGCAAATCGGGATCGAGCACGTTGGAATTGGAACCGACCAAGGGGGAGGCCATACGGATCAATCCATCCAGTACGCCCGTATGGGAACCTGGACGCGGACGGCGCAACCGCGACGCGTCCACGAAAAGCCGGAATGGGCGAAGGACGGTAGCGCGGGACAGATCCCCAACATCTTCAAGGGACTTCACGAGGTGGGATTTCAGGACGATGAGATCAGGCTCCTGATGGGGGAAAACTGGATACGGCTTTTCCGTGCAAATTTCGGATAAGCAGGTTTCGCTCGATGCTGGTTACAGTGAGACAATTGAGGGAGCTGGTAGCGAGGCTTCTTTGGTGTCTCAAGCTGCCGGGCGGGCTGGAATATACGGCTTCACGACTGGTTCTCGAAGCGGAGCTTCAGCGGGGTGATGGGCTCCAGACGCTTTGGGAATCCGTGAACCGAAACATGCAGATCCAGCCCGATCGTGTTCGGATAAAATTTCGCGATAACGGTGTGGTTCTGGTCGATGGCGGAGGGGAGACGGCTGTCTATGTTGCGTCATTGTTGTCGGATCTAGCTTGCGAACAGGCCTTCCATAACGGGTCCGGCGTCGTCGTCGCGCATCATGTGCGATATCCCGGTTTTGGCTTGGGGCTTCCAAAGCTCGTGACGGCGAAATGTGGCGCCAAAGCTTCCTGTACGATCTCAACCGGCACACAAATACAGGGATGTGTAATCGACGAGGATGTGTTCAGGGTCGAAGCGGCGACAACGAGAATCCGTGCCGAAACGGGTACGATCATTGTGGTTGTCGCGGATGGCGCCGCTCGTAAGCCGCGCGCCGTGGTCGATCGGACAGTGCTTAGAAAGGGCATCGAGATCGACCAGGCGCTTTGGGACGCGGCCTTCGCCCGCTCCCTTTCTGTCCTCCTCCCACGCAAAAGACGATTGGTTGATTATATAGGTTCGACTTGAGCCAACGCAGATCGTCAACGGCGGACGTTAAGGATCGACACAATACCAGCTTCAACAGGTCGCTTGGCCAAGATGGGCTCGGAAGCGGTTCTTGATGAATGTCGCATCGCGTGGCGGAAGGGATCTGGGGAGATTCTCGGCTGCGACCTTAAGCACGAATAGCCTCGGTCCTTCGGCGGGCTGGCGTAGCCGCCTGGTTAATGCATCGACCTCATCGAGCGTGCGCAGCTCGGCCGCTTCGGCGAATCCGCACGACATCGCGACTTTGTCGAGGGCGATCCCCATTCCGGTATGACTCGGCTGCATTCCGGTCTCCCCGAAATGCTCATTATCGAGCACAATCACGTCGAGATTCTTTGGTTGTGCGACGGAGATCGTCGCCAACGCGCCGAAGGCCATGAGCTGCTCGCCATCCCCCGTGATCACCATCACTCGCCGGTCAGGTTGTGCCTGCGCAAGCCCCAGTCCGACCAGCGCAGCCGCACCCATGGCGCCCCACAGATAGTAGTTATCGTCGCGGTCCCCAGAGGCATAAACGTCATAGCTAGACGACCCCAGACCTGTGATGACAAGCGCGCTGTCGCGCGCATCAAGAAGCTTCTTTATCGCTTTGCGGCGGTTCATCGCAGTGTCCATGTCGCTCACCACTGCTTCTTGCCGACAAGACGCTGCGCGATCAGTATCGCGATCTGTTGATCGGTCTCGTAAGCCATGATGGTCGCCTGCTCAACCGTCTCAATCAGGTCAGGGGCAGTCTCGGCGCGCAGAACCGTCATGCCGATGGCCTCCAGGGCTGCCTGCGTTGCGCGCCCCATTGGAACCTGCCAGGGATTGAACTCCGCCCACTCGCCGCGCATTGTTACAAGAAGGAGCAGCGGAGTGCGGGCTTGCGCCGGCAGCGAAAGCATGTTGATGCAGTTGCCGACGCCTGAGGACTGCATCAGCACAATGCTGCGCTTGCCGCCAAGCCATGCGCCGACTGCAATTGCGACGCCTTCCTCCTCGGTGGTCAGCACATTGGCGAGGGTCTCTGGATCCTCATGGAACAGGCGGATCAGCGTGGAATGGCCCGCATCCGGCACATAGGACATATGGCTGACGCCGGCAGCTCTTAGCGTTTCGTAAAGTGCGAGCGGCCACTCCTTGGAAAGATCGTGAGCTTTTGGCTCTCGTCGGGCGGAAACGACTTTAGCGGCATCCAAGACTCGTCTCCCTCGCAGAACAATCGACGCTCCTTTATAGCCTTACCAAAAATAATTCCACATCGACCCTTCTGCATGATCAGATATAGCATTATTCTATAACAATGGACATTTCTCAGCTCCGTACCCTTATTCATGTGGCAGAGCTCGGCAGTCTGTCGAAGGCGGCGGATCGTTCTCATATCGCGCAGCCTGCGCTCAGTCGGCAGATTAGACTCCTGGAGCAAGAGTTGGGCGTCCGCCTCTTCGATCGTCATGGGCGCGGCATGGTCCTCACCGAGCAGGGTCGGGCCGTGCTGCACCATGCGCTAAGGATCATGACCGAGCTTGAGGAAATCCGTTCGGTTGTCTCTGACGAGGACAGGCCGCTGCGCGGTCACGTCTCGATTGGTATGCCTCCGACCGTCTCCGATATTCTTTCGGAACCGCTGGTCTCCGCCTTCCGGGACGCTCATCCGGAGGCCACGCTGCGGATCGTCTGTGCCTATACGGGCTATCTGCTTGATTGGATGCATCGCGGAGAGATCGATGCATCGATCCTCTATGACCCGAGATCTGCTCGCACGCTTCGTATTCACCCGTTGCTAGAAGAAACGCTTTTCCTTATCGGGCCGTCAGCCGCAGGTCTCTCTCTTGAGCGACCTGTCGAATTCTCTGACTTGGAAAATCGACGTCTCCTGCTGCCCAGCGCGGGTCACGGACTGCGCACGCTTATCGATCGCTACGCGCAGGAGGTGGGAATCATCCTCGACGTAAAGGTTGAGGCCGATAGCTACTCAATTCTCAAGTCGCTGGTGCACAATGGGCATGGCGTCACCATACTCCCGCTTGCTCCAATCCATCGAGAATTAAAGAATAATTGGCTCTGTGCAGCGCCACTGATTAATCCGGTACCGCAGCGCCGGTTGATTATGTCCTATCCCTCCGACCGCCCCATACCACGCCTTGCGCGTTTTGCAGGTCAGGTCATTGTTGCGACCGTCAATACGCTGGTTGAACGAGGAGTTTGGTCTGGAAAAATTCTCGAGTCTGAACCGGAGATACACAAGCTTAGGCGGCCGTAGAATTGCAGCAAAATCGCATAGCACTCGGAGGCGATTATCTAGAAAAGGAAGCGAATTTTCATCCTTCCCAGCCTTTGCGAAAATCAGCTTGTGGCAGCGAGCACGACTGTCTCATGCCGCCTTATCGTCCAAAGAATGGCGGCTGTTGTTGAGCAGAGTTCGAAACGGTTCCGCTTTGTAGTGCTCCAAGGCGGCAGTCGTACTTGAATCAGGTGATCTGGCCGCTGTTGAATTTCCCCGGACCATCACAAGGTTTTCACGTTGCCACTTTTGTTGGCCACATCGATTTCCCGCTTTGCTGTGGGTCGCCTGGGAGCAGGCGCCGCCGTTCAGCGGGGATCATTGCCATTGCGTTGGAAACGACCGCGCCATAGGTTTATGCCTTCGCCACCGCAGCCCTGCACAGCTTCACCGTTCTAGTCCTTCATTCACGATATATGTTTACTTTGGCGAGAAGTCGTTGATGATCGTCTGCAACTGCGTGTATTCGCGCAAGGCCGCCATCCCGTTTTCGCGCCCAAGACCGGATTGCTTGAATCCGCCAAAGGGCAACGTGTGCTCGAACGCGCGGTAGCAGTTCACCCAGACCGTTCCAGCCTGCATCTGCCGGCTCACGCGGTTTGCACGACGAATATTCTCCGTCCAGATGCCGACCGCGAGACCAAATGGCGTCCCGTTGGCGATCTCGACGGCTTCGTCCTCGTCGCTGAATGGAAGAATAACACCGACTGGCCCGAAGAATTCGCGCTGGCTAACTTCGGCATTGTTGCTGACACCGGTAATCAGTGTCGGCAGGTAATAATTTCCAGCCTGAAGGTCCGGCGCGTTCGATAGATGGCCGCCCGCAACGATTTTTCCTCCATCGGCTCCGACTGTCGAGAGCAGCTTGTCGATGCGACCGATCTGATCGCGTGTGGTCAGCGGTCCCATTTGAGTCTGGACGTCGCGCGGATTTCCGACGCGGAATGCTTTTGCAACGGACACCATTTTATCGACGAACTGATCGTAGATCGGTCGATGGATCAGCATGCGCGAGCCTGCCACGCACGTCTGGCCGGTGCTTCCGAACACGCCGTTGACGGCATTCTTGATGGCGAGATCGATCGACGCGTCGTCGAACACGACGAAAGCCGATTTTCCGCCACCCTCGACCAATACATGCTTGAGAGAGGATGCGGCCGCCGCGGCAATCTTGCGGCCGACCTCGCTGCTGCCGGTGAACGCTACACAGTCGACGCCGGGATGGGTGACGAGCACTTCTCCGATCTCGGTGTCGCCATAGAGAATATTGACGACGCCCGGCGGGAATCCGGCTTTGGCGGCGAGGCGGCCAAGCTCGCCGGGCGTCGCGGGCGTTTCGGGCGATGGTTTAATGATGATCGTGTTTCCGGTCGCCAGCGCCGGAGCAAGCTTCCAGAGCGTCAGCGTGACGGGGCCGTTAAACGGAGTGATCGCCGCCACAACACCACGAGGTCGCGGAACGACCGTGCCGGTGCGCGTCGGCGAAATCTCGATATGAACGCCTTCGAATGCGCGCGCGACGCCAGCATAGTAATCGATATAGTCGGCTGCGCGCTTCATCTCGATCAAGGCCCCGCCAAGGAGCTTGCCGGTGTCGAGACATTCAATGTCGGCTAAGCGCTCGGCGTCCTCTCGCAGGAGAGAGGCGAGTTTGTGAAGAAGGCCGACACGGTCGGCGATCGGCATCGAGCCCCAGGGGCCTTTCAAGGCCTGCCGCGCAGCGTTGACGGCCTGATCGACCTCGCCCTTGCTCGCCTGCGTCGCTACCATCCACGGCTGATTGTTGCTCGGGTCAACGCTCTCCTTTTGACGAGAGGGGTCGACGATTTCCTTGTTGTTGATCCACAAACCGTAGACAGCGTGTTTGGTCATAATTGGTGGTCTCTCCAAATTTGGCTCGTCTTGAATTGCTGGCGCGTGCGATGAAAAAACGCATCCAGAGACCGTGTGTAGGCCACTTCCCAGAGCGCGGGAAAGCGCCCACCAATAGCATGGATATTTTGCAAGAAAATGCCGATCGAAAGATGAGGCTTTTCTTTGGAGAGATCGATGCGCGGGCCGAAAATCTCGCCAACCGCTTCCGCAAACAATCTCTTTTCAGAAAGAAGATGCTCTCATTCGATTGATAGTTTGTCAAGCTGACGGCCAATTCAGTTGATGAGCTTTTGGTGATGCCTGATTTGCCATGTCGCTGATCTGGTCTTCACCAAATATCCTTGCTGGCGATAGTAACAGCAGGGGGTATCTTAACTGGCGTGATGATACCATCCTTACAGTTTGTTTTTAGACTCTGGCGTCCTTGGCTTAATTAACGCAGAGTAACACCTAACGAAGGTAAGGGTGGGCGCACCAAGGGGCATTCCTAGAGGACCTTCGCCGATTATTGGTATTCGTTAGGCTGGGAGTGAAATTATGGACGAAGCGGCTCAATGTAAGCATTGGGATGTGATCGTCGTAGGCGGAGGATCCGCTGGTTGTGTGGTTGCGTCCGAGCTATCTCGGATCGGAAGATTGAGCGTGCTTCTTATTGAAGCCGGAAGGGACACGCCGCCAGGCGCTGAGCCCGCCTCCATTCGCGATCCTTTTTACGCGAGCGCGATGCGGGAGGAGAATTTCTGGCCCGATTTGTACGTGAACTGGATCAGCAGGCGCCTCGGCGCGCAGCGCGATCCGGCTTTTTATGAGCAGGCCCGCATCATGGGCGGCGGCTCGAGCGTGAATTCCATGGTCGCGATCCGGCCCCTGCCGGACGACTTCGAGGAGCGGGCCCGGTCAGGATTGGCGGGTTGGTCCTGGACGGATGTTCTTCCGTTCTTCAAGGAAATTGAAACCGATCGAGATTTCGACGGCAGTTTGCACGGACAAAGCGGCCCCATCCCCATTCGGCGGCATACGATGGAGGAATGGCCGGAATTCTGCAAGGCGGTGGCGCGCGTCGCCGTCAAAAGGGACTTGCCTCTCGTTGAAGACATGAATGCCGATCCAAGCAATGGATACGGTCGGATTCCGATGAACAATCTTCCGTCCCAACGCGTCTCCGCCGCCATGGGATTTCTCGATGCAGCTGCAAGGCAGCGGCCGAATCTGACCGTGATGACCGATGTGCGGGTTGAGCGACTGCTGTGCGAAAATCAAAGAGTCGTCGGGGTGGAAGTCACCAGCGGTCCGAAGGCGGCAAAGTTTCACGGTCGAGCCGTGTTTTTGTGCGCGGGCGCTATCCATTCGCCTGCGATCCTCATGCGATCGGGAATAGGACCCGCCGAGGCGCTGAAGGAACTCGGGATCAATATCGTTGCCGACTCGCCGGCGGTCGGCCGGAACCTGCAGGAACACCCCACTGTCTCGGTCGCGGCGTACTTGAAGCCGTTCGCCATGCAAAGTGAGTCGCTTCGTGCGCATGCAAATCTGGGGATACGCATGACGTCGCCGCAGCCGTGGGCGCCGTACGGCGACATCTACACATCCGTGATGGCCAAGTCTTCGTGGCACGCCCTTGGCCGCAGGATCGCCAATTTTCTGATTTCGCTCCTCAAGCCGGTCTCGCGCGGGGAGGTGTAGCTCGGCTGTCCGGATCCGGGGCGGGAGCCAGAG
>NZ_JBFWPA010000217.1:0-6803 GCF_050250235.1 Pseudorhodoplanes sp.
AAGCGGAATGTTCCTGCTCCCGTTGACGTATTTTCTCATTGTGACGATTGCCGGCAACGACGAATACCGAACTCTTTCTCCGGCGAACGGTTCCGATGAGCAGTTACAAGCGGTGGGGCTTGATGCATGAAAATGGGCTACGACGAGTGTTCCGCCGTAGCCCTTCGTTTTCGACAGAATCTCACCGGCCGATCACATCCGGTTCAGCCAGTCGTCGACTTGTTTGCGGGCCTGATCCTTCGCGTAGCCATAGTGGGATTGTATCTTGCCCTCGAGCTGATCGCGATTTCCCGCGATCTGGGTCAGCTCGTCGTCGGTAAGCTTTCCCCATTGCTCCTTGACCTTGCCCGAGAACTGCTTCCAATTGCCTTCGATGCGATCCCAGTCCATGGAAGACCTCCATTGTTTACTTGAACAGCCCAAAAACGCGCCGCACGTAATTCGGGTTCCCTGTTCAAAAAAAGATGTGTTTGAAATAAAATTGGAAAAAGGGGCAGGTCGCTCCCGTCCGGCGACGTGCAAGCTGCGGTTACCGCGCGGATTCGGCCGATTTCCACTCTGGCAGAGTCTGCAGTTGTTGTTTTGTCATCGATGTCGTTACTCTGAGATTTTTGCCGTCCTGAGAAACGCTCAACGCGTCAAACCTCAACACGACGTTGCGCTCACCGAGTCCGAGAAAGCCTCCGACGCCGACGACGGCGCCATCGATGGTTCCATCACTTGCGAGCAGAAGGTCGTTGATGTCGCCAATCGACTGGTTCTGCGCGTTCCGGACCGAGGTCCCGATCAGCGCAGATGCACGCAAGTTCCCGACGTTGGCTGTGGAGTGATCCGTAGTCGGAGCTGTGGTGCTCGGTGCTGCGCCTCTATCCATTTTGGCAGGCGGCGCCTTGTTGGTCGCGCCAGGTGATTCTGCGATTGCTGGCGAGAGCGTAATGAGTGTGGCGAATGCAGTGCCAGCCACAAGCTGATTTGGGTTCCTCATCGGGTGCTCCTCAGGACGATTGACAACGGCCGTCCGCATCGCGTGCGGCTCACGTGTCAAACGACCGGAAGCAATGCCAGTTCCATGTTGTTGGCGAAGGTAGCGCTTTACCGCGTCTGTGCGAGCGTGCTGGCGCCGTCCGCGTCGTACAAGGATTTTGCGCCGCGTACATCGCCGGGTTGGAGCGAGCGAAATGTCTCCTGATATTTATAGGACATGACTTCGCCCGAGCTTCCCGGATGATCGAGCCCGATGGCATGGCCTGCTTCGTGCATGGCAACATATCTGATGTCGTACGATGTCATGTTGCCGTCAAAACCGATCTTCCAACGGTGACCGGCGTCAAAACAGATCAATGACCTCTGAATGCCCGCGATCGGTCCACGCGCGTGGCTGGGAAAGACGTCGGCGAAACCGGATCCGCTCGATTTCGGCCGCGCGCCGATGAGGATCTGCGCTTTGGTCCAATCCTTCGCCTGTTCAAAACGGAGGGGCGTCGCCATCTCCCACTGCTTGATGCCCTTTACAATTTCCTGTTCGACGATCGAAAGGGGCTTATTCATTGAAGCTGCGATACCATCGAGCGGATCCATGGCCTTGCAGTTGTGAGCTGAGCCGAACGCCATGCGGCTCTGCACAAATCCGTAGGTTACCACGCCTGGCTTGAGTCCGCCGCGCGCCTCCCAGCGGACGAGCTGGCCACCCAATCGCAGCCACACATACTGCGGCTCGGTCGTAGCCGAAGCCGTCAGCACGCTCGCCGACAATATCCCGACCGCGAGTAGAACCCCCCGCCCAATCCCCATTTTATTCCCCCAGCACGCCGTAAGCGTGAGCCCCCGGCTCGATCGCGCGTCGGCAACACTAGCTCATGGGACGCCGGGCGGCTGCATGCAATTGCCCGACCCACTGAGGCATATCCGCGCGTGAATGGGCGGTATTTCATTATTCTAGCAAATATATCGGTACAAATGCAGCGGTGCCTGTTCCTGCCTGTCAGCTCATGGCCCCTTTGCATGGGGCTTCCGTCCGTATCGTGACGGAAGCAACGGAGCCGGTCGTGGGGCACGAACAGAGCGGCTGCAGAATTGGCCAGCCGTCGATCCCGTCACGTTCTGATCGCTGCTGCGACCGCATACGCGCACACGATAAAAATGTATACGGACAAAAAAGCGCAACCAAGTATCATGGGAACCATCATCCGGGAACGTCATTATGCCTGAGATTTGGCTCTCAATCACAAAGATTGAAGCTTGTCTGAAAACAGCGAAAGGACGGAGGCGTGATGAGGTATATCCTGCATTCTTGTGCGGCGGCCGGCATGCTCGCAATAACCGCCGGTATGGCGGTTCCTGCCGCGAAAGCTGAGAGCGGCGTAAGCGTCCGCGTGGGGCCTGGTGGTGTCGGCGTGCGCGTCGGCGACCACGACCGGCGCCATGGGCGCCGTGGTCGCCACTACGGTTGGGGACCGGGATTCTACTTCTATGACGGCTACTATCACGGCAACTGCAGATGGCTCCGTAACAGGGCGGAAGAAACTGGCAGCCGGACGTGGTGGCGTCGTTATCGCCAATGCCGCGAGGGTTGATCTTTACGCCGGAATACATGGGCTCGAAAAAAGACCCCGCAGCGTTCTGCGGGGTTTTTTGTGCGTCTGACAAGCGATCCGGGATCGGATCAATACTGCCTGCAAACGGGTTGGAAGCCTCTTTCCTAAGATCAGGTGGAAACCGGCAAAACACCCGATTTGCTCCCGCCCGTTTCGACCGATTGTCATGCAGGCAGCGTGTCAGCCGACAACGGCGGCTCTCGTGCATCGGTTCCCATGCGCTGGATCGTCGAGAGAAGCGCTGCTGCGCCCGGTTCGTTGGCGTTGGGGCCGGTCAGCGCTTCTCGAGGCGCATCGAACAGACGTCCGTCAAAGCGCGGCAAAGATCGCTGGCCGCGATCGGCTTGTTCAGAATGGTGGCAGATACGTCTTCGTTCTTGACCAGAACGCGCGGGTAGCCCGTCAATACGACGAACGGTATTTCTCTGGCCTGTAGCTCGGCCTGGAGCGTATTGCTCGGTCCATCGCTCAGAACATGGTCCACAAGAGCTGCACCGATCGGCCGGTGAAGAGCCTCGATTGCCTCTCGCCCGGTTGAGAAGGGACCGACGACGTGAGCGCCGCATTCCTCTATAGCCGCCTGGTAATCCCAGGCGAGCACGGCGTCATCCTCAGCAACCAGAATGGTCGCTCCACGCAGAATATCGTTCGGACCTCTCATACACGAACCTCTGGTTGCGCCGTGAAACGCACAAGCGTCTCGATTGTTCCGGTAACATCATTAAAAAAGCAGGCACCCGTGGTGCGTGCCATTGTACTGCTTTGTGTGGTAACAGTCTGTTAACGACGTGTGCCGCGATCCTGGTCGCCGCCCGGGTGCTTGACGGTTTCCACCCTGACTGCGTCGCGGCCCCATCCAGGTATCCCGGAGCCACAAGAAACAAAACAGGCCATGCGGTGTTAGCCTCAAGCGACCGCGCAATTGTCAATGCGCGGAATAGGAAATTCCATGACGAAAGGGCCTGAGTGCCTGAACAAAGGACGATCAAAATGCCGTCGAAATCCAAGGCGCAGCAGAAAGCGGCTGGCGCAGCGCTATCTGCGAAGCGCGGCGAGACGCCGAAATCGAAACTGAGGGGCGCAGCAAGGGAAATGTATGAGTCGATGAACAAGGAGCAACTGCACGATTTTGCAGAGACAAAGCGCAAGGGCAAGCCTGAGCATGTACCGCGCGGCCGAACTAGGTGAGCGTATACTGATCATGGATATATTATGAGGACGGCAAGGCCGTGTGGTGATCGGTTGAATTCGCGGTCCGCAACAGCGCGCGCCAAAGCGTACACGAAACGCCTGGCTGAACGAATGGTTCCATGCGGAATACACCCAGATTGGGACTCGTTCCGCGAGCCGCGACCGAATGGAAGAACAGCGGTTTCAGACGAACCAATCGGTTGGAATTGCGTTGCCCCTCGACTGAAACCGGGCCGCGCTCTTGCGTGGCCCCTTGCAGAAGGAGGTGGCACCTTGATGAGAAACAACAGGACAAGCCGATTTGTTTGTGCCTTGGCGCTTGGTGGTGCGTTAGCAGGCTTCACCGCTTCGTCGGCTATGAGCGCCGCATCCATTGCTTCATCGACGCCAGGCACGGCGTCGAGCGTTGCAGGCATTGCGCCAAAGCCAATGTCCATCGGCTTTGCATTCGGGACACGGGCTCCGCAGCTCTCCGGTGTACTGTCAGACCGGAGCAGCGATAGCATGGAGCCCGGCGCGACATACCAGCTTGCGCAATGGCGGGGGCCACGCCGCTGGCATGGTCACCGCGGTGGGCGGTACGGGCATCGCGGGCGCGTATGGCGCGATGGCAGGTGGATTGTCCCTGGCATTGCAGGTTTGATCATCGGTGGCGCCATCGCCAGCTCGCAACGGGATTACCGTGACAGGTGGGAGATGTGCGACGCGCGCTACCGGTCGTTCCGCTGGAGTGATGGAACCTTCCAACCCTACGGCGGCGGACCACGTCAGCTCTGCCCCTATCTGCGCTGACGAGCCTGCAGTTGGCATTTGCCAAATTTGACACTGGCCACGCACCAGCCTGGCCAGTGTTTTCGTGTGTGCGTACTACACATCGGATGGCTTTTCGCCCGGTGCCTGGACGTCTTCCTTGAGCTCCGGCTGCAAGTAGAGCTTGACCACCATCACCATCGTCACGACAGCCAAGGGAAACGCCAGGATCAGGCCGAAAGGCCCAAAGGCCAGGCCGAAGGCGACGACGGCGAACAGCCCTACCGCCGGCGGGACGGCCACCATCTGGCGCGCGAGCAGGGGCGATATAACGTATGCTTCGAATTGCTGGATGCCGAGATAGAGCACCGCGGTCCACAGAAGAACGTCAGGTCCTTGCGACCAGGCGACAAGCAACGCAGGCAGAGCACCGAGCCACGGGCCGAGATACGGAATGAATTCGGTGACGCCCGCGATCAGCGCCAATGCGAGCGCAGACGGTACGCCTATCAGATACAATCCGACTGCTGACAGAAAGCCGATGATCAGCATGGCGATGAGCTGTGCGAGCAGCCACTGTCCGAGCGCCGTGCCTGATGCATCCATTGCGTTCTGAATCCGCGGTTGAACGCTGTGGGGAAACAGCATGATGGTTCCTCGGCGATACAATTCTGGATCGATGGCGAGATAGATGCCTGCGACGATGACAAGCGCTGCATCGGCGATGGCGCCGGCCAGCGCCTTGCCGAATGAAGTGACGTTATCGGCGACGGTACCGACGATGGAGGAATCCTTGAGCTGCTCGGGGATGCCCATGCTCTCCAATTGCGTATGGAGCTTATTTATATTGGCGCTGAGCTGACCGCTCAGTTGCCCGAGCTGTGCAGCAATCTGAGTACCGAGCAGCATGATCGTGCCGCCGACCACGGCGGCCAGCAATAATCCGGCCACGGCCAGCGACCAGGACTGCGGCACATGCAGCCATCGCGTCAGCCCGTTGGCCGACCCCCGAAGGATAGTCGCAATCACGACCGATCCGAAAATCAGCAGCAGCAGATGCGCAAGTTGCCATGCCAGTAGCAACAATATAACGAATACGGATATTTGTACGAGGCGGCGCAGGAAATGGTCGGAGGAGAACAGGGACCCGCTGCTATCCTGGCTCATCGTGAATGCTTCATCTTGAAGATCGATCCTGGAGATTGAATTTTTCTTCATCATCTCCGGCTTGCGCCCAAAAGCGATCGCACAAGCGAACCAAACCGGCTCAGTTCTCCAAACCGGTACAACCCTGAAAGCCGAAGTTTGGTTCCCACCGCTCCGCGCAGCGGACCGGCGCGAGAGGTGCAAGACCCAGCCGCACGCCCTTCCGTTTCGCTCATTCAACGCTTCCGCTCGCTACGGCGATGCTGGCTACATCGATTTCAGTGCTGCCAGTCCGGTATCTGTAATCTCGATCGCATCGCCACCGTCGAACGCGACGAATGATTTCTGTCTGAGCCGCCTTAGATCCTGCAGCACGTCGGATGGCGATACGGCCTTTCGCGTCCCGCTAAGCTCGGAACAAAGCTTGTCGATGCTCATGTATGCGCCGCGGTCTGCTTCCGCATTGGCAAGCGTTTGAAGGATATTCAGTTCCGCTGTCGATATCTCCATTGGCTTAGGTCTCCTTGCCATACCATCTCTGAGGATCAATCCTACGGAAGGCATTCGTGCGCGTTGACTGCATGGGGTAAGGACACGCCCAAAATCGATTGGCGCAAGAGTTGCTCGATGGCCGCATCCGTCTTTCGACCCGGCGGACGCGTCGGATCCACAATGGGTGGATTGTGCGGATCGGGAGCCGGCAAGTCCGTGGGATCCGGGCCTGGAGTGCGCTCCGGTTCGCCGTCCGGCGGTGGGCCCGGACTCGGTTCAGGCGGCGTAATGGTGCCTGGCTCACGCGGTCCGGGGCGTGGGCTGCCCGGCTTGCCAGCAGTAATCTCCGGCCGAGTTGGCAGCAGCGTCTCCATCTGAATTGCTCATATCGTGCGTATCGGAATCAACAGTTTGAACGCTTCGGGAATTAACGCGCGACATGCACGGCGGTTCCGGAACCGAAGTTTCACATTGGGCTGCAGAGAACGTCGACGGTTCGATCCGATTGATCATTGCCGGGAGGATTATTCGCAGCCGAATGGTTTGGGGGTGTCGGAACTTGTGCCGCGCATGCACGTTCTCTGACCCGAGCCGTCCCGAAGACGGGACTCAGAAGACGGGACTCAAAAG
>NZ_JBFWPA010000218.1:0-6710 GCF_050250235.1 Pseudorhodoplanes sp.
AGCGTCTATCTCAAGGCCGAAACACTGCAGCGCATGGGCTCGATCAAGTTCCGCGGCGCCTATAATTGCTGCGTCTCGATTCCGTCGGCGCGGCGCGCCGCGGGAGTCGTGGCCTATTCGTCCGGCAACCATGCACAGGGGGTCGCGGCCGCGGCGAAGCTTCTCGGCATGCCCGCGGTCATCGTCATGCCGTCAGATGCGCCGCGGCCGAAGCGCGAGCGTACCGCAGCGCTCGGTGCCGAGGTCATTCTCTATGACCGCAACACCGAGGACCGCGCCGCCATCGCGCAGGCGATCGCCAGCGAGCGCGGCGCGGTGATCGTGCCGCCCTTCGACGATCCGATGGTGATCGCCGGGCAGGGCACCATCGGGCGCGAGATCGTGCAGGATCTGCACGCACTTGGACTGCAACCCGACGTGGTCGTGGTCGGCGCTTCCGGCGGCGGCCTCGCGGCCGGCATTTCGCTTGCGGTGAAGGACGCCGTGCCCGATGCGGATTTCTACACGGCCGAACCGGAGGGCTTCGACGACACGCTGCGCTCGTTCAAGAGCGGACACCGCGAGCGCAACACGCGGCTCAGCGGGACCATCTGCGATGCGCTGATGACCAACACGCCGGGCCAACTGACCTTCCCGATCACGCAGCGGCTGATCGGCAAGGGGGTGACCGCTAGCGATGGCGAGGTCGAAGCTGCCGTCGCCTTCGCCTGGCGCGAATTGAAGCTCGTGGTCGAGCCGGGCGGCGCGATCGGGCTTGCTGCGCTGCTGGCCGGCCGCCCCGACGTGAGGGGCAAGGTGGTGGTCGCGATCCTGTCCGGCGGCAATGTCGATCCGGATCTGTTTTCGCGCATCATTGCGGCGTGACGCGTCCTCACGTGAACAGCGCGATTTTCTCGTCCGCCGACAACGCGCAAATGTCGGCGAACGGGTCGCAGACCGGATGCGTTGCGACATGCGCCGGTTCGGAGATCGCCTTGACGCCGACCTCGGCTGCCGATGCGGGCGGGGATGCTTCGTCCGGCGTCCGGTTATCGAAGCGTGAGCCGGATCGCCGCGCGTGTTGAACGGCGCCGCCACTTTCATCGGCAGCAGGCGGCGCTTCAATCTTCGAAGCGCCCGCGATCTGCGACGCTGCCGCGGCAAGCGGGCCCGCGACCGCGGCTTCCCCGGGTTCGAGACTGCGCGCGATTAGCAAATCCTCGATTCGCCGGATCGCGCTCAGCAATGCCGCGGTCTCGGCCGCGCGATTGCGCAAGGCAAATTCCTGCAGGAACGCGCGCCCGCGCGCCGTCGCCGTCAATGCGGCGAGAATGCTGTCATAGTTCGAATCGCCTTGCGGCGAATCGTTCGATGCCGGGGCATGATGATTCGCGAGCATGATCCAGGATAGCCGATCCCGAGACAGTTTTGCCCTGCGGGCTGCGGTGTTCTACGCCGTTTCCAATGTGCTGCTGGGAATCCACCTGCCGTTCTTTCCGGTCTGGCTGCAATCGACCGGTTTCGATGCCGGGCAGGTCGGAGCAATTCTCGCGGCAACCTCTCTGCTCAGGATCGTCTCGGTTCCGACCGCGACCGCTGCCGCGGACCGCGGCTTCGGCGTGCGGCCGACGATCATCGCCTTTGCGTTCGCAACCGCGCTGGGCTTCACCGCGCTCGGTCTGGTGTCCGCGCCCTGGGCGATCGTGGCCTTCACGGCGTTCACGGCTTTCGCTCATACTCCGGCCGTCGCGTTGCAGGATGCCTATACGCTGCGCGGGCTCAGGGCGCGCGGCGCCGCCTACGGTCCGGTCCGGCTCTGGGGCTCGATCTTTTTCATCCTGGCGAATTTCGCAGCCGGACTTGCATTCGACCTGATCGATACGCGCAACCTGATCTGGCTGATCGCCGTTTCCGCAATGGCGACGGCTTGCGTCGCCACCGTCCTGATGCCGCTGCCGCCCGCGCCGATCCCGACGGAAGATGGCAAGCCCGGCCGGCCGTTCTGGCGCGAGCCGCGCTTCGTCGCCGTGATCATGGCCGCGAGCCTGATCCAGTCCAGCCACGCGGTCTATTACGGCTTTTCGACCATCACCTGGAAGGCGGCAGGCTTCGACGGCGTCACCATCGGGGCGTTGTGGGCCCTCGGCGTGATCGCCGAAATCGTACTGTTCGCGTTTGCCAGCCGCTTGCCGCTCGCCTTCGGTCCGATCCAGCTCATCGTTCTGGGCGGCCTTGGGGCCACCATCCGCTGGATCGGCCTCGCCTTCGATCCGACCGGATGGTCGCTGCCGGTGCTGCAATCGCTGCACGCCTTCTCGTTCGGCGCGTCGCATCTGGGCGCCGTGGCCTTTATCGCCCATGCGGCGCCGGAAGGACGGGGCGCGACGGCGCAAGGCTATTTTTCCGTGGTGCAGGGCGTCACATTCAGCGCCTGCATGCTGCTCGCCGGCACGCTGTACGAGGCGATCGGGGTCGCGAGCTATGGGGCGATGGCTGTCATTGCGCTGACCGGCGCCGTGGTCGCGACCATCGTGTGGACGCGAATGCCGGATGCGAAGACGTAAGTCGCGGCCTGTTCAGTCGCAAACCCGGAACATCGCCATCAATTCGGAGCCTGAGAGAAAGACCATCCTCGGCTTCAGCCCGCCACGCTTCTTCAGCCACGAGCGGATTTGGCCCGGATAGAGATCCCACAGCGCCTTGGTGCCGGCGTGGCTGAGCACCGGCCGGCCGTCATGACCCGGATTCCACGCCGCATGGAAGCCGAGCCGCGCACGTCGCGTCACGCAGATGCGGTCCCGCGGCATGATCCCGACCACGATGGTGCAGGCCGAAAGACAGGGGCCGTCGATGATGACGCGCTGGCCCGACTTGCGAAGGCTCAGATAGGCGTCGAGATAGGGGCCGATCTGCCCGCCCTTGTCGTTTGAAATCCGAACGGCGGCGACCGCATCCGCGGCCATCAAGGCGGCGAGAACGACGCCGCAACATGCCGCCCGGAACCGCATTCCCCCGAAGCTCCCAAAGAACCGCCCGGCAAAAGTTAGACAGGAATTTGGCGGGTTGCCAAGCGCAAAAAATCCGGAGCGGCGCAGGGTGTGCATCCCGCAACTGCCGCGGTTGCGAGGCTCGGTTCAACCATGAGGCTCAGTGCTGGCGAGTGCCCGAAAGCGCCGAGCGCAGGGCCTTTTCGAGGTCGATTGCCGCGAACGGCTTCTGCAGGATCGGGACGGCGTTCAAACCGTCCGGTACGCTGGTCGCGCCATAGCCGGTCGCAAACACGAATGCGATACCGCGCTGCTGAATGATTTCGGCAATCGGAAAGGTGCGCAACCCGTTGAGATTGACGTCCAGGATGGCGACGTCAAAGGCCAGCGTGCGGGCCTTCGTGACTGCGTCGTCGAAACGCGATGCCACGCCAGCGACTTCGCAGCCGAGATCGGCGAGCGTGTCCTCGACCAGCATGATGATGAGCGATTCGTCCTCCACGAGAAGAACGCGCCGTCCCGCGAGGTCGGGTGCGGATGGCTTCACAAACGCTCCTGCACGAAAACTCCTGCCAAACTGGCCAGTTTCAAGCGTCCCCGGCGACCTCGTGCAACGGAGCATCGATCGAACAGATGACGCCGTCGTCGTGGAATTTCAGACGCACGTCGCCGCCTACGTCCTGCGCCAAACCTTGCTCCACCAGACGTGAGCCGAAGCCGCGCCTGACCGGCGGCTCGACCATTGGGCCGCCGCTTTCCTGCCACCGCAATTCGAACCGCCGCGACTGCGGGTCAACGCGCCAGTCAATCGCGACACGGCCGGTATCGTTCGACAGCGCACCGTATTTGACCGCGTTGGTCGCGAGTTCGTGGAAGGCAAGCGACAGCGCCAGCACCGCCTTCGGACGAAGCCGTACGGGCATTCCCTTGATCCGAAAACGGCCTTGTTCGCCGCCGCCGCGATAGGGGGTGATCGCGCCGGCGACCACATCAGCCAGCTCCGCACCTTCCCAATGCTGGCGGGTCAGCACGTCATGCGATTTGGAAAGCGCGATCAGTCGTGCCTCGAAGGCGGCTCTGCCCTCCGCCATCGTTGCGGCGTTGCGCAGGCTCTGCGTGGCAAAGGACTGCACGGTCGCAAGCGTGTTCTTGACGCGATGGTTGATCTCGTCGATCAGCAGCCGCTGGCGCTTCTCGGCGACCTTGCGCTCGGTGATGTTCTGGATGAGCTTCACCAGATGCAGGGGGCGTCCTGCCTCGTCATGGGTAAGCGAGACGCTGTTCTGCACCCAGATGACCGATCCGTCCTTGCGCAAATACCGCTTTTCAATCACGAAATCGGAGCGGCCTCCCTCCATCAGGCTGGAAAGAAGCCGGGCCATGGCCGCGCGATCTCCGGGATGAGTCAATTCGAGAGAGTTGAGCATCCGAAGCTCGGCGGCGTCATAGCCACACAACTCGCTGAAGGCATCGTTGACCTCGATAAACCTGCCGTCCGGCGTCAGGACCGCGACCCCGATCGCGGGAGAATCGAACACCGCCCGCAGCCGTTCCTCGCTCTGGCGCAAGGCTTCCTCGGTCACCTGCCTGTGCGCGTCCATCTCGGCGCGCTCGATGCTGAAGCCGAGCTGCCGTGCGATGGTGAGCGCGAGATCGACCACGCGGCGGTTAAAGTCCTGCGGGGCGTCGTAATAGGCCATGAATTTTCCGCACGCCTTGCCTGCGCAGGTCAACGGAATGAATGCGATCGCACGGATGCCTTCGGAAGCGATGCTCTGCCGCAACGTGTCAGGCAAATCGGCTTGATCGATATCGGCGATGAAGACCGGTTCGGGATCGGGCTCGCCTTGGGTCCAGGGCGAGTGGCCATCGACCGCTTCGCGATAAGCGTCCGAGAGATTGCGCCACGCGACAAAACGCATCACGCCGTTGCCGTCGAACTGCAGGATCGACGCCGCCTTGCATTCGAGGGTTCCGAAGATCGCATCCAGTGCAGCGTCACAGCTGTCGGCCAGGGAACCAGCACGGTAAAGCCGGTCGGTGAAACGGAACAGCGCCTCCTGTTCGCGCGCGCGTCGCGCCAGAGCTCCTTCGGCGCCATCGTCCGGATCGATCAGGTTGGCTGAATGCACAGCGGCCGGATCGGCCTGCGACGGCGGGTCATCGGTTCCGTCGCGGATTTGCGGCGTTTGACGCTCCAGCATGGCTGGCAAGTGCTCCCCTCTGGGCTCAGGAAACCGGCTTTCCCCGGGGCCGGGCCGGACGAGAACACCGATACGCAACGCATAACGCGCACGCGGCGGAGAGGTTCCAATCTACCGGCATGGTTGTCGTATCAGCCCCATAGGGCAGGGAGCGGCGGATACACCAGACTGCCCTCATAGACCAGTCCCTCGGCGCGGTCGCGCGCGAGCAGAAGGGGACCGTCGAGATCGGCGACGCGGGCGGTCTGCGCGACCAGCATGGCGGGCGCCATCGACAGCGATGTTGCCACCATGCAGCCTGCCATGGTCGAGAGGCCGCGTTGCCGCGCTTCCTCCGCCATCGCGAGCGCCTCGGTCAGTCCGCCGGTCTTGTCGAGCTTGATATTGACGGCGTCGTACTTGCCGGAAAGCGCGGACAGGGACGCGCGGTCATGCGCGCTCTCGTCGGCGCAGACCGGCACGGGCCGCGCGACCGCGCGCAGCGCCTCGTCGGCATCGGCCGGCAGCGGCTGCTCGATCAGCGTGACGCCGGCCTGGGCGCAGGACGCAAGATTGCCCGCCAGATTGTCGGGGTTCCATCCTTCATTGGCATCGACGATCAGTTCCGCCTCCGGCGCTGCGGCGCGGATCGCGGCAAGCCGTGCCGGGTCGCCCTCTGCGCCCAGCTTGATCTTCAGGAGCTGGCGTCCGGCGGCGTCGTGCGCCGCTCTCGCCATCGCCTCGGGGGTGCCAAGCGAGATTGTGTAGGCAGTGATCAGGGGCCGCGGGGGCGGCAGCCTCGCGAGGGAATAGACCGGCTGTCCGGTGCGCTTGGCCTCCAGGTCCCAGAACGCGCAATCGAGTGCATTGCGCGCCGCACCGGCGGGCATGGCGCGCTGCAGTTCGATGCGCGTAAGGCCATCCGCCACCGGACTGGCGAATTGCCGCAGAACGGCGGCCACCGCGGCGGGACTTTCGCCATAGCGCGAATAAGGCACGCATTCCCCGCGCCCGCGAAACCTCCCGTCGGACAGTTCTGCCACCACCACGATGGCTTCGGTCTTGGCGCCGCGGCTGATGGTGAATTGTCCCGCGATCGGCCAGGTCTCGGCGGTGACGGTGAGACGCAGGGCGTTAGGGTTAACCATGTGCTTAAGGCTTTGTTAACGTCACTCGACAGCCGGGGAGGCTCTGTTAAGTATGTGATGGAAATGCGGTTTTTCTCAAGGCGCCACGCCGTGGCGCAGCCTTTGCCGGCTGCGGCGCGCGCCTGGAACCGTCCGGGGCATGCGGGACGGGGAGTGGGATGAGTTCTGACGCGTTGCTTGCCGCGACGGTAAACGGCGAGAGCCTCGAGCTTTCGGCGGCCGGCGACTGGACGGCCGATCGCGCCAATGATCTGGAGCGGCTGGTGATGGCCGTGGCGCTTCCGCCGCAGAGCCCGATCCGAGTCGTGCGCGTCGACATGGCGGGGGTTGCCAAGCTCGACACCTATGGCGCCTGGTTGCTGGAACGGCTGCTGCGCGGCTCGCGCGAGCAGGGCGCGGCGGCCGACGTGGTC
>NZ_JBFWPA010000219.1:0-6647 GCF_050250235.1 Pseudorhodoplanes sp.
TTTCGCGCTGTGCTGATGTTAATGACGAGCATATGTCGGCATGTCGTTCGATAGCTTTCTTTACCGCAATCTGTAGGCAATAGCTGTCGATCAGCGAGATTGCCGCTCCGTTTTCGTCGAATCGGATGACATTCCGCGCCATGCTCCCGGGTTGGTCGAAAAGTGCGCGAACCGGCACTCGGGTCCGACTGGTAAAGGCACGGGCCATCTCGTCATCGCCTACAAAAGCGATGTCGAACCGATCAATTTCGCCCGGCGCGACGTCGGCAGGCGACCCGAGCGCGATCAGTATATTGACCTGGTCATCGCGCAGCGTTGCAAGCTTGGCTTCGAGACCGGGTGCCGCAATGACAATCCTTACGTCGTCGCCTGCGCTGGATTCGTCGGCCGAGCGGCCCCCGATTTCGCGACGTGCGCGAATGAAACTCTGGCAGTCGACCGCAGATCTGATCGCGTCGATCAGGGCTTCGCGCTCTGAAGAGGGAAACGTCGACGCGATGACGATCCCGACGCGGTGACGGGCTTGGACAAGTTCCGAGAGCGCTTGATATACCTCCTGCGCGCGGCGCGTATAGGAGTGGCGGTGAAAGACGATCGACTTCAACTTGTCCGCCACGATCTGCCGCGCCGTATCGTTGCGGAGATAATGATTCAGGAGGTCAGTCAACTCAGCGCGCGACGACCAATGGGGTAAAAGCCCATCAAACGTCTCATCTGAGCCCACGCTGTTGTTGGTCAGAACGAGAGCTCCACTCGCAAGCGCGTCGAAGACACGGGAGTTGAGCGTGCCCCACTGCAGCGTCGTAAAGTTCGAGTCGTCGATGACGATCTTGGTGGAGGCATAGACGTCGGGCATTCGGCCATACGAGAGCGGTCCCCTGGAAAAGCTCGCGAGCGCGGGGACCTTCTCCCAATTATGCCCATAGATCGCGAAAGAGAAGGGTACTGACTCCGGATTGACAGCCGAAATAATATCCCGCGGCGACTGGAAATAGCTGCCCGTGAAACAATAATCGGATTGAAGCGAAGAGCAAAACTTGCCGCAGCTGAAACGGGTCGTGTTCGAAGCGATCCTGATGACTGGCGTCCGTTGGCCAAGGCGAACTCGCAGAGCCTGTGCAAATTTGGAGGACGAAGCCCAGATCTGGTCGAACTGCCGCGTCTGACGATTGCTTAACCAAAGATCGCACCAATTCCTTGCCCACCCGACTAGAACCAGATGCGGGTTCGCTGATTGAATGAGGGCAGGGTCGAAATCGTGACGCATCGCCACGACAATGTCGAAATAGTCGAGGTCGTACCAAAAGGCGTGTTCCAGATAACTGACATGCCAGCCGTATAGTCGGCTGAGTTCCGCGCCAAGTTCGCAAGCAGTTAAGTAGTCCCCCGCCTCTCCACTCATATCCACCGCAGTCACGGCGAATGCGATGCGGGTTGGCCTCGGCCTTAGCAATGGTGGCTGACGGAACATGTCAGCGATCATTTCCGAACGAACGAGGGCACCCGCGCGATTCTCCAGCCGGCGCAGATTGCGGCGAGTCAGTCTGAAATTTTCGTCATGCGACGCAGGGCGCAGCGGATCCGTTTGCCTCCTAGCGGCAAACTCGGTCATGCAAAAGTTCCGCTTTCCTAACCTCTGGCGCGCCATGAGGCAAAGATCGACGTCCTCAAAACCGTCCCGATAGCCTTCGTCAAATCCGCCGATTGACTCAAAATGTGTCCGGCGGATCATCATGAAGTCTCCGGAGACCACAGGAACTTCCCATGCATCTGCGGAAATTTCATCGTCCGCGCCAGCAGCCAAAATTTCATAAGGATTGAAAACTACGCCCGGCGCGCAATCATCCAGAGCGATTCCCAGATGATCCGAGTGGGCGTTGCTAACTCCCGGACCATCGGCGCCGGTCCGAAGGCGAACGCCCAAGAGGCAGCAATCGTCATGAGACATGAAGGCGGCCATAGACGGCAGCGCATCCGCGCAAAGTTCGATGTCGCTCTTCAGGAACATCAACAGGCCGCAGTCACTGGCTAAACGAGCGCCATAATTCCTGGAGGCCGCAATCGAAAAGTTTATTCGCCGCTCGATGAAAGTGATTGGCAGTCGCATCGCCCATCGTGCGCATACTAGCCGGGAGTCGTCGGTCGATCCCTGATCGATGATGAAGAACGTCATCGACTGGTACGAATTATGTTGTTTAACACTGGCGAAAAGCCGCTCCAGGCGCTCAGAGCCGTTCCGGTTGACGATCACGATCCCAATTTTAGGCTCCCGCTGCGCCAGCGAAAAGTCACGAGGCACCGACCTGTACCTCTTCCACAAAGCCCCGGAATTATTCGGCTGATCGGGATGAGGCGCGCCCGTTTGGACCAAACGGGTGCCATGCCGAAGAATGACGTCCTCAACTTTCTGCAAAGGGGAGCACGCGCCAACGGGGATCACCTCGATGTCGAGCACATCGACAGCGCGCAGATCCGTCGGGCACTCGAACTCGAATCCATGAAATCCTCGGGTTCCGAAGGCTTGCGCCAAGTCCGGCCTAAATGTATCGGCCGATGCCACATGAATGCAGACGCCTTTGAACCATAGACCGAGTTTCAGCGGGGTATCCGGCACGGAACGATTGATCGCCCAGCCTGCTAATACACCCCGATGGATCCGATCAAAGAACCCGATGACGCTGTCGTCCGAAGGAACGTCATCGCCCAATGCGGTGTCCCTGGCGGCCAAGCGGTACACCTCCCGATTTATTAGTTACTTCAACCTGCGATGTTCTACTAAAGCCAGTGGTGGAGCATGGTGGTAGGGTAATAGTGGTCGCCCAGGCCCAGCCTCGTAGTTTCTAGTTCATTCTTCTCCGCCCTTAAAAATTGGGCCTCCTTACGATGCTTCATCCACGTTCACTAGGTCGTATGCAACGCCCGTGTCGTTCTCGAACAGTCTCCATCCGCAAAGCTTCGAAATCTGCTCGGAGACAGATGTTATGGCCGCCGGTTATGGGGCGCAATCGCGCTTTAAAGAGCTTCGGTGTCTGCAGAGACTCTCGATCTCGGCGGCCAGGACGTTGATAGGCTCGTCCCAGGTCCAGAGCCGCGGCGTGCGATCGGTTTGGGGAGATGAAATAAAGCCCATCAACGCTTGCGCCGCAGCGGCTGGCGAATTGACCGTGGTCACGCCGAAGGCACGGTGAGCTGGAATGTCCGAAGCGACCACAGGGAGCCCCATGGCCAGCGCCTGGCCAATGCCGAGGTTATAACCTTCCCATTGCGAGAAATTCGCATAGGCGTCGGCGGCAGCATAGAGTTCCTCAAGCGCGGCGTCGCTAACGCCGGCGCGCACGTCGATGCCGCTGCGTCGCAGTTTGCTGTAATCGGCTTCGTCGCCCTTGCCGCAGAGAACGAAAACGACAGGCTTCGACGCTGTGGCAGCGTTCGCGCGGAGAGTTCGCAATGTCTCCAGAAAAAGATCAATGCCCTTGTAACGCTGCTCCGCAGCATGAAAACGGGCGACATTGAGCACTACAAAGCAATCATTCCATGCGTTTTCTGCACGGAGGCGCCGTCTCGCTTCCGCTTTGCTGTCGTCCCATCGTCCAAGGTGGGTATTGCCGAGCCGAATGACGGCATCGACGGGCGTCCGGCTCTCCATCTTGATCGCCTCGGATATTGTGTACACCCGCGCGGACATGTGGAGGCAAAAATCCTTTTCCTTCAGGATCTCACGACGCTCAGAGGCGTCCCTGAAGCGCTCTGGTGGCGGCTCGCCATGATCATAAGCAACCACAGGGATGGCGTGGCCGGCCCATCTGGCGATGGAATAAAATGGCGGCGTGTGGGCGATGATTACATCCACGTCGTTTTTGATGGCCCACCTCATCGCGAGCCGAGGATCGGCGACATCAAGACGGTGACATCCGGGATATTCAAAATCGTGATCCGACACTGGGCCGCCGATAGACACCCGATAGCCGCGCTCAATAAGCCCGCGAGCGTGTTCCGCCATAACAACAGGCACCCCGTACCCTCTCTTGTGCGCCGTGGAGAGCATCAGCACATGCAAAGGGCGGTCATCGTCGGGCGTCCACCAAGGTCGGCGGCGCGGGGCGAAAGAAGGCTGATAAGTCTCTTCCAAAGAAAGGTTTGGCGAATAGAAAGGATCCTCTTGAAGCAAAGATTTGTGCAGGCGCCATGCCTGAATGGCCTCGCATCGCGCACGCTGGCGCTTGGCGTCCGTATCGTCGAAGCCACGTGTCCTGCTCTCGTAGTGATAGAAAAGCGATTTGTGAACATAATAGTTGGTATAACCGTGCGCGTATAAATCAAGGCACAATACAATGTCGCCGAATGCAACCTGATAATCCTCCCTCATCCCTCCGATTTCGAGATATTTCGATTTGCGGATAGCGACGCACGCTCCTGTCACCGCTAAGATTTCCCGAGTGACATTTGCGAGGTTCTGATAACCGCCCTCTTCCTTCTGCAAGCCCAGATGGGCGTGAGCCGCGAGGCCCTGTATACCGACGACAACTCCACCATGCTGAACCGTGGAATCTCCGTAGAGCAGTTTGGGGCCAACGGCACCCGCATTAGGCAGCAGCGCGTAGGCAGCCAATTCTCGAAGCCAGTCGACAGAGATCGCCTTGGTGTCGTTGTTCAGTAGAATGACGAGCTCGCCCTTCGCATTCCGGACGGCATTGTTGTTTAGTCTCGAGAAGTTGAATGGGCCAGCGTCGCGCTGAACCACGATTTTCCCGGCCTCGGCGGCGGCGCTCAACCCGGCGACGCATTCAGAGTCGGACGATCCATTATCCACCACGATGATCTCAAGTTTTTCGCGCGGCCAATCGGTGACGTAAATGCTTTCAAGGCACTGACTGAGTAGATCCCATCGATCGCGCGTTAGGATAATGATCGACGCGATTGGTAGATCGTTCGGAAGCGAAGGCCGAGTGAAGGGCGGCGGGACAAGCGGAGCGACCTTGTTATGAAAGATGATATGCGGAATGGAAATGACGCGGGAGGCACCGGCTCGCAACGCGAAATCGATCAAATATTGCTGGGAATCGCCGTTCTCATCGAGAAGCGCCTCAGCCAGCGTTTTCGCGTCAGTCGCGTCGACGGAACGCATCGCGACCACTCGCCCCAGCAGCAGGCCTTGCTTGGCAAGCAAAGGCGAAAAAGCGGGTTTGAACCAGGGAGTGGAAAGGCTCTTGTCGGCGCCAATCTTGTCTTCATCGCCATAGGCCAGCACGGCGTCGGAGCCCTTTGCGAGGGCCTCTACGAGGAGGCGAATGCTGTGAGGCCGCAGCACGGCGCCAGCCCCGAAATGAACGATGATCGTTTCATTGATCCCGATGTCATCGTCGAGTGTCTGGATCCTCGGTTCTGACGCGAGGATCCGCAAAACGTGGCCAGGCATATCCGATCTGTGCAATTTGAATACGGCTCGCCAGTCGACGCCTATCAAGCATTCAAGGGATTCGAAGACGTCTTTCCAGGGTTTGAAGGAGCCTGCCTCGAACTCGACAATGATCAAGATCCTTGGGATTTCGGACGCCGTTTGAATGTAGTTCTGCAGGCTATCGCCATCAGGAGTGTCGAATTCCAGAACCCAGTCCTCGTGCTTTATCGGGACAGGGACCGGTGGAGGTAGCAAAGCGAAGCGATCCGGGCTCCGTTTTGCGGCCGACCGCGTGTATCGTCGGGCGGCTCCCTCGGAAATGGGCCTTACAATTGTCGCAAGTGTCCTAAGAAACCCGGATGCCAGCATATACTTAAGGGGGCGAAATGGCCGACGATAGGCCTTGAGCAACTCAGCTGACAGCCGGCTTATCGTCATTTGCTGTTGGCGTATCGTATCGTTTAATCGCTCACGTTCTGGACCCAAGGCTGCCACGGCGGCTTCAAGGTCCCACCGATCTGAATCGGCCTTGCGAAGTGCATCCATCAAACTGTTGCGATGAGTGCGCTCTGCCTCAAGATCCTTTTCGGCTTGCGCGCATCGTGCCGCTAGCTCTTCAAGACTCGCTGATGTTGATCCGAAGGGATTCGTCATCGTACTAAATTGATTGTTATGGGAGTTATCGTTCAAGCATTAGCCTCTTTTGATTTTTTATGAGAGTGATGGTGCATGATTATTTTGCCCTCATGCAGGGAGGCTGAATAAAATAACATAAGGCTGTTTGTAGCATCGTAGTTACGGTTTCGGATTGTGTCATCGCGCTTATAAGTCGTGTCTTCAAGACGCGGGCCAAAAGAAGAGGTGACCGCGTCATGAAAGGGAACGTGAACGCGGACAAAATCGATTACCCGAACTTGGGAACAGAACTACACGTGTAATCAAACATACCGCGAACATATATTTTGCGTTTTCCGACTTCGACATCAACAGCGAATTTTGCTGCATGAACCGTATGGCGATGTGCCAACAAGAGTTGTTGGTTCCTTAAAATTGGACCATCATGTTGCAACAACCGGCGGGACGAGCCAACGACGGTCCAATTTTCTGACCTATAACAGTTCTTGGCCTGCCCCTCATGACGATACCAGGGTCTAAGTTAGAACCCGGCCGTTGTTGGCCAGCATCGGGGCTGGCCGGAGCGCAGCGTAGGGCAGATCGGATGCTGGCGGCAAGATCGCTTCTGGAGCCG
>NZ_JBFWPA010000220.1:0-6372 GCF_050250235.1 Pseudorhodoplanes sp.
CGACGATGAAGGCCTGCCGCAGCGTCGCGGTTCACGCTCACCCTATCCGATCCCGCCACGGGCAGAACCGGTCCAGCCGGCGCGTGCCATAGCGGCCGCACGCGCCGCGCCGGTGCAATCGTCGGTCCCGCTCGGACGCAACGCATTTTCTGCGTTCGGTCCGGTGGAGATCAAACCCGCCGCGACGCTCGCCTGTCCAATGGCCACGGCGCTGGACCGCTGGATCATCGATTCGGTTCAGCCGGCGGCGCAGCGCTGGTTCCGGCAGCCCGTGGTCGAGCTCCGGCAGATATCGGCCTATTCATGCCGCGGCATGAACAACCAGCCGGGCGCGCGCGTTTCCGAACATGCCTTTGGCAATGCGCTCGATATTTCCTCCTTCACCCTCGAGGACGGACGCCGGATCTCCGTAAAGACCGGCTGGCGCGGCTCACCCGAGGAACAAGGCTTCCTGCGCGATGTGCAGGGCGCGGCCTGCGAGCAATTCAGCACCGTGCTGGCGCCGGGCTCGAACCGCTTTCACTACGATCATTTCCATTTCGACCTGATGCGGCGCCGGAGCGCCTACCGGGTCTGCAATCCGGATTCTGTTCCGGGCGACGTCGTGGCCGAGCGTGTGGCGCGCGAGCGGGGCTATGCCTGGCGGCCCGACGCGGGGGTCACCGGCTCGATCAGAAAGGCCGTCGCGAAGCGCAAGGCCGCGCTCAATGGCAGGTCGAAGGTGAAGCCGCCGACGCGCAACATCCTCGACGACGATGACTGGATCGAGGACGACGGCCCGCGGCCGGAGGATTAGGCGCGTTGCGGTGCCGCGCTTTCGGCACCGCCTATTGCGTCGGCTTTCGGCCTTCGAGGAAGGGACCGGCGCGCGTCAGGAAGACTTCCGGACATTCGATGAGGATCCAGTGTCCGCAATTCCTGATCACGCCGCCTTCCACATTGTCCGCGACCGTTGACAACTGGTCGAACAGCGTCGAACCGGTGCCTCCTTCGCCGCCCAGCGCCAGAACCGGCATCTTGATGCGGTTCGACTTCACCCATTCGGCATTCTGCTGAGCGCTGGCGTTCCGTGCCCGGAACAGTTGCAGTGCTGCACGGATCGCGCCAGGTGCGGTGAATTCGGACACGACGCGCGGGATTTCGGCATCGACCGCGACATGGTTCATGGCGAAGCTCTTCAGGAACCACGTGAAGTACAGGTTCTCCTTGCCCTCGATCAGCGCCTCCGGCAGGTCGGGTACGCTGTAGAACGACCAGTGCCATAGCCGTGGATCGCGCGTCAGCGCCTCCCAGGGCGCGATGCCCGGAACCACGGAATCGAGGATGACGATCCTCTGCACGATGTCCGGGTAGGCCGTGGCCATCTGGAAGGTCACGTGAACGCCGAGATCGAAGCCGACCACGGAAAACTGCTTGAATCCCTGCTGTTCCATGAGCTGCCGGATGTCTTCTCCGACCTCCCGCGTGCCGAACCAGTCGAGCACGTGCGACGATCCGCCATAACCGCGCATGTCGGGTGCGATCACGGTGAACTTCTTCGCCAGTTCGGGAATCACGTTGCGCCACATCGATGATGTCGAGGCCCAGCCATGCAGCAACACCACGGCGGGCCCGCTGCCCGCGCGCAGATAATGCAGGCGGACGTTGTTGACATTGGCACGGTTGCTCATGATCCCGGACGGAACCGGAGGCACGATGACTTCGGCGCGTGACTGTGGCGGCGGGGGCGTGATCTGCGCCTGAGCGCCAGACAGCGGAACGATCAGCATCGCGATGAGCGCAGTTCCGCGAAGAATATTCCGCATCGTCGCCTCCCTGATATCTCTTTTGTTATGGTCCTGAGCCTAGACACGCGCCGGCACGCGGTCAATTGTGAGGACCGAATGCACGATCACGCCCACGATCACGGCAGTCACCCGGATGGGCACGGCCATTCCCACGCGCCGAAAGACTTCGGCCGCGCCTTCGCGATCGGCGTTGCGCTCAATCTCGGCTTTGTCGTGGTGGAAGCGGTTTTCGGAATTCTCGCCAATTCCACCGCGCTCCTTGCCGATGCCGGGCACAATCTGAGCGACGTGATCGGCCTGCTGATCGCATGGGGCGCAACGATCCTTGCGAGACGTCCGCCGACCGAACGGCTCACCTATGGTCTGCGCGGCACCTCGATTCTGGCGGCGCTCGGCAACGCGCTGCTGCTGATCTTTGCCTGCGGCGCCATCGCCTGGGAGGCGGTCTGGCGGTTTGCCAGCCCGGAGCCGGTGGCTGGCACGACGGTGATGATCGTGGCCGGGATCGGTATTCTGATCAATGGCTTCACCGCCTGGCTGTTCATGAGCGGACAGCGCAGCGACCTCAATATCCGCGGTGCCTATCTGCACATGGTGGCCGATGCCGGCGTCTCGCTCGGCGTGGTGATCGCCGGCGCCGCCATCATGCTGACCGGCTGGCTGTGGCTCGATCCGCTGACCAGCCTTGTGATCGTCGCCGTCATCCTGTGGGGAACATGGGGACTTCTACGGGACTCGATCAGTCTCGCGCTCGGTGGCGTGCCGCCGCATATCGAGCTTTCGCGGGTGAGGGCGTGCCTCGAAGGTCTGCCGGGCGTTGCGCGCGTCCATCACCTCCATGTCTGGGCGATGGGCACGAACGAGGTTGCGCTCACCGCGCATCTCGTGATGCCCGATGGCCATCCCGGCAACGATTTCTTCAAGAGCGCCGAAGCCGAACTGCATGCGCGGTTCGGAATCGCGCATCCCACGCTTCAGATCGAACTGGGCGAACGCGACGGCGGCGTCTCCGGCATCGGCGTAGCTAGCAGCAACGACCGCAACGCCGGATAAGCGCTATGCGCAGCGGCGCAGCGCCACCGCCGGTCCGGTCTGAGGGTCGATTTCGATGTGGTCGTCGTCGATGAGGCGCAGGGTGTAGGTCTGGCGCGCATTGATCATCGCATTGTCGAACTGGTCGATGATGCGATAGCTTTTGTTGCCGATCTGCTCGACCGAGAAATTGCGAAAGGACGACACACCGCCGACAGTGTCGCGCCGCAATACGCCCTCGAAACTCATATAGCGCTTGCCGCAATCGTCCGCCGGTCCTTCGGCGTCCGGATTGTCGTAGGTCCACTTGCCGGAGATCGGATAGCTGTCGGCAACCGCGACGGCGGTCACGGTCAGAAGGCCGAAGGCGGCCGCGATCAGCCCGAGGCCGAGGCGGCGCATGTCGAAGTCCTGCATGGCAAATCTCTCGCGATGAAGCGGTCATTATCCCATGCGGGCAAGATTCGATCCATGTCTCCGCGGCTGCCGCATGCAACCATGGTTTACGAAAGCTTGCGGGCGCACGCTCTGTCAGCCCGTCCTGCCGTAGCCGCCGGCGGTCGGCACCTGGATGATGATCGCCTCGTCGGCGTCGATCACCGTTGCGTCGCAGCCCTGCAGCGTTTTGACGTGGCCGCCCTTGCGGCGCACCGCATTCTCGCCGGTCTGCCCGGCTTCGCCGCCGGCCAGTCCGAACGGCCGCACCCGGCGATGGCCCGAGAGAATGGTGCATTCCATCTTTTCGAGGAAGCGGATGGTGCGGCGGATGCCGTCGCCGGCGTGCCATTTCCCCGCGCCGCCTGAACCTTTGCGGATGTGGAAATCCTCCAGCAGCACCGGATAGCGGAATTCCAGTATCTCCGGGTCGGTGAGGCGGGTGTTGGTCATGTGGGTGTGCACGGCATCGGTGCCGTTGAAGCCGGGGCCGGCAGGCGAGCCCGAGCAGATCGTTTCGTAATACTGATAGCGTTCGTTGCCGAAGTTGAGATTGTTCATGGTGCCCTGCGCGGCGCTGAGCGCGCCCAGCGCACCGAACAGGCAATTGGTGACCGCCTGCGACACCTCGACATTGCCGGCGACGACCGCGGCCGGATATTCCGGTGTCAGCATGGTCTGTTTAGGGATCACGATGTTGATCGGACGCAGGCATCCCGCATTCATCGGGATGTCGTCGTCGACCATCACGCGGAACACGTAGAGCACCGCGGCGCGCGTGACCGGTTCGGGCGCATTGAAATTCGTCGGCTGCTGCTTTGAGGTGCCGGTGAAGTCGACGGTCGCTTCGCGCTTTTTCTGGTCGACCGTGATCCTGACCTTGATCACGGTACCCTGATCCATCTCGTAGGAGAATTCGGAATCGTGCAGCCGGTCGATCACGCGCCGCACGCTTTCGGCGGCGTTGTCCTGCACATGCTTCATGTAGGCCTGCACCACCGGCAGCGTGAAATGCGCCACCATCTTGCGCAGTTCCTGCACGCCTTTCTCGTTGGCGGCGATCTGCGCCTTCAGGTCGTTGACATTCTGCACCGGATTGCGCGCCGGATATTTGGCGCCTGTCAGCGCCGCGTAGATCTCCTTCTCGCGGAAGCGGCCGCGATCCACCAGCTTGAAATTGTCGAGATAGACGCCTTCCTCCTCGATCGTGGTGGCGTTCGGCGACATCGAGCCCGGCGAAATCCCGCCGACATCGGCATGGTGGCCGCGCGAGGCGACCCAGAAGAGAATTTTCCGCTTCGCCGCATCGAACACCGGCGTGCACACCGTGATGTCCGGCAGATGGGTGCCGCCGTTATAGGGCGCGTTGATCGCGTAGACGTCGCCCGGCCGGATTTTTCCCCGGTTCTCGCGGATGATGGTCTCGACCGCGCGGTCCATCGAGCCGAGATGCACCGGCATATGCGGCGCGTTGGCGACCAGCGCGCCGTCGCCGGAAAACACCGCGCAGGAAAAGTCGAGCCGCTCCTTGATGTTCACCGAATAGGCGGTGTTCTGCAATGCGACGCCCATCTGCTCGGCGATCGACATGAACAGATTGTTGAATACTTCCAGCATCACCGGATCGGCCCGGGTGCCGATGGCGCTGGTGCGCTTCAGCGCTTTGAAGCGCGTCAGCACCAGATGGTTCTTCGCGGTCAGCGCTGCCTGCCAGCCGGGCTCGACCACGATGGTCTGGTGCGGTTCGATGATAATGGCCGGACCCTTGATGGTTTGTCCGGGCCTGATCTGATCGCGGGCATAGACCGAAGCCTTGTGCCACGCGCCATGCGAAAAAAATCGGGTGCGGCGGGCCGGCGAGGACAGCCTGCCGCGTGTGACTTTCAGCGCGCGTTCGCGGAATTTGGCGCCGCCGCCGATCGCTTCGACCGACACCGCCTCCAGCACCAGCCCCTTGTTGCGATCGATGAAGCCGAACTGCGACTTGTGCGCCTTTTCGAAGGCGCGCGTCATGGCCGAAATGCTGCCGGCCTCCACCACCAGGGCGGTATCAGTCCCCGCGTAGCGGATATGCGCGCGCACGATCACCTTGATCGCCTTTGAAGCCACGCCCTGGCCTGCGACTTCGTCGCGCACGGCCTTGCCGAGGCTCTTGCCGATCCGGGTCAGTGTCTTCAGGCCCTTGCCGCCGAGCGGCTCCTCGATCGCCTGCTGGCGGGTGGCGCGGATGTCGGCCAGTCCCATGCCGTATGCCGAGAGCAGCGACGAGAACGGATGGATCAGCACGCTGGTCATGCCGAGCGCATCGGCGACCAGGCAGGCATGCTGGCCGCCGGCGCCGCCGAAGCAATTGAGCGCATAGCGGGTCACGTCGTAACCGCGCTGCACCGAAATCTTCTTGATCGCGTTGGCCATGTTCTCGACCGCGATCTTGATGAATCCGTCGGCGATTTCTTCCGGCTTGCGGCCGCCGCCGACTTCCTTCGCAAGCGCTGCGAAGCCTTCGCGCACCGCCTCGCTATCAAGCGGCTGGTTCTGTTGCGGTCCGAAAATCTTCGGGAAAAATTCAGGGATCAGTTTCCCCGCCATCACATTGGCGTCGGTGACGGCAAGCGGGCCGCCGCGGCGATAACACTTGGGCCCCGGATTGGCGCCCGCCGAATCCGGGCCGACCCGGAAGCGCGCGCCGTCGAAATGCAGGATCGAGCCGCCGCCCGCGGCCACGGTGTGGATGCGCATCATCGGAGCGCGCATGCGCACGCCTGCGACTTCGGTCTCGAACGCCCGCTCGTACTCGCCGTCAAAATGCGACACGTCGGTCGAGGTGCCGCCCATGTCGAAGCCGATGACGCGGGAAAAGCCGGCTTCGCGTGCGGTCTGGGCCATCGACACCACGCCACCCGCGGGACCCGACAGGATGGCATCCTTCCCCTGGAACAGCTCGGCGGCGGTCAGTCCGCCGGACGACATCATGAACATGAGGCGGGGATTGCTGACTTCTCCGCTTGCTCGGCTGCGCTCCCTCCCCCCATGCGCAGCATGGTGGGGAGGGTTGGGGTGGGGGGTGTCGACGAGGATATCCGATGGTGAGGCGGGGGCCCCCCCCCCCCCCCCCCCC
>NZ_JBFWPA010000221.1:0-6363 GCF_050250235.1 Pseudorhodoplanes sp.
CCGACGGTGATCCGAACGACGTCATACGTAACCCTGAGGTCGAGAGGGCGTATCTTGGGTAACAGTTTGTCTATCGAGAACATTCACGCAAGTTACGGCGCCGTGCGGGTCATCGAAAATGTCTCGTTGGAAGTCGATTCCGGCAAGACGGTTGTGCTTCTCGGCACCAATGGAAATGGCAAGAGCACTCTTATTAAGTGTATCATGGGGCTGTGCCGGCCAAGCGAGGGTCGCATCGTCGCGGAGATTGATGGCAGCAAGCATGATCTGATCGGTATGACCACTGAGGAGATAGTCGATCTTGGTATTGCACTGGTACCGGAAGGTCGCCGCTTGTTTCCGAAACTGACTGTTGAAGAGAATCTAGCTCTTGGAGCGTTCCGTCAGAAGGCGCGCGAGCAGATGAAATCTAATCTCGAGTTTTGCTTTGAAACGTTTCCCCGCCTTGCTGAGCGCCGCAAGCAGCTAGCCGGCTCCATGAGCGGTGGCGAACAGCAGATGCTGGCGCTTGCGCGTGCGCTGATGCTAGCGCCAAAAATTCTACTGGTTGATGAGCCTTCGGTGGGGCTATCGCCTCTCTTGGTCGGTCGCACCATTGACGCAATACGCGATTTGAAGAAAAAATATGAACTTACGGTATTGATGGCAGAACAGAACTTCACACAGGCCATACGCATTGCTGATTCCGGCTACGTGATCGTGCACGGTGAGATCGCTTTTAATGGAAAAACCGCCGACGAGCTTAATAACAACGATCTGATCCGGAAGTTCTATCTCGGCGTTTGAATTTCTTACTGCAAACCGTCAAGCACCACCGGTGCCTTTGATATGCCCGGCGAAGCAGACACTTTGTCACTCTCCATAGGCCTGGCCTCAAAGTTGTCTACGGCACCTACCATTAAAGAATGGAGCATGCTGGTTCTCTGATCGATCTACTTCGTAAGCATGGTGCTAAAATTGGGCATGTCCAGCTTGGAAATGTTCCTGGCAGGTATGGGTCCGGCGAGGGCGAACTTGGTCTGGATTACTTGATACGCAAATTTGATGATGCAGGTTGGAGTTTCTGGATAGGCTTGGAGTTTGACCCTTCCAAAGGTTGCTAGAAAAGTCTTCGGTAAATCCAGCATTACGGATATCCGATAGCAACGCTATCATGATGGGCAGAAAAACCCTCGGCCCGAGTTTTTGAACTCTGACGTGATAAATTCATGTACAAATGAAATGCGTCGTATCATTCGAACGTCTTTGTGGGCAACAAGCCAATAATTTCTCTTGACGGAGAAGCTTGGTAATATCTTTACAAGGTCACCGAAGGCTCTCGCAGCGTAATCGTGAAGAATGCCAACTCCTATGCCTGATCGTACCACCTCGAGTTGCGAAGTAAGGCTTGCGCATTCAAAACGCTTTGCCGCAAATTTTTCGAGTGGTTCTGCATATTCGAGCGTTGAACTATAAATTAGATCAGAAACGTAAGTTACCAGTACGCGATCCTTGAGGTCCTGATAGTCCTTAATGGCTCCGAATCTTTTGATGTGGTCTCGCGAGACATAAGCTCCAAGTGTGTAGTCAGATAACTTAAGAGAGGTAAGGCGACCTTCAACCGGACGTTCAATTGTGATAGCTAAATCAGCCTCTCGGCGAGCAAGCGAAAAGGTCCTTGGTATAGGAACAAGCTGAATCCGCAACTCAGGGTTCTTGTCGGCTAACTCTGCCAGTCGTCGAGCAAGATAATAGGTACCTAGTCCATCTGGAGTGCCAATTCGCACCGCGCCAGTGACACGGCTTTCAGCCTGAGAAAACTCAACGACCGCGTTGTCCATTGCGGTCTCCATCGCCTCGGCTGTTTGGAGTAAACGTTCCCCTAAGGTGGAAAGCGCAACGCCAGTAGTGCTGCGATTAAAGAGTTTTGCGCCAAGCTCTTGCTCCAACGCCGTGATTCGACGCCCAACAGTCGTGTGATCCAGTTCGAGGCGACGTGCTGCAGCGACAAACTGGCCAGCTCGTACAACGGCAAGAAAGATGCGGATTTGATCCCAATCCATAACTTATGTTTAGCACAAAAATGCAAACCGATTTAGCAACCAATCACCTTGCTGGGATAAATATTTCAATCCACGAAGCTCAGGAAATTAGCCGGTAAAGAGGTGGCGCTTCCATGATTAACTATGGTCATTTCATTGGTGGAAAATCTTTCACGGGCGATGAGAACCGCTACGGACACGTTCTTCAACCTATGGATGGAACCGTGCGTGCACGTGTTGCCTTGGCCAGCACAAAGGACGTTCAGGCCGCTGTAGAATCTGCGAAAGCCGCGCAACCGGCCTGGGCAGCAACGAACCCACAGCGCCGTGCGCGAGTGCTGATGAAATTCCTTCAGTTGGTCGAGCGGCACAATGACGAACTCGCCGAAATTCTCGCTCGTGAACACGGTAAGACTATTGCTGACGCTAAAGGCGATATCTTACGTGGGGTCGAGGTCGTGGAGTTTTCAATTGGCGCACCACATCTATTGAAGGGCGAGTTTACAGATAACGCAGGCCCTGGGATCGACCTGTACTCGATGCGTCAACCGCTAGGAGTAGTCGCCGGAATTACTCCATTTAATTTTCCTGCAATGATTCCATTGTGGAAAGCTGGTCCCGCAATTGCTAGCGGCAACGCATTTATATTAAAGCCGTCGGAGCGCGCTCCCGGCGTCCCACTGCGTCTAGCGGAGCTGTTTTTTGAAGCCGGGCTCCCAGCAGGCATCTTCAATGTCATCAATGGTGACAAAGAAGCCGTCGACGCGATTTTGGATCATCACGATATAAAAGCGATTGGATTCGTTGGATCTACACCGATAGCCAAATATATTTATTCTCGCGGAACGCTCAATGGAAAGCGGGTGCATTGTTTCGGAGGAGCAAAAAACCACCTTGTCGTAATGCCTGACGCTGACATGGATCAGGTCACCAACGCCTTAATCGGTGCGGGTTATGGCTCTGCCGGCGAACGGTGCATGGCAGTCTCTGTCGCAGTACCCGTTGGTGAAGATACGGCGAACGAGCTCATGAAGCGCTTGGTGCCTAAGGTTGAGCAGCTCAAGATCGGTCCTTCGACAGACAGTACCGCTGATTATGGCCCTCTTGTTACGCGGGATCATTTAGAAAAGGTTTTGTCCTACGTATCATTCGGGCTCGAAGAGGGTGCAGAACTCGCCGTTGATGGCCGAGGCTTTAAGATGCAGGGATACGAGAAGGGCTTTTATCTTGGCGGCTGTCTTTTCGACAGAGTAAAGCCGGATATGCGCATTTATAAAGATGAAATCTTCGGGCCGGTTCTGTCTGTTGTCCGCACCACTAAATACGAAGACGCGTTAGCCCTTTGCAACGACCATGAATACGGAAACGGCGTTTCGATCTTCACCCGAGACGGCGATGCGGCGCGAGATTTTGCGTCGAAAGTCCAAGTCGGCATGGTTGGAATCAATGTGCCGATTCCAGTGCCCCTTGCTTATTATACGTTTGGTGGTTGGAAGGCATCGTCATTTGGAGATCTTAACCAACATGGCCCCGACGCATTCCGCTTTTATACAAAGACAAAGACCGTTACATCGCGCTGGCCTTCCGGGGTGAAAGAAGGGGCGAGTTTTGTAATGCCAACCATGTCTTAAGCACTAGATTTGTAAGGGTTGTGTTGCCGAGCTGCAGCGACGTCTCCGCGAACCGACCGAGCGGCAATCAGCCGTCCTCGCAAGTGAGCGGAAGCCGCGGCCATCGATGGGCGCGATGCTGTCATTTCGAAAAACTGAATTTCAGCTCATTGAATAATGCCGTCGGAAGGGCAGTTTTGTCAGAATGACCGCAGAAATTGCCGACTTCTCTGGCAACTTCTAAGCTGTTGATCGTAAGGTCGTTTCCGCCAATGTTTCGCCAATGATATTTGCGTAAGAACGTCAAAAATCGCGATCAAAAGAGCCAAATTCGTCTGCGTTTTCAACGTCGCTCGAATTGTCGTCTGCGCTCATAACGGTCTGGTTCCTGGTTCGAGTCCAGGCAGGCCCACCAATTTTTTCAACGGTTTCCGTTGGTGCTCGCTGACCAGTGTCGCTTCCCGCCAATGATTCCGCCAATGATTGGCGAGGCTGGTAGCCAGTCGCGCTTGCCGCCTCGCGAAGATGCTCGGGATGATGATGACCGTAAACGCTTTCGAGCGTCTTTTGCGTCATGCCAAGAAAGCGACTTGCTTCCCACAGCGGCACGCCAGCTGACATGAGCCACGTAGCTGCCGTGATCGGCTTCGCAGCTCGGTCCGCTGTCGATCACAAGAAGCTAATGGTTGATATACGATTGTATGCCTCGGTCGATACTATGCACAATTCTGTGGTTCGATGATTTGTGCTGTTGTTTCGCCGGACGTTGACCAGAAAATTGTTCTTCAAACCGTAAGGTCGAGCTGTGCGGAGAGTTCTTTTGCCGCGCTTCGAACAGCGCTTCGTAGCCTCGACTTCTCGGTGCTACTGACGCGGTAAGCGGGAGCGAGGAGTACCAGCGCGCTGTTCGAGGTATCGCCCGCAATGATCGGTGCGGAAATGCCCCATAGATCGGGCGTGATTTCCGTCTCGCTTTCGGCGTAGCCGCGCTGACGGATGGTTTCAAGTTCGCGTATCAAAGAGTTCCGTTGCGGCCTGAATTGCGGATCGATGCGCATGGCCTCGGCCAAGATCAATTCTCGTTCCGCTTCCGAGGCGTAAGCCAGTAGAGAACGCCGCAGCGCTCCCGGCAAATGAAGCGGAAACGTAGTGCCGACTTCGAACGTATACCGGATAGGCATGATCGACTCGCAACTCGCGATGCACACGCCGAAATGTCCGGACCGCTTCACAAGCAGCGTAAGCTCCCGCGAGCCCTGCGTGAGCCGTTGCATCACGGGGCGAGCAATTGAAATAAGCTTGCCGGCAAGTTTCGAGTTCCGCACGAGACCGGTCGCGAGCGGCGCGACCTCAAGATGCCCGGTACCGGTTTCAACAACGAATCCAGCTTCTTTCAGGATCTTCACGTAACGGTACGTGGAGCTTTTCGGCGCTTTTATCGCGACTGCGATTTCTTCCACCGATGCTTGAGCGGGACCAGTGGCAAATAACGAGAGTATTTGAAGAACTCGCGCGGCCGGCCCGGAAGGCGCTCGCGATCGTCCGCGGGACGAGGCGATGCTTCGCAGCGGTCGTCGTATCTGCCGAATTTTTCTTTTCATTTGCGTATTCTTACCAGACGGCGGGAAGCGGTCTGCACAAAAAATAATACCGTACTGCACAGGAAGTCGCCAAGGGCGATTCTCAACTCGTGAGAATTGCATGCTTGATGTGACCGATACCCCTCAGCATATTTTGAATCCTTATAAACGCCGAAGCGACCCTTGGAGGGTGAAATATGGCAGCGACCAAGATTTGCCCGGCAAGCGAACTGATTAGCGCTGGCAAGAAAGTCGTATCCATCGATGGCGTCGAAGTCGGCATCTTTCATCTGCAAGGAGAGTTCTACGCTTGGCATAACCGGTGTCCGCATCAGGGCGGTCCGGTTTGTCAGGGCCGTATGTTCAATCTCGTCGAAGAAGTGGTCGATGAAAACCGCTGTAGTCACGGACGGCGCTTCAACGACGAGAGACTGAATATCGTCTGCCCGTGGCACGGCACCGAGTTCGACATCAAGACGGGGAAGAGCACGGGTGCGCAGCGTTGGATGCTCAGGCCCGCAAAAGTATTTGTCGAAGAAGGACAGGTAATCCTCGATGTCTGATGCAAAAGAAGAAGCGGGTCTCGAGAACGATCATTACGCGGTGGTTGAGCGTTCGGCGGAGATTATTTGGCGCAGAACCGCCGAAAGCATTTCCAAGGGTGAGGTCGACCGAATTTCCGACCGCGCGGTGGTTACGCTATTCACGGCGGCGGTGAAGCTCTACGCGCAGAAGTGTGGAGACGAGCGAACCTTTCGCCCGCTCGCGGGCCGTTACGACGAGATCGTCACCGCGACGGAAGCGCTTACGGTGGCTACGGAATTGCTTCGCGCACTTCGTCTCGGGCCTACCGAATTCGCGCTGTGGGCGCGGCGCCGGCCGGAAGATTACTACGATTTGCCGGCGGATGCGATCGAGATCGAAGATCAACAAGAGTTGCTGAAATGAATATCGCGGAGCGAAAATTTGCCCTGCCGGAAGAACTGCCGGTGCAGGAAGTCAGCACTTACACGGATACGCGACAACTGCTCGCGCGTGCGAAGAGGGAAGCGGTCAAGAAGGGCTATAGCGACTGGCTCATTTGCGACATGGACGCGCATCATGTCGAAACCGTTTCCTGGAAGGAGATCGTCGAGTACATCGAGGATCCGG
>NZ_JBFWPA010000222.1:0-6323 GCF_050250235.1 Pseudorhodoplanes sp.
CGCAGCCGGCACTAGAGCTGCAGCGTGTGAGCCGACACCAGCCGCCCGCCCCCAATCTGCCCCGATTCGGATCAGTTTGCGGGGTCGCGCGGCACGCTCGGCACAGGAACGGATGAAGCAGCGGGTCACGCGGGAATTGTTCGACTATTGGAACACGCTGCGCGGCAGACGGCGCGCGCCGGCGCGTGCCGATCTCGATCTCCCCGCAATCCGAAACAGCCTTGCCAGCACCTTCATCCTGGCTTTGGATCCCGACATCGGCCATCCGTTCCGCGTTGCCGGAACCGCGATCTGCGAATTCTTCGGGCGAGAACTGACCGCGACGCCGTTCCAGCATCTTTGGTCCCAACGCGACCGAGCTGCGCTCGCCGACATTCTTGCGGCGGTAGCGGAGGAAGCGGATGGCATCGTTGCTCGGGTGGCCGGGTGCAATTGCGACACGGAAAAGGTCGAGCTGGAAATGGTGCTGCTCCCGCTCACCGACTCCGGCAAGGAGGTCACCCTCGTGCTCGGGGCCCTCGCTACGGTCCCACCGCCGCCCTATTGGCTTGGAACCAGATCGTTGCAGATGCTGCGGCTCGGGGATCTGCGTTTTACGGCAGCGGGACGGGAAGCGGTCGCGGCACCGGACTTTCTGAGCCGCCGGCACAGTCCGCTCCAGGGTCCGGGCTTTGTCATCTATCCGGCGGCGATGTCCGGCATTTCACGAAAAAATCAGGGCTAACTCTGCGTTAACGCAGCTTGAATAGGTTTTAACCGGCGCGTGCAATTTGCACGCGGGCAAGTCAAGCATCGCGCGTCATGGCAGTTTTCTTTACCGGTCTCGCCCACGCAAATGCCCGTGTTCTTCCTCACAGCGAAGAACGGCGCCGCTTCCAGCGCGTGAAGGTCAATCTGCTTGGCCGCTACATGCTTCCGGACCGGCGCGAATTTCCGTGCCAGGTGGTGAACATGTCGCCCGGCGGCATGGCGGTATTCGCACCGGTATTCCCGCAGATCGGCGAGCGGGTGATCGCCTATATCGACCATGTCGGCCGGCTCGAAGGCGTCGTGACACGGCATTTCGACAATGGTTTCGCCTCGACCATTGCGGCGACCGCGCGCAAGCGCGACAAGCTCGCAGCGCAGCTTACCTGGCTCGCCAACCGCCATCTGCTTGCCTCCCCGGAAGATCGCCGGCATGGCCGCTTCGCGCCGCGCAATCCCATGACCATGCTGGTGCTTCCGAACGGAGTGAATCTCGGATGTCGGCTGATCGACGTGTCGCTGTCCGGCGCCGCGGTCGCGACCGACCAGCGCCCGCCGCTCGGCGCATTGGTGACGATCGGAAAGGTGCAGGGGCGGGTCGTTCGCCATCTCGATGAAGGCTTTGCCGTCGAGTTCCTGCGTCTTCAGCATCCGGACTTTCTGGAAGAAAGCGTCACCGGCGAGTAAACGCCGGCACCATGCAATCGCTGCGGGACGGCTCCCGGCACCCGCAGATCGTCGTCACCCGTCGCGGCTGCGTCCGCTTCAAGCCAACGATGTCTGCCGACCGACGTCGACAATCGACAACGCGGTCAGGCGCTTGTCGGGCGATTGAGGGACTTTGCATCAAAAGCGGATGGATACAATTTTAGTCGATTTCGATTCAACAAAATCCCTTATTCGCATCGCTCTTTACTCGCTTTCGCCTCAAAAGCGGGCGCTCAACTTAGCCGCAAGACAAAAGCTTTGTGCGAAGTGTGACCCAACGACAAGGGAAGGGGTCACGCGTGCAACGGGTTCTGCTCAACATGCGCGAAGGCGTCCGGATCGCGGCTGCCGGCTGCATGATCGCATTCGGAAGTGCCGCAGCCGCCAGTCAACGTCCGCTGTTCGTGTCGACCGGAGATTCGTCACGAGCGCCGATCGGGTGGATTGAATTTTGCGCCGACAATCCGCGCGAATGCAACATCGCCCGCTCCGCACCGCGCGACGTCGTGCTCACCACCAAGGTCTGGAAAGATCTTGTTCGCGTCAACAAGTGGGTGAACGACACCATCAAGCCGATCACCGACATGGACCAGTGGGGCGTGGTCGAGAAGTGGTCCTATCCGGACACCGGCCGCGGCGATTGCGAGGATTATGTTCTGCTCAAGCGCCGCATGCTGATCAAGGCGGGCTGGCCGCGCGAAGCGCTGCTGATCACCGTCGTGCGCGAGCGCAACGGCGATGGTCACGCGGTTCTCACGGTGAAGACCGACAAAGGCGAGTTCATCCTCGACAACCAGCATCCCGACATCCTGCTGTGGTCGGACACCACCTATCGCTTCGTCAAACGGCAGTCGCAGCACGACCAGAATGTCTGGATATCGCTCGGCGACCCGCGTCCTACCATCTCGACCGCTACTTCACGCTAACTCAACGAACCAGAGAGACAGCGAGAACGCGATCCCGGTCACGTCCCCACCCCTCCCCGTCCCAGACCGGGCTCGTGGCGGCCGGCTCCCCCCCAGAGCCGGCCGCATTTTTTTGCGCTCAGTTCTTGCGCGCGAGCGTGCGCCCGCTTTCTTCGATCACTTTCGGTCCCGCCTGTGTGAACACGACGCGCAGATCGTATGAGGCCGCTCCACTGGACGCGCGCTTCGCACCCGGATCGCGGACCTCGTAGTCGAGTTCGCCCGACATCTGGCAGGTCGATCGCGCTTCTTCACATTGCACGCGCATGGTATCGAGCCGCAATTTGTAACGCCGCTGCGGCCAGCGGTTGAGGTACCGGCGCTTTTCCTCAACCACCTGCGCATTCGGCACCACCTTGCCGTAATATCGGATTTCGGCGCCGAAGCTGTTGCGAACGAAGGCCAGCACCGCATCGGTCTGCCCTTCCGTGCGCCGCATATAGTCTTCGACGAAAGCGCGGGCGCGATTGTCCAGCGTTGCGTTCGTATTCTGCCGCGGCGTCTCCGGCGCGACACTCACAAGCCGCCCCTGACAGGAGGCCCGGGCCGACGCCAATGCCTGCCCGCCTCCGTCGAGCCGGACCCTCAGGAGACCATCCAGACTGAGAAGCGGCAGCGTCGCCAATTTCGCGCGCGCAAGCCCGTCAAGGCAGGCGCTCGGTTCCTCATCGGGTGTCTGTACGCGGATGACACCCTGCTCGCTGGTCAAATAGATCGGACCGCAGGGGCGTCCGTCGAGCAGCATCGGCGCACGCTCGGCGCTTTCGCCATAGGCGAGCGAGGGCTCGAATTCGATCTCGGCAGGGCCGGACGGATTTGAGGACGGCTTGTCGCGAAATTCCAGCGCTTCGTAACCCAGCGTGCCGGACTGATTGCCGCTGCACGTGTACGTCAATTCGGAGCGTCGTCCGACGCGCGCCGTCACGGTCATTCCGTCATTGCTCTTGCGCACCGTTCGCCAATCCTGCGCGGCAAGCACCCCGCCGGACGATCGCGACAGCCCGGCATAAAGGTTTGCGGCGCGTTCCTTCTCGTCAGCGAAGGGCAGCGCCGCCGCCGCGCCTGGTTTGGCGCCGCCATTGTCGATCAGCCGGAACTTGCTGCCGTCAAACGCGTATGACCACGGCGTATGGCACCCGCTGCCACCGCACGCCTTGATGGTGTTGTCATTGGCAACCGTGACCCTCCAGCCGGCTTCGCCGCGGAGCAAGGTGCGGAAAGCCGAGAACAACAGTCTGACCTGCCCGGTGCTGGCACGCCGCCGCTCGGCGAGGCTCGGGATGCCCTTGAATTCGAGCACGCAGAATTTTCCCCACCCGCTCGTCTCTTCGGTCTCGTAGGCAACCCAGACCTCGGGACGGCGATCACCGTTGATGTCCTTGAGCGCGACCTCCATTGCGGTCGGCGTATCGCCGTCGACGCAGCTTGCAACCTGTCCGACCACGCCCTGACTCTCGAGTGTCAGCCAGAATCCGGTCTGCTGGAAATGCACGCTCAGGGTTTCTTCGCGCCCGTCGCGGTCGAGGTCGTATTTGATCGAGAAGCCCTGGACATGGCCGAGGGTGCGCGCACGCTCGCGCTCGGCCTCGCTCATGTCGCCACTCGGCAGGTCGCCGATGCCAGCCTTGGCGATGAAGTCGCCCTCGAATTTTCCGAACCCGTTCGCCGAGCGCAGCACGAAGTTGCGATCCGGCCTGGACAGCGCACGATCGCTGTTGCTGGCGACCTGGTATTCGACACGGCTCGCGGGTGACTTGCCAAGCACCACGTCGGCGCTCCAGTCGCTCACCACCTGCGGAATCTGCTCACCTTTGGTGACCGTGCGCACATAGGCGCTGACATTGCGGAACATCTCGGTGAGCGGACGGCCCTGCTTGCTCAATTCCTCCTTCAGGCCTTCCACGAAAAAAGAGTTCTGTCCCGCACCATCGAACGACACCTGACCTGGCTGGGCGGCGAAGAAAAACAGCGTCTCCGCCCCCTGAGTCTGGCGGCCGGGCTCCGCCAGAACCACACGCGCGAGACCGCGATTGCCGCTCGGCTCCGGCCCGGCCGCAGCCTTGCGATCCGTCGTCTTTCCATCCGCCGCCTTTACCTTGCGTACAAGGTCGACGAGGCGCACCGTCTCCTCGAACGGAAACGGGTTGTTGCGGCAGGCATCGATCAGCAGCGCCTGCCGGATCGCGCCAGAACCGCGCAGCGTTGCCATGAAGCGGTTGAGATCGAGGCCAAGATCGTCGACACGCGAAATCTCGTTCGGATCGACATTGCGGGCGAGCAGAAAATTCTGGTCGAAAAGCTGGATCCCGTGCCCGGCAAAGTAGAACAGCGCGAGATCGGCGCCACGGGCCTGCGCGATGAAGCGCTCGGCCGTCCGGTTGAGGGTGAACGCATCGCCGTCGAAAACCTCGGTCACCTCGAATCCGAGATCGCGCAGGCGGTCTGCAATTGCGGCGGCATCGCGCTGCGCGTTGGGAAGCGACCCGGCCTTGTCGTATTTCGAATTGCCGATCACGAGCGCGACCAGCCGGTCCGCGCTCGCCGGCGTCGCGATCGACGATACCAACGCAATCACGATCGCCATTGCGGCGAGGCGCAGCTTCATCAGCAGCTCTCCCAATGCTGTCGAACCAGTCTCGATATTCTAGGCCGGTGGTGCGGCCGGCGGAAGACGCGTCAGCCGACCCGCTTCAAACCTTTGGCATAGTCGCGCGAACGCCGCACATAGATGTCGGCGCCATCCCGGATTTGCGCGACCGCCTTGTCGTCGAGAGTGCGGATCGCGCGCGCCGGCGCGCCCACGATCAGCGAATGGTCCGGGAATGACTTTCCCTCGGTGACCAGCGCGCCCGCCCCGACCAGGGAGTTGTTGCCGATCCGGGCGCCGTTCAGGATGATCGCACCCATGCCGATCAGACTGTTGTTCCCGATCGTGCAGCCATGGAGCACGACCTTGTGGCCAATGACGCAATCCTCGCCGATGGTCAGCGGGAATCCCGGATCGGTGTGCAGGGTGGCGTTGTCCTGAATCTGCGAGCGCAGCCCAAGCTCGATCCATTCGTTGTCGCCACGCAATACTGCCCCGAACCAGACACTTGTATCGCTCTTCAGACGGACCCGCCCGATCAGCGCCGCGGTTTCGGCTACCCAGTACCGGTTGTCGGCGGGAAATTCCGGGGCCTGCCCGTCGAGTTCGTAGATCGCCATGCTCGCACTTTCGAAACCGTTTCGCGCTCAGCCCATTCCGAGCGCCGCGACCGCCAGCATAACGAATTTTCCAGACATCAGGCTCCAGCAGCCGGCGACGACCGTCGCGACCATTGCGGCGAAAAAATTCTCGACGCCTGGCCGGCGCAGCCTGATCGCATCGCGCAGGATGATGAAGGGCGCCGCGAACACGAGAAACGGAACATGCGCGGCGGCTTTCGGGCCGGTTCCATCACCGAAAATGTTGAACGATGCCGGACGAGCGGTCACGAACTGGTAGCCGGTCGCAAGCACGCCCGCGATCGAAAAGCCCAGCAACAGAACATAAAGCGAATGCAGCGCGCCCGCGGACACGATTCCAACTCCCGGCCTCATCCAACGAAGCCATGTGACAAAGGGTGCCGGCGAGCGCCAGCCTTTCGTTAAGAAAGGGTTAATCCGAAGGCTAGGCAAATCAATGGCTTATGTATCGCTCGTTTCCTGAGAACGGAAAGGAAACGGAATGAACGTCTACACCTGCGTAGACCATGACGGTCATTACCCTGTCGGCGTCTCGTCCGTCGTCGTGGCTGACACCGAGGAAGACGCCCGCGCGCTATTGAGCGCGGCGCTGACCGAGCATGGCCTAGATGGCCGCAGGCCCTTCACGCTGCGCCGGATCAGCACGGACGACCCACGCGCCTTCATTCTTCAAGA
>NZ_JBFWPA010000223.1:0-6284 GCF_050250235.1 Pseudorhodoplanes sp.
ACGGCAGGATGTCAAAAGTTCGGATCTACGATAGCAAACCTGCACATAGGCGATGCCGCACGACCTGCACATGACTGTACGAGCCTACCAGATTATCGACTCTCGCTTTGCGAACTCCGAGCGGCGGGTATCCAATGACCACCTTTAAGGACGAGCCGCCTCAACTTGATCGTGTCAGCGCTTATGATGAGGCGCATCTCGCCAGCTATGTCCGCCTGCTTGACGCTGAAGCCGAAGGCGCTGACTGGCGCGAGGTCGCCGCGATCATTTTCGGACTCGATCCAGATGAAGCACCAGAGCGCGCAAAGCGCATGTATGACAGTCATCTCGCGCGTGCTCATTGGATGACGCAGAAGGGTTATCGTCATCTTCTTGAACCACGGCTGCAGTGACGTTCCTGAAGCGCGGCAGAGAAGAGGAACATAATGCTGGCTCGCCTCTGCCGGAGCAATTTCGATTGCGAGGCATTGTATGTTCTATCGTGTCATTCCACTTTAGTGTCTATCCCTAGTTGCAGCCTCGCGGATAATCATCGGCGGCGATCCGTTGGCGATAAACAGCGAGAGTATCAATGTCACAAGCGTATGACTGGCGGTCTCCGACCGCGGCCAAACAACTGATGCAGCTCGATCGCGAGCAGTTTGCAATCGAGTTTCTTCGCCGCAATCCTGCTTACACGGAAGATTATTGCAATACCTTGGATCGAACGCCTCCAAATCCCTCCGCAACCGAAATCGCGATGGAGGGGCTGGCCCGCCGTTGGGGTTTGGCCTTTCCCGCATGCGCCGGATACACCTGCATGGGTGTCTCCTGGCTTGTGGCGGCCGGAGCATTCTCCTTCCACCGTTATTGTCACCGCGGGACCGACCGGTTTCGACGTCGGTTATTCGATTGGCTTCGACGGCCTTTCGCCCGTGCTGATGAGCGTCGAAACGCGTGACGGCCGGCACGTGCTGCTCAACGATCCAGCGGGTCGTCATCGGCTCTGGTTCGTTGGTGAATCTCGTGGGCGTGGCCACGCATTTTTGGTTCCCTTCGACGGCGACTTCAGCGTCCGCTTGCATAGCGTCCAGCGCCTGCATCGTCGCTTGACCGGCAAGAAAGCTGGACCGCAACTTCGCAGTCAGCGGCTTTCCGTTGGGCAACGCGCTCGATTCACCTTCCTTCTTCGGGTGCTCGATGGCGAACAGGAAGGCGTGACCCGACGAGAGCTTGCTGCGGTTCTCCTTGATGAGGACGCGCGCGATATTCCCGCGATCGAGTGGAAAAATTCGTCGTTGCGAAAGAGAATCAATCGCGCTGTCACGGCAGCCACTGCATTGATGAACCGCGGCTACCTCGCACTACTGCGTGGAGAGTCAGAGCGAGCCGAGCGATTCCGACGACGATAACAGCCGAGATCGCGCCCTCCCAAAGAGGGGGACATTCCAGGAAGCGCTCCGCAGCGGGTCTCCCCCATGGCCCTGATTTTCCGTCAGGCTTGCCTCCGATCCGTTGCCGTATCCGGCAACACCTTGAACGGCACCGGAGGCTCACCTTGAACCCCTCATCCGCCCGCGTCACGCCGCGCTTCGTCCGGACACACGACGCCGCAGCCTTTCTGGGTCTGTCCGGCCGCACACTCGAAAAACACCGCTGCACCGGCACCGGCCCGGTTTTCCGCAAGCTCGGCGGCCGCGTGGTCTATGCGATCGAGGATCTCGAAGCCTGGGCTGCCGAACGCGCGCGCAACTCGACGTCCGATCCCGGTCCGAAGCCATCCTCACCCACGACGCTCCCGCCGCATCGGACATCCCCCGGAAATCGCTGACGGAGCGTTCGAATGCGTCACTCAGAGGGCTGCAACGCCAAGCGATGCCCATCCAACTCATCACCTTGCACATAGACCGCGACGGAGAAGCGCCATGATCCGGCGATCGCGCGAAAGCACGTTCATGTCGCAGCTCGGCAGTGCACCACACTGGGGCAAACCAGGCGAAAATCGGTCCCGGCCACGCACCAAGCGTAGTGCCTTCACAGCGCGACTGACCATCGACGTCACCCCCGACGTGCGCTCTCGAATCAAGATCGCAGCGTTCGAGCGCGGAATCACGGTGGCCTACATGCTGCGTCTTCTCCTGCTCGAAGCCTTTTCTCGCACCAAAGGACGTCGGCGATGAAGGGCGTTACGCTCCAACATATCTCGCGCGCTCCTCATGCGGATGTGGCGCTAACCTTCGTCGAGCTGACCTTCCACAAGCAGCGCATCGAGAACCGGATACGCTTCGGCCAACCGGCAGGCCAGCAGATTCTCGACCGTCATCGACGCGTCGTCCGCTTCATGCCCCGCAGCGTCTTCTGCTTCGTGCGATGGGCCGCCAACGAATACGGCACTATTCTGTCGCGCGCCGACATCGTGCGCGCGGTCTGTCCCGGCGAACGCTACCAGACGCTGCCCTTCGTGCGTCCCGGCGGAGAAATCCTCCTGCGCATGGACGGCTGGCCGAAGGTCGAACGCGTGCTGCAGGCGATCGACGCCGTGGAGGCGCTCGGCATCGACCCGGCCGACGCTGCGCCGGACTATTGGCAGCACGTCCATAACCGAATCTCGGTCAACGAGACACCGCGCAACTACACGCGCACCCGCCATCAGGCGTGGCTCAAGCGGCGGGAGGTCGGTTGATGACCCGGATGGCCACCATGCTGGCGACAGCATTTTCCAGCATCATTCTCGGCACGTCGGTCTTCGTCGAGCCGTCAAAAACTTTGATCTGGAACGCCAGCGCCAGCGCGCCGATCGGTCTCTATCTCATACAGCCGGCCGACGACCTTGATGTCACCGACCTCGTCGCCGTCGCGGCACCGCCGTTAATCGCGGAATTCCTGTCCGATCGCGGGTATCTCCCGATGGGCACGCCCATGATGAAGCGCATCCTGGCACTTCCCAGGGACACCGTTTGCCGTTACGGCCTCGACATCATCGCGTACCGCTCGACGATTGGGCACGCGCGCGAGCGCGACAAGGCCGGCCGCAAAATGCCGGTCTGGCAGGGCTGCCGCCGCATCGGCGATGACGAGCTCTTTCTCATGAATTTCGACGTCCTCGACAGCATTGATGGCCGCTATTTCGGCCCGTTTCCGCGGGCTTTCGTCATCGGCCGCGCGCTGCCCGTCTGGACCGACGAAGCAGGCGATGGCCGCTTCCAATGGTGGGCGGCGACACGGTGACCGCCCCGCCGATCTTCTCACCAACCGCAGAAAGGATACACGACATGGCGCAAATCGGCAGCTTCATCCGCACCAGAGACGGCTTCTCGGGGCGGTTACGGACCCTTTCGCTCGACATCGAGCTCGCCATCGTGCCGGCTGAACACTCGGACACCGAGAACGCGCCGAACTACCGCGTTCATGCGGGCAACGAGGAGGGGCCCGAGGTTGGAGCGGGCTGGACCCGCACCGGTGAGAAGGCTGGTGAATACGTCGCGCTCCAAATCGACGACCCCGCCTTCACGCAGCCGATCCGCGCCAACCTGTTCCAGTCAGGCGGTGATCGCTCAGCCTTCCATCTGCTCTGGACGCGCCCCGCAAAGCGCGAAGCACGAGGCTGATCTGTTGGCGTTTCAACAGTAGGATGGCCAGGCACTCTCGTATGTTTAGCCAAATCCCGGTCATTCCTCTGTTCGCGGGAAGCCTGCTCATTCCTCCGTCCCGCTCGCGGTTCACGCGGCCGTCGCGCGCAGCAGCGGTCAAGGGCGGCCGTAAGGCCGGCGCTTGCGCCTTGCCCTTGACGGCTGCGAGCACGATGGCATCGGCCGTGGTTCAGCGGGGCGGAGGATACCTCACGGGACAAGCGCCATGGACCTCGTAACGCTGGTGACGGCATGCGCGCTCGCCGTCGATCCGGAGCTCATGCACGCGCTGGTCTGGCACCAATCGGGCGGCGGACCGTGGGCAATCGCCGTGCAGGGGGAAGCCAATCCGAGCGTCTACCCGAGCATGCATGACGCGATCGCGGAAGCCCGCGAGTTATCCGGCGGCAATACCGTGCGGGTCGGACTGGCAGGGCTTCCGGTGCTGTCATCGAAAGTTTCTGCATCCTTCCTTCTGCCATGCCGTAACGTTGCAATGGCGGCATCCCAGATCGTCAAGCTTGCAAGCCGCTGCAAGACCCACCCGCAGCTCAACGCTGATCCGGTGCTCTGTTCCGTTGCAGTCTATCGCGGCTCCTGGAAGCGGCCGGATGTTAGCTTTGCAGTCGATGTCGCGGCAATCGTCCGGAAGGGCGATGCGCCGAACTTCGACATGCCGCGTGGTACCCGCCCGGAAATCTTCGACCTCGCTCGAGACCACAGCGCAGAAGTTGAACTGCCCGTCGTCGACATCACATCGACATTCGCCGAGCAGGCGCTCGGCTGGTCAAGCGCACTCTTCCCAACGAAATCCAAGCCGTCGGCTGTGCAATCCGAGCGCACCGCGACTGCGCCTCCGGAGGCGGCGGAACCGGGATCGTCCGGCTCACCGTCGGCATTTCCACTCAAGAGCAATCCGCAAGATCGCGACCTGTTTGTACGTCTCATCGGGACTGAGCGTCCATGACGAAGTGCATCGCAGGAAATCGAGAAGCTGCGAAGACCGGCGCACAAAGGAGTGTGGGCCGGGATGGAAGCGGCCACCCGACCATTGGAGGGCCTCCCGTAATCGGCCTGACAGCGGCCGAGCGGGTATTTTGCCGCCGGTTCCGCACCCCGCTGGTAGCGTGGCTGTTGTGAGACAACAGCGCGGGAGGCGGGCGATGGAATTCTTCTGTGGCCTAGACGTATCGATGGACGAGACGGCGATCTGCGTGGTCGACGACACCGGCAAAGTGCAGCTGGAGGTCAGCGTGGTGACCGATCCGGATGCGATTGCGGCGGCGCTCAAACCATTCCGCGGCCGGTTGCGCCGCCTCGGTCACGAGGCCGGTGCCTTGTCGCCCTGGCTGCATCCGGAGCTGGTGAAGCGCGGCCTGTCCGCGGTGTGTCTGGAGACCCAGCATGTGCGCTCGGCGTTGTCGGCGCAGCGCAACAAGACCGATAAGGCGGATGCGCTCGGGATTGCGCATATCATGCGCACGGGCTGGTTCCGGCAGGCGCATATCAAGAGCGAAAGCAGCTACCGGTTGCGGTTGTTATTGACGCAGCGGCGCACGCTGAAACACAAGGTTCTCGACATCGAGAACACGATCCGGCATTCGCTGAAGGTGTTCGGGATCAAGGTCGGCGGCATCTCACGCGGTGCGTTCGACAAGGCCGTCCGGGACGCGGTGGCGCATGATGCGCTGACCTCAGAATTGATGGATGCGATGCTGACGGCCCGCGCCACGCTGTGGAAACAGTATTGCCGGCTGCATGAGCTGGTGGTGCGGTTCGTCGCCGGTCATGAGCTGTGTCGGCGCTTCCTGCAGATCCCCGGCGTCGGCCCGGTGACGGCGCTGAGCGTCATGACGGCGATCGACGATCCGTCGCGTTTCCGCCGCTCACGCGACGTGGCGGCCTATTTTGGATTGACGTCACGACGCCGGCAGTCCGGCACCTCGATCGACGTACAGGGGCGGATCAGCAAGGCGGGCGACCCGGATGTGCGGCGCGCGCTGTATGAGGCGGCGTCGGCTCTGCTGACGCGGTTCAAACGCAAGGACAAGGTCAAAACCTGGGGCATGAACATTGCCAAACGCGCGTGTCATCGCAAGGCGGTTGTTGCGGTGGCGCGCAAGCTGGCGGTGATTATGCACGCGATGTGGGTCGACGGCACTGTCTATGTCGGCGATCCGGCGGCAGGCGAGCAGGGCGTGGCTGCGAGCGCGACGCTGAAGGATCGCAAGCTGCTGGGGGCGCATCGATGAGCACAACGAAACGCGATCGGATGCAGCCGCTCGTCAAGACATCAGCGGCCGTTTGAACGATGGAGCTCCGCCTCGGCGGATGAGAACTGGTGCAGACCAAGGACGACGGGACGCACGGTATCTTGCCTGTGGCCGGGCAACCGGACCACGCTGGAGTGCCTGTGATGCTGCCCCGTGAATCCGATGGAGAGATGCGCCGCGACGGATCAAACGCTGCCTTCGTGCAGCCGAATCACCCCGTCGCTGAGCGCGGAAGAGTGCACGGCGCACCAGAACTCTCGTCTTGCCAAGTGCTGCGTGTTGCAGCGAGGCGCAAAGTGGACTTGAGTAGTGAAAGGAAACAGCGACGATGGCGAACACAGCATCAACGTCCCGACCGATTAAGAGGGCAAGATAAAAGGCCGCGAGGTGCGGCCCGGTTGGG
>NZ_JBFWPA010000224.1:0-6266 GCF_050250235.1 Pseudorhodoplanes sp.
AGTCGCGACTTCGGCGCTGAGCTTTCCTATCGGTGTGCCGGCTTTGTGTACCTGCGGGAGCTGATCGGTCCGGCAGATGAGAGGGAGAAAGTCGGGATTCCATTTCTTTTCTCGAGGCAAGAAAAGAGGGTCAAGCGTCAGCGCAGTGTGCAGGTCGATCGCGCTTACACCGCACAGTCGCTTCGAGACGAATGCGGTCGGCGGCAAAAAGGCTTGTGCGAGGCTATAGATTTCGGGCTCGTTCTCCTTGATCCAGAGAATTTTTGGCCCGACGCTTTGGCTGGAGAGTTGCCTGCCGGTCTTGCGGCAGATTTCATCGGCGCCAAGCCTGTTTTCCAGCGATGCTATTTGCGATAGCGCGCGGCGATCGACGCCATAAAGTATAGCAGGCCGCAGCGCTTTGCCTTCGGCATCGACCGGGACGATGCTCGCGCCAATGGCGCTAATACCGATCGCCTCCGCCTTGCTGACTTGCTGCGGGCGTTTTTCAGCAATTTCGCGCAACGTTTCGCATACTTCGTCCCACCACATCCGTTCAGCATCGTGCTCGACATGGCCGGGTTTCGGCTCGCTCACGCGATGCGGACGGGAGGCAACACACAATTGGGTACCGTCGATGCCGATCAATGTCGCGCGCGTGGCGGACGTGCCTATGTCAATGCCAATGATGGTACGCAATTGATTATACCATATCCGTCCATACCGACGGCGCTCTGTCGATCACGATGTCGTAGAGTCGTGGAAATTCGTCGGGCTCGCTTCGCAATTGCGCTTCGAGTTCGTCAAGTTTTGAAATTCTGGCGGCTGGAATTCCGAAACCTTCTGCGATTTTATCGAATCGAACGTCCGTAAAGTCGAAACCGGATTCGTTACGCTTGAACTTGTAGGTGACTTCCTGGCGAATGTTGCTCAGGCTTGAGTCGTTCATTACGAAAATCCGGACCGGAACGCGCAAGCGCTTGATCGTCTCAAGCTCGCCAAGGGACATGCCCATGCTGCCGTCGCCGATCAGAACATTTACAACTCCCTTCGAGCGATCTGCCAGCGCAATTCCGATCGCGGAGCCTAGTGCGAAGCCCATATTCGAGAAGTTGACCGGGCGTAGCACTCGCGCGTTGTTTCGAAATCGCAGCATATGCGCCCAGATGCCCGGGTTGCTTGCGTCAATCGACCAGTTTGCGCCATCGTCCATGTCGAGTTTGGCAAACAAATGCATGAGCGCAATGGGGGAAATCGGCTCACCGCTCGCGGCGTTGACTGCCTGATTGATACGGTCACTCCAGGAGTTTCGCATTTCATGGCATGCGTTGCGCCATTCGCTCCAGTCGGCCTTCAGGGGGTTCGCATCGAGACGCGCGACAACGTCGTCGCAGAATGCCCCGGCGTCTGCGATGATCGAAACATGCGGATTATAGATTGCTGAAAGCTGATCCGCACGCACATCGACTTGCACGAAGGTGGGTATCTTCATGGTCCAGCGCTTTGTGCTGACGCCATTCAGGCTATTGCCGAGGCAAAGCACAAAATCGCTTTCCGCAAGGATTTGCCGTGTCAAACTTGTGCCGACGCGCGAAAGCACGCCGAAGCTCAGCTCCCCGAAGGCGCCTGCCGTTTCCATGGCATTGAAAGTCGAGAGCACGGGAATACCGAGGCGTTCGACAAGCAATTTCAACTGGCCGGACTGATAAGCCGATAGCGCACCGCGACCGATCCAGAGAATTGGACGCTTCGCTGCTCCCATCAATTCCAGCGTTTCCTCAATCGCATCAGCTTGCGGTTTGCATGCAGCAGCTCGCGCGATCCCGGCGGTATCAAATGCCTCAACCCTGTGAGAGAGGGGATCTTCGGCTACTTCGCGCGCAAGATCGAGGTGAACAGGTCCGGGGCGGTCGCTGTGAGCGATACGCCATGCCCGCCGCAAAGCGGGCTGAAGCGCATCGATATGCGCGACATGGATGCTGAATTTCGAAATGCTTCCAAGAATGGCAATGGCGTCGGCGTCCTGTGCGTCGCCCCAGCCGATGTGCTCGCTGCGATTGTTCACCGAAAGCAGCAAAAGCGGATTGCCGTCTTTCAGCGACCCCGCCATCGCGGTTGCGACGTTCGTGACGCCGGGGCCGCAGGTGACCATCGCCACCCCTGCGCGGCCGGTCACGCGTCCAAAAGCAGCAGCGGCGCAGCCTGCGCCATATTCGTGGCGGAATGTGATGAAGTCGATCCCGTGGCGAACGAACCCCTCGTTCAGGCCCAACGTATGGCCGCCTGGAATCCCATAGACTTCGGTGACGCCAGCCGACTTCAGAAAGCGGGCGACAATGTCGCCGCCGGTCAACATATCCTTGTTCATTGGTTGATCGCTTCGACGACTTCACGCGCAATAAGTTGCCAAATCTGCTCCGATAATTCGGCATAGGCTGCGGTTTTTTGAATGTCGCGCGTTCGAGGGCGGGGAAAGGGCACTTTGATTTCCTGGCGCACGCGGCCTGGGCGACGTGACATGACGATAACCCGATCGGCCAGAAAGATCGCCTCCTCGATCGAATGCGTGACAATAACCGCGGTGCGGGTCGAGCCGTCCTTGCCGCCTTCGAAGATGCGAAGAAGCTCTTCCTGCAGCACGATCTTGGTTTGCGCGTCGAGCGCGGAAAGGGGTTCGTCCAGCAACAGTACTTCCGGGTCGTTCGCGAGCATTCGCGCAAGCGCGCAACGTTGCCGCATGCCCCCGGATAATTCATGCGGATACTTGCTCTCGGAGCCGTCGAGGTTCACGAGCTTGACCAGCTGTTGTGTTTTCTCTCGTGTGTTTGCACGCGCTGCGCCGCGCACATCGGGCCCGAATGAAATATTCTCGGCGACCGTGAGCCAGGGGAACAGCGCGTAGTCTTGAAACAGGAGACCGCGCTTCGGGTCGGGCCGTTTGATTTCGGCGCCGTTATAAAGAGCCGTTCCCGAGGTCGGGCGGCGCAATCCAGCGGCGATCGAGAGCAGTGTTGATTTTCCGCATCCGGACGGTCCGACCAATGCAACGATTTCATTGCGTTGTATCGACAGATCGATAGGTCCGAGGGCCGCAGTCGCGTCATCGGAATTGCCGACATCAAAGCGCTGGACTACCTGACTGAATTCCAGAATAGAGTTCGCTGCCATAGCTATTGGCCCTGATACCAAAATACGATGCGGTCGCGCATTGCGCGGATGAAGAGATCGAACACCAGCGCAATGATGCCGACGGTAAGCATCAAGGAAATGATGGTGTTCAGGTTTAGGTCGTAAGCGATCGCGATGTACATCATCTGGCCGATGCCGGCGGAGGCGTAGGCATCGCCACGTGCGCCGATCGCAAGCTCTGCGGCAATGATCGCGCCCCAGCCGCTGGCAAGGCCAATTCTCACGCCGGTGAGGAAATAGGGCATGACTGCCGGGATAACGACACGGCATATCCTTGCGAAGGGGCCGGCTCCCAGCACCGTTGCGGCATTGACGAGACGCTGATCGACGGTGCGGATTCCATCGACGAGATTTGCGAAAACCGGAAAGAAAGCCGCGTAAGTGACGATGTAAATCGCAGCGCCATCACCGGAACCAAGCCAGAGAATGGCGATCGGAATCCATGCCATCGGCGCAATCGGCCGGAAACTGTTTACCAGGCGCAGCAAGACCCCCGACGGGATACCGCGATGAACGGCCATGGCCGCCAGTGGAATGGCAAGCGCGATGGCAATGAGCATTGCGATGGCGACCCGCCACAGGCTGTAGCCAATGCCGATCAGCGACGATCGCTTCGTCAAGGATTGTGCGATGGCGAAGAACACGTCGTGAGGTGAAGGAATGGATTTGTAGGCTGCCGCGCTTAGCGCCCATAGCGCGAGCAAAAGTAGCGGGGTGAGCACGATCAACGCCGAGCGCTTCCCAAGAGTTGTCAACGATCTACTCATGGGCCGCGAACTTTCGGGCGAGCAGACGTGCGGACAAGTCCATTGCGGCGCCGATCAATCCGATCGTGATGAGCGCGGCGATGACGCTCTCGGTGCTGAGCATCGTCCTGTACCATTCGATCATGTAGCCGAGGCCGGATGGAGCGCCGATGAACTCCGCCGCGACGATTGCCATCCATGCGATGCCGAGGCCGACTCGGACGCCATTCAGAATTTTTGGCATTGCGGCGGGAATAACGACGCGCGTGTAGAGTTTGATGCCGGAGGCGCCGAGCACCCGGCCGGCGACAACAAGCCTTTGTCCCGCGGCTTCGACGCCTTCGACCGTGTTCAACAGGATCGGGAAGAACGCGGCATAGGCGATAATGAAAATCGGCAGCTTTTCGCCGACACCGAACAGGAAAAGCCCTACCGGAATCCAGGCAATGCCGCTGATAGGGCGAAGAAGTTCGATTGGCACCAGCAGCAAATCGGAAATCACTCGCGAACGTCCCATTAGGATCCCGAGTGGGATTCCGAATAGCAGCGCGGTTCCAAATCCAATCGCCATACGACGGAGAGAAGTCAGCGAGTGGTCGAGCAGTTCGCCGCTTCGTATGAGGTCAACCGCGCGTTCTGCCACCGCCAAAGGTGACGGTAGCAGAACTGGGCCGAGAATGGCCGATGCGGCCGTCCACAGCACGAGAAGAGCAAGTGCGGCTAGAAGAGCGCGCATCGGTCAATTGCTTAGAGTTCCCAGAAAGGCTTGCCGCGGATGTCCTGATCCGGGCGGGTGAATTCCGCTGCCGCCGGATGCTTCAGCCGATCATAGGCAGATTTTGCAATCTTCTGCACGGGCGAGACGTTCTTTTTAATGATCTCCATATCAATGGGCGACTGGAGGATTTTCGCGTCAACCATTGTTTTGCTATTGACGGTCAGGCCGCTTAGGTCGCCTTCGGTGAGCCAGCCCCACGAGCGCCGATAGAGCAGATCATCCTGCACGATCACCGCGCCTTCCTTCGGATCTACTTTCCAGAAGTCATTAGCGAGTGCAGCAGCCGCTTCCGGCTTCATCGCAGCAACCTTCTTTACTGCGCGTTCGTGCGCGACAACGAAAGCCTCGACCGATTGCGGTTCTTGCTGCGCGAATTTGTTGCGTGTCATCCAGATCGTGCGATGAAGATAAAAGCTCTCCGGGAAGAACGCGGACTTCTTGAACTGCGGAAGTTGAATGTCAGCGCCTTTTCCTTCGGGGCCGTCATAGGCCGCACCGGTCTTGCCGTAGTTGTCGACAAGCTTAACAAGGCGTTTGTCCGCAACACCCTTCAGGTAAGCCGGCGTGATGATGCTGACGGCATCGATGCCTTCCGGCATGGTTGCGGCTTGCGCAAAGCTCGGCACCTGGACCATTTGGATGTTGTGCGCCGCAGGGTTCGGATCGCCGAAATAGGCGCCGAGCACCGTGGAGAGGAAGAAGTGCGGATCCGCACCTAGCAAGGTGCCAACGCGCTTTCCCTTCAGGTCATTCAGGTTCTTGATCGGCGAGTTGGGGCGGACGCAAATCTGGAAGTTCAGGCGACCCTCTCCCAAGAGCAACATGCTGATCGGCATGTTCAGGGCTACGCTACGGATGACTGGGGTGTTTCCCCAAAGGCCGATATCAAGGGCGTCTGCGCGCATGCCCTCGACCGAAGGCTGTGCTGCGGGGTAATCCCGCCATTCGACCGATGCCTTGAAGCCGATTTCACCGGCGGCAGCTTCGATCATCTTGTCCTTGATCATGAGGGCGGTCGTGCAGGAATTGATCGCGCCCCAAGGAAGGCGGCTCACCCTGATCGTCTTAGTTTGCGCTTGCGCGAGCGAAATATAAGGTGCGGCAACTGCACCGATTGCACCGCCGGCGGCGGTTTTCAGGAACTGGCGTCGTTTCATGTTTTTCCTCCCATTGAATGGTACCCGCGCCCGAACGCCCTTTGGGGGGTCTTTGCCAGCGGTCCGGGTCTGCGGAACGCTGCTATCAGGCAATGTTACCGGTAACATTGCAGCAGGCAGGAGCGGCGTCAAGTGAAGCGGCAAGGGAGCGAAAATCCCGTAGGGATGCGGGAGGTCGCGCGCCGGGCCGGCGTGTCGACCATTACCGTGTCACGCGTGCTTGCGAATTCGGGCAATGTCTCGCCGGAGACGCGGGAACGCGTGACTAAGGCGGTGCAGGAACTGGGCTATATTCCCAACCTGCTCGCACGCAATTTCGGCTTGTCGCGCACACCGTTGGTTGGCGTAATCGTTCCAACGGTCGCGAACCTGATGTTTGCGGACAAAATTGAAGCGCTCGCTGAAGAGCTACGGCCG
>NZ_JBFWPA010000225.1:0-6231 GCF_050250235.1 Pseudorhodoplanes sp.
ATGGCATTCATACGCTCGTTGAACGCTACATCGCGAAGTTGCGGACCTCGATGCCATCCCTACAAGGCAAGCGGATCAGTCCCCATGTCATTCGTCATACGACCGCCAGCCATCTTCTCCAGGCGGGCGTCGACATAAACACGATCCGCGCCTGGCTCGGACATGTGTCGCTCGATACCACAAACATCTATGCCGAGACTGACCTCGCGACGAAAAAGCGGGCACTGGCGACGCTGGCGAGAGGAAACACGCGACGCTCATCTGGAGGCTGGTCCCGCCGGCCAGATTTGATGACTTTCTTACGATCTCTATAGGCGAAGCAATATGTGGCGCACTTCTCGCGGGCCTTGCTTGAAAACGGCATCGATCTGCCCGTGCGCCACATATCCCGGCTCGCCACATAATTCGTCTTATGTGGCCGGCCACATAAGACGAAGAGCGGCAACGCGTAGACCGCGAGCGTGAACAGGACCCAGCAGAAAAAGCCGAGGCCGACGATGTTGAGAACGATGCCGAGTGCAAGCATGGTGGATACTCCCGTGACAATGATTGCATGGGTTGCGCCTTCCACCACCTCCACGGCGCGAGCGTGAGAATAGCGGGAATTGCGCAGCGGCAACAGCGACGGATCGCGTCCGTCGCTGTTTGTTCGCCACGAGCGATGAGGACGGCGGCGCTCATGCGCCACCGTGACCGAGCTTCCAGACCGGGATACCGAGGCGGCGCGCTTTGTCGGAGACGTTCGCTTGAATGCCGGAGCCCGGCGCAACCAAGACGCCGATCGGCAGTGCCTCGAGCATCGCGTCATTGCGCTTGAACGGCGCGGCTTTGGCGTGCCTGGCCCAATCGGGACGGAAAGCGATCTGCGGAACCTTGCGGTGATCGGCCCAGCGGGCGGCAATGCGCTCGGCGCCCTTGGGCGATCCGCCGTGCAGAAGCACCATGTCCGGATGCTTGGCGCGGACCTGATCGAGACGATCCCAGATCAGGCGGTGATCGTTGAAGTCGAGGCCGCCGGTGAAGGCGACCTTCGGACCTGCCGGCAACATGACTTCGGTCTCGGCCCGGCGCTTGGCCGCGATGAAGTCGCGGCTGTCGATGACCGCCGCGGTCAGTGTGCGATGATTGACGATCGAGCCATTGCGCGGATGCCAGTGCGAGCCGGTCTGGCGCGCGAAATGCTCGGCCGCCTGGTCGCGAAAGAACTCCATGATGGCGCGCCGCTCGATCAGCGTGATGCCCTCGGCCGTGAGGCGCTCCAGCTCGACGGAGCGGATCTCGGAGCCGTCCTGCTCGCGCTGGCATCGACGTTGCGCCTGCTCGTTGCCGTCGAGCTGGCGCTCGATCCGGCCGTTGGCGCGGTGGAAGAGATTGACGGTCGACCACAAGAGGTCGTCGAGGTCCGGTTCGAGGCGGGTATCGGTCAGGGTCGCGACGAGCGCATCGAAGATGTCGGCGACGGCGCCGGCGACATAGCGCGTGTCGGGCAATGGCCGGGGGTCGGGTTCGTCCTGAAACGGACGATAGCCGTGCAACTGCAGCTCGGTGAGGACGTGGTCGGTGGTGGATCCGGCGTGCGGCTCGTAGCCGGTGTTGTCGGGGTCGGTTGTCATGGGATGCTCCTCCCGTCGGATCGGCCGCGCCCATCGCGGCCTTCACGGCGACGAAAGCGGCGGGCGGACCGGTCCTGCACCGCGGAGCGAAGCGCAGCGGCCGGAGCGAAGCGGAGGATGGCGGAGGCCGGCTATTTTGCCTCGCGATGCAAAGCGCGCCGTCCTCCTGTGTATAATGAGAGCGCCATTTGGCGGCGCGCGGCGGAAAATAGCCGGCCGCAGCCATTGCGGAAGCCGGACCGCTTGCCGCAAGGTCGCCTCTCCAGAAGGCCGCGGGCGCGGCCTCCTCGACGGAGGGATCTCCAGGCCGACCCTCGAAGACGAATAACACGCGGGATCACCTCCCGGAGGAGTACGACCGCAACAGCATCGAGCGGAGCTCAGGACCATCCTTACCGGCCCAGCAGCGTCGGTTCTCGGATCGGCCATCGCTTCGAGTTTGCGAAGAGGTAGAGCCCCTGCCTCGCAATAATCGAGCCCGCGCGCCTTCCTGGTCGGCGGCAAGCGCTATTTGCCGGCCTTCGGGGCGTAGAATGTGCCTTCGATCTCGACGATGTCGTCCTGATTGAGCCTCTGCACCTCGACGATCGTGCGAGGCGGGTAAGGCGCCGCGCCCCATAGTTCGGCCTGCACCTTATTGACGATCGGACGGAACCGAAACATGTCGGTCACAAAGACGACCAAACGCACCGTGTCGTTGAGGGTCGCGCCCTCGGACTGAGCGATCAGTCGCATATTGAGAAACGCCTGGCGAACCCGCGCCTCGTCGCCTTCGACAAGGGTGTTGGTTTGCGGGTCGATGCCGCGCATGCCGGCAACGAACAGGAAATCGCCGGCGCGCGTTGCGAGATTCCAGGTCCCTGTCGGCTTGATGGCGCCTGCCGGCGATACCGTTTTCACGCCTTGCGGCGTGACCTGCTGCGCAATCGCCGCGCTGCAGGCCAGCAACAGAGCCGTTGCGGTCAAAGCATGCTTGTACATGGCTTCCTCCTGGTTAGATGGCTGGGCGCGCGACCATTGGCATCAATCGATCCCCCAAAGGACGCATCGATCCGCATGTGAGGCAGCGCATGAACGGGGTTTGCGGATGCGGCGCACGATCGCGTGTGGCGCGCTTCTTCATCGCAAAGCCGAGGACCGATGCAGCCGTGGTGCTGACCAAATAGCGCTTCGTCGTGATGGCCGACGCCAGAGATTGCAGCCGCGGCAGCGAAAACCAGAGAAGGGCTATGATCTGAAGCAGCAGATTGATGGCGAAGGCGGCCTGATAGGCGACTTCTGGGTAATGCCCGTGATCCTTCGCCCAGGCCTGAATCACAAAGCCTGTCAGGCATTGCAGCGCGAAGGCTCCACCCATGTGGAATACATTCAGCGCCGCATTGGCCCGACCGGTGAGTTCCTTCGGAAAATACTCGGCCAGGATTGCGGAGGTTAGCACGGTGCCAGAGCCGACCGCTGCGACGATGGCCCACAGGACGTAAGACGAGGAGAAGCAGCGGAAAATCAGTGCGAGCTGAGCCGCGATGAACAATGCCGCAAGACATCCGAAAATCATCCTCAGACTTATCCCCCGACTTCGGAACCGGTCAGCCGTCCAGCCGATCAGAAGCGCGCCCAGGCAGAGCGCGACGGCCATGACGAGTAGGTGTCGCACGAGCGCAACACGGTCGAAGCGCCCCACGTCGGTGAGCCAGGCGGCTGCCCACAAGCCCTGCAGCGCCCAGGCCGTGCCGATAGATGTCGCCGAAAGCGGCGCCAGCCGCCAGAACCGGCGGTCAGTGAAAACAGTGCGCAATCCCGGAGCCGTCTCTTTGTCCACCGTCCGCTCTGTTGACGGAACATCGGGAACGACCAGGTAGACGGTGAGCGCGCATGCGGCTGTTACCGCTGCCAGAAAAAGGAAGAGCTCTCTCCAGCCGATCCAGGCGAGCAGCGCCTCGACCGGTGTCGTTGCGGTGACCGCGCCGAGCGCACCCAGCATGATCATCCAGCCATTGGCGAGCGGCAGGCGTTCCTTTGGGAACCATAAGACGATGGCTTTCAGACCCGCCGCGAGAGCCGCCGCAACGCCAAGACCGATGAGCGCACGAGAGAAAACGAGCGGGAGAAAACTCTCTGACAGCGCGAACAACGCGGCACCGCATGCCGCGACAACAAAGAGGCTGCATTGAACACGTCTCGGGCCGTAGCGATCCAGGAGTATGCCGACAGGGAGCTGCGCGGCGGCAAAGGTCAGAAAATAGACGGATGTAAGCAACCCGAACTGACCTGCGTCCAGTCCAAGCTCCGTCGTCAAGGGACCGGCAATCACGGCATTTATGTTCCGAAACAGATACGAGAGATAGAATCCGACCGCGAACGGTAGAAAGACGAAGGCAATCAGACGCCATTTCTGCGCAAGAGCCTCAATCGACCGCGATGCCTTTACTCGGCAAGCCGGCACAAAAGAGCGCCTGACGATCGCATCATGAGGTGCGCTCTGGTGACCCGTGTCCGACCCAGGATCCTGAATTCCCGTTTGCCGCTGGAAAGCTGCCATCGCTGCCGTCCTCCCCGACGGCAGCGGGCCGGCTTGGCGTCATGGCAAAGACATTATCATCGATAACATCGTGAGCGGCGTGCAGATCGGGCTCAACGCCGCTTTGCTGGGCGTTAAAAGAGTGCGGACTGGTTTCGCTCACACGTTCCATCGTCTCGCGCATGAGCGGCATCCCAAGATGAACCCGCCTGCCGACCTGCGCCGCAAACTCGTCGAAGCGCGCGGCTCCGAGCTTGCAGGCGGCTTGTCTTATCGGAGGTGATAGGGGTGGCGTTACCGTAAGGTGGTATCTTGCATGCAGCGCGACGGTTTCATTGACGACGCGCAGATCTCGATCGAGATGTTCAAGCTGGCGACTCATCCAGTTGAGCCGGCGCATCATGGCGCTGTGGTCTATCGCTTCACAGTCAGGACCACCCAGGAGCTGGTCGAGCGCAGCGCGAACAAGGAAAGACTTTGAGACGCCCCGACGCCGCGCTTCTGCCAAGAGCCGCGCGGCAGCTTCTTCTGAAATGTAGACGCAGATTCTGGGTTTCATGAGATGCCTCGATGCGAACCGCGGCGATCTAAGAGACGCTTGTTCGTCGAGGCAACATGGAAATCGCAGGCGGCGTAGCTTTGCGTAACGCTGAGAAAAAATAGCGGTACAAGATCGGTCCGCCTGATCGATCGCCAGCGGAACAATCCTCTGGCAGAGCCGCGAAACGACCAGAATCAACAGTTGTTGAGGCAAATCTATACGGTGCTGTCGAAGCGACCCACGCAATCCGATTCAGAAATTAGAGATGTCGCGCGCTGATCTCAGTTTCAGCCGGTGGTCGCCCAACCCTTTATTTTGGCGCGGATGCGATTGCTGACGAAGGCTGGCATGGTCTGGATGGTGCGCCGAATGTCTAGGGGTTGAAGCCAGCGTTTTTGCGCGTGTGGAAACGCGCGGATATGACTGATGTCGTATGGTTTCTTTCAAGATCAGAGATTCTTACAATCAGGCGCGGGCTACAAAGAAGCGTCAGCTGTTTGCCTCTTTCCGATAGATCGGGTTGCGGGCTTACGACGCGCCGTCTTGCTGACATGGGATGAGACCGACGTCCTGCGTCTGTCGAGTGACGTGTTTGCTGCCCTCCGCAGTCAGAGGTTCGGGCTTAGAGGATAGCGCCGAAATGCCGACGCTTCTAAATGTATGACCGGCGACGCAGGACAGTTTCCGTCTGGCGAGGCCGTCATACGCGCATGAACCGCGCAACGTCCTCCGGAACCAGCTGCACCCTGAGCGCCGCCTGCAGCATCTCGATGCCCAAATTGCGCAGATCAGCATTGAGGTCGTCGTCCTGGGGCGACAATGCGATCGCCTCGATCCGAGCCGCGTGCGCTCGGTCGAGCAACTGCGCCATCGCTCCGTCGCCGGCCGGATCATTGTCGCGAACGACGTAGAGCCGGCGCAGCGTGGGCGGAAACAGGATGGCGGCGAGATGCGCGGCCGAGAGCGCCGCCATCATTGGCATGTCCGGCATGACGCAGCGAAGCGAGAGCATGGTCTCGATGCCTTCGCCGGCGGCGGCAACATCGTGCGGGATGCCAAAGCGCGCCGCGTTGCCGAGGAGGTGGCCCATCGCACGCCGCGGTGTTTCTATCGGCGCCTTGCCGAGCGTGACGGGATCGAATCCGGCCGGATCAAGCCAGGTTCGATGTGTGCCGGTGATACGGCCGCTGAGGTTGGTGACGGCCGCGATCATCGCGGGCCAAGTCTCGGTCGGCGCGTAGCGGTTAGGCCGGTAGTAGCAGCGGGGGTGGAAACGCAGGCTTCCGGTTCCGTGCAAAGCCGTAATGCCGCGACTGCGCAAATACGCTTCTACGATTGTGCCCGGAATCGGTTTTGATATGGCGAACAGCCGTCGTGCGGATTCGGGTGAGCCAACCGGTGCCGCAGTTGCCTGCCGCGCCGGCTCAGATGCGACATTGAGGCCAGGCAGACTGAGAAAACGTCGGGCCTCTTCGACGACCCCATGGAAATCCGCGAGGCCGCAGCTTTCGCGGATCACGTCGAGCAGATCGCCATGCTCGCCGGTCGCGGCGTCCGTC
>NZ_JBFWPA010000226.1:0-6212 GCF_050250235.1 Pseudorhodoplanes sp.
TACGGTCAGAACATTTTCAGCATGTCGCTCGTGATGACGAGTCTGGTGATCCTGACAGTAATCGCCGGGCTGATGTACTATGCAATCAGTTTGGTGGAACGATTTCTGATCCCGTGGAAACGCGATCAATGAACGTGCCGGTCGCAAGATCGGATACACCTGCCAAGTCAAAACAATCGGCGCCATAGCGAGAGCGGGCCGAAGTTCACTGTTGCTGCCAAACGCGTATCGTTGCAGCAAATGCTATGGCGCCTCGCACTGATCGGAAATTGCTTTCCCTCGCAGGTGATTGCACCTTGATCAGAGCTACTCAGCAGCCTCACGTTTGGCGACGGACAATAAACCGACGACTTCTTCGGTCGTGCGGACGTCCGCGAACTGCGCCAGCATGATGCCGAGCGTGGCATTGTGCTCTTCGTCATTCCAGGTGGCCGTAGCGTCGGACACGAATATCACCTTATAGTTCATCATCATCGCATCGCGGGCGGTCGACTCACAGCAGACATTTGTGGCGGTCCCGGTAATTAGAACCGTATCTATGCCACGTTCCTGCAAAATCGAGTGCAGTTCCGACGCTCCCTGAACAAACGCGCTGTAACGGGACTTCTTGACCCGGAGATCTTCCGGCAAAACCTCAAGCGTCGGATACAGTGAATGACCAAAACTCCCCTCCTTGAAGGCCTCGTCCATGCGTGCAATTCGCCGAGGGCCGGACATTGCCCCGAACCAGTTGGACCAAGTTTCCTTCGCCGCTGCGTCGATCGTGTTCTGGATAAACACCACTTGTCCGCCTGCCTCTCGCAAGGCGCGACTTATACGATTGACGTTGGGCACGATCTCTCGCGCCAATGGGATCTCTGCTGGCTGACCTTCGGCCATGAAGCCGTTTTGGAGGTCAACGACAATATGTGCCGTACGGGCTGGATCGATCTCGCTGAAGACCGAAAGACTGTCGCGACGAGCCAAGACGCGATCAATTGCGGCTTCGGGTATCCTGATCTTGTGCATGGAGTCCTCCGAGCGGGAACATGGTATCAGTCATTTGACACAACGATAATGTGCACCACTTGATCATCGAGTGAAAGCTTCATCTGGGGGGCCGTTCTAACCGCGGTGGTCGATCCCCATCGAGGTAGTTCGACTTGAGGTAAGGATGGAGATCGTCGCGAAACTTAAGCAGGCGGACGTGCTCATTGCTCAGGGCACCAGATTCCCGATGTGAGCCAGGTGATGTACTATCTCTATGGACGGCTCTCCCGTTGAAGGCGATTTCGATCTGATCGGCGTCCGTATTCGCCGCCTCGGGTTGAAGACCCGGAACACGTGGTGGAGCCCGGAATAGTGCCGGCGGCACACTTGAATACGGTCGGCTGCGCGCTCAAAAAACGCCATCAAACCGCACCTGACCGACTATTGGGTGATCCCACCGAAAGCCAACGCGGCCTTTGTTGCCGCGATGGAGGACGTGCTCGACGTCTACACGCGGCCGCACGATCCGGCGCGCCCGCTGGTCTGTCTCGACGAGACGAGCAAGCAGCTCATCGCCGAGACACGCTCGCCCGAGCCGATGCGGCAGGGACAGGTTGGCCACCCCGCTGCGCTTGTACTCGTAGTCGTAACGCACCGGCTGCGATGCTATGCGATTTTAAATGCATTTTTGAGGGAAACATGTCGCAATTGACCGCAGACCAGACGACAGCTGTCAAAGCGTTTGCAGAGCGGCATGGGATTCCGAAGCATCTGCGAAACCAGCTTCTGCAAACGCCAGATACAGAACAGGCGTTTTGTGACAATTTGCTGACCTTGTTTCAGCTCCGCACAAACGCGCAGATTAAAAGATTGGAAGATTCGATCGCTAGGCTCAATGAGATCGCAAATGACCTTTCAATAAATTATGAGCACCTTAAGTGGGCGTGTCTGGCGTCGAACAAAGACGCCAACTTTCTGAGAGAATCGCTCATAGCAGTCTCCTCGAAGCTCGAAGATAGAAAAGGGCGATTATCGGCTTGACAAACCCATCGCCAGATAGAAAAGCCTGCTACTTGGCGGGCTTCCTTGCCTTTGTCGTCTTGCGATCTTGAACCGTTGCAGGTGGCGGTGCTTTTGCGATCCGTTTAAGGACACGATCAAATTCATCCTCGGAGGAATCGGCCTCATTCGCTTTCGCCGCTTCGATGAAGCGGTCAGACTTATTACTTTTTCGACTTGTCATGCGGAAGATCCATAGGCAGTTTGGGTTCGACCCATGCTGGCTTAACTATCACAAGCGGCGGCGTACCGATCTTCCCCGATTTCTTGGACAGTGGCTTGTCGAACGAGTTCATCAAGCTCAAGCCTGCATCTATCGCCGTGGCGACATGCAGCGCGTCTTTCGGTTTCACACGGTAGTCCCAGACAAACGAACGAGCTGTTTCGGAAATGCGACGGGTGATGTTGTGAACTGCAATGTACTCATTCCGGAAAAACTGCTCAACCTTCTCTCGATTCGCGGTCGGGATTGGGTCTCTCCCTCGGAGAGCCAGGACTTCTGCTATCGTCAATGCTGAGGTCACTATGATGACTTTTCCATCCTCAGCGGCCTGCAACACCTGTTCGCAATCCGCGACCTTATCCTGCTCTGCCATGAGGTAGCCGAGAAAGCAGTCGGAGTCCCAATAGCGGCGATCCATTGCTATGACGCTTTACGTAAAATGCCCCGAACATCGCGGAAGCTTGGAATGATTTCTTTGGGCGGGAACGGCACTATATCGTCAGCCTCAATACTCTGTGCTCGGCCGTCTTTTCGATACTTGATACGACCATACACCTCGACCCGCTGTCCAAAGGAGCCGAGCGCCTTTTGAGAGAGGTGATCCGGAACATAGCAGCGCACGGAGTCGTCCCATAGCAACTGGTAGATAACGAAATGAAAGCCACCGCGCTCCGTGACAGTCTGCAACCTACCTTCTACAGAACCATAATCTTCGTGTTCGCTAGCAAGTAGTTGAGCAACGTGAGCAACCGCTTTGTGGGATACGGCCACTGGCTCCCTCTTAACCCACACACGCACTTTGGTGTCATCTTCAGCGGTGGTTCCGACGACGTCAGCAAGGTCTCGCAAACTCTTGATTGCTCGTTCGGTAAAAAACGGCGGCTGTGCCGCGCGATCCTCGATCTGGGATACGCCAGAGGAGACCGCATCCATGATTTTCCCGACGATGGTGGCATTGTAGCCTGGCAACGGGTCGAGACCTACCAGATTGCTTCCTTCGCGCACCGCTACGTTCCACTGAACGGCAGTCCTCTTCCCTGCAACCTTCGCCGTTACCTCAGTCACGATGGCAAAGAAGGATCGAACACTCCGAAGGAACTTATCCGGAGTGACGTTTTTTCCTGCAATCTCAAGCGTGAGATCGGATTTGATGTCTCTCTTGACAGCCAATGTAGACCACCTCTGTTTGGATGATTCTACCTTGTTGACGAGTCCACGTACAGTAGCCGCTTGCCCACAATTCCAAGTAACGCGCGTTCTGTGCGTTCTACGTCCTCGACCCCAAGCGCAGACCTCGCGTTGTGCCTAAAATCGAACTCCGCCAGATAGCGGTGCAAGTGCTTCTCGGAGCAATGCTGGTACACGCCCTTCATGCCCCGCTTGAAGATGCTGAAATAGCCTTCGATCGTGTTCGTGCTGATAACGGGCTTGCCGTCCTCATGCCGCACGTACTCTTCGGCGGAATGGTTCACGGCATCGTGCCCTGCGAAGTCACCAAGCTTCTTGTAGTAAGTCGCGCCGTCATCGGTCATGACGTGTGCTTCCTTAGCGATGTTCTCGTTGACGATCGGCAGGATCGTGCTGGCCTTTGTGTTGTCGATGTGGACCGTGCGGACCCCGCCTCTACGCTCGACAAGACCAAGTACGACGTTCTTGTGAGCGCCGCCCCGACGAACTGGAACGCTCTTCTTGCGGCCAATGAAGGTTTCGTCAGCCTCAACCACGCCGCTACTGCCAGCACCGCCTATCGGGGCCAGTGAACCGGAACGCATCGCCTCACGGATGCGGTGGCTCATGAACCAAGCCGCCTCGTAGGTGATCTCTAGAACGCGGTGGAGCTGGTGGCTGCTGATGCCCTTCTTGCTCGCGCAGAGCAAGTGCACAGCCTGGAACCAGAGATGTAGCGGGATGTGGCTGGACTCAAACACCGTGCCCACACGCACAGTGAACTGCTTGCGGCAGGCGCCGCACTTCTTGAGGCCGTGGCGCTCAATGCCTTCCGGGTTCTTCTTGCTCGGCTTGGAGCGGACGCCCTTCAGGACATAGATCTTGTCGGTGTTGCCGCAGTGGGGGCACACCGGACCATTCGGCCAAAGAACGGCTTCCAACTTCTCGAAAGCAGCGGCTTCGTCGTGAAAATAGGGTGCCGTCAAAACCGACATGACACAATTCCCTCTCGTTCCTGAGAGAGAAATTAGGCTGTTCCGATGGGTTTGTCAAGCCGATAATCGCCTAGAAAAGAACTAGCGAAGATGGTTCGATATCACTTTGGGCTTGGGGAACGCGGGCCATATCGGGATATTTTTGTCGAGTGGACCATCGTCGCGCTCGCTTACATCTGGGTCGCCAGCGGAAAGTCGCGACCGACCGCCTGGTATTCATCACCAGCGGATGAAGGAGCGTTGGACTCCGAACTCTCCGTTGAAGAATTCGACGCTCAAGCGGACACGCGGAGCACACCATTCACGCGTTTCGTCTCTGAGTATTTCGAAGCGATTGAATATCCATGGTCCGTCCGCGACCGAGATTCGAACCTTAACCGGAAGGTGCACGCAATACTCGTCGAAACGAAGAGCGAATTCCTCGACAAATTCCAATCGTTTCTCAGGAAATCTACGTAGAAAACGCCATTCTAGTTCCGCCTTTCCCCATATGGGAGAAACCCACGGCGAGGTCAGCGTACACGGTCCGTTTGGCTCGGATTGCCCGTGACTTCAATTAGGCGCCTCTATTGCCCTCTGTCTTGTCACTGTTCAGCACCATGCCTCCTCACACCTTCTGAGACTGGCGACCCGCTTGGCGCAGCTTTATTGCACAAGGCTGCGCCTTGTACTGATGGTGCAGCCGAGGCCGAGGTTTCTCTTAAAGGATCAAAAACCCTGGGATGCATGCTCGCGGCTGCGATGTCATCAAGTGCAAATATTCGACGGCCAATTGAATGCGATCGCCTACGGCTTCAAGCCCAAGTTCGATATGCGCGATACGCTGCCACAACAGCGCGATAGCAACGGCTCCGTTTGCAACCGGCAGAACACGAGTAAGCACAATCTCAATGTCGACAATGATGTCGAGGTTTCGATGCTGATGAACGAGCTCGGATTCAAGCGACGTTTGATTCTGATCGGAGTCGGCATCAACCACTCGAAGAATGGGCGACCGGTCTTCCATATTACCTGCAACAAAGGGCTGACTCGCGGTATCGCCTATCCGTCACGCGCCGAGGTGAAGTTGGTGACGAAGCGAGGGGGAGAATCCGGGCCATTGGTAGAGAAGCCGTGTCGTTCGGTGAATGAAAACTAGCACGCTTCGGCGAGGGTATGTTGGATCAACGGTGCGTCTAGAGAGCATCAATTGCCGAGTTATGACCGTTGTTGCGCAAGTGGCATCGTGAGATTGGAGGAACTTGGAGGAACTGCGTTAAACAGCTCGCCGTGACGACTGGGTGCTAATTGAACAATAAGCGCTGATGAACTTCACCAAGTTCACTGCCGCCGGAGGCACTAGCGGGATTATTCCATGCAGAAGCGAAAAAATCAGAAGCATTGCAAGAAGATCGCAGCCGCTTCCGATGTTCCAGAACTCTTGCGAACGCTCCGCATTACGGAATGCAGGTTGTTCCATACGCAGGATGGCGAACCATACATCGATGTTCACGAACCCCAGCCGCGCGTCGTCGTCAATCTCAAGTCTGATAGGGCACGGGCCTGGCTCGATGGATTGCATGTTAAGACACATGGTGCGGCCGCGAGAACTGGCGATCTCGATTTGCAACTGCGTACACTACAGGGGCTGGCGACCTCCGGCCCAAAGCGGCAGGTCTGGCGGCGCGTGGCAAAGAAGAACGATGATGTGTTCTATATTGATCTCGCCGACGAAAAAGGGCGTGTCATTCGCGTCGACGCATCAGGGTGGCGCGTCTTGAAAAGATCAGGCATCGCCTTCGAACGCTCTTCGAGCATGG
>NZ_JBFWPA010000227.1:0-6187 GCF_050250235.1 Pseudorhodoplanes sp.
CGTGGCGCGTTGATTGCGCCGCGAACTCAGTTTACCCTCCCCCTTGTGGGGAGGGTCGCGAGCGAAAGCGTGCGGGGTGGGGGTAGCAGTTTGGAGTCGCGATCACCCCACCCCGATCTCCTTCGCTATTGCTCAGTCGATCGACCCTCCCCACAAGGGGGAGGGTGAAGGAAGAAAGTGCGGGGCGAGCAAAGAGCGGAGCGCGGAGGCGTTCCGCGCTCGCAGTCAGCTCAGCTATACATCACCTGCACGTTGGTGTTCTCGAACAGGCCTTCCTCGCCGAATTCGACACCGATACCGGAGCCTTTGACGCCACCGAACGGTGCGTTCGGCTGGATCGCGCCGTGCTTGTTGATCCAGACCGTGCCGCACTGAAGCTGCGCGCCGTATTCCTTCGCCTTCTCGATATTCTTCGACCATACCGAGCCGCCGAGGCCGTTCGGATTGTCGTTGGCGCGCGCGATCGCGTCATCCACGTCGGAATAGCGGATGATCGGCAGCGCCGGTCCGAACTGCTCCTCGTCGACCAGCGGATTGCCGTTGTCGAGGCCGCCGATCAGCGTGACCGGATAGAACAGGCTGCCCTTTTCCGGCTCGCCGCCCATCAGCACCTTGCCGCCGGCATTTTTCGCAGCTTCGACCAGGCGCGCGACCTTGTCGTATTGCATGCGGTTCTGCACCGGGCCGAGCTGAGAATCGTCCTTCAGGCCGTCGCCCATCGGAATCGTCTTCGCGAAGTCGAGCAGCGCCGCGCAGACCTCGTCATAGACATCGTCATGCACATAGAGCCGCTTCAGCGCGGCGCAGGTCTGGCCGTTGTTGATGAACCCGCCCCAGAACAGCCCGGGCGCAATCTGCTTCGGATCGACATCCGGCAGCACGATGCCGGCATCGTTGCCGCCGAGTTCGAGGGTGAGGCGCTTCAGCGTATTCGCCGCGCTCGACATCACCTTCTTGCCGGTCGAGGCAGAGCCGGTGAACACGATCTTGCCGATGCCGTCATGCGACGACATCGCAGCACCGATGGTGTCCTCGCCGGCAATGCCGTTGACGACGCCCGCGGGCAGTACCTCGTTCATCAGCTCGATCATGCGCAGCGTGGACAGCGGCGTGTAGGGCGAGGGCTTGTTGACCACCGTATTGCCGGCGCGGATTGCCGGGATGATGTGCCAGATCGCGATCAGCACCGGCCAGTTCCATGGCGTGATCGAGCCGACCACGCCGATCGGCCGGCGATGCAGCTCGATGCGGCCCTCGTTGTTGTCCTGGATCACCTTCACCGGGATATCGAGATCGGCGGTGTAATGCGCCCAGGCGCCGGCGCCGCCCATTTCGAAACGCGAGCCGAGACCGTTCAGCGGCTTGCCCTGTTCGAGGGTGATCAGGCGCGCGATTTCTTCCGAATGATCGGCGAGCTTCTGCGCGACCGCATGACAGAGTTTCTTGCGCTCGTCCTGCGAGGTTTTCGACCACGACGCGAACGCGGTCTGCGCGGAATCGACGGCCTGGTCGAGCTGTTCGGATGTCGCTTTCGGCGCGAGGCCCACGACCTCGCCGGTCGACGGATTGCGGACCTCGAAGTGTTCCTTGGTGGGGACGGACTTTCCGCCGATGGTCAGATTGTACGTTTCCTGCACGTGGTCGTTCCTCGCTTGTTATTCCGCCGCGAAATGGAAGATGGTTGCGCCCTTTGGCGAATAGTTCGGCACGTCGGCCCCGACTTTCTTGCCCATATCGGACTGCATCGCCTGACCCATGGCATCGGGAGAGTCGAACCAGGCCTGGAAAATGCAGAACGGCACGTTGTCTGCCGGTCCGATCGCGGCCGGATAGGCATAGTGGCAGGATTTCAGCCCGGGCAGTTGCTTGGCAAGCGGGATATGCGTCTCTTTATAGTATTTCTTGAAATGGGCTTCGTCGTCGGGACGCGGATAGATGACGGTCAGGCAGTGCATGGTGTGTTTCCTCGGCGTGTTCTGAGCGTGACCGATTGAAGGCCGTCCATAGTCCGCTCATGCCCGCGAAGGCGGGCATCCAGTTCTTGATTCTGGGTCCCCGCCTGCGCGGGGACGAGCGGTTCTGAGAGCTATCGATCAGTTACGCGGCCGCGGTCGCGGCCTGCGGCGATGATACACGATTGAGCCACGCGTGAATGCGCTCCGGTGACGCGATGTGGTCCCACTGGCGCTCGGGATAATTGAAGTTCTCGGTGAACTCGTCGCACAGCGTCTTGTTCTGGCTCATCGTCCCAATCAGTGCGCCCATCGCTTCCGACGGCGGCGCCAGCATGATGTTGGTCCAGCGTGAGGCCGCGAGCACCCGATCCTGCCGCTTCATGTCGACCTTTTCGCAGAAGCGCGCGTCGAGCGCGTCGGCAGCGACGATCTCCTCGCCCAGCACGAAAGCGGCGTAGGAGGCCATGTTGGCGCCCTGGCCCATCATCGGATCGACCACGGAATGCAGGTCGCCCAACGCGATCGCGCATTTGCCGCCATCGAATTGCACAACGGTGTTGCGCACGGTGGGCACGACCCCGCCCTGCAGGATGTCCTGCGGCTGCGCCAGATCGAAAGTGGCGGTGTCGATCCGGTCATAGGTGGTCGGATGGTGCTTTTCGAGCTTGCCGAGCAGCACCTTGAGGAAATGCTTGCGGTCCTGCTCATAGTTCAGCGTGGCAAGCTCCTCCATGTCGCCGCCGGGGACATTCTCCATCAAGAGCGCGTTGGCGATGCCGTCGAAGGTCACGGTCGGGATCACGATCATCTCGCCATGGCCAGGCGAAACCGACAGCGTGACATTCATCGGGTCGGGCTGGCGCACGCCCTTGTAGAGCCCGACACACAAACGGCGCTGCGGCTGCGTATAGGGCGAATGTTCGGGACGATAGGAAAACAGGTCGCCCAGCGCGCCCTTGCCGGTGGACACCACCAGCAGATCGAAGCGATTCACCAGCGCCGGAATGTCGTCTTCCTCGATCTTGCGGATTTCGATCCTGCCGCCGCGCCGCGCGAAGTCGTTCATCAGCGTCGGCAGATAGATGCGGTAATCGACCGCGCGGCTCGGATTCTTGAAGTCGCCGCGAAAGCGCAGCGGCTGCGGGAAATTGAAGACGTGGTCGTGGTAGTAATAGAACAGCCCGGGATCGTCCCAATGATGGATTCCCAGCTCGTGTTCGCGCGCGATCGTCACGGAATGATGCGCGACGGTGTTGAGCAGGCGCGATGAGCGATAGTCCTCCGCCGCGCGGTCGGTGATGATGGTCGCGTCCACACCGTGCTTCTGCAGGTACAGCGCGAGATGCAGGCCGCCGATGCCGGCGCCGACGATTCCGATCGAACGCTTCAAGGGATCCTCCCGGTTTTCAGAATTCTTGCTTGTTGCGGCGAAGCTTAGGGCAGCGCCGGGGCTTCCGTATACGGAATGAACAGAATAAGATTTATTCCGAATAGGAATTAACTAGATGGACCGGATCGACTGCCTGAAGGCCTTCGTGCGGGCGATGGAAGGCGGCAGCTTCTCCGCCGCCGCCAAGGAACTGGGACTGGGCCAGCCCGCTGTCAGCAAGCGCATCGCGCTCCTTGAAGAGGAGTTCGGCTCGCAGCTGTTCATGCGCACGACCCGCAAGCTCACGCCCACCCGCGAGGCGCATCGCGTCTACGACCTCGCGCGGCAGGTGCTCGGCACTTTCGAGGCGGCGCGCGCCAGCATTCGCGAAGCGCCGGCGCGGCCCTCGGGTACGCTGCGGATCAGCGTGCCGTCATCCTTCGGGCGGCATTACCTGATGCCGGTCGTGCGCGATTATGCGCGCGATTTTCCTGACGTGAAGCTCGACCTGCGTTTCGACGAGCGCACCATCAATCTGGTCGAGGAGGGGATGGAGCTGGCGCTGCGCATCGGCCAGCTCGAGTCGAGTTCGCTGATGGCGCGAAGGATCGGCACGGTGCGGCGCTATCTGGTGGCGACCCCCGTTTATCTGCGCGAACGCGGGACGCCGCGCAATCCGGACGATCTGCGGGAGCATCACTGCATCGCCTATGCGCGGATGGCGCCGGCCAACCAGTGGACCTTCGAGTCCGACGATGGCCGGCATGTGGTGAGTGTGTCCGGCGCGGTCATGGTCGACGATGCGGATGCGATGCGGGAGGCTGTGCTGCAGCATCTCGGCATCGCCATCGTGCCGGCCTGGTGCGCCAGCGAAGCGTTGCGCCGCGGGCAGATGAAGGCGCTGCTGCCGGACTATACGGTCTCGTCCCTGCCGCTGCATGTGGTCTATCCGGAAACCCACTGGATGTCGGCGCGGGCGCGCAGTTTCCTGGATTTCGTGATCGCGCGTGCGGACCGGTTCAACGCGTAACGCGGCAACGGCCACTTGATATTCGTATTATATATGATACATGTTGGACTTTGACGAAGACATTTCGAAGCTGCCCAAAGAGTTTCCTTGAAAGTTTTCAGTCGCCTTTTTCAGGACGGATGCCGGCAATGAGCCGGTCCTCGATTGGCTGCGGAGTTTGAGCCGTGAAGACCGGGCGGTCGTGGGTGCGGATTTGCGCACGATCCAGTTGGGATTTCCTTTGGGCATGCCGCTGTGCCGGCCACTGAAGGGCGGCCTGTTTGAAAGTCGGAGCAGCCTGTCGGGAAAGCGGGAGGCTCGCCTGATTTTCTTTCAGGACGGTGAGCTTTTGATCGTGGTCTGCGGGTTCATCAAGAAAACCCGCGCGACCCCTCAGAACGAGTTGGAAAATGCACGCAAGCGCAAAGCGGAGTTCAAAAAGAACAAGCGCTAGACGCTGCATGCAATGACAATGAGACAGGAAAGAATGATGAGCAGAAAGAAGCATCCCAATGTGGGTTCGTCCCTCGAGGATTTTCTTGAAGAAGATGGAAACCTCGATGCGGCGACCGCCATCGCCGCCAAGCGCGTGCTCGCGTGGCAGCTTCAGCAGGTGATGGCAAAGCAAAAACTGACAAAGACTGTGGTCGCCGCACGGATGAAAACGACCCGTGCGCAACTCGACCGCGTGCTGAATCCGGACGATGGAAATGTCACGCTGGAGACCCTGCACCGGGCCGCAACAGCAGTGGGACGCAACCTGCGTCTTGAACTCGCCTGAGCAGGCACGATGTCCTCCAACCAATCGCTCGGAGGGATTGGGGGCGAGCCGCTTGCTCAGGCGTTCGCCCGTCACCACATTCTTGCCGAAACATTCCTGGGAGGCTGCGCCATGGCCCGCACCCGTAATGTCGACGACTTCCTGAAGGCCGCCGCCGACGAGCGGACGGTGCGTGCTGGATTCTGGCCGAAAGTGATGCGCCTGGCTGGCAAGCTGCCCTTCGCCGAAGACCTGCTGGCGGCCTATTACTGCGCCTTCGACCGCAACACGCCGCACCAGGTCCGGTTCATTCTGCTGGGCGCGCTGGCCTATTTCGTGATGCCGATCGACGTGGTGCCCGACATCCTGCCGATGTTCGGATTCGCCGACGACGCGGCCGTGCTGGCAGCGGCGTTGAAGGCGGTCTCGGACGCGATCCGGCCGGAGCACCGCGACGCGGCGAAGCGGAAACTGGCGGCGTAACTGCTCCGGCGGTCCCCTTGGCGCGGCAAGTGGCTGAAAAACCACACGGACGCGGTATGTGCGAAAGCGAGGCCGCGGCTTTGAACCGGTCCGGGGCCCCGCGCGACTGATGTGCAGGATGCGATGACCGCATCTCTCACACAGGAGAAACCCCATGTTCCGCAAGACCATCCTCGGCCTCGCTGCCGGCGCCGCTCTCGTCACCGCCGCTCTGGCCCCGACCGCCGCTTCTGCCGGTTACTACGGCGGCTATGGCTACAAGTCGTACTACAAGCCCTATTACGGCTACAGCTACGGCTACAAGTCCTACGGCTATCGCTCGCACGGCTACGGCTACAAGTCCTACTACGGCGGTTACGGCTATTAATCGCCCGATCTCGGGTTCACCTGTGTGACCCCGGCGCCGTTTGAGGCTGCCAGCCCGGTCTCCGCAAGGAGGCCGGGTTTTTGTTTTTGTGGGATGTAACTCGCCGCTTGCTTTCTTCACCTCCCCTCTTGCGGGGGAGGTCGACGGCCGAAGGCCGTCGGGAGGGGGGTGAGCCGCAGCGACTGAGTCTGCCGTGTACCCCCCGCCCCAACCCACCCCGCAACGGGGGGAGGGAGCCCACAGA
>NZ_JBFWPA010000228.1:0-6179 GCF_050250235.1 Pseudorhodoplanes sp.
ACCTTTCCTCGGTCTAGAACCATGATCCGATGCGAATACCCGAACACCGCGTCCATATCGTGCTCGGTGAAGAGCACACCAATCTGCCTTTCGGCGACAAGCTCTGATGTGAGCTTCATGAGGTCTTCTCGCTCTCCTGGCGCCATTCCAGCGGTGGGTTCATCCATCAGCAAGAGGCGTGGCTCGTTCACCAGCGCGATCGCTAGCTCGACACGCTTTACGTCGCCATATGCAAGGAGGGCGCACGTCCTGTCAGCCTGATCTGCGACACCAAGCCTATCGAGAAGCGCCAACGCTTCGGTCCGATAACTTTCTGAGACGAGCCGAACAGTGTTCCAAGTCTGTTGGTGTAAAGAGAGAAACGCCATTTGTACATTTTCGCAAACCGTCATAGACCCGAAAGTCGACGCTATCTGAAATGTACGTCCAATACCTAGCCTCCAAATTTCTCTTGGTGGCTTTCCCTCAATATTCTCTCCCGCAAATCTTACGGTGCCAGAGTCGGGCGTTAGCTGCCCTGCAATAAGGTTAAAGCACGTCGACTTTCCGGCCCCGTTCGGCCCAATGAGAGCAAGCAACTCTCCGGGAACGATTGAAAGCGATACGGAGTCCACGGCGTGTACGCCGCCAAAAGCCTTGCTTATTCCTTGAACCTCAAGAACGGGGTTCATGGATTTTGGCTCCTTGATCGCAAGCCCTGGAAAAAACTCCTTACGGACCCACGAATATGACGGGCGAGACCGACGATGCCTTCGGGAAAGAGTAGGACAGACGTAATAATGACGGTGCCAAGAAACAGCCGCCAATGATCGGTCAGAGGCATGATATAGGCGCGCACAACTGGATAGATTACCGCGCCGACAAGCGGACCCGCCATGTAATGAAGGCCGCCCAAAAGCACCATAGCGAGCGAATCTACGGTGGTCGGGATGGCGAGAAATCCAGGATCGACCGTGCCCTTAGAAAATGCATAAACCGAACCGGCCACGCCCGCACACGTGCCAGCCAAGGCGAACCCCGCCCATCGGTGTAAACGAAGATTGATGCCAATTGCATCACAGCGTCCAGGGGAATCGCGTCCGCCCCGGAGTGTGTAACCAAATGGTGAGAGCGTCGCGCGCCACAACTAGAGCACTACGAGTCCACATAACACCAGTGCAAAATAATAGAACGACAGACGCGAGCTCGCCCAATCACTAGGCCAAATTCCGTTCACTCCGTTATCGCCGCCACTAAAAGCATTCCATTGAAATGCGGCAGACCACAAAATCTGAGCAAACGCGAGCGTCAACATCGCTGCATAAACGCCAGCGAGTCGGACAACAAACCACCCCGAGATTATTGCGCCGGCGGCAGCGGCAAGGACTCCTACTGGAAGGGCCAATTCCATTGGCCACTTCAAATGGAAAATCATTAGTGCGGCACCATACGCGCCGAGCCCAAAGAACGCGGCATGCCCAAATGATACTATGCCTCCGTTGCCCATAATGAAGTTTAGGCTGAAAGCGAACAGGGAAAGAATAATTACTTCAGTCGCAAGAGTGATTTGATAGTTCGCAAGCACAAGCGGCAATCCCGCTAACAGAACGCCGATTGCTGAAACCACCTTCCAATTCAATTGCATCGACAGGTTGCCAGTTGTGACCGTCGTCCCTTTTTCGATCTCGGGTACGCCCAACAAGCCCCAAGGCTTACAGATCAAGACGATCGCCATTACCAAAAAGGCTAACACTAGCGAGATCTTCGGAAAAATTGCGACACCGAAAGAGTTCAACAATCCAATAATTAGCGAAGCGATAAACGCACCAGGCAGACTTCCCATGCCGCCAATCACCGTGACAACGAAGGCTTCGGTAATGATGTTCACGTCCATGAAGCTATTGGCCGGTTCTACAGGCATCTGTAGGGCGCCTGCTAAGCCGGCAAGCGCCGCGCCGAGAGCCACTACGCTCGTCATGAGCAAGCCATCGCGTACGCCTAAGGCGCCGACCATTTCCTTGTCTTCAGTTGCGGCACGCAGCAATACACCCCACTTTGTGTATCGCAAAGCTAACCAAAGTAGCGCCAAAACTGTCGGCCCAACAAAAATCATAAACAAATTGTAAGAAGGAAATCGCTGCTCGCCGAATTGTACAAAGCCGCCTAATCCCGGTGCTCGAGGTCCCAAAATATCATCAGGCCCCCAGAGCCAAATGACTAAATCCTGAACAATCAGGACCACACCGAAGGTAGCTAGAAGTTGGAAGAGCTCGTTAGACTTATAGAGTCTTCGTAAGAGCGCAACTTCGAGCAATATCCCAACCACGCCGGACAACAAAGCCGCACCAACGACCGCCAGCCAAAATCCAGGTGTACGACCCAAGGTCGATTGCAGGGGTTCAACCAAGGTGACGGCGAAGTACGCACCTAGCATGTAGATGCTGCCGTGCGCGAAATTGACGATACGGGTCACTCCGAAAATGATCGTCAACCCGCAAGCGATGAGAAAGAGATTCGACGCGCTCGCGAAACCAGTAAGCGCTTGCGCGACTATCCTCTCGAATTCCATGAGGCGAACCCTAACATTGGAGTAGCGGCTTTTAATTGTAATAGGATATCCAATCCGTTTTTGAAATTGCAATAGCATTATTCTTGTAGAAGTCGACGTTGCGAAGTAAGCGGAACAAACAGGTCGCTCTACCAGCTAAACTACTGAAAAATGTTGACATTCTAAGTTGGAAATACTTCTTATTGATGAGTTGTACTCGGTAAGAAGTAGTACAATTATGCTAATTAGAGCTGCGGCAATTGGACCGATGATTGGAGGCTCGATGACTCTGCGCCCTTCCGCGCTTTCGCGCGGCAAACCCAAATATCTTGCGTTAGTCGACTTGATCGAGCGCAATATTGCGTCCGGTGATCTCCGTGACGGCGACCGCCTGCCGCCGCAGCGCGAGCTGGCGAGCGACTTTGATCTCACAATCGCGACCATCACCAAAGCGATCCGCGAAGCGGCACGCCGCGGGATTGTAACCGCCCGTGCCGGTAGTGGCACTTTTATACGGGTCGGGAGCCAACGAAGCGATCACCATCAAGATAGTGTCGATCTCAGCTTGAACACCGTACCCGCCGATCCGACAAAGCGGTTTCTTGATGCAGCTTTTGCCGAACTCGCAAAGCGTCGCGTTGGTGATATCGCTTGTGGCTATGAGCCTGCCACGGGCACTGAAGCGCATCGAACTTTGATGCGCGGATGGCTTTCTGCACGGAGCTTGTCGCCCCAGTCAGAGTGCATATTGCTTACGCATGGTAGTCAGCAGGCGTTGGCCGCATGCTTCTTCGCTCTTACGAAACCCGGTGACACTATTTTGTGCGAAGAGTGGACCTACACAGGAATTCGGCGTTTGGCCGACCTCAATCAAGTCCGGCTCGAAGGCGTAGAGATGGACAAGCAGGGCCTCGTTCCTCGTTCGCTCAGCGATAAACTGAAAAGTTCAGGAGCCAAAGCTTTGATCTGTTCCGCTGTTGTTCAAAACCCCACGACGGCGACTATGCCTAGTGAGCGGCGAGCGGAGATAGCCGCCCTGTGCGAATCAGCAAATATCGTCATCATCGAAGATGACATTTATGGCCATTTATCTGGCGAAAAAACTAAACCGCTCGCGGCCATCGCTCCCCAGAATGTCATTCATATTAGTAGCATGTCGAAATCACTAGCACCGGGGATCCGCTTGGGCACGATGGTTTCTCCGCAGTCGCTAGTTCCAGCGCTTTCCAACGCTTTGGTCGCTCTTCATTGGACAGCACCGACGATGTGGCTTTCGCTGTTCGAGATCTTAGTCATCAGTGGTGCGATCGAGAAATGTCTAGCAGCTCATCGGGCTGAAGCCCGTCGCCGCTTAAAACTTTATGAGGAAGTGGTCGGCCACTTACCTCAACTTGAACTGCCAAGCTATCACGTTTGGCAGGATCTGCCGGATTCCTGGCGCTCGGAAGATTTCGTAACGGAGCTTGCTGCACAGAGCATTCGGGTTTCTCCCGCGCATCATTTTGCTGTGGGCACCGCACTAAAGCCTCAATCTCAAGTCCGAATTTGTCTGGGGGGCGGCGACGTCGATCAATTGCGTAACCAGCTTCTACAATTCCGCTCGGTTCTTTCGCGACCTCGCTCAGGATCCACTATCATCTAAATCGCTCATTCTACCAAATGGCACGTAACTATATGCGGACCAAAACTTTCCCCTGCGCTTCGCGACCGGTCAAGAGGCTCAGTGCTTCTGCTGTGGCAACGAGTGGGAAAATCTGATCGACGTGGGCTGATAGCTTGCGCTCCCTTCTCCAAGAAAAGATCTGCGCCATATTTGCGCGGTATTTTTTCGGATTGCGATCCAGAAACGGAGTCCAAAACACGCCTTGGATATCGCAGCTTTTCAGAAGAGGCAGATTAAGCGAAATCTTTGGAATCGTCCCGGAGGCAAATCCCACCACGAGAAACCGCCCACCCCACGCCATTGCGCGCAACGCGGGTTCCGAAAAATCGCCTCCAACGGGATCGAAAACGACATTGACGCCCTTTCCGTCAGTTAAATTTCGCAAAGCATCCTTTAGATTGTCTCTAGAATAATCGATCGTTGCATCCGCGCCCTGCTTCTTCGCAAGTTCCTCCTTTTTTGTGGAGGAGACGCAAGCAATAACACGAGCGCCCATGGCCTTGCCCAGCTCAACTGCTGCAAGGCCTGCGCCACCGGTCGCGCCAAGAACCGCCAGCGTCTCACCAACCTGAAGGGAAGCGCGGTCCTTCAAAGCATGCAACGACATGCCATACGTGACGACGAGCGCTGCTGCCTCTTCGTCTGTGATGTCGGCAGGGATTGGCAACAGCCTGCTGACAGGAACCGCCGTTTTTTCTCGACAGAAATTATTGAGGAATGCCGCCACTCGGTCACCAACCCGGAAGTCAGAGACGCCTTCACCGACAGCGCAAATAACGCCAGCGCCCTCCGCACCAGGAGAAAAAGGCAACGGCGGTTTGTATTGATACTTGCCGGCAATCATCAAAGTGTCGAAGAAATTTAAGCCAGCGATCTTTACAGTAACGACCACTTCGCCTGGGCCAGCAGTCGGCTCGACAACGTCGTCGTAAACTAGCTTATCAATTCCGCCGTGCTCGCGGCAGACGATGGCTTTCATCTGGACCCTCACTCAATCCCGAAGCAAAGACATGAGGCTAAAAAGGAGGCGACGAAGTGCCGCCCCCTTAAACTTAGCGAGCCTTGCCTTCAGATGAGATTTCGGTCAATGCGGACACCAGCCGGTCCATGTTTTTTTGAAAGCTGATATCGATACGAAGATACCGGTCACCGAGACCGCGGAAGGAGTCGGCGCCATCCTTCGTAATGACGCCTCGCTTCAGCAGCCCCTGGAATACGTCGGTCGATGTCAGTTCCGGATCGGTGACTTCAAGCATGAAAAAATTAGAGCGAGAACCCGGAACCATCCGAAACCGATTGAATTTTGCTAGTCTCTCCGCAACATAATTACGCATTTCGACAATCATCTTCACAGTCTTATCGACATGTTCCTGATCATTGATCGCCGCAATTCCACCCGACGTTTGCATGATGCCGAGATTCCACGTGGGCTTAAGGTTCATTAGCGGACGGATGAGTTCCTTGTTGCCGGCGACGCCAAACCCAAGCCGCAGACCAGCCAAGCCGAAGGCTTTCGAGAACGTACGGAGGCAAATCAAGTTATCGTACTGGCGCGCAAGCTCCATGCCACCGTTTGTTTCGGTGAAGTGGATATACGCCTCGTCGAGAACGACGAGCGTTTCGCCTCTCGCGGCTTCGCAAATCCGACGGATGTCTTCGTTAGCCATGAGCTTGCCGCTTGGGCTGTGCGGATTAGTGATGAAAGCGACCTTCGGACAAGTCGACTTCATCGTCTTGATGAAGTCATCAACGACCAAGTCGAAGTCGACGCCCATCCGAACGTAGCTCGGCACACGCCCCTCGTTCTCAGCGAAGATGTGATAGATTGGGAAACAAGGCTCGTACATTTGGATTCTGTCGCCCGGGCGCGAGAACGCCCGAATAACAAACGAAATAACCTCCGTCTCACCTGAACCGCAGACCACACAATCGGCGTCGAAGCCATAGCGTTTGGCAATAGCTTCGCGAAGCAGCCGAGAAGACCATTCC
>NZ_JBFWPA010000229.1:0-6171 GCF_050250235.1 Pseudorhodoplanes sp.
CCACCTACTCTCGAAGCATGCTGACCGAGCGCTTGATAAGTTCACGACGGCGCACGTCCTCGCCATCACCGACGGCCTGGCGCGTTTTCCGTCTGAGCAGATGCACACGCACAAGGCATTGAAAACGTTCTTCAAGTGGGCAGTGCAGCGTCAGCTCATCACCAAGTCGCCAGTCGACAACTTGCCGACGCCGGGCAGAGTCAACGACCGCGATCGCCTGCTTACCGACGACGAGCTCGGGAAAATCTACAGCGCCGCCGCCGACCTCGGGTACCCCTTCGGCTTCATCGTTCTCATTTGCATTCACACCGGGCTGCGTCGCGGCGAAGTCGGTGCGCTCAAATGGAGTTGGATCACGACAGAGCTCATCACCATCCCGAAGGAGATCACTAAGAACGGCCGCGAGCACAACCTGCCCAATCTCATCGGCAAAAATCTTCGGCTCATCCCGCGCGGTTCTTCGGACTACCTCTTCCCCACCTCGAACGGCAACCCGTTCTGCGCATGGGGCAAGAACAAACGCAGACTCGATGCGCTCTGCGGTGTCCAAGATTTCGTCCTGCATGATTTCCGACGGTACGTCTCCTCAACGATGCGCCGGCTTGGCGTGCCAATCGACGTGACCGAGACGATCCTCAATCACATCAGCGGCTCCCGCTCACAGATCCAACGCATCTACGATCGGCACGACCGCCTTCCCGAGATGCGAGACGCACTCGCACTCTACGAGAAACATCTCGCCGCCATAATTCACCGCACATCAAAATGACTTAGTGAGAATTTGACCAACTAATCAACTGCTCATTGTCGTTCGCTCCGGATCACCAATGGCTTTGCCGCAGAAAATAGTTGGCTCACATTTGTCGAGCACGAGCGACGAATGCTTCTGGCTCGTAATTACCAATCGTAGGCTTGCGGCGCCCACTGTACGTTGACCCCTTTGGTTCACCATCGCCATGCACATAGTGAAAGAATATCTGGGCAACCCGCATTCCCGGCACGATTCCTATAGGCACTTCACCGCAGTTGAATAACTCAAGAGTAAGGCAACCAGAGAATCCAGGATGAATCCCAGCTGCAGTTTCCACCACCAACCCTCTTCGCCCAAATGTTGATTTGCCTAAGATATAACCGCCGATGTTCGCTGGAAATCTGACCCATTCGAGCGTCGAGGCAAGCACGAAACGCCCTGGATGCAGAATAAATTTCTCCCCAAAGGGTATGTAATGGCTTCTGCTTTCCTTAGCCTCAAACGTTGTCGCATCCTGCGATTGGCTGAGGTCAATCTCGCTAGTTTTCGTCTGCAGCACCACCATAAACCATCGACCGAGCCTCACATCCAGTGAGGCGTCGCCGATTTGCCCTTCCGACCCGTAAAGCGGGCTAGGCGTAACCGATATTCCTTTGCCTGGGTCACTCTGCGCCAATTCGATTTGTTTCTTGATATCATTCCTGCTTAGCATCAAAAAGCTCCGAAAACTCTCCCAACTCCGCAGATTTCAGCACCAGATCAGACAGCCCATGATGAAGGCCACCCAGCTTTTCAAAATCTGCATTGGATCTCACGATGGCCCAAGCGGCATTCACTAAGTCACCAAGGCTAGTCGGCTTGTCGAACGGTATGCCCAACTCAAAATACTTCTTTACGTTGTCCCGCCCACCATCTGAGGCTGGTTGAGATAAGTCGCGCAATCGACTTTCAGCGACTGAGAACATCGAGTCGCGGAGTTTTTCAGCGGCCCTGTCAACGATCTTGTTGAGAAACTTTCCAGTTGAATCCCAAGCCTCCGCTTCGTCAACGAACGCTCCGACAAATTCAACGCCAATACTGATGTTCGCCCGCTCCGCATAGTGTGCGAGCAGCGTTGCACGCTCCTTCGTTGGCGGGTACTCGCTGTACCGACGCTGGGAAACTGTCGGCGCGACAAGATATCTGAAAGCATGCAGGTAGCTCTCTCGGAAGAGAAGCAGTGCAAAGAGATCTGCAAAAATCTCCTCAATCTGAACAGACACAAATTGAGCACACTCCGCAGCGACGGTATTTGCCTGCGGGCTTTCATCCAATGATTGTCCGGGTTTTAATGTCTTTACTTCTGGGAAACGCTCTGAAAGCTCTTGCCTATGATCTTCCAACGCTTGGTATACATGTTTCTCGATGTCCCGCTCGAAGTATCGATCTATCTCGAATCGCCTCCAGACACTGTGACCGAGCTCATGACCTGCAAGTGGAAAAATGAGCACATTCTCTGCCTCGGAAACTGGTAACCCAATAATTATAAAATTCGGCAGCTCGGAGGAACTGAGTGGGTAAGTGAACGGGATATAGTCGTATTCAGCAGAGAGTATCAATCGCACGTCTTTATCGACGAGTGTCCGGCACAATAGGATCAGCGGCCGATAGAATTCGAATGGATTACGAATGTTTGCTGCCCGAGATATTATTCCAGCAAGCTTCGAAACTCTAACCAGTGTAATGTTTACGTCGCGAAGAGCGCTCTTCTGCAAATCAGCGGACATGCCGTCAATCTGGCGCAACCGTTGATTAGCGTCCCCCAACTTGTTGCGTAATTGCTGGATCGCCAGCTTTGAATCAGCATACGGGAACGCTAATTCTTCAGTAGCGCTAAGCTGATTTGTCAGCCTCTCAATCTTTACCTTGGTTGAATTGATCTGCTCTCTCATCCATATGACCGCTCAAGCCGGCGCTCTTCAATCGGTGCGCTCACCAAATCTTCCGAAGCGTACACGAGCAACGCACTGTGCAATTCTATGCAGAACGCTCTTAGCTCTGACAAATGAAGTACGTTCTGCCCTTCCAGCAACTGTTCCGCATGGGAAAGCGTCTCCTTGAACTGGCGGGAGATATCTACTCTTGAATTGAGGGCTGACTGAGTGGTTGCTGCGAGTGCCCGTCTGTATGCAGGGAACAGCTTGAGAGGCCCAACCTGCTGTGGACTGTCTTTTGGCACCGATGCTTTGAGGACATCAACAAGCTCCCTCAGACAAGGCAGCTCAGCCTCCCTTCCTGCTTGAAGGTGCTCGATCTCAATCGCCGCACCAAGCGCCAAATCGCGAATACTTCTCGAGGATCCCAGCTGGCTCATCTTCTCCCCTCCGTTAGGTTCCGCTCGCGCTGACGACTATTCGACTCGCCCTTCGTCGTCGAGGCACACGCTCTCGAGACTTGTTGACAGATCAACTCGACTCGCCTCTGGAACACAGAGAGAACGTATCTCCTTTCGTCTTCCGAATCAACATGTTCGTAAGTCGTACCGAGGCTCCCGCGCTTCGCTTGGGAACACCACGCCTGTGGAGATGTTGTTCGTGCGCGCGCCATCTCAAAATTTGGCATCGGGTTCCTTGACCGCTTGGCTGAAGCGACGAGGCCATGGAGGCCCCCATCTACCGTGCCACCCTCTCCCTTGCTAGTCCACTAAGCTATCAGAACTACTACTCCGCCATCATTGCGCCGAAGTGACGACGCATGCGCGGCGACAATCAAGGTGAGAAGTCAGCGTCAATCAGGATGAGAACTTGCCGGTGGGGGCGGGACGAAGGGAGGGCGTAGCCCGACCGTAGTCCTGCCCCCACCGGCGGCGCGCCTTTCAGGCCCGTCTGGCGGTCGGGAGGGCCGGTGCCAAGCTGTTGATTCGTCTCGGCAACGAGGGGGATCGATCACTTGCCCGGCCTCCACATCAACGACCACCAGATGAGGCTGTACATGAGTTACCGACAGACGCTCTCGCCCGAGGCCGCCGCGGCCAAGGCCGGGTTCTCGACCGCGAGCGCATACCGGATCGAGGCTGATCCAAGGTTGCCGTCGCAGAAGGCGGCACCACGCGACCGGCGCCGCCCCGATCCCCTGGCGCCGTACTGGGAGGGCGAGATCGTGCCGATCCTGGAAGCGGCGCCCGGTATCCGCGCCATCGGCGTTCTGGCCGAGCTGCGCCGACGGCATCCCGAGCTCAACCCCAACATCCGCCGCACCCTGGAGCGACGTATCCGGGCGTGGCGCGCGCTCGAAGGCCCCGAGCAGGACGTGATCTTCCGACAGGAGCACGAGCCCGGACGGCAGGGGCTGTCCGACTTCACCGATACGAGCGCTCTCGGCATCACGATCGCGGGCCAGCCGTTCGATCACCGTCTGTACCATTTCCGACTCGCATTCTCGGGCTTCGAGCACGCTCACGTCGTGCTCGGTGGCGAGAGCTTCGTGGCGCTGGCGGAGGGTCTGCAGAACGCGCTGTGGGCGCTCGGCGGCGTGCCGAAGGAGCATCGCAGCGACAGTCTATCGGCGGCGTTCCGCAACCTCGACGCCAACGCCCAGGAGGACCTCACCGCACGCTATGCCGCGCTGATGCGCCACTACGGCATGGCCCCGTCGCGCAACAATGCCGGCATCGCGCACGAGAACGGTGCGATCGAAAGTGCGCACGGCCACCTGAAGCAGGCGCTGGAGGATGCGCTCCTCTTGCGTGGCACGCGCGACTTCGCCGGCCTCGACGCCTATCGCGGCTTCGTCGACGAGATCGTCGGGCGCCGCAACGCCAACAGCCGAAAGCGCATCGAGCTGGAGCGGGGCACGCTCGGCAAGCTGCCGCCGCGGCGCACGGCCGATTTCGAGGAGAAGGTGATCCCGGTCACCTCCTCGGGCGGCTTCATCCTGCGGCGCGTATTCTACACGGTGCCGTCGCGACTGATCGGGCATCGCCTGCGCGTGCGCATCTTCGACGACCGGCTCGAATGCTTTCTCGGCGCGACGCAGGTTGTGGTACTGCCGCGCGGCCGGCCGGTGTCGGATACGAAGGGCGGCCATGTCGTCGATTACCGGCACGTCATACATGCACTCCGCCGCAAGCCGATGGCGCTGCGCTGTCTCGTCTATCGCGATCGGCTCTTTCCGCGGCCCGAGTACAAGCGTGCGTTCGAGGCCATGACAGAACGAGGCGACGACCGACATGCCTGCAAGGTGACGGTCGAGCTTCTGGCGTTGGCGCACGAGCGCGCGTGCGAGGCTGAGCTTGCCCATGTGATCGGCGCCGATCTCGATGCCGGACGCCTGCCCGACCTGGCCGCGCTGCGCGCTCGCTTCAGGCCCGAGGAGGCCACGATCCCGAGCGTCGCCGTCGAGCTGGCGCCGCTCGGCGTCTACGACGAGCTGGCTGCGATCGAGATCATTGCGGCGAACTCCAATGAGGAGATCGCGGCATGACCACCACAGCCAACTCCATCGATACGGCCCGCGTCGAGCTGTTGCTCGCCGAGCTGCGACTGCCCGGCGTCAAGGCGATCTGGCCGAAGCTCGCGGCGCAGTCCGACAAGGAAGGCTGGCCGGCGGCCCGCTTCCTGGCCGCACTCGCCGAGCACGAGGCAGCCGACCGCACGCGGCGGCGCATCGAACGGCACATGACGGAGGCGAGGCTGCCAGCCGGCAAGACGCTCGCCACCTTCGACTTCGACAGCGTGCCGATGGTGTCGAAAGCCCAGGTGATGGCGCTCGCCTCCGGCGACGCGTGGCTGAAGAACGGCGCCAATCTGCTGTTGTTCGGCCCGCCCGGCGGGGGGAAAAGCCATCTGTCGGCTGCGATCGGGCTCGCACTCGTGGAGAGCGGCTGGCGCGTCCTGTTCCAGCGCACCACCGATCTCGTGCAGCGATTGCAGGTGGCCCGGCGCGAGCTGGCGCTGGAGGCGGCACTGGCCAAGCTCGACCGCTACGATCTCCTGATCCTCGACGACATCGCCTACGTGTCGAAGGATCAAGCCGAGACCAGCGTGCTGTTCGAACTGATCGCGGCGCGCTACGAGCGGCGATCGATGCTCATCACGGCCAACCAGCCGTTCGGCGAATGGGGCCGCATCTTCCCCGATCAAGCCATGACGCTGGCAGCCATCGATCGACTCGTCCATCACGCCACGATCCTGGAGATGAACGTCGAGAGCTACCGCCGAAAGGCCGCGCTCGACCGGAAACGCGGACGCGGCCGGCCGCCAGCGCACACGACGCCGAAGGAGCTGGAAAAAGCTCCTGATTGACGCTCGGCGACGCTACCTCATTGTCGCTCCGCGTCAATCAAACCTTGCCAATCCCGCAGACCGCGACAATCATCTCTCCACCCGACCGCCGCTTCTCATCCTGATTGACGCGGTTCTCATCCAGATCGTCGCGCCATA
>NZ_JBFWPA010000230.1:0-6162 GCF_050250235.1 Pseudorhodoplanes sp.
GCGGAACGGCTGCAGTGCGGTCTCGATGTCCATCTCGCTCCTGCCGCCGCCGGTATCGCGAATCCGGAGCATGACGTCGCCGCGATCGCTGGCGGCGGTGGAAATGATCACCTGACCGCCGGTACCGGTGAACTTGATCGAGTTCGACAGCAGGTTGAGCACGATCTGCCGCACCGAGCGGGTGTCGGCGATGATCCCCGGAATGTTCATCGAGAGCGCGGTGCGCATGATGACGCGCGCGCGATTGGCCTGCGCCTGCATGATCGCAACCGACTGCTGGGTGATGTCGTTCAGGTCCACACGCTCGAAGCTCAGCTCCAGCTTGCCGGCTTCGATCTTCGACAGGTCGAGCAGGTCGTTGAGCAGCGAAACCAGATGGCCGCCCGAGGTATTGATATCCTTGAGGTAGTCCCGATAGCGCTCGTTGCCGATTGGCCCGAAACGCTCCTCCATCATCACCTCGGAAAATCCGATAATGGCGTTGAGCGGCGTGCGCATTTCATGGCTGATCTTGGCGAGGAATTCCGATTTCGCCGCCGACGCCTTTTCCGCCTGCTGGCGCGCGACCGACATTTCCTTTTCCGCGTCCTTCCATCGGGTCATGTCGCGGAACAGCGCGTGAAACCGCGTGCCGGCCGCGTCCGCGCGGCCGAGAACCAGCTGCAGCGAAGTCAGTCCGCCCTTGTGCCGCCGGCCGATGATCTCGCGGCCGTCGTCGTCCGCGGTGACTTCACCGCGCGCGAGCCGGTCGAACCTGGCCATGGCGACGCGCTCGCTTTCCGCAGCGAACAGGTCGCCGAACGGGTGGCCTGCCAGCGCACCATGATCGTAACCGAACAGCCTTTCCGCCCTCGCATTGGCGGACAGGATGATGGCCGCCTTGTCCAGCGTTACGACGCCATCGACCGCCATATCGAGGAGCGCTGCGAGCTCGGAGTGCTCCGTCGCCGAAGCGTTAGGACTGTCCGCGGCGGGCGTCTCTTCAGCCGCTGGTTCTGCTGCGGGCTTGCCGGAGGCCGGCGAGAGGATCAGCACCATTGCCGTCTCGTCTCCGAACGCCGTGCGCAGCAGGCGGCCGTCCAGCATATGATCGTCGTCCGATCCCGATGCGGCAATGCGCAGGCGCTGTGCGCCGTCTTCATCGGCGCTGCCATCGAATTCCGCATACATCGAGTCGAGTCCGCCGGCCGCTGTAAAATCCGCCAGCGACCGATGCCCCGCGAATGCAAGAAAGACGGGATTCGCATAGAGAAAGTTCGATCCTTGATAGATCAGAACGCCAAGCGGCAGCTGGTCGAGCACCGGCCGCTGCGCGGCCAGTTCCTCTTCCTCGGGCAGAAAATCCGGCAGGACCTGCGCCGGCAGATGCGCCTGGAATTGCGGCACCGCGACCGGAGCCGGTGGGACATAGGGCGGGTCCTCGCACGGATCGCCTTCTTCCATGAGACCGCGCGCCAGTTCGTCGGCGCCCTTCAGGCGCGCCGACAGGCGGCTGCCGAGATCGAAAAACGCGCTCCGCTCCGCCGCATTGAGCGCGCCCGGTTTCGGCTCGCCGGCGGCGACACGGAACGGGACCACGTTTTCGGTCGTTGCGGGCGTTTCGTCGATCGGCGCGGATGCGGCTGCTTCGGCCGGCATGGGGGCCTGGCCGGTTGGCGCGGTTTCGGGTTCCGGCGCGCCGGCTTCGACCGGTTGCGACGCCGTGGCCTGCTCGGCAATCACCGTCGTCGTTGCGTCGCCGGCGCTCTCGACCGCGGGACCGCTCGCAAGGTCGACGTCCGGCGGCGCTTCTGATGGATCAACCGGCTTTGCTTCGTCGGGCCGGATCGTTTCCGAAGGCGCTGCCGGTGTATCGCCGTGCCACACGCCCAGGCCGCGATAGCCGCGGAAGGTGCGGTTGCGGTCGAAGCTCGGGATCCCCGACAACAGCACCGGCACGCATTCGCCCGCGGCCGTCGGCCAGTCCAGCGCAATCCCGCTCCAGGTATCGCGCGACACCAGCGCATGCGCGACGCGGCCCTCCGGATCGAGCGCCAGTTTGGCGGATATCTCGCCCCAGAAACGACCGAGCAGGTTGGACGTGCGGGGACCCGCAAGCGCGATGAAATCGTCACTGCTGATCGTGAAACGGTTCTGCGCGTCGGTCTCCCAGAAAAAGCGCAAGGGATGCCGCCGCTCGGCTTGCGGCGCATTGTCAGAGTGATTGGCGTCAGAGTGATTGGCGTCAGTATGATTGGCGGCCTGTCGACGCCCGGAATCTTGTTCTGGCGCGTCCGCGCGGTCATGCCCATTCTGCTGTTGCGGCATCTTGGTCATGGCCGAGATCGCCTCAGCAATGGGTGAGAGATCGAGAAGGTCGGGCCGCGCCGAGGCGACCGCAATGCTCGGGTCTGGTTTGATCGGTTGCGAATGGGCCGGAAAGAAGGCGAGCGTGAGCGCATCGGCGTTGTTGCCGACCGGCAGGGTTTCGACGCTGTTTTCGATATCGCGCAACGAGTTGATGCGACTCGCAGGCCGGGCGTCGTTCGTCTGAAACAGCAGCCGCCCGTTCGCATCGAATGCTGCATCGGCGTCGCTGGCCTCGGCGAGATAGCGCGCGCGCTGGTCGAGCGTCAGTGCCCGGCCGGTGGCTTCCGTCGCGACCACCAGGACCGCGGTTTTGGATGCGAGCCTGATCCGCGAACAGGCGCAGGTCACTAGCCGGCCCAATCCGGACCCAAGACCGCGCATCCGCTCGAGGCGCGTGCGGCCATCGCCGCGCAGGCTGCCCGCGATGCGCGAGATTTGCGCGGCAAGCTCTGGCGGGATCCGGGCGCCGGGGGTATCGCGGCCGTTCGAGAGGCCGAGCATCGCGGCGCCTGCGGCGTTGGCAAAGACGAGTTGTGATCCGTCGCTGGAAAATATCCATGCCGGCCGCGTGCCGCTGGCATGCGGGGCAAAGGCGCTGTCGCGCAGGAGATCGCGGGCCGTCTGGATCATTGATGGGGGTGCCGGATTTGGCGCCGTATCGCTCCAAAGCGTTGCATTTTATACGATTCTTCATAGTGACCGGTCCGCCCCGCGTCCATGAGGCGAAGCTTCGCCTTCACGGATAACCTTAATCGGGGGTGTGGCGGCGGCGGGAATTTGTTCCCTTGGATGAACTGCATCGGCAATCCCGTGTTACTGTGCAAAGCGAGGCCTGAATTTCACCCGTCGGATGGGGACAGTCATGGATCAGAGGAAGCCTTTCGAAGTGCCTGCGGACATGCGCAAATTCGCCGAGCAAAGCGTGGAGCAGGCGCGCCAGGCATTCGACCGTTTCATCGCGGCCGCTCATGAAGCGGTTGCCGAATTCGAGGGTCGCGCGCAGGTGGCGCGGACCGGAGCCATGGATGTCGGAGGCCGCGCCATGAGTTTCGCCGAACGCAACATGGCTTCGTCCTTCGACTTTGCGCAGAAGCTGGTCAAGGCGAAGGACGTCGAGGAAGTGATCCGTCTGCAGACCGAATACGTGAAGGCGCAGGTCCAGACGCTGAACGAGCAGACCAAGGAGCTGGCGGATGCCGCGGCGAAGATTGCCAAGGATGCAGCCGCCAAGCCGCTCTAATGTTGCCTCGATCCTGCCCCGGGATGGGCTAAGTCCCGGAAGATACTAGCTAAAATGGTGCAATGCAATAAATTTGTTGCAACGCACCATAAACTCATGCTAGTGGGTTTGCTTGCAGCCAGCACAGCCACCCTGGAAGGATCAGCCATGACCGAGGCCAGCGTAAGGACGAAAAAGTCGGCCTTCGATATGCCGACATTTGAAATGCCCAATTTCGAGATGCCCAAGATGGAAGTCCCTGCCGCGTTTCGCGAACTTGCGGAAAAGAGCGTGTCGCAGGCGAAGGACAACTGGGAAAAGATGAAGGCTGCGACCGAAGACGCAACCGACATGATCGAGACCAGCTACTCGACGGCCTCCAAGGGCGCCGCCGATTATGGACTCGCCCTGATCGATGCGGCCCGCGCCAATACCAACGCGACCTTCGATTTCTATAGCCAGATCATGACGGCCAAATCGCTGTCGGAAATGATCGAGCTGTCTACTGCGCACGCCCGCAAGCAGTTCGAGGCTGCGACGGCGCAGTCCAAGGATCTGACCGCTCTCGCCCAGAAGGTCGCGTCCGAGACCATCGAGCCGATCAAGTCCGGCATGACCACCGCCTTCAAGAAGGCTGCCTGATCCGGATCGCCGCGTTTGTTGTGTACGCGCTGAAACAGAGGCCCGGGCCATTCGCCCGGGCTTTTTCGTTCTGGCGACGGGCGCTGCGGAACCGCATCGGCGGCTGTCTGGCTAGCCGTGCCGCGCTGTGCGGATTGCTTGCCAAAACAGCGCCGAGCCCCTAGTTTCCGGCCGACTTTCGCAGGGTCGCGCCAATGCGCCGCTCTGCGTGCCGCGATGCAGCTGTAGCTCAGTTGGTTAGAGCGCCTGACTGTGGATCAGGAGGTCGGAGGTTCGAGCCCCCCCAGCTGTACCAATCGGTGGATTTGCCGCGGGTTCCGAGACTTGCGCGGTTTCCGCGCTGGTCGCCTCCCTCGTCGCCTCCCGAACGCAAGGCCGATTTCAGCACCCGCTGACAAACTGCACGCCAACGCGCAGGTCGGACTGCCACACCAGCCGGCATGACCGGCGGATATATTCCGGCTTGATGAGCAGCGAGAAGTCGCCGGGCAGCTTTGTCCGGCGCTCCAGTTCCAGGCACGCGCCGCCACTCGACATGTTGCGGACCCGGCATGCAATGTCCGGCACGAAGCCGAACATGACCGAACCCGATTTGAGCGTTCTCAAACGTTGACTCTTGCGCCGTTCCAGCATGTTGCAAATCCATCGGTTTGAACAACACCCTAAAGCCGGGCCCCTAAATCGATCTAAATTGAAGCTTCCCGATAGCGCAGTTTCGGGCGAGATTCCGTTAAGGCATTTTTTTCGCGGTGCAAACGGGGGGCGTGCGGTGGTGCGGCGCAATGTCGTCACAGGAGGCTAAAGCTTTGAGCCAGAAGCCCGAGCGCGCCGGGTGATTGTCAAGGATACAAAACGTCGGTCGGTGATAACGACCCGCAAAGGGTTATCCTGATAGTTGGTCCGGATTGTTCGCGGCAAGGGCCGCCATGAAGGGAAAGATCATGTGTGATGTATGCGCCCAAGAAGGTTTGAGCCGCCGAGCCATGATGTTTGCAGGCGCCGGGATGTTGGCTGCGATGCAATTCGGCGGCCCTGCGCAAGCGCAGCCGGCCAGGGCTGCCAGCACGCCCGACGAGGCGCTGAAGCTTCTGGTGGCGGGCAATGCGCGTTACGTCGCCAATCAGCCGCAGCAGCGTGACTTTTCCGCCGGGCGCGCGAGCCGTACGCTGGGACAGGCGCCGTTCGCGGCGATCCTGGGCTGCGCGGATTCACGGGTCGCGCCCGAACTGGCATTCGATCAAAGCCCGGGCGATCTGTTCGTCGTACGGGTCGCCGGAAACTTCATGACCCCCGATGGTCTGGGAAGTCTTGAATTCGGTGCCGCGGTTCTGGGGACGAAGCTGATCATGGTTCTCGGCCACAACAGCTGCGGCGCGGTGAATGCCACCGTCGCGGCTCTTCAGAAAGGCAACACGTTGCCCGGTCACATTGCAGGTCTCGTGACCGCGATGAAGCCCGGCATCGAACCGGCATTGAAGCAACCGGGAAGCGATCTCGAGCAGCGCGCGGTGGTCGCCAACGTCCAATACAATGTCAATCGTCTCAAAGCGGAAAAGCCGATGCTGGCCGACATGGTCGCCAAGGGAGACCTTCGCGTGGTCGGCGGCGTGTATGATCTCGCCACCGGAAAAGTGAATCTGGTCTAGGCCGCTCGCTTGCGGACCGCATGCTGCAGACGATGCGGACCAGGGACTGCCGCGGCCTCACGCGGCGGTCGGGTTGAGCTTCTCGATACGATCCGCTTCCGCCGCCGATGGCTTGTCCGCGAGCAATTCGATTGAGCGGTCGACGATCTTGCGAAACGCCATCGACTCGCCCATCCCGAGGCGCAACTGCACGCGGCTCATATACCAATCCATTTCCGCACGCGGCCGGCGCTCCGCGATGGCGCGAACCAGCCATGCGCCGTGGTCATACCACGCCGCTGCGTACTTGGCGCCGGGTTGGTAGAC
>NZ_JBFWPA010000231.1:0-6100 GCF_050250235.1 Pseudorhodoplanes sp.
GCACAACCGTTACATCGAGCCCGGAAGCTATGCGCCCGAGACGATCGTGACGGTCCCACACGCCCTCATGCGGGGTATTGAGGTGGTCTTCCAACTGGAAGAGGGCGAGGTTCTTGGCGAGCCGCTGCCTGCCCGCGATAATCGTCGCGCCGTCCTGGCTTACGAAGCTACCGAGGGCGGCGCCGGCGTTTTGAGCCAGCTGATTGAGGACCCGAAAGCGCTCGGCGCCGTCGCCCGCGAAGCGCTGGTCCTCATGCACTTCGAGAAGGTTGACGAGGCGATCGCGGCGGGCGACCCCGAGCTGCTTGTTGATCGTGAAGGCGTGGCCTGTGTTCACGGCTGCTATCGCTGTCTCCTCTCCTATTTCAATCAGCCTGATCACGAGCTGATCGATCGGACTAGCGATCAGGTAAAGCAGGTGCTGGTCGATCTGGCGCGTGGCCGGGTCACGCTCGCTTCGCGCTCGGACCAGTCGGGCGAAGGCGAAGGATGGAAAAGCGTCTTTAAGGACGCGGGGATTCCTTCGTCTGACACTTCGGCCGTCAGCTTCGCCGGTCAGGCGATGACCTTCGCTTGGCGCAGCCATTTCGTCGCCGCTTGCGTCTCCTCTCTGACCGAGTCAACGCGTCAGGAGGCGGAAGCCAAGGGTTGGACGCTGTTCGAATTGCCGGAAGCCGTCACTGCGGGTGTACCCGATGCGATGCTCTCGATGTTCGGGGAATAATCCGATGACGATAAACTATGCCCCTGGGGACTTGGTTCGTGCGCGCGGACGTGAGTGGGTCGCGCTCCCGTCCCCCCGGGATGGTGTGCTGGCGCTTCGTCCCCTGTCGGGTGGCGAGAGCGATACTATCGTCCTCGATCCGGTGCTTGAACTCCTGCCCGTCGAGCCCGCTCGCTTCGATCTCCCTGCCGACGCTGCGGTGACGGTTCAGGCGAAAGCGGCGTTGCTCGTGGACGCAATGCGCTTGACATTGCGCCGTGGCGCAGGGCCCTTCCGATCCGCCGCGCAACTCGCCTTCGAGCCGCGGACCTACCAGCTCGTACCCTTGCTGATGGCGCTTCGCTTGGCTGCGCCGCGGCTGCTCATCGCGGACGACGTGGGCATCGGCAAGACGATCGAGGCGGGCCTCATTCTGCGCGAGCTGATGGACCGAGGTGAAGTGGACGCGTTCTCGATCCTCTGCCCGCCGCATCTAGTCGAGCAATGGGTCGGAGAGCTGAAGGCGCGCTTCGGAATCGACGCCGTCCCGGTTACGTCAGGCACCGCGAGCCGGCTGGAACGCGGCCTGCCGCTCGCTCAGACGCTGTTCGACGCCTATCCCTTTACGGTCGTCAGCCTCGACTACATCAAGGCCGAGAAACGCCGCGAAGGCTTCACGCGAGCCTGCCCGGATTTCGTCATCGTTGATGAAGCCCACGCCTGCGTGGGCACACACCGGGGTCGGCAGCAGCGCTTCGAGCTTCTGTTGAGGTTGGCCCGGAATCCCGAACGGCGGATGCTCCTTTTGACCGCGACGCCGCATTCTGGAGACGAAGAGGCTTTCGCGCGACTTCTCTCGCTCGTTGATCCGTCATTCGCCTCGATGGACTTCGAGGACACGCGCTATCGCGAGCGTCTGGCTCGACACTTCGTGCAGCGACGCCGGATCGATCTCGTCTCGGGGGAGTGGGACGAAGATCGCGCCTTCCCGAAGCATGAGACGACGGAGTTCGCCTATCGTCTGTCCGACGCCCATCGGGCGTTTCAGGAAGCCGTTCTCGACTACTGCTTCGGGATCGTGTCCCGCGCTGGCTCGGGTCAGCGGGAACGGCGGCTGTTCGCCATGGACATCTGAGGCCGCCGCGATGACGATCGAAGCGCCTCAATCCTTTGTCGTGCGGGAGGAATGCCAGAAGGCCGCATCGCAGAACGGCTTCCGCCGCATTCTGGGGGAAGAGGCCGGCTGGGCGGCCTTCGGTTCGACCACGGCGCACGGGACGATTTATCTCGCTGCAGGCGGACCGCAAGGGCCATGGTTTCTCGCGCTTGTTCATCCCGGCGTCATACAGGAATTGAGCTTGCCTGCGGCCACCGTCTCCGGGCCTGGCCGCGCCCGGTTTGCCTTCGACACACTCGGCTCGCTCTACGCGGCGCTACATCGGACCTACGAGCTGGGTGTCAGCCTGCCCGATGCACCGCTCCAGGAGTTTGAGCGCCGGGTGGCAGGCCTGCCTCGAACCACCGAGGCCGAGAGGCTCATCGTCCAGCGGATAGGGCAGGACGTTTTTCGCGATCGCCTGATGGACTATTGGCAAGGGCGCTGTCCGCTGACTGGAATCTCCGATCCGGCTCTGCTGCGCGCGTCGCACATCATCCCGTGGGCAGAGTGCGAAAGTGATGCCGAGCGGCTCGACGTGCATAACGGCCTGCTGCTGTCGGCACTGTGGGATGCCGCATTTGATTGCGGTTTAGTGGCGTTTTTAGATGATGGCAGCCCTATCTTTTCTTCGATGCTCAGTGACGTCGCACGCGAGCATCTTACATGGGGCGGGGCGCTCCAATTGACGGATAAGCACAGAATGCGGCTCTCTTGGCAGAAAGCTCACCGATTCAAGGGAGAACTTTATATCGATAGGCATTGACACGAACCCGTGTGCATGGCCGTGGGCTGAAACAATTGGCAACCATAGGCTTCTTTTTGGATAGCCAAGCCAGTGTAGCCAAAAATGGCTCCGTGCGTCATAGCAATAATGGCCCAGGATTATACGTGGTTTATCCGCTTGATGCGGTTGATTGCTTGTGTTGCTGGTGATCAGCTCACCGAGAGGTACGTTTTCTTTTTCTGCGTCTCTGTGGATGTCGTCGGCGCACAGCTTGATTGATGTCACCATCTTTCATCGCCCTTTTTTGCCAAGCCGACCACCGTGAGGGTCCGGTCGGATTCACCAGCCGCAATGGCTCTCACGATCATCGGTGAAACGAACGCCAGCGGCGCCAGCAGCCGGATGTGGCGTTCGACCTTGCCTTCCGCTTTGGCGATGTCATGTAGCGATGCGACACGCCCTTCAGCAAGGTCGTTGACCCAGCGGCGCGCTTTGGCGATGGCGAGAAGCAGTGCGTCCCGATTCTCAGGCTTGATTCCTGCGGCCTGCGACGGCGCATGCGCTACACCTTTAATGTTGCCCGTCGTTGGCGGCGACCACACCACCTTCAAAACTGAGCCAATGCCATCTTCATTGTCGGCGCCATTGCGATCTGCTGCTTTTCCGCGACGTTTGTTTTTGTCGCTCGGCGTGTGCCGCTCCGCAGACTTGAGGACAATTTCAAGCGTTCCTTGCTTGACGGTGATTGCTTCAACGTGGCGATCGATCATTTCGTCCTCACGAACGTCTGGTCCGTTGTCCCGATCGCCTACGAACCGCTTACGAAGTGCGTCGATGACGGCGGTCTCGATCTCCGGAGCCGGCACGCGCGAGACGCTGCCGGCTTGATGTGAGCGCTTCTGCAAGATCGCCATCGAGACGTAGTAGCGATAGCGGGCGCCGTTCTTGTTGGTGTGGCTAGGCGTCATGCGGTTGCCGCGGTCATCGATCAGGCGGCCAGCAAGAAGAGCCCGCGTGCCCTTGAGACGGTTCATGCGCTCGACGGCGTTGGCGTCGAGGATGCGCTGCGCAGCATCGAAGAGGTCGCGGTCGATGATCGGGTCGTGATCGCCGCGCGCGACATGGTCACGATAGACGACGTCGCCGACATAGAACGGATTGCGCAGGAGGTTGGCGACGCCGGCCATGGAGATCGGCATGGCAATGCCGCGGGTCGATGTCTTGGTTTTTCCCGAGAGGGAGCGGATGCCTTGCCTGTCGAGTTCCTTGGCGAGAAGCCCGAGGGATCCAAGCTCGGCATAACGCGTGAAGATCATGCGCACGCGGTCGGCCATCTCGGGGACGACGACAAGCTTCTTGTCGACGCTCTTATATCCGAGCGGAACCGGTCCGCCGACCCAGAGGCCCTTGCGTTTGGAGGCCGCGATCTTGTCACGGACACGTTCGCCGATCACCTCGCGCTCGAATTGAGCAAAACTCAGCAAAACATTCAAAGTCAGCCGCCCCATGCTACTGGTCGTGTTGAACGACTGCGTGACCGAGACGAATGAGACGCCGTAGCGGTCGAACAGCTCGACGAGCTTGGCGAAGTCGGCGAGCGAGCGGGTGAGACGGTCAACTTTGTAGACCACGATCGTGTCGATCCTGCCACCGCGCACCTCGTCGAGGAGCGATTGCAGGGCAGGGCGCTCGAGCGATGCGCCCGAGAAGGCGCCGTCATCGTAGCGGTCCGGCACGAGGCGCCAGCCTTCATGTGCCTGACTTTTAATATACGCCTCGCAAGCTTCACGCTGCGCGTCCAGTGAGTTGAATTCGAGATCGAGATTATGATCGGTCGACTTGCGGGTGTAGATCGCGCATCGCAAGAGTTTCTTCGTTGGCTTGTCCATGGCCATCGACCGCTAGATCGTCGCGCGGACGTGACGCCGGACGACGCGGCCGGCCGCGTCCAACTTGGGTGGCACCTTCACCACACGCTTGCGGCGCTGTGGCTTCGTACCTTTAAGGGGCGCCGCCGCGCCATCGGTGTCTTTGGCCATGCGCAGCCCAAAGAAGCGGGGGCCGTTCCAGGATATGCCGGTGATGGCGCGGGCAATGGTCGAGAGACTGGGATAGGTCTGCTCACGCCACACATAGCCATCGGGCACGACCGTGACGGTATGGCGCTCGCCCCGATATTCCCGGACAAGAATAGTGCCGGCCTTCAGGCGGCGGGTCGGCTCGGCTCCTCCCTTCCCATCCCGCGCCAGCCGATCGAGCAACTGCGCTGTCGCCCGGTCGAGGCCGCCGAACGCCTCCTCCTGGATGCGATAGGCAATCATACGGCCGAGCAGATCCTTAGTGAGCCCCTTCGGCGGCGTCCGGCCGAAGGTCTGTCGCCAACGAAGGCGCAGACGATCGATCGACATGCCTCGGATTTGCATGATCTCCGCCGCGATGGCGGCAACATCGATGTCGGACTTCATCGCGCGCCGTCCTTCGTGCGTTTCGCAGCGCGCTTGACCGAAGGTTTTGCAGCAATGCGATAGATGCGCTCCCCGTTCACCAACTCCGAGGTGAGGTTCAGCCCGAGCTTCTTGCGGACCACACCGGCAAGGAAGCCGCGCACCGAATGGGGTTGCCAGGACGTTGCTTTCACGACGGCGGCGATCGTGACGCCCTGCGGTCGATGCAGGAGAGCCAGCACATTCGCCTGCTTGGATTTGGTCGGCGATTTTGTGCCTGCGACGGATGGGCTGGGACGTTTCCCGACCGGTGCTTGTAGCGTGGATATAGATGATCGGGGTTTCGATGACGTGGGACGCTTCATGGAAGTCCTCCTGATGTAGCGGTGGGATGCCGCCACCACCACGACCCCGCAAAGGCGCCAAGCGCCGGCGGGTAGGGGACCTCACGACCTGATGACGAGCGTCAGTCCCGGCAGGTGCGGTTCATCAGGCTCGCCGCGTTGAGATAGGTCGTGACCTCGTAAAGCGGCTGCTCGACATCGAGCACGATGGCGAGGGCCTGCTCGAGGTTGCCGGCTTCGCCGCAGGTCTCGGCCGCCTTCGCGGTCGCGGCGGCATTTTCAAGCCGCTCGCGAATGCCGGCCAAAAAGCATCTGATCGTGGCCTCAGGGATACCGGTCGTCATCGCTATGTCCTTCGTTGCGAGGAACACACACGCTCTGTTCGCGCACGAAGTCGAGTGGAATGTCGAGGATGCTGGGCGCTCGCCGCGTTGCTCGACATGACGGTTAAAAGCGCCTGTCCCTGCGCGCCGCTTCGGCGGCTTACGCCTGCGGCAGTCTCGGACTTTGGGCGCAAGCTCGGCGATGTTCGGGCAACGTTCACGTGTTCCGTTAGCGGAACACAACTTAAGTTCCCGTCCTGTTCCCGACGCCTAGGTGAGACGCTTGAGCAGCGTCCGCAGAGTCCGAACCGGATCGGCGCCGATTGCATCGACAACGTCGAGGAACTCCAGCACGTCGAGCCGGCGCTCTCCGCCTTCGACCTTGGCGACGAAGGACTGGGGC
>NZ_JBFWPA010000232.1:0-6088 GCF_050250235.1 Pseudorhodoplanes sp.
GTGAAGATGAAGGGTGAATACTGGCGATCGAAGACGACGACATCGATCTGCTGGCTAAAATTTCCGAGACTATCCACCACATGCGCCTTTGCTGCCTGATAGCGCTTCGGCAGATAAGTCTCCATTAAGCTGATCCAGACGTTCTCGCTGGCGTCACCCTTCGTGCCAGGATGGCTGAACGTCTTCCGCACGGTCGCCAGACGCTGCTGAATATCTTCGTGCAGTGAAGAGAGAAGCTGAGACAGGGACCATTCTGACATCAAACACCTCTAGGAGTTGGCCGGCGCTGGTCAGGACAACGGAAATTTGGGGCCGAACAGCTCGCGCCAGGCTCGGAGCGCTTCACCATTCCGGCCTCGGCGAACATGATCGATCGCGAGCGTCGCTTCCCGCTCTGCCGCGCGCAGAAGGTCGCGTGCCCGGGTCTTGTGTGCCGAATCCATCCCGTTGCTGACCGCCGGGCCGAGGCCGGCGGGATCCGGCCATTCATCGAAAATCCGATCGGCCAGCGTCGCGAAGAACCCTTGTATTTCGCGATCGAAGCTGCCGCCCCAGCCGCCATGGAGGCACTGCAGCGCCATGACCTCGATAAGGAAGGAGGGCTTCACCGGTTTTTCGCCATGCTTGGGGTTGTTGTTCCAGTATTTGACCATCCGCACCAACCCCTTCCACTCGCTCGAATAGGCTTGATGCGCGGCCGTTGCCTTTTCGGCGTGGACCTTCGGATTGGTCTCGATCCACTTTCCCACCTCATTGTCGGGAATCTCGAAGTCATCGTCTTTGTCGAAAGCCGGGACGACGTCGACGCTGATGACGCGATAGTCGGTGTTGTCCTCGGCGTCGGCTTTCACCCCGAAGTCCACATTGATCGAGCGGTTCTGCTTCTTGGCCTTGTCGCCATATTTTTCGGCCAGCGCGTCGTGAAAATCGGTCAGAACGATCGATGGCGCTTTCGAGCGATAGTGATCCTCCGACGCCTTCAGGACGAAAAAGATATCGACATCCTTCAACGGCTTTGTCTTGGTCCAGCGTGCGTATGAGCCGGTCAAAAAGCTCCGGTCGATTTTGAATTTGGTATCAAGATAGTCTCGCACCTCCGTCTGACGTGCCGAGGCGTTCGCCTGCTCTTTGTCGTTCAGCTCAAGGCGGCTTTTGAATTTGCGAAAGGCTTCGTCGATCGTCAGCATCAGGCCCTCCTCAGATACGATGTTCTCGCGCCGAGGCCGCTGTGCTCGATCGTTGTGCCGAGGCTCTGGCGGATCATACCTTCCGTCGAGCGCGCCGTTGTCTTACTCCATCCGATGACGTCGGGCCGTCCGGGCTTCGTGTGCAGAAGGAACCGATAGCGCGCTTCGCTCGGAGCTAAACCGGCCTTTCTGGTCGCGTATCGGAGCTGGTCGGTGTCCGTCCAGAAACTTCCGTCCCCACCCGACCATCCATAGGAGATCTCGATGTCCCAGCGAAAAATGAGTGCGTCGGTTTTCGGGTCATAGATCTCGAGCTCTACAGTCTCGAGATCGCCAGTATTCAGCCAGGTCTGGACGCCACGTATATGCGTTTCCCAGTCACCGACAAACTCCGATGGATCGAGGCCGCTGAGGCGAATGATGTCCTTCAGACTTTTCAGGATGTTGTCCGCCACATAGGTGACGGAATGCGTGTAGGTGTTGACGGCGACATTGGTCATGAGCCGAGAAATCCCTTCGGATCGAAGATAAGCACCTGGGATTTCGTTGTTGCGGCTTCATCCGCGGCAGACACAGCGGCGCCAAGATCGCGCGCCGTGATGCGGGTGCTATGTTTCTTCAAGGCGCCTTGGACCCAGGCAAGGTCGTCCGCGAGACACGGGAGTGAGACGTGCCAATCTCCCTTCAACGGATCGAAACCAAGGGCGTCTTCGTTGGCATCCGAGCCTTCGACCGCATCATCGTCATAGAGACAGTAGATGCGTGTGCGAGGACCATCGCAGGTCACTGTAATGGCCGCATCCTTCGGTGCCTGATCGGCTATGACACTTGCTGCTACGCCGGCGACAGCCAGAAGCTCGGTTCGCGCACCACTGGCTTTTCCCTGAGTCAGTAGGTCGACGATTGCCGTCCAGGTTCGACCGGCGTCACGTTCGGGCGTACTCTTGAAGGTGCGGCTGGCGACTGTGCTCACTGGACTTTGCCTCCCGACAAGCGTCCCGCCTTGGCGGCGCGCGCCGCCGCCAGCAGATCTTCGGCGGTTACCCGTTCCGGGTTCATCGCGGTCTGGGGCGTGCTAGCGAGAGCGTTGGCGACCATCTTGCGGATGGCGCGCCCGTCGAGCCCCACACACTCCGCGGCGCAGCGGTCAAAGTTCGCACTGGTCGCCAACCTCGCGATGGCCGGATAGGTCTTACCCAACCCTGTGAGGCAGTCTTTCAGGATGCGTGCGCAGGCATCGCGGTCCGGCAGGGGCACGTGCACGACAAGGTCGCACCGCGAAGTGAAGGCCGCATCCACGGCCTGAGGAAAATTGCTGGTGGCGAGAAACAGCAGGTTCGGATGCTGCTCGGCGAGAGCGTCGAGTTGAACCAGCACGGCATCAGTCGCGCGATGGATGTCGATCGGGTTGGCCTCAAGGCTCATCTTCGATCTGTCAGCCGCGAGCGTCTCAACCTCATCGAGGAGGACGATGGTCGGGCCGGCCGCGGCTGACTCCGCGATCGACTGCGAAAACAACTCCGAGACCGCGCGCTGCGTTTTGCCCATCGCCGAACTGGTCAGCGCGTGCGGCTCGACTTCCAGGAGACGGAACCCACCACCCTGGAAGGACTCGGCGGTGCGATGTGCCAATCCGCGGGCGAGGGAGGTTTTTCCTGTGCCCGGCGGTCCGACGAGAAGGATCACGCCGTGCAGCGGAATGACGCTACGATCGACCTTTCCTCGCATCGTGAAGTTCAGCATTGCCTGGGAAAGGAGCTGAGCTTTCAGGCGCTCCTGCAGGATAATCGAGTCCCAGAGGGCGCCGAGCGCGGCATCCGGAAGCCGGCGCGATCGCTGAATCCCTTTTGGTCGGTTGAAATCCTCCGTTTGCACCGCAGTCAGCTTCTGCATCGTCGACCGTCCCTTGCTGTCGCCGACTGAACCCGCTCGCCGACCCAGCATGGATTCCAGAAGAAATCGATGCTGTCAACAAGCACAAGTCATTGTGCTTATTACTCACAATTGTTTGTGAGGTTGACATTCGGATTCGCGCGTAGCAATCATCCCGCATGTCGGACGAAGCGATCTATAGGGCTTTCGGGCAGGCGGTAGCCACGCGACGCAAGGGGCTGAACCTTACCCAGGCTACGCTAGCTGCCAGAGTGGGTATCTCGCGCGCCTCGATCGCCAACATCGAGAGCGGTCGGCAGAACGTGCTGCTGCACCACGTCTATCGGCTGGCGTTGGCGCTTGAGTTCTCCAAGGTCTCAGACCTGCTGCCGGCGCAACCAAAACCAGCGACACAGGAGGGCTTGGATATGATCCTTTCAGACGAAACCGTGACCCCGCGCGGCAAAGCCCAAATCACCGATCTGATCGCCAGTGCGCTTGCGCAACGCGGCGCCGCAAAGGCTGGATCATGACGGCGAATCCCGAACGAGCCCGGGAGGCCGCCCGCGCGATCTTGCGGGCCTTTGGCGTAAAAGGGGTGCCAGTTCCAGTCGAGCGCATCATCAAGGCCAGAAACATCGTCCTCCAATACGCTCCGCTAGAGGAAGACCTTTCGGGGATGGCCTACATCAAGGATGGCGTTGGCATCATCGGTGTGAACGCGCTGCATCATCCCAATCGTCAACGATTCTCGGCGGCGCACGAGCTTGGTCACCACGAGCTGCACGCCCAGGAGATTGGGAAAGCGGTTCACGTCGATAAGGGGTTCCGGGTGCTTCTGCGTGACGATGTCTCTTCGCAGGGCATTGATCCGCTGGAGATTGAGGCCAACGCATTCGCGTCGGAGCTGCTGATGCCGAGGGAATTCCTTATGAGCGCGCTGGATGCGGGCGGATTGGATATCGAGGATGACGCCGGGATCGAAGCACTTGCCCGCAAATTCCGCGTAAGCGCCTCGGCGATGCGATATCGGTTAGCAGGGCGCTTCTAGAAATAGGCGGGTCCGTTGAGCTTCGTCTTCTTCGACACTGAAACAACGGGCCTGAAGCACGGCTACGATCAGATCGTGCATTTCGCGGCTATCCGGACCGACTTCAATCTGAATGAGATCGACCGCTTCGAAGTGCGCTCGCGACTTCTCCCGCATGTGCTTCCCCATCCGGCAGCGCTGCGCACCAATGGCCTGCCGATCGGAAGACTCTTGGACGCGAGTCTTCCGTCCCATTACGACATGGTCAGAGCGATCCGGCAGAGACTGCTCTCGTGGTCGCCTTCGATCTTTCTAGGCTACAACTCGATCCGTTTCGACGAGGAGATGTTGCGGCACGCGTTGTTCCAGACGCTTTACCCTGCCTACCTCACGAGCAACCACAACAACAGCCGTGCGGACGTGTGGGGCTTGGTGATGGCTGCCGCGGCAGTGTCGCCGGCATGTCTCAATGTTCCGACCGGCCCGGAGGGCCGACCGATTTTTCGCCTTGAACAATTGGCGCTCGCTAACGGTGTCGCTCATGAACAGGCTCATGATGCTCTGTCCGATGTCATCGCTACGCTCGAACTTTGTCGCCTCGTACATCAGCGGTCGCCAGAACTCTGGCAGCGCTTTGTCCGCTTTTCAAAAAAAGCGACCGTCGCCGAGTTCGTCGAAGCCGAAGATGGATTCATGCTCACCGAGTTTTTTGCCAATCAAGCATATCACGCGCCGGTGGTCTGCATCGGTCGAGATCCGGATCAAGCCAATGGCCGCTTTTGTTTGAGTCTAAGCAGTGACCTGGATCGCATTGCTGCGATGACAGATGATGAGCTTCGAGTTGAGCTAGCCCAAAAGCCCTGTCCGGTTCGTCGGCTTCGGATCAACGCAGCGCCAACGTTGACGGCTCTCTACGACGCGCCAGAGGTGATGCTGGATGGCGTCGATGTTGATGCTGTTGAAGCACGAGCACGCCGGGTGAAGGGTGATCCGGCGCTCTGTACTCGGATCGTCTCAGCCTACACTTCAACGCGCGAACCCCGGATCCCTTCGCAGCATGCCGAGGAGCGCCTCTACGACGGATTTCCTGGTCCGCAAGATGAAGCCCGCTTAATCGAATTTCATGATGTGGATTGGACGGACAGATTAGCGATTATTCAAAGTCTAGATGATGAACGCTTGCGGATTTTCGGGCTTCGTTTGCTGTACTTCGAGGCGCGATCGGTTCTACCTGAAGCTCTCAGACTCGAACTGGAGCGTTCCCTAAGTGGTCGCCTGGTTGATGCTGAGGCCGGCGGCCTAACTCTCGAACAGGCCCTCCGTGCGGTCGACGAAACGCCAAGTGATGACGCATCTGATGCGGGAGGACTGCTGGCGGACTACCGCTCATATCTTGTCGGTCGGATAGCTCGGGTCACCGATTTTCGGGCGAGGCAGTTCGCCATCTAGATACGCTGACGGCCCGGCCGGCCTGGCGCGCGAGGGAGAGAAATGGCTGCATCGTTGAGCTTCGTTAAAAAGATTGCACCAAAATCAATTGATGCGATGGCCATCGCGGAAGTGGTCGATCGGATTGAGACCTTGAACCAAGGCATCGCCAAGTTCTGGTCAAAGAGCGACGGCTGGGCTCCTGTCGCCGCTGCTGGCCTGCTCGGAAAGTCGCGGCTCGATTGGCAAGCCTCATTGGCGGGATCGCTTAGGCTCTGGATGCGTGAGCCACCCAACGCGCTCACGCCGGCGGAACTCATCCTGGCTTGGGCCAATCTGGGAAGCCTCGTCGAGGGCACGATCAAGACGCTTCTGTCGGTCTGGTACGAGACCTACAAGGCCGACATCGACAATCTCAAGAAGGTCAACGCGTACGATAACGCAAAGCAGGTGGCACACGCCCCGGACGGCCTCGGCTTGGAGAAGCTGCGCAATTATTGCAAAACGAAAGAACTGCTCGGCGCCGAAGGCGATGCGCTTGTCGAACTCGTACAGCAACGTAGAAACGCGA
>NZ_JBFWPA010000233.1:0-6076 GCF_050250235.1 Pseudorhodoplanes sp.
TGCGCACCTGACAGGCTTTTCCCTGGTCGCGGTGAAAAAGCGGCGCCGTATGTGGATTGCTCTGGGCGTCGCGCAGCGCTCGAAGATCGACATGGCGACTTTACCTCATCGCAAGTTCTACACCCGTTACGACTATTGATTTGGCGCTATTGCGCGCCTGACGGCGCATTTGCCTCCGGGGCGACCGGAGGGGCATCCGCAACAGCCCCCACCAAGATTGGAGTAAATAGCGTGTCGTCCTCAAGACTCAGGGCCTTCAGTGCGTGCAATACAGATGAATTAACTAAGGGATCGACCGCCGATCGGGACTTGGTTTCGCGGAAGACTGGCCTTAAGGCGCTAATCTCTGACGGCGCAACACTCGCGACAGATTATGTCGGGACCCATGCAGATATTGTTGATCAGCGACTCGCCCTTGGGGTCGCGTGCCTCGCCCATATTCGACCGCCGCGTGTTCTCAAAACCTTCGGTGATGCACTCATATTCTTGCTTGCGGTTCCGGCTGCTGAATTCTCTGAGTATCTTCAGGAACTGGGTTTGCTTGCCGTTCTTTTCCAGCTTCCTTGAGACTGTCTTTTCCGAGATTCCATCCGGCTGAGCATTAGCTAAGGGCGTAGACAGTTGGGGAAAGGATGAATCTCTGTCAGCGAAGAACGATTGGCTTGCGCTGCTGGACGATATCCAGAGACTTCACCCAGAGATATCTGTCTCTTCGCTCCTGGTCCACTTCGGCCAGAAGGTGCACGGTCGTTTCCGGCACGATCTCGCGTCCTTGCCAAACATTGGGTTCGCTCTCAACGCGGATTTCACCGGTCTTGTCACGGGAGGTGAAGTAGTCACCTCGCTGGTGGGAGACGATATTGCCGGTCACCACAACATACCGGCCGAGGCCGGCCTTCTGTACCTCTGCCACCGTCATCACGCGCACCTGCGCCGATAGTCCTTTAAACTGGGCAGAGACCGGCGTCACCAATGCTCCCAACAACAATCTATCTTACCAGCGACGCCCCCAAGCGGTCCTTTGAATACTATTTGGCACCCTCTGCATCAAAATAAATCCCATTAGTTTCGCTATGCAGAACAAAAAAGTCAAAAAACATTGACAATGATCAATATTACGGAAATTATAATTCGTAAAATGGAATAGACGGCATTTGATGAGCGTAATAGTTCCGCGCACACAGGGAGGATAAGCAATGGTAAAGAGAATATCGCGCCGCTCGGCCTTAAAGGCGGGTTTCGCAGCAGGTGCGGGGAGCTTTCTCGCGGCCATGCCGGGAGTGGTTCGGGCGCAAAATCGCCCCATTAAGATTGGCACCACCTCGATTTTCTCAGGCCGGGTTGCTCAGCTCGGCATCTCTGTCAAGAACGCCCTTCTTCTGGAATTCGAGGCATTCAATGCCGCGGGTGGGTTTAACGGAAGGAAGATCGAACTTATTGATCGCGACTCCAAGGGTCGTCCTGAAGAAGCTGCGAGGCTGACGCGCGAGCTCATTGAATCCGAAGGCTGCGAAATCATCCTCAGTGGCGAAGCCTCGGGTTCATCTTTTGCCGTCCATGAAGTCGCGCGCGCCTCCAATGTCTTATGCATTCATGCCATCTCCGAGACTACTCAACTCACTGCGGATCCGAAGCTCCGGAGTCCCAATACGTTCAGAACCGCGCGCCAGGCGCTGCACGATTCAATCGTCGGTGGATCCTTTGCTGCAAAACTCGCCAAGGAGAAGGGGTTCACGCGCTGGGCGACTATCTCCGCTGACTACGCTTACGGGCGCGAGGCAACGCCCGAATTCATGAGCTACGTCGAGGCAGGTGGAGCCAAGGTTGAACTCGTGGTCGAGGCTTGGCCAAAGCTGTTTCAGCCTGACTATACCGAGAACATCACGAAGATCCTGCAGGCAAAACCCCAAGCCATGTTCTGCGGCCTTTGGGGTGGCGATCTGGTGGCGTTCATCGATCAGGGCAACCTGTTTGGCTTGTTCGAGCAGGTGCAGGTGTTCTCGATCCATATGGCGGACTATACGACCCTCACCGCCGTCAAGAAGCTGCCAAGTTCCGGCGTGTATTCCTCCAACCGCTACGTATCGGCATTTCCCGATCGGTCGGAGAATGTCGCTTGGTCCAATGCTTACGCCAAGCGCTTCAACACGCGACCGACGAACTGGTCATGGGAAGCAGATACCAGTGCTCGCTTCTTGATCGAGGCGATCCGGAGCAGCGGTAGTGCCGAGCCAGCGAAGCTCGCAGCCGCGATCAAAGGTAGGCAGGTTGCCAGCCCGGTCGGTATGCGGGACGGCAAGATCCTCATGCGGGCCGAGGACCAGACGATCGTTGACTACGCTTTGGGTTGGGGTCGGATCGTAGCGAAAGAGCCCTATCTCATCGACATCCAGCCTGCGAATTGGACGGAGATCGCCCAGCTCGAGACGGAGTGGAAGAAGAGGAAGGGTTACGTTTGAGCCTTTTCTTCTCTGCGTTGCGCCGGTGCTGTTGAAGCACCGGCGCCATTCGTCCTTCGCGGGAGCTTGTGTCGTGGATCTGGTCGCCCTCGGAAACTGCCTCGCGTCGCCGGCCTGCATCGTGACACAGGGTGCCGCTGGTCTCATCGCCGGATTTCTTTTGTTTCTGGTGGCGGCTGGCTTAACGCTGATTTTCGGCGTGCTCGGTTTCGTGAACTTTGTGCATGGCTCGTTCTACATGTTCGGGGCGTATTTCGCGTACACTGCCTATATCCTCACGGGCAGCTATCTCGCTGCGGTGCTGGCCGGAATGCTGGGTGTAGCATTACTTGGCGCGTTGTTTGAAACCGCGATAGCGCGCCACGTCTACAGCGCCGACGTGCTGCTTCAGATTCTCGTCTGCTACGCCTTCATCCTGATCTTCGACGATCTTGTGCGTATAGGTTGGGGGGACGAATTCTTGTCCATGGGCATGCCTGATGCGTTCCAGCGTGCACCATTCTTCGTGTTCGGCGGGGTGGTTCCGCTCTTTTACTTGGTTCTCGTAGGGGCCGCTCTGGCTATGGCTGTTGGCGTCGGTCTCCTGATGCAGCGAACCCGCTACGGCAAAATCGTCCGCGCGCTCGCCCACAATCCAGGCATGGTCAGTGCGCTCGGCGTGAATACACGCCTCGTTTATCTCTCGGTCTTTTCGCTCGGTGCCTTGCTTGCAGGCGGAGCAGGCGCGCTGGCGGCGCCGGTACGATCGCTGACGTCGGGAATGGGGTTCAGCATCCTCATCGAGTCATTCATCGTCACCGTGATCGGGGGCATGGGTTCGATTGCCGGGGCACTAGTCGCCGCGCTTCTCATTGGGTTCGTCCGCTCGTTCGGCAGTATTGGCTTCCCGCTGTTCACCGAGGGTTTGATCTTTCTCATCATGATTGCCGTGTTGCTGTTGCGTCCGCATGGGCTGCTTGGCAAACCGATGAGGGAGCTTTGAGATGCGTCGAAGCTTCCTTATCGAAATCGGCGTGGCTGCTGCGGTAATTGCCTGTGCGGCAGTGTTTGGTAGCTTCGCCGAAAGTGGCGCCCTCCGCGACGGTCTGATACGGCTATGCTGTCTCGGTCTGTTCGCCGTCTCGCTGAACCTGCTGGTCGGCTATACCGGGCTGCTTTCGTTTGGCCATGCCTTGTTCTATGGCCTGGGTGCTTACGCCTTCTGCCTCCTTATGCAGACCGGCACCGTGGGCATCCCCGTCGCGGCCCTCGCGTCACTCGTCATTGCCGCCATTATGGCGACATTGATCGGCTTGATCTGCATACGGCTGACGCATGTCTACTTCGCCTTCCTGACGCTCGCGATCCAGATGCTGTTCTACTCCGTGCTGATCGCTTGGAGCGGATTGACCGGGGGTGAGCAGGGTCTGATAGGCGGAATTCCAAAGCCGCCCTTCCTGGGCATCGATTTGGGTGACCCGCGCCAATACTTTCTATTCAACGTCGTGGTGTTCGTCGCCTCACTCCTCATCCTGCGCCGGATAGTGACTTCGCCGTTCGGCGCTGCATTACGGATGATCCGTGACAATCCGCAGCGGGCCGTCTTTCTCGGTGTCGATGTGCCCCGGACGAAGCTGGCCGCATTTGTGATCGCCTCGGTGTTCTCAGCCGTTGCCGGAATTCTGATGGGACTCTACGTGTCCGGCGCCTATCCGAACTTCGCTTACTGGACGACGTCCGGCGAAGGGCTGTTCATGATCATGCTTGGCGGCATCAACGTTTTCCTCGGACCCGTTGTCGGGGCTGGATTGCTGCTCGTGCTGGAGACGGTCGTCAATGCCTATACCAGCCATCATGGCATCATCATCGGCATCGCAATCCTCATCTCCGCGCTTGGCCTGAGAAAGGGAATACTTGACTTCGTCTCTGACGCCTGGATGCGCCGTCGCGAAGGTCAGGCGGCTCCGACAGCGGCAAAGACATCGCTTCCGATGGAAGGATCGACCGCCGTCGCTGCAGATCGGCGTTCTGTGCTTGAGGGGCGGGTATGAGCGGGCATCTGGAGATATCCAGCCTCACAAAGACTTTTGGCGGCCTCGTTGCCATAAACGACGTCACGCTCGACTTTGCCCCCGGCACACTCTCGGCGGTGATCGGTCCGAACGGTGCTGGCAAGACCACATTATTCAATATGGTCACTGGCCACTTAGTTCCGACGCGTGGCAGTATTCGCTTCGATGGTGAGGAATTAGTCGGTTTGAAGCCTCGTTCCATCGTACGCCGCGGCATCGGGCGTGCCTTTCAAGTGGCGAACCTGTTCGGCACCTTCACGGTAGAGGATGCTATGGCGGCCGCGGTGCTGTCGCATCGCGACAAGTTGTTCGACATGACCAGCGCATTTCCATCGTCGGAGGCGCTGGAACGCGCATACCATGTCATGGCGCTCGTCGGCCTCAGTGGCAGTAAGTCTTGGCGCTGCGACGCGCTTTCACACGGTGACAGGAAGCTGCTGGACATCGCTCTTGCGTTGGTCCTGGAGCCTCGGATCCTGCTCTTGGACGAACCCACCGCTGGAATGGGGCGGGATGAGAGCCGAGTCATGATCGAACGTATCCACCGTCTGTGGGAAAGCGAGCGGATGACGCTCGTCTTCATCGAGCACGACATGGAAATCGTGTTTGGCATTGCGCAGAAGGTGTTCGTGCTACGCTACGGCTCTCTACTCGCCAGCGGGACCCCGGTTGAGATTCGCAAACATCCGCAAGTGATTGAAGCCTATCTGGGCAAAGCGGCATGAGTGCGGACGCACTTCTCATCGTTCATGGTGTCAGCGCTTTCTACGGCAGCAGCCAAGCGCTATTTAATCTCAATCTGTCGATCAAGGCCGGTCAGGTTATGGCTTTGATCGGTCGTAACGGCGCGGGCAAGAGTACCACCATACGAACCATCATGGGCGTGCTGCCGCCTGCGCAGGGCTCGGTGCATCTCGCCGGTCGCGCTCTCGAAGGCTTGCCACCCTATATGATTGCGCGGGCGGGCCTCGGATATGTGCCGGAGGATCGCCAAATATTTCCTAATCACACGGTCGAAGAAAATCTCGAAATCGCCGATAAGCCAGGACTGAGGGGTGCCCGTGACTGGACTATTCCGCGGGTTTACGACCTGTTTCCGATCCTACGCGAGCGGCGCCACGGGCCGGCCGGTCGCCTCTCCGGCGGCGAGCAGCAGATGTTGGCAATCGCGCGCACGCTGATGGGCAATCCGGACGTGTTGCTCCTGGACGAGCCGTCTGAAGGCCTTGCGCCCATCATCGTCAACCGGATCGCCGAGGTCTTGATTGATTTCCGTCGTGCCGGACTCACGGTGCTGCTTGCCGAACAGAATATGCACTTCTGCTTGCGGGTTGCCACCGACGTGACGGTCATCAGCAAAGGCAGTGTCGTCTACGAGGGGGATATCGAGGCTTTCCGCGCCAATGACGACGTCAAGCTGCGTTATCTCTCGGCATAGGTGCTTCGTGGATTTTGATATTTCTGCAGAACAGGAACAGAGGATTGAAACCGCGCGCCGCATTGGCCGCGACTTTGGGCTTGACTATTGGCGTGCATTGGATGCTGAGCACCGTTTCCCGCATGAGT
>NZ_JBFWPA010000234.1:0-6065 GCF_050250235.1 Pseudorhodoplanes sp.
ATGGTTCCAAGAAGTATTTCTGCATAACGAGATCGATGAGGCCTACGGGGTAGATCTCCTGAGTGTTACTACGACCATGGAAGCGGGCGTCGATATCGGATTGCTTCAGGTCATCGGAATGGCAAATATGCCACCTGTTCGCTTCAATTATCAACAGCGTGTTGGAAGGGCCGGCCGCCGAGGGCTTGGAATGTCAGCGGCATTGACTCTGTGCCGCGGTCGAAGTCATGACGACTACTACTTTGAGCGGCCGCATCTCATCACTGCTGAGCCGCCCCCACGACCGTACGTAGATGTCACGCGGCCGGAGATCGCTCAGCGCGTCATCCATAAGGAAGTACTGCGCCTGGCCTTTAGGGGACTGCCGATTGATTATTCAGGTGACAATGTGCACGGGGAGTTCGGCGCGGTCGGCGATTGGCCAGGCTATCGAAATGCAGTCATGAGCTGGATCAATGCGAATGCGGCCATCATTGACGATATAACGCGGCATATTATCCGTCGAACCGCAATGGACGATCCGATTGGTATCGCGACCGTTGTCAACGATGTTCGAACACAGTTACTGAGTCGTATCGACAGTGTCGCCAATGGTAGCCCTTCTCATCACGCCCTCAGTGAGCGGTTGGCATCACACGGGTTGCTGCCAATGTTTGGCTATCCGACACGAACGCGCTTTCTATTCCACAGATACCCGCACCGATGGCCACCCGAATACGGCGTCATTGATCGAGATTTAGACATTGCGATTAGCCAATTTGCTCCGGGCGCTCAGTCAATTAAGGACGATAAGGTACACACAGCCGTCGGGGTGGTCGATTTTGCACCACAGGCTGGCGACGTCGTTCCTTTACCCGATCCGCTTGCTCACTTTGAACCAGTCGGCCTGTGTCGGCGATGTCAAGCTCTAGTACCGCAACCAGCGCAATCTGGAACGTGCCCATTCTGCTCGGCCTCAGCCGGCCCAGACGGATACCGGTTGGTAGAACTGAGTGAACCCCCCGGCTTCACGACGTGGTTTAGGATCTCCGATCAGGCTGAGTTCCGCGGAGCGTTTGAATTTACCCCGAGGGCGCTACGAGCCCGAATGGGAGCCGGACTGAACTCATACACTGATCATGTAAACTTCAGAATCGCGGCGGGTCCGGCCCGGATCTATCGCATTAATGACAACGATGGTGAAGACTTTGAGTTCAAAAAGCTGGATCATCAGCACGTTTGGATAGTCGAAGACGCCTTCGATTCGGCGCTCCGGGACCTCCCCCGCCCTGAGCGGCAGCGAATCCAGAGGCCGGCATTCGCCCCCCAAACGCTACGGCGTGCCCTTGGCGCCATCTCCAACACGGATGTGATGGCCGTTGGGATCACTGCAACCCCGGTAGGGCTCTGCCTCAATCCGGCGCGAGCAGAGGCCAAAGCCGCCTGGTATTCATTCGGCTTCTCAGTTCGACGCGCCGCAGCCGTCAGCCTAGACGTTAACGAGTCGGAACTTGACGTCGGGATCCAACCAGTCCCCGATGTGTCGACACCATTCGCACCGCCAAGTGCACGCATTTTTCTCTCTGATAGCCTGGAAAACGGTGCAGGCTACAGTACATTTCTAGGCGATCCAAATAGATTCGAGGAACTTCTGAGATTCATTCTCGGGCAGATGAGCCCATCGTGGACGCGCCAGTGTCCGGTGGATTCGTTTAACCGACCAATAGCGACGCCCCCTCACAGCCAGGACTGTCGGACCTCATGTCACCGCTGCCTGAGGGAATTCGGCAATATGGCCTATCACCCGCTCCTCGACTGGCGGCTCGCGTTCGACATGGTACATCTAGCACTCGATCCTGGTGTCCAAATCGATCTTGCTACTAGTTATTGGGCCGGGCTTGTCTCCCGGATTGCTGGTCCATATTTCGCTGGACTCAATCTGACACCCACAACGTTCGACACTCTTCCAGGGGGAGTTGATACGTTTAGCAATGAGGCGGTCATCATCGTACATCCCTTGTGGGATACTAGTGAGTCAAATTTCCGTCCGGAGCTCGCTGCCGCCGTGGACGATGCGAGGACGCAAGGATTCAGCGTCACCTTGCGTTCAGTATTCCGCGCTGTTCGATTTCCGTACGAATGAACTTGCGAGAACGATATGCTCGTCCCAACGCCGCCCGCCTTAACGGAGCTTCACCATATTACGGCCAGCATCTACAATGCCAGCATAGAATGCCTGGCGAAGGCGGCGTGGTATGCATTGGGAGGCCGTGGTGTCATCCCTGAGCATCCCAGTTCGATCCTCGGAACCTCCTTCCATGCCGTGGTTGGAGCAGCTCACCGCGGCTCGCTGCCATCGGCGGGCGACGGCGGTCGCAACTCGGCGAGAGAACTTTTCGACAGCACTGCGCGGATGCTTTATGCGCAAGCCCAGCCGTTGGTCAGGCTCAAATTCCCCACACCAGAGAGGCTGCCATACTACAATATGCAGCGCGAGCGCGCGGCGCGGCTAGCAATGTTTGTGGCGGCGTCGCGGCCGCCGGCGGCGCAATCGTTTGGCGGGATGGTTCCTACGACGTCGCGTCCGGCGGTTACCGAACCGCGGCTTTGTTCGTCAGACGCACTCATCGTTGGACGTCCCGACCACATCGATCGTAACTCTCGTACCGTGATTGACTACAAATCCGGATACATCGATGGCGGGGACGATCCCGTTTCCGATTCAGAGGCTCGGCAGTTGCGGATCTACGCGTACCTAGCCAATGAGAACGGCCTGCCCGTATCGAATGGCGCGATCGTTCGCGGGGATGGTCGACGATCCAATCTCCCGATCTCCCGCGCTGATGCGGAAGCCGAAGCAAGCGGCGCCAGAGCGCACCTTCACGCGCTCAACACAGCGATCAGCGGAGGAGCGCGTTTCAGCACCTTGGCCTCCCCTTCGCCTCAGGCATGCCGTACATGCCCTTGCATCCCATTGTGCGGATCATTTTGGGATACCGTACAACCTGAATGGCAATCGGAGTGTGGGGTTCATGTAGAGGGCCGCGTATTGGAGGTCGACACTCGGAGCATTCAAGCCGTGTCGTTCACAACGATCGGCCTTGCAGTGCGATCAGGTACGATCTCCGGTGGACGGGCGTCAATCGAACAGGTTCCAACCGAATGGATGATGGTGGATGAAAACAATCTGCCCCATCCTGGGGAGACTATGCGCGTGGTTCATGGACGCCTATTCGGCACCCAGGAAGAGCCGACGATTATCCGAGTCGACAAAACTGCGACCGCCGTGTGGCGAAGTCGATCTCAGAATTCGACTGATCGTCAGCGCTAATGGCAGACAACCTCACACGAGAACAGCGCAGCTTTACGATGTCCCGTATCCGGAGCAGGGATACGAGACCGGAATTGACGATACGGCGGCTGGCGCACGCTCGCGGGTTGCGGTTCAGAAAGCACAAGAACGAGCTTCCCGGTTGTCCTGACCTGGTTTTTGCCGGAGCCAAAGTCGTGGTCTTTGTGGATGGTGACTTCTGGCATGGGTGGCGCTTCCCTGCGTGGAAGGGCAAGCTAGGGCCTTACTGGAAACAAAAGATCGATAGCAACCGTCGGCGCGACAAACGTAACTTTCAACGGCTGAGAAGAAACAAATGGTTGGTTATACGTCTTTGGGAGCACAAGGTCGAAGCCGACGCCGAAGGCTGCATTGATTTGATTGTGGATGCCATTCACCGGCGAACCACACAACCACAGTTCGCTGCTGATGACACGAGCCACTTCCCGCTCATGCGAACTGAACCCTCGCCAAAGGCCCGCCCCTGATCGCAATCCACGTCAGTTTGGGAAGGCGCTACCGACATCGGTAACGCCTTCGCCACCAGCGGTCTCAATGCTTGATCATCAATTTGATTCAGCTCGTGCCACCCATTGAGCACCTTTCGTCCGAGCCATCGTCGGAGCATTCTCAGCTGTGACCTTGAGCTCACTATTCATTCGGATCACCTGTCATCCATGGGATTCCCACTGGGGAACTTGGATCCGCCGGGTTGAGCAGCAGGAGACGTCGCTGGTTGCTTGTACAGATAAGCCGAGAAGCGTTGCAGCAGCGCCCGCACTTGGCGACGCATTGCGATCGCCTTCGCGCTGTACTCGCCATGCCGCCGCGCGTTCTGGTTTCCGCGCGGCGGACCGCTGCCTTGCGCGCCCCCATGCATCCGACAACGGCCGCGCCCACGCACGCAGGGTCCTTGGCAAGGCGTACCGCGTCGGGTCCGTGCCCTACAGCGCGGTGCACTGCTTGGGTCGCCGGGCGGGTTTCCGTTGCGCAGCCAGCCCCGCGCTCGCTGCGCATGGGGTTGTTCCTCAGGAACGCGTGCCATCTCCCATCTTCCTCGTCGTAACATTGCCGACGACAGCTTGGCCGCCAGCCTCCACTGCGACTGTGCCGACGTGAACAGTCTGCTGTCCCGCCTGACCACGCAGCCGTGCCAGCGCTTCAAGTTGCCGCGTGTAGACGTTCATCAACTTCGCAGAAAGGCTGCCGTACGTCGCCACGCAATCGAGCCGATTTGTGTTCAGTGCGCGGCGCGCCATCGACAGTGCCAGGTTGTGCGCCGCGAACATCTGCACCGCCAACATGCCTTCCATTTCGTTGCGAGGCTGAATCCCGGCGAGTAGCGCCCCAGCGACGTTGCACAGTTCTACGGCGTCGCGGTCGTGGCCCTCCACGGCGAAGGCAGCTTGAGACAGCAGGTGGGTGATAGCCCTTTCGTCGATCGCGCCGAAGGCACGCGCGAGCCGTGCGCGGAATAGGTCGGCGTCGATGCCGCGCGCAGGCGAGACGCCTTCAAAGCCGGTCGGTGTGTCGCTGTGAGCTGACTGGAAGCGTGGAGGATGCGGTCGCGTGCGCTTGTGCTCGGCATACGCCGCCAACTCGGCGTGCTCAGCGTCGGTCCGCGCAGATGGGAGCACCGGCAGCCGAGGAGCCGGCGGCGCGCTGTCCTGCTTTCTAGTACGCTTGCGCATCCTCGTCCTGTTCCGCTGCGCTCACTGCAGCACCCGGGCGGTAGGAAATGCGCGCTTGCAGGCGGCGACTGCGCGCAGCGCCTCGGCGTCGAGCTGGGCGAGGAAGGGCACCTCGGCGAAGCGGAATACCGGCAGTCCGCTCTGCGCTAGATCGGAATGCTCCGCAAGGGCATCGTCATCAGCAACAAGCCAGGCATCGCCGATTACGCTGCCGCGCAACAGGACCGCGGCGATGGTGCCCGTCTCAATTGGGTCCGCACCCGGCGCTCGGGTAGTAGGTGCCATGCAGTGGGCTGGCGGCGGTTCCGGGGCGTCGAGCACCTCAGCGCGCAGTCGCCTGGCCAGGGCGAGGTAGCTCATCCGCGAGTCCCGTCGCCTGCGAGAAAAGCGAGGTAAGCGAGAAAAGCCTCGCGCCTCCCCCCTCGGGTACCCCTTTCCTCGCTTTTCTCGCTTACCTCGCACCACCAGGGAGTGCATTCGACCCCGATCACGCCATGGCCTCCTGGGTGTCGGCCGTGGCGCTGTCATCTTGCACCCCTGTACGCGTAACTACGATACACGGGCGCCCACCCGTCGCTTCGGTGGCTATCACGACCTCGCCGAGGTCGCGAAGCAGTGCAAGCGCATCGATCAGCTCGGCGGCCGTTACGTGACCCGAGAACACTGCGCGGCGAATCTCCTCGACGGTCATGTGCTCCGCAGGCAACATCCCGGCGCGCAGCCGGTCCGCGACTCTATTCCCAGTCCGGCCGGCGAAGATCGTCCGCGTGCTTTGCTCCACGACATCCCAGTAGGCCAGAGCCGAGTCGATGTGCGGCAAATCGATGGTGTTGGCGGCATCGAGTAGGGCGTACAGCATCGACAGGCGCGTGACGTGCGCCTCGCTGCGCGCGAGCAGCTGGCCGAGCAGGCCGGGTTGGTCGGCGGTGAGCCGCGGGTAGATGCGGCGCCACGCGTCGGCAGCGGCGGGTGTGCGACGAAGCTCGCCCACGCGCCGCGCGCGGTCGAGCAGCTGCGCGACGACCTCGGCCAGGCGAGCCACCGCCTCGGCGGGCGGGCGGCCC
>NZ_JBFWPA010000235.1:0-6062 GCF_050250235.1 Pseudorhodoplanes sp.
GCACACCGGCCATTCGAGCCATCAGATCGGGCTCGATGCCGATATCTGGCTCACCCCGATGTCGAACCGCCTGCACTCGCGCTCCGAGCGCGAGACCATGACCGCAATGTCGATGCTGCGCGACCCGCTCAATGTCGATCGCGATGTGTGGACGCCGGCGCACACCAGACTAATCAGGCTTGCCGCCTCGTACCCTCAAGTCGAGCGCATCTTCGTCCACCCCGCGATCAAGCAAGCGCTCTGCGATCAGGCCGGACGAGACCGCGCCTGGCTCAGCAAGGTGAGACCGTGGTGGGGCCACTATTACCACTTCCATGTGCGCATCGCCTGTCCGCCCGGAAATGCAAGTTGCAAAGGGCAGAAGGAAGTTGCTGGCGGCGACGGCTGCGGTGCCGAGCTCGACGTCTGGTTCCAGCGCCTGCTCGAGGCGGAGCGCAACCGCGGCGAGACGGAGAAGTCCGTCAAAGCGCGCCCCCTCACCCTCGCCGATCTGCCAGCCGACTGCCGCGCCGTGCTCGCCGCGGGCGGCGGCGTCGCCCGCACGGCAAGACCAAATGCCGCCGATAGGCCGGCCGGCCCCCCGGCGCCTCGCCTCCAATTCGGGGCCGGCCGCGAGGCGGCACCGTACGGCGTGGGAGATTAACCATGATGACTCCGGCTTCACCGCGGCATGCCCACGAGGCGCGTAACCTTGCCCTCTGTATTGCGGCCCTTCTCGCCCTGACGGTCGCGAGTTGCGCGAGCCAACCAGCCTTCGTTGCCGCGGACTATGCCAAATGCCAGGAGCTCGGATTTGAGCGAGGAAGCCGCGAATACGCGATGTGCCTATCGGAAGTGCAGAAGCGGCGCACCAGCTTCGCGGCGGCCCCTCAATCGATCACAGAATAGCCACGATTCCCGCCGCCCCGATCGTGGCAACGATGCCACATACCCAATCTGATCTTCGCGCGGATGGAACGCATTCCCGCCGAATGCATTTCGCCTCCAGATCGGCGCCCGCTCATCTCGGAGGGAAAGCGATGAATTGGATGCAAGTGTCAGCCTCGTGGCGAGAAGCCAAAGCCAGAATTCAACGAAAGTGGCGAAAACTCACCGACGACGATCTCGACCTGATCGACGGCCGGCGTGAGCGCCTGGAGCGTAAGATTTTGCAGCTCTACGGCTTCGCCCCCGATCACGTGCGCAAGGAGGTCGATGACTGGGTGCGCTGGCAGGCCCTCATCCGCCCGCGCCGGTCTCAATTGCGTTCGGCGCTCGCGCCAAGATGACGCCGGGCGCGCCGAACTTCCGGCGAGGGCCCGGGTGCATGACGGATTGGAGGCGCTAAAGGCCCGGGAACCGTCGCGCCTCCTTGCGGCAAGTCGATGACGAAGCGGGAGTGATTCGCTCATGCGCGAACGTTCGCGCAGGAGCGTCTCCGCGCGAAGATGCTTCATACGGCGAACATCTCCCTCGTCCAGCTCGCTGGCGCGTGCCAAAACTTCCCGGCGATTTTGCCAGGGACAGGCCTTTCGTCCCATTGGAGCCGTAGCGTTTAATCGCGTGGGCTCGCTCAGCAAATCAATTCACGGCAAGGAGAGGTCGAATGCTCAGAACGATCGCTTTCGCTTTGACGTTGGGATTGTGCGTGACAGGCGCTTACGCCGAGGAAGAGGAGAAAAACGAGGCCGCTGCTGGGGCCGCCAATCTCCAGATCATCGATCCAGCGGCGCACAGACTGGTTCGGCTTGCTCCGCTGACGCTCGGTTCCGAGACAGACAGCGCGCACATGGAGCCGAAGGAGTACCGGCTGAAAGTCGGCCAGGGCTATCGCTGGAAAATCGTCGCCTCCGACCAGACCGAATATGCGCTCGTTGCGCCGGCATTCTTCCGCAATATCTGGATCCGAAAGGTCGAGGCAGGTGAAGTTGAAATAAAATCGGCAACGCTCGACGAAATCGAATTCGAGAATGGCGGCGAGGCGGAGCTCTTCTTTGTTGCCATCAGACCAGGAACCTACGAGTTCGGCCCGAAGGGCATGATGGAGCGCGGCGTCGCCGGCAAGATCATCGTGGAATCTGCCGGCGGAAGCTAATCGCCGTCGGCAGCACGCGGCATTCTCGCAAAAAGCGAGAGGGGCAGTTTCGTTGTCCGGTCTCGTTCCTCACGAGCAAGTCGGCGCGCGCCATGCGGACGCTGCCCGCGAGCCACCTAGACGGGGTTGCTCTGTGCCGCCGAAGGCGCTGCCCCCTCAATCGCGCGCGGCTCACCGGCGAGCAGCGTGTTGCTCAGCTTGATCTTGTGCGCGAGCTCGCGACCAATGAGCTGGTAGATCAGGCCCGCGACCTCGGTCTCGTTCTGGAAGAAGCGCTTGAGCTTGTCGCTATCGAAGGCGAGCGCGCGACACTCGGTCTTGGCGATCACGGTCGCGGTGGCCGGCCGCTCGGTCAGGAACGCCACCTCGCCGACGAAATTGCCTTCCTCAAGTTCCGAGACGTCGCGGCCGCCGATCGTCACGCCGACGCGGCCCGCGCATAGGAAATAGAGTTTCTCCAGCGCCTGGTTCTCTTCAGCCAGCCTGGTGCCCGTCGGCAGATCGCACAAGGCGCCGGCGTTAAGCAGCCGTACGATCTGCCAATCGTTGAGACCGGTCAACGCCCGGCGGAGAAGCGCGCGGTCATTCTCCGGCAAGCGCAAGGAGAGCCGATCCTGCACCAGACGGGAAAGCTGATAGAGATTGATCATGATGAAGACGAGGTCCCAGCCGATGCCGGTGCGGAGATCGCCGCCCGACAGCAGGAAATAGACGATCTCGAGCGCGAGCCCGACGACGGCCACAACCCGAAGCCAGAAGATTTCGGTCAGCCAATAGGAGATCGCGATCAAGACATAAGAGAGATGACCTGGCCAGTTATTGAGACTGAACAGGGTCGAAAGATCGTCCATGGCGCCTCCCCATCCAACTTTGCCGAAGATTGGTTCGCGGCGAGGCGAACCTGCCTACTCCAACAATTCGCAGCTCAACGCGCCCGACGGGCATTTCTTGACCTGCTCGGCAATTCGCTCGGGCGACGCACCGTCGACGTCGATCCACGGCTTCTTCCCGACATCGAACACGGCCGGCAGTCCGCGTACGCAATCTCCCGCATGAATGCAGATCTTGGGGTCGTAACGGACGACGATCTTGTCGTTGCGATAGACTTGCATGCCGGCCTCCACCGGAAACCTTACCCATAGACGGGTGCCACCACTCTGCGCGGCGACTGCTAGGGATAGCACGGACCGCCCCTGTCAGGCACCAAGTGCCGCCTTACGGCAGTTGGGCTCAAAGGCCAAACCGGATCGCGACATCGGCGCCCGTCCAGTCTATTCTTAGGTCTCATCCCTTCATCAGCGAGGTTGAAAGAAAGGATCATGCCTACGGGCGATGGCAGTTTGCTCGATTTTCTGGGAATTTTGGCCGTATTTTTACTGGTGGCAGCCAACGGCTTCTTCGTCGCGGCCGAATTTTCCATGGTCGCGGTGCGCCGCAGCCGCGTCGCGCGGCTGGTCGCCAAGGGGAAGAGGAACGCCAGGGCGCTCGACCGGGCGCTGTCGCAACTCGACGCCAATCTCGCCGCCTGCCAGCTTGGCATCACCATTTCTTCGCTCGGCCTCGGTTGGATCGGCGAGCCGGCACTCGCGCACCTCATCGAGCCCCTCCTCGACGGGATGCTCGGACGGTTCGCACTCGCGGGCTCTCATGTCATTGCCGTGGCCATCGCCTTCCTCCTCATTACCGCGCTCCACATCGTTCTCGGCGAACTGATGCCGAAGAGCCTGGCCTTGCAGCGGAGCGAGCGCACGGCCCTTGCCGTGGTGCGGCCGCTCTGGTTGTTCCGCGTCTTACTGTGGCCGGCTATCGTCACGCTCAACGGCCTCGGCAACTGGCTGTTGAAATTGTGCGGGCTTCGGCCGGGTACGACCGAGGAGGCCTTGCATTCGCCCGAGGAGCTGAAGCTGCTCATTGCCGCGAGCCAGGAGGCCGGGTTGCTGCAACGGGCGCAGCAAGAGCTGGTCGAGCGCGTCCTCAGCATCGGCAATCGCCGCATCACCGACATCATGACGCCCCGCGTCGATCTCGAATGGATCGACCTCGAGGACAGCTCCGAGGAAACGCTCAAGACGATCAGGGAATGCCGCCATGAACAGCTCCTCGTCGGCAGAGCCGGAATCGACGAGCCGCTCGGCATGGTCCTGAAAAAGGATTTGCTCGATCAGGTTCTCGCCGGGAAGAAGCTCGACATCATGGCTGCGCTGCGGCAGCCGATCGTCATCCCCGAGCCCATGCCGATCTTCAGGGTGCTCGAGCAGTTCAAGAAGGCCCCGGTGAGACTCGCGACCATTCTCGACGAGTATGGCGTGCTTCAGGGCATCGTCACGCAGACCGATCTTCTCGAAGCCATCGCCGGCGAACTTCCGGAGGTGGAAGGCGAAGAGCCCGGCATCGTCGAGCGCGACGACGGCTCGCTTCTGATTGACGGCATGATGTCGGCCCCGGATGCTTTCGACCGGCTTCAGTTCAGGGAGCACCCGGAAGGCGACTTTCATACCGTCGCCGGCTTCGCCCTTGCCACGCTCGGGCATCTACCGGAAGTGGGAGAATCGTTCGATTATGAGGGCTGGCATTTCGAGATCGTCGATCTCGATGGGCGCAGGATCGACAAGGTGTTGGCAGTTCCGCCCCGCCTCGTCGAGGCAGAGGGAGCCAACTCCGAATGACGCATGTTCTCGTCGTGCAGCATGAAGTGATCGAGCCTCTTGGCGTCTTCGAGGACTTCCTTCGCGCCGATGGCGCCACTTGGCACGTGGTCGAGATCGACGAAGGCGAAAAATTGCCTTCGCTCGAGCCCTTCGACGCCATGTTCGTCATGGGTGGCCCGCAGGATGTCTGGCAGGAGGATCTCTATCCCTGGCTCCGCGACGAGAAGGCCGCGATCCGCCGCTTCGTCGCCGAGATGCGGCGACCCTTCTTCGGCATTTGCCTCGGCCATCAGCTCCTTGCCGATGCCCTCGGCGGCCGCGTGCAGAAGGCGAAGGTTCCCGAGTACGGCCTGGCACGCGTGTGGAAGACGGATGAAGGTGCCCGCGATCCCTTGCTGCGCGACGTGAGCAACCCCTTCACCGCGCTTCAATGGCACGGCGCCGAGGTTGTCGCGCCGCCCGATGGCGCCGCCGTGCTGGCCTACAACGAGGCCTGCGCCATCCAATCCTTCCGCTATGGCGACCGCGCCTATGGCGTCCAATTTCACATCGAGGTGACGAAGGACACCGTGATCGACTGGTCGAAGCACATACGTCCGGTCATGGACGACGCGGAACTTGCCCGCAAGGTCGATACGGCTTACCCGGAACTCCAGGCCCTCGCTCGCAATGCCTACGACTGCCTCAAGCAGTTGTGGGCGCAAGCCCCCGCCTAGCTCGCAGTTGAGTTGTAGAACTAGGGCAATTGCAATCGGAGCATTGCCCGCGTCCGGCGCCCGCTCGTCCGATCCTGGCTCCAACAATGCGCGCGCGGTCGGCCGTCAATTCGATGATGCGCAATCCACCCCGGTCAGCGTACGCTTGCACGCACACCGTTTTAAATTTTATCCGTCTTTATACTGATCTCTTGCCTCCTTTTCGGGGATATGTCGCTTCGTCCTTTGCGGTTGATTCAGGCACGGCAGACGCAAACGCTCCTGACACTTGGATAGACGCTAAGATCGCTCCTCCCGGACTCGGAGGAGACGACCATGGCCACCGCCATCGATTATGGCCTCATTGCCGCAACGCTTTCCCTCGCCACGATCACAAAAGCGACCGACCTCACACTTACGGGAACGGTCCTGCCCGGAACCACGGTACGCCTCTTCGATGGCACAACCGAGCTCGGTACGGTGACGGCCGACGCAAGCGGCAACTGGAGCGTCGACACTACGGGTCTTTCCGACGGCGTCCATGTCATTTCGGCCGAGGTTCTCGATCCGGCGGGCAATCCGGTCTCGACCTTGCCGCCGCGTTTTCTTGTCGTTGACGCAACCGCGCCGCTTGCATCAACGGTG
>NZ_JBFWPA010000236.1:0-5978 GCF_050250235.1 Pseudorhodoplanes sp.
GAGAACAGAGTCACCGCCAGCAGCTGACGAATCCAAATTAAATAGAAGACAGGCGATTCCACTTAGGCATTGGGTCGCTCGGGGATGAGCGACGAACCGCGGCTCGGCGTAGGAAGAGCGAGGTTGTTGAAGGGTTTTTGAAGGTGACGCGGTTCATTCTCAACAGGTTGGCGCTCAGTCTGTTCATGCTGCTCGGCGTTTCCATACTGACTTTTGTAGGAACCGAGCTGCTGCCGGGAGATGTGGCCTCAGCGATCCTCGGACAGGATGCGACGCCCGAAGCGCTCGATGCGCTTCGAAGAAAATTGCATCTCTACGATCCCGCAATCGTGCGCTATTTCCGTTGGCTGGGACATTTCTTCACTGGTGATTTCGGCAATTCTCTCGTCAGCGGCCGGTCGGTCCTGGCACAGCTCTCCGAACGATTGCCGAATACACTGTTCCTCGCAGGCTTCGCGGCCCTCTTTGCGCTTCCATTTGCGCTCATCATCGGCACGCTGGCCGCCATTCAGCAGGACCAGCCGTTTGACCGCATGGTGAATTCCCTTTGCATGGGCTTGGGTTCGCTCCCGGAGTTCTTCGTTTGTTACTGCCTGATCCTGGTGATCGCGGTGAACCTAGGCTGGCTTCCGAGCCTGTCTGCGGTTTCACCCGACATGTCCTTCTCGCAGCATTTCTATGTCACGCTGTTGCCAATGATTGCGCTTGCAGTGGCGACGGTCACGCATCCACTCCGAATGACGCGTGCCGCCATCATGGGCGTGATGTCGCAACCGTATATCGAGATGGCTTTCCTCAAAGGAATGCCGCGTTGGCGCGTCGTGATTTTTCATGCGCTTCCGAACGCGTTAGCTCCGATCATTACGGTTACGATGCTTGCGATGGCCTGGCTCATTGTCGGCGTCGTGGTGATTGAAGTGGTGTTCGTTTATCCCGGCGTCGGGCAGTTGATGGTTGATGCGGTCGCGCAACGTGATCTCCCCATCGTCCAGGCCTGCGGCTTGATTTTCGCAGGAACCTATATCGGGCTGAACTTGCTTGCCGACGTCCTTGCCATTGTGGTCAGCCCGCGTTTGAGGCTTCGATGAAAATCTTCGGTTATAGGGTCACAGGACCTGCATTCGTAGGAATGGTTATTGTTCTCGCAAACATCGCCATTGTTCTATTTGCACCGCTTATCGCGCCATATGATCAGGCGGCTTTTGTCGGAGACGTTTGGGCCCCTCCCAGCCGGCACGCCTTGCTTGGGCTGGACAACCTCGGGCGCGATATGTTTTCGCGCATGATGTATGGCGGGCGCATGAGCGTGTCGCTCGCCTTTGTCATCTGCATGCTCGCATTTTTCATCGGCGTCACGGGTGGATTTTCTGCAGCGATTGCGGGCCGCTGGGTCGATCTTATTCTGTCGCGCTTTGTTGACATCTGCATGTCGATCCCGACCTTGATCCTGGCGTTGATTATTCTTTCGGCCCTCGGAACGTCGATTCCAGTTCTGATCCTTACGATTGCCGGCGTGGAATCGACACGCATTTTCCGTATTGCCCGCTCGGTCGCGTTGGAAGTGGTGCTTCTGGATTATGTCGAGGTGGCCAAGCTGCGCGGAGATCCGTTGTGGAAGATCATCTTCCGAGAAGTTCTACCTAATACGCTGCCTCCGCTTGTTGCCGAGTTCGGTATTCGGTTCTGCTACACGCTGCTTTTCGTTTCGTCGTTGAGCTTCCTGGGCCTTGGAATTCAGCCTCCGATGGCGGATTGGGGCAGCTTAGTGAAGGACAACGCACTTGCGATCAATTTCGGCGGAATGGCACCGATCTATCCGGCTGCAGCCGTTGCCATCCTCGCGATCGGCGTGAACCTGGTGGTCGACTGGTATATTTCCTTGGGTCGCCACCGTGCCGATACAGAAACGGCACCAGTCCATGGATAACGAGATCCTGCGTATCGAGAATCTGCGCGTCGTCGCTGGCCAAAACGTTTTGGTCGACAATGTGAGCTTGCGCCTTCAGAAGGGCCAAGTGCTCGGAATGATCGGTGAATCGGGCGCGGGAAAAACCACGATCGGGCTCGCATCCTTAGCTTATTCCAGGGCGGGATGCTCGATTGTCGGTGGCGATATCTTTTTTGCCGGCGTCCGTGGTTTCCCGGCGGTGCGAAAGCTGAGAGGCCGCCGTGCGGCCTATGTGGCCCAAAGCGCCGCCGCTTCGTTCAATCCCTCGAAGACAATCTTGTGGCAGTTTTGCGAAATGCCGGTGTTCTTCGGCATCATGACGCGCAAAGAAGCCGCCGAATGGGCGGTCGAACTGTTCCGGTCGCTGGACCTGCCATCGCCGGAGACTTTCGGCAAACGCTATCCGCATCAGGCCTCGGGAGGACAATTGCAGCGGGCGATGGTCGCCATGGCCATGTCGTGTCGGCCAGATCTGCTTGTCTTCGATGAACCGACCACAGCGCTTGACGTCACGACCCAGATCGAGGTTCTGGCCTCGATGCGAAAGGTCATCAAGGAACACGGCGCAGCCGGACTGTATATTTCGCACGATCTAGCGGTGGTCGCGCAAATTGCCGACGACGTCATGGTATTGCGGCATGGCAAGATGGTGGAGACAGGCACGGCAGATCAAATTCTCCATTCGCCGCGCGAAGATTATACCCGTCGTCTGGTCGCCGTTCGCTCATCGACGCAGTTGGGCGGAGGCCAAAATCTCGGCGAGGCGGGCAATGCTCCGGTGCTCGACGTTTCCGGCCTCGATGTCGGCTATGGCGACGCGCTGGCCGTCAAGAAGGCTTCCCTGAAACTCCACAAAGGCGAGACAATCGCGGTGGTTGGAGAATCTGGCAGCGGCAAGACCACGCTTGGTCGTGCGATTGTCGGCTTGCGCCCGCCTTCGGCTGGCAAGATTCTCTATCGTGGCAAAGTTCTGGAGCCGGGCTTCAGACAGCGTAGTCTCGATCAGCGCCGCGGCATCCAGCTCATCAACCAGATGCCTGATGTGGCGCTTAACCCGCATCAGACGGTTGAAGAAATTATCGGCGCGCCGCTACAGCGTTTCTTCAAGATGCCGCGTAAGAAAATCAAAGAACGCGTGGCAGAGCTTCTGACGTTGCTCGATCTGCCGCCCGAATACGCCAAACGCAAGTCGACTCAGCTGTCCGGCGGACAGAAACAGCGCGTCTGCATTGGACGCGCTCTTGCGGCCGAGCCGGATGTGATCGTTTGCGACGAAATCACCTCCGCTCTCGACGCACTCGTGGGCGAGGAAATTCTCAAACTGCTGGCCAAGCTTCAAAAGGAAACCGGCGTCAGCTATCTGTTCATTTCCCACGATCTCGGCCTAGTCCGTCGTATTGCAGACAATGTGATTGTCATGTTGAACGGCGACATTGTGGCCGAAGGCCCAATCGAAAAAGCCTTCAATCCGCCTTATCATCCCTACACCGAGCTGCTGCTTTCGTCGGTGCCGGAAATGCGTACCGACTGGCTGGACACGGCCCTGATCCGCAAACGCGATTCCGCGGAGCGCATCAAAAAGCACGACTAGCCTGCCCTGCTCAGACTGCACAAAAGCGCTGATACAATGTTTCGAGGATGGCCCTCACGTCGTCACTCGCGAGAGTATAATAAATAGTCTGTCCGTCACGTCTCGAACGAACGAGACCAAGCGCACGCATCTTGGATAGATGTTGCGACAACGCCGCATCGCTTAGGCTGACCAAAGCGGCCAATTCGCCGACCGAACGCTCCTGCTCCACCAAACTGCACAACACCAGCAGCCGCTTGGGATTGGCCATAGCCGAAAGCATCGCAGCCACTTCCTCCGCACGCGGCTGCATATTGGCAAGACTGGTATGCGCTAACTTTCTAGCAGGAACTCTTGACATTTTAGTACTTTCGAAATTACTAATTAACAGAGCGAGCCCGAAAGGCAAGGGGATTGCCATAACGGGTGAGAATAACCGCTCGCGCTGGCGAGCCCTCCACTCCCTCCGGAGACATACCCATGACCTCGATTGCCGAAACACTCTCTGCCACACGAGGAAATCGAATCAATTGGAGCCCTTATCTTGTTGGCGCAGGGATCGGAGCGCTGAGCTGGATCGTCTTTGTCGTTGTTAATAACCCGATCGGCATCACGACTGCCTTGTCGCAGGTCTCGGGTGGTGTCGCAACGCCCATTCTCGGCCCTGAAACAGTTACGAAGAACTCCTACTGGGCGAAGAATGTTTTCCAACTCGATTATGGCACTCTCTTTCTTATCGGGACAATGCTTGGCGGATTACTTTCCGCGCTCCTTGCCGGCAGATGGAAAATTGAAACAGTGCCGATAGTGTGGGCCGAACGGTTCGGGCCTTCCGTCACCAAGCGTTATCTCGCGGCCTTCGTAGGCGGCCTCATCGCCATGTACGGTGCACGCCTTGCAAACGGCTGCACCAGTGGCAACGGAATCTCCGGTGGCCTTCAGCTCGCACTCAGCGGTTGGGTGTTTCTAGCGGTGATGTTCCCGAGCGGTATGTTCACTGCATTTTTCCTATTCCATCCGCGATCCAACTGACCGGAGCGATCCATGTTTCCTGTTACAGGCACCCCCCTTCTCATCCTTGCCGTCGTGTTTGGAGCTGTCTTCGGATTCCTGCTGCACCGTGGCCGCGTCGCCGACTACAACACGATCGTGCGTCAATTTCTGTTTGAAGACTTCACGGTCCTGAAAATCATGATGACTGCTATTGTTGTCGGCGGCATCGGCATATTTGCGCTGGTGCAGCTTGGCTACGCGCAGTTCCACATCAAGCCTGCCGACCTTCTGGCAATCTCGCTTGGCGCCGCGATCTTCGGCGTCGGTATGGTACTCTACGGCTATTGTCCAGGTACCGCACTTGCGGCCATAGGCGCCGGCAGCATTCACGCGCTGGTAGGAGCGGCTGGTATGCTGGCCGGCGGGATTCTTTATGCACTGAGCTTCGATTGGATAAAAACTTACATTTTGCCAGTCGGCGCCATGGGTAAGGTTCAGTTGCCACAGCTTTTTGGCGTCACCGCGCCGGCGGTTCTGGCTACACTCGCTATTCTGGCGATTGTGATATTCGTACTTATCGAACGCTACGCTCGGCGCAGTGGCCATGCGTCTTAATACGCTAAGCAGCTTTGAGAGATATTTCACATCAGAAAGCTAATCGCAGATCACTCGTGAGACGATCTTGTCAATGCTTTGCGACATTGAAATAAGCCGGATTCTGCTGCTCAATTTCGCGGCTTCGTTTGTCGAGTCGGTGCCGACGGACACGATACCCATAGCTTTCCGTCAAGACAATGAGCACAACGCTTGTTCGAGATACTGGTGATCCGCCCACTGGTCGACATCAAAGTCGTTCTTTTGATAACCGTGCGCGAGCAGAAAATCTTTCTGGATTTTGGTGGCTTCCAAGTTTCGCGGAGACAAATTTGGAACGAAGTCGAAATCTCCGATCTCGATCTGCCGCCTGATCTGTCGCGCACATGTGTACGACGTAACACGCAGGAGGATGGGTATCGCGGCATCGGGATTGGCGTTAATCCAGCGGCCTGCGCGGATCGAGGCGCGGAGGAAACCGACGACGACTTCCGGATGACGTTTGGCGAAGTCGGTGTTGACCGCCATGGTGATCGGCCCATTCGCAACCTGCAAGGTCCAGTCCGGATAGAGGGCGAGGTCCTCGATCACCTTGAAGCGGCCGGTCTCAACGAGAGAGGGTGAGCGGCCGTCATTGATATAGATGGCGTCTACGCGGCCCTCCTCCAGCGCACGAATCTCCGCCCGCGCCCAGCCCCGGCTTTTGCGCGCATGCGCCCAAAGCTCCGCCGGCGTCTGCACCGGGGTAAAGCTCGGATTGTCGGGATTGTCGATATCGACGATCTCGACATCTTTGCGAGCGAGCCCGTTGACTGCAAGAGCAAGCGCGATGCCACGTTCGCCGGTGGCGCGCGCGAAATCAAGCTTTCGCGT
>NZ_JBFWPA010000237.1:0-5940 GCF_050250235.1 Pseudorhodoplanes sp.
ACTTAGCGTAGCGTCACTAACGCCACTGTGGCGTTCTCGTGTTGTGATTGATTTTTGTCGAATCCATGCATGGGCCTCACGAAAAATAACAAATTTGCGATAAAATGATTTCATTGTTGGCTATCGTGATGCCAAACGGCCAAGACGTCGTAAGCGCTTGGTACGCGGCGGCCTCAAGCGCAGAGAGAGCGTCGCTCGATGCTCGGATGGTCTATTTACGACTGCAAACCCGAGAAAGTTGGACACGTCCCAGCTATGACACGCTGCGAGATGGGGTGGGCGAAGTGCGGTTTAAGGCTCGGCGAATCAATCATCGGGCGTTAGGTTTTTTCGGCCCTGAGAGGAACCATTTCTGCTTTCTCATATTCGCGACGAAAACCAATGTGTTTGACCCGCGCAATGCCATCGAGACGGCGGTCGACAGAAGGGCCCACATCGAATCAGGAGCAGCTAGCTACGTAATCGTGCGCAAGTGGGGCTAGAAGAAATGAACGACGAAGAATTCGATAGCAAAGAGTACCGGGACGAATTTGTTGCGGCGAATATCCGCAACGGAATTGCGTTCCAAATTCGAGCGATGAGACAAAAGGCTAATCTGTCTCAATCGGAGCTGGCTCAACGTGCCGGTAAAACCCAAAATGTGATCTCGCGACTCGAAGATCCCGACTACGGTCGGTTTACCCTCAATACGCTCTTAGATTTGGCGAAGGCATTCGACGTCGCATTGGTTGTTCGATTCGCTTCCTTTTCCGAGCTTCGGGCCAGCGTTGCGTATCTGACTCCATCCGCTCTAGAAATTCCCAGTTACGCAGAAGAGGCGGCTGCGAGTCGTCGAAAACTGGCTAGATTGAAGGAACAATTTTCGAACATTTTGCTCGTCCACCATGCCCGCGATAGCGGCCACCGCTCAATTCTCGGAGAGGCCGAGACGAAGTCTCTACTCAAAGCCACTGCATTTTTGTCAGGAACCAGCTATGGAAGTGCTCTCAACGAAGCTCGGACGGGCGATCTATCTCTTCCCCGTGCGCGACATGAATCCACGGGGCCTAGACATATGGCAAATACTGTCTGAGATTACAGCTCGATACCGTTTCTTAAAGTCTCCTGATCTCAACGCTTTCATACAGGGAGGAGGAGGCCCAGTTGAATTCAATTTTGGGAAGTTTGAAAGCGAGCGATTCGGCGGGATCGAGGTCGCTCTCCAAATTCACGAAGACGGCTTGATAGCTGATACAGAGGCTAGCACCTCAGCTTCAGAAGAATTCCTGAATGACTTTATTGCATGGCTGGTAACAGAGCACGGGTTCACCGCTCCGGCGCAGGTCAAGCCACTGTACCTTAGCGAACTTTACGTTGGATCAAGCGACCCGTTCGCAAAGCTCATAGCCAAGTTTGATGCGTTCCTATCCGCCCTTACGCAGAGCGTAGACGATGAATTGGGACGAAAGATGGAACCAGTCGCCCTTAATTTCGGCTACGAAATGACATCGGCTCTCAAGACCGCCGCCAATTTTCGTTTTGAGCGGGCGATCGATGCGCCGAATATGAAAAATCGCTTTTTCTCATCTGCAAACGTAACGACGGAATCTCATCTCCACCTGTTGGGAATGTTAGAAGCCGCCTTGAACAGTTAGCCCCACGTACCCCCGCCATGGTAGATATCTATAAAGGTCACCACCATGCGGTGCAGGGAAGGGAAGGCACTAAACCACGACGTGGCGCAGTAGTAGGGTCGAACGTCTATCGTTGCGGCTTGAGTGCCCCAATAACTGGGGCAAGCAACACCAGGGAGCGGTGCAGGAAACTGGGGCGACGGCAAGCCGCCCCTTCTCAATTCAACGATTGCCTGCCCTAAATTCCGGTTGCTCCTCTCTCCAGTAGCCGGGCGCAGCGGGCGTCGAGGAGATATCGAGCTTGCCGCCGCACGCATCAATGGGGCGCCACGTCAGTGCGAACAGACTGCATCTGTTCCTCCCTCCCTTGCAGGAACGCATAGAGACTGTCGCCGACGAATCCGAGCTCGACGAGATTCACGACACCGAGCGCAATCTCTTCTATGTCGCCTGCACCCGCGCCCGCGACAGGCTTCTGGTTTCAGGCGTGCAGCCTGCGTCGGAATTCTTCGCAGATTTTTCCGCGAGACGTGCCTGATCGTTCCGCGCGCAGCTCGACCGAAAGCTTCTTGCATTTGGCGCTGCTGCGCATGCGCCCATTTCGAGCCGCAAGCTGTAGCTGGCCGTAGAATATGGATTGACAAGGCGAGACTATTGGTTTTTTAGTGGTTTCCAAGCAGGCCGCATGTCCATACCGCAAACAATCCTAGTGGTCGAGACCGCCGATGAACTGGCGTTCCCGGGGGGCGTGAGCGAGGTACGCCGCGTGATTTAGACCTTTCACCTTCTCAGAGACATACTGCAACGTCAGCAAGATCGGGCTGCGGCATGAGCACCAGCAAAAGCAACGACGCCGATTCATCCAAGAAGTCTATCGGAACCTTCGCAACATTCTGGCGGTGTGCGCTGCAGGTCAATCCGTGGACCTACGGCAAGGAGTCCTGAAGCTCACGCCAAAAGACATCCTGCCGCGTGCCGAGGTCTACGGACAGAACGAACTGCTGGCAATTGTTCAGGACGCGAATGCCAAGGCGCAGCTTCTCGGACGGTTCCTGCCCGATGACGTGACGGCCCGCGACGAACTCGCGGAGATCGAGACGGCGCTATCGAGGAACCGGCAGGAGATCGATAACCTTGAAGCGAAGGTCGCAGACATTGATACCAAGCTTGAACAGCTACCTGCGGTTCTGGATCGCGAGAAATCGTTCAAGAAACTGGGCCTCGATGCGCAGCTCGAACAGGTGAAGCTGCGCGAGCAGATGCGGGCGTATGCGGCGGAATCGGCAGCGGCTATCGATGCATACGAGAGCGCCTTGGAGACTTTTTCCGAGCAGATTGCCGAAATCGAAATCCCCGACCTGCCCGCCGACATTCCAGCCGGCGAAGCAACGAAGCTTGCGCCGCTCGGCAAGGCCGTTGTCGCTGCGCAAAAGGCAGCCGAAAGCGCGGCCGAACAGGCAGCCAAGGGAATAGAGGCGGCGCGCGCGAATCTGACCTTTGCTAAGACCGCGATGGATGACGCGATATCAACGGCGTAGCAGTCGTTCAACGCGGAGACGAACAAGCTACCAGCCTTGAAGGGTAAGAGCGTTTCGCAACTGGCCGCGGATTACAAGAAGGTTTCCGCCACCATCGCCAAGCTGAAACCGCTCAGCACGCAGAAGGCCAGTCACGGAGCGAAGCTTGTATCCCTAAAGTCCGATCGCGCGACGCTCCTCGAACGACTCGCTAAAGGACGCGGCAAGAGATGGACCGCCCTCAGCAAAGCGGTCAAACAGCTCAACAAGCGCCTTGAAGGGCAGCTCCGCGTCGACTTCGAGCCCGAACGTATTCGCGATCCTTTGAAGAAGTTCTTTCTGTCATGCGATCTTGAAGGGATCGGCGAAAAACGTCTCGCATGGATCGACGAGGCGGAGTCTCTGTCGATACCGAATTTGGTCGCGTCCATCGCCCAGGGCGGCGATGCATTGCTAGAGCGCTTCAAGAAGGCCGGTATCTCCAAACAAGCTGCCGACGCTATCGCTTCGCTCCCGGCAGCGAAGATTCGCGAACTTGAGGAACTGGAGTTGCCGGAGCGGCTTGAACTGCTTCTCAACGTCGTGCGCGATGGAGAACAGTACCGGGAAGTCGGGCGCCTTTCGACCGGCCAACAGTGCACGGCCATCTTGCATCTGCCACTGCTCGACAACCCCGATCCGCTGATCATCGACCAACCGGAAGACAATCTGGACAACGCCTTCATCGCCGACCACATTGTCAGCGAATTGCGCAACAGCAAGACCAAACGCCAGTTTCTCTTTGCGACGCATAACGCAAACATTCCCGTATTCGGCGACGCGGAGTGGATCGGTGTCCTTCAGGAGCACGAGGGGCGCGCCCCGGCTGCAAGCCTCCGGGTCGATTGACGCTGACGACGTGAAAACCCTTGCCGCCAGCATTCTTGAGGGCGGGCGCGAAGCCTTCACCCGCCGGCGCGAGAAGTACGGCCTTTAAGCCAGTTGCAGCACGGGCACCCGACTTGCTGAAAATCCGGGCAATTCGAAGCATTTTTCGTTGTTAGCCTCCGGAACCCAATATATAGTGGATCGGAACACCGAAACGCCTATATGTAGGGTTTTTCCAAATGTCGAACCGAGAGTCTGTCTCCGTTCTGGCGTCCCTCCTTCGCAGCTCCGAGGAGGCCCCGCCCCTAGTTCTGCTGGGGGCGGGCGCTTCATTCCGCTCTGGCGTACCCTTAGCCGCGGAGGCGGTGAAGCGGATCACCCGCATTGTCTATGCCGAGCGGGAACTCCAGGGAGTGCGCCGCCCGGAGCGCGTCAAGCCCACTGAGTGGGAACCGTGGTTGCAACGCTTCCCTTGGTTCGTTGGTGGCGACGACCGGCTGGCCGAGAACTTTCCCCTTGCTGTCGAACACCTCCTGACGCCAGCCGAATTCCGCAAGCGAGTCATCCTTGACCTGATGCGGGCGAACGGCCCGAGCAGCGGCTATAAGGTGCTGGCCGACTTTGTGATGCGCGGCCTGATCCACACGATTCTGACGACAAACTTCGATGCGTGCATTCCCGATGCCTTGCGCGCGCGGCAGCCGCACATCCGGCAGATCAACGAAGTGAACCGTCAGCCTGGTGACCACGAACAGTTCAACGTGTTCAACAAGTGCCAGATCGTCTGGATGCACGGACGCGCGGAGCAATATTCCGACAGAAACGCTGCCGGAGAAGTCGGTGCGCCCGATCGCGAGCTCGTTTCGCTGCTGCGGCCGCTTCTCGATGGCGCTCCAATCATCGTTATCGGCTATCGCGGCGCGGAACCTTCGATCATGGAGGGTCTCTTCGCCCAGGCCCACAAAGGTCGCCGCGATTTCGCGCATGGCATCTACTGGTGCCAGCGTGAAAATGACCCGTTGCATCCACATGTCGAGGCGTTGGCGAGGCGTGTCGGCAGCAACTTCCACCTTTTGCGCATCAGCGGCTTCGATGAACTCCTCAATGATCTCGCCATCGAGCTCGCGGGTCACGACCGCTATGCGAGCGGCGCTGCATCGGCCGCACGCCCGGCGGCACCAGCCTTCGATGAACGAGTGGTCCCCGGTCTTTCGGTCGATGATCTCGACATGGACCTCGCGCTCTCCGTGATGTACGAGTATTGCGAGAAGCTCAAGCGCGCGCCGGTCACGCGTGAGACGCTTCCGACGCTGATGCGCGAGCAAGGACTGCTCGTCGCCGAAAGCGAACGCGATGGCATCACGGCGGGAGCAGTCCTGCTGTTCGGCAAGGCGCCGCAGGAAATATTTTCGCATGCTGTCGTGTCCGTGACCGAGGACGGCAAGAAACGCGAAATATACGACGGCAATCTCATCACGCAGCACCGCAAGCTTCTTGAGAAAATCGAGTCAGTCGATGTGAATCCACTGCTCAAGGTCAAGAAGCGGCGGCAGCACAGCGAGCGTACGGCGTATCCGCCGCGCGCGCTGGTAGAGCTTCTGGTCAACATGCTGGTGCACCGTGACTACGAGATCGCCGAGCCCGCGACGATCGATATTCGGCAAGGCGCGGAGATCATTTTCTCCAATCCCGGCGGCCTCACGCACAAACTCAAGGGACGCATCAGGGTCGCTACGGACGGGCGCTTTACGCTTTCGGAGAGCCTGACCGATCAGCGCAATCCTTCTGTTTGCGACATCTTCTTCGGCATCAGTGCAATGGAACGCGCGGGCACCGGTCTGATGGATGTCAACCAGCTCATGATGGAGTCGGGTGGCGCATCAGCCTTCTATGACATCCCCAACAAGCACGAAGCGCGCATTGCGCCGCCGCACGCATCGGCG
>NZ_JBFWPA010000238.1:0-5907 GCF_050250235.1 Pseudorhodoplanes sp.
CAACGTGCTCAGCCTCCGCTTGATCGAGAGCGGCTCCCAGCCTGGCGAGTTCGTCCTTGGTGAGAAAGCGCTCGCGCTTGTTCTCCTTGTAGCGCTGCACCCGCTGACAGGGATTGGCACCTTCCGCGCGATAGCCCTGATCTTCGGCCCAGGTCATGATCTTCGAGAGGACGGAGAGGGCGTGATTGGCGGCGCGAGGAACATTGTTCCACGAACTGTGCGCGTTGCTGACATCCGCGCGGGTGATCGCGGCGATCCGCTTAGAGCCGAGGGTAGGGAGGAGATACATACGCAGCAGCGAGCTGTACTCCTTGAGCGTGCTGGCTTTGATCTTCTTGCCATGATTGGCAACGAACTGCGCGGCGACGGCTTCGAACGTCAGGTCTTTGGCGGGTGGTGGTTTGTCGAAGGCAGACGGGTCGGCGAGGATCTTGATGGCCTGCTTGCGCGCTTTGTCGGGTGTCCAAACTTGGCCATCGTCGGCGGGCTGACCATGTTGGCCGATCGTGAACCAGCGAATGCGTCCATCGACACGACATTTAAGCAGGTAACTGACGGCCTCGCTGCGCTGTCGGCGCGCGCAAAATCCCTTGATATCGGCATCCCAGACGGTGGTGTTAACGGGGAGGGCCTGGATGATCGCAACCCCGATTTTCTTGCGCAGTGTGGACGACGTCGGCATGTGGTCGCTAGCTCAATCTGCGGTTCTAGGTACGAAACCCTAGCGACCATCTAGCGACCACGCTAGCGAAAACTGCAAGTAGAAGTTGCCGGTTGCTGAGGTGTAAAACACAATAAAAACAATGAGGCTGATGCCTGCTGATGCCTACTTAAGGTAGTGATTACAAGACTCTGACTCTGCCTGTCTAGGTTCGAATCCTAGTCCCCCAGCCACAGACTAACTCATTGATATCGCAGCATATTTTGTATTTTCCGTAGGCGGAAAGACGCCGCGATTTCCGCGGCTTGCCGACATGCATTTTGAAGGTGTGCGCATCCAGCGGCGTCTCTCGATGACGGTCCGCGGCTGATAGCCTGATTTATCTCTGAGGGCCGTTTTCGGCAGGTCAGACTCGCATTGTTTTCGGGGCTTTCCGGGGCGCTAGCGCGTCTCGAGACCGAGGACTGTCCGCTGAAGCAGCCAGTCGTGCGGCAGGTCTTTGCACACGGAGAGAAGACCGGCCGGCGTCAGCCCCTCGGCGGGCCGCCCGAGAACGAGCGCGCGGACGATGTCCGGCGCGAGATACGTCAGCCGCATCTGCGCCGACAGGATGTCCCGCTTGACGCCGAGCCGCAGCGCCATCGCATCGATGGTCTCGTCGCGTCCCGACATCAGCGCATCGCGAGTCGCGTGGGCATCGCGAAGCAGGGCGATCATCTGCCCGTCGGGCTTCTCGGCCACGCCTCCCCCGACGATCAGTCGGATCCCTTTCCCGGCACGGCGCAGCTTGGCGTCGATGGTCAACTCGATCACGCCGGGCTGGTGAGCCGCTGGAAGATTGCATGTATCGCCCATCAGAATGGTCGCAATCTCACTCGGCTTAAGCGACGCAACCACCTTCTCGTCGTCCACTGTGACGGTCTCGACGACTGTGCGGACCAGATCGCGGAGCTTGATCGACGGCAGGCTCGCCCAGCTTTCGACGAGTTGGCTTGCCTTCGCCAAGGCCGACCGGACGGCCGAGGCGTCGAGGTCGAAGCATGACAGTGCTTCACCGAGGTCACGTTCGGAAGCGAGGAAAGCGCGAAGCCGATTGAGGACCAGCATCTCGATATCGCCCGCGGGGATGCGCCAGCCCTTCGCATGGTCGGACCGCTTGCCGGATACGAGTTGCGCCGAGACGTAGTAACGGTAGCGTCGCCCCTTCTTCACGGCGTGCGTCGGCGTCATGCGCTGTCCGTCGCCGTCCACGATCAGCCCGGCGAGCAAGCTCGGCGCCTTTGCGGTCTCGCTGAGCGTTCGGGCCTGTCGGTTGCCGGCCAGCTTCTCTTGGACGCGCTGCCAAAGTTCAGCATCGATGATCGCGTCATGCTGGCCGGGGTAGACCTTGCCTTGGTGACGAATCTCGCCGCGGTAGATCGGATTTTGCAGCAGTGTATAGAGTGCGCCGCGAGAGAAGCGGTTGCCGCCCGCGAGAACGCCCCCGGCGCCTTCTCGTCGCTTGCTGACGACGCCGAGCCGGTCGAGTTCGTGGCCGAGCAGCCTGACCGATCCCAGCTCCGCGTAGCGGTTGAAGATCATGCGTACCGTGTCGGCCTCGGCGTCATTGACGGTCAGCTTGCGCTCCCTGACGTCGTAGCCGATCGGCACGTTGCCGCCCATCCACATGCCTTTCGCCTTCGACGCCGCGATCTTGTCGCGAATGCGCTCACCGGCAATCTCGCGCTCGAACTGGGCGAATGAGAGCAGCATGTTGAGCGTCAGTCGACCCATCGAGGTCGTCGTGTTGAACTGCTGCGTCACCGAGACGAACGAGGCGCCGTGCGCGTCCAGAACGTCGACGATCTTGGCGAAATCGGCGAGCGATCGCGTCAACCGGTCGACCTTGTAGACAACCACGATCTGCACTTTGCCGGACTTGATGTCGGCGAGTAGCCGCAGCAGGGCCGGCCTCTCCATCGTGCCACCCGAGAGGCCGCCGTCGTCATAGAGATCCGGAAGTGGAACCCAGCCTGCATGCTTCTGGCTGAGGATGTAGGCGGCGCAGGCCTCGCGCTGCGCGTCGAGCGAGTTGAACTCCTTCTCGAGCCCCTCGTCGGAGGACTTGCGGGTGTAGATGGCGCAGTTCAGTCGCTTCATTGCAGGCGCCCCTCCAGAATGACGAGGCGCCTCCGGATGCGGTGCATCGCTGTCGAGAGGCGCTTGAACCGACGCCGCTCGTCATCGAGGGTCTCCACGCACTGACCCTCCGACGCGATCAGCGCCGCGTCCTCGAAAAGGCCGGTGAGATCTGCAAACGCCAGTCGAACACCATCGAGATTGGCTTCAATCATCGCCAGCCGCCTTCTTCGAGGTCAGGCCGAAGAACCGCGGACCGGACCAGTGTGCGCCGGTGATTTCGCGGGCGAGGACCGAGAGCGACCGGTAGCGCTGGCCGCGCCATTCGACGCCGTCCGCGTGGACGAGGACCGTGTGCGTGTCGCCGTTCCATTCGCGCACAATTCGCGTGCCCGGCTTCACGGTGGTGCGGGGCGCAGTTTTCCGGTTCTTGGCCGAAGTTACTTCAGGCTCGGTGCCGGACAGTTTTCGAAGGATCGACTTGGAGAGGCCGCCGAACGCCCTCTCCTGGATTTTGTAGGTGATGCCGCGCAGCAGGAGTTCGCGCGAGAGGCTCTTTGGCGGCTGCATGTGATGCAGCCGCCGCCACTCGCCGCGCAGCTCGAAGTTGCTGAGGCCTTCGAGCCGCACCAACTCGGCCGCGATGTCGTATCGAAGACGCGCGCTTTCAGCACGGCGTTCAATCGAGGCTCGCGTCATTGTCAGCGAACGCGCTTGGCTTCGATGCGATATCGACGCAGTTCGCCCTCGGCCTTCGACGAGGTGAGGGGGAAGCCCAGCTTCTTCTTGACGGTGCCGGCCAGGAACCCACGCACGCTATGCTGTTGCCAGCCGGACGCCTCCATCATCTCCAGGATGGTGGTGCCGTCGCGACGGCTGAGCAGCGTCAGGATGCGATCGTGCTTCGTGACGCGCGCGGGGTAGACGTCGTCGCTGGGACCCGACTTGCTCGGGGCGGCGTGCGCCGACGCAGGCTTTCCGGCGGCCTTCGGCTTCTCGCCCTTGGCGGTCTTCGCTGGCTTGGTTCGTTTGGCCGGGGTCGTGTGGTGGGTTTCGATCGTCGTCATGGTGGGCTCCGAGGGTTAATGGGCGCGCCCCATTGGCGCTCCCACCACCCAAAGCCCCGCGTTCCGCGAGGCGAGCCCAGAGAAATCGGCGGCCGGCCAACCGCCGCCTGTCTCACCACCAATGCGTCCTTTGCGGCAGAAGTCGAGGGTTGATTTCGCTGCAGAAACCGGGCCGCGACGTGTCGGTTAACACGGCCTCGCGACGGCACTATAGTGCGCCGCGACACCTGCTGGAGAACCGCTTATGGCTGATCCGAAACTCATTACGTCGCCGCTCAGCGGGCCCTTCACCGAAGGTGACGTGACCGTCGACGTCCAGATCTATCGGCTTGGCGACACCCAGTGGACACTGGAGGTCGTCGACGGCGAGGGCACATCGACCGTGTGGGATGACCAGTTCGAAACGGCCGCCGCAGCGAAGGCCGAGTTCCTGCGAAGCGTCGCCGAGGAGGGCCTCGTCGGCGCCATTTCCGGCGAGCCTGTTTCGAAGCATTGACGCGCACATGCCGGGCAACGTAGATACCGCAGTGATTACAATGGTTTAGATTGAATGCTCTGGAAGTGCCTGCTTAGGTTCGAATCCTAATTGCTCAGCCAACCTTCTCATTGAAATCGCGGGCTTTTAGCCGTCTCCCCACTCTGCGGAATTGCGCCGATATGTCCGCGGGTTAGATCCTTCGACATTGCAGCAGACCTGGTCAGAGACGCTGAAGGACGCAGCTTTGGGTGGGGCGTGGGCAAACGTCTCAAGTGGCGTCAATCGGGGCGGGCGGATTGGGAACTCTTCGCGAACCGTGGGCGCAGTTTTGGTCAGGCGAGACCCAGGAAAGCGCGCTGGCCCGGCCAGTCTAGCGGCAAATCCTGAGACGTGCGCAGCAGGCGCTTGACGCTGAGTTCCGGCGGCTGCCGGCCGGCCAGGATGTCCGCGATGATTTCGGGCGCCAGATAGGACAGGCGCATCAGTGCCGTCAGCCGGCCCTTGCTCTTCGTAGTACGCTCCGTGATCTCGTTCAGCGTCTCGTCGGTATCGGCAAGCAGCTTCTCCCGGGCGGCAACGGCCTCCTTCAGAGCGTCGACCAAGCTTGAGGAACTCGCGGCTTGATGCGGGTTCCTGATGACCATGCGCTTGCCCTGACCGGACCGCCGCAACTCGGCGGCGACCGACAGATCGATCGTCAGGCCGGCATCATGCCCGGATGGGATCGATGCACCGAGTGCGTGTGCCATTCGACCCACTCCGATCGCGATATCAATCCGATCAACCAGCAGCGTCACCCTGGTCACGAAGCTCCGCAACAGCCCCTTCATCTCCTCGGGTGGGATTTCGGTCCAGTTGCGGCTGAGTTCCGCGGCGCGATCCAGCGCACCATGTAGCTCGCACGCATCGAGAGTCAGCGGCGCGAGGGCACTGCCGACCGCATTTTGCGACGCCAATAGATCCCGGATTTGATCAAGTACGATGCTTTCCACCTCGCTGGCCGGCACGCGTATCGTGCCCGCTCCCGGTTTTCCTCGGTCGAGCAGTGACGCCGAAATATAGTACCGGTACCGTCGACCGCTCTTGTTGGAATGCGTCGGCGTCATGCGATTGCCGTCGCCATCGAAGATGAGGCCGGACAGAAGGCTCGGTGCCTTAGCCCCAACGGCCAATTCGCGCGCCTTGCGGTTGGCTGACAGCTTCTCCTGGACGACACGCCACAGATCGGCATCCACGAGGGCCTCGTGCTGCCCGGGATAGATGCGCCCCTTGTGCTCGACCTCGCCATGATAGAGGTGGTTCTGCAGGATCAGGTACAGGATGCCCCGCGAGAACGGCCGGCCTCCGGCGAGACGACCACCGGCGCCCTCGCGCTGCTTGCTGCGGATGCCTTGCCGGTCGAGTTCCTCCTGGAGAAGGGTGACGGAGCCGAGTTCGGCATAACGTCGAAAGATCATCCGCACCGTCTTGGCCTCGGCCTCGTTGATGAGCAGCTTCCGGTCCCTGGCGTCGTAGCCGAGCGGGACGTTGCCGCCCATCCACATACCCTTGGCCTTCGACGCAGCGATCTTGTCGCGGATGCG
>NZ_JBFWPA010000239.1:0-5871 GCF_050250235.1 Pseudorhodoplanes sp.
ACTGGATCGCGGCGTCGTCGTTGTTCAGCTTAGTCTGGCGATTGCGGAACTCGCGATCCCATTCGCTGCCCTCGCGGGTTTGCAGCCGATACTCGTCGCCGACCGGCATAAGAACGCCCTGGTCAGCGAGCTTCTTCAGGGTCGTCTCGACCTCGGACCTGAGCTTCCCGTTGTCTGCCGAGAGATCTTCAATGAGGAGATCGGCTAGGTGCTCCTTGGTCGCGCGGACGCCGATGTCGGCCCCGGCTTCCCGCTTCAACTTGCCAATGAGAAACACGAGGCCACAGATTCGCTGCGCCAACTCACCCTCAGTGCGACCAACCTGGATGATACGTTCATTGATCTCCCGCAGAAGCACACCCGTGTTGACCATTTCGGGCGCAAGGGCATCGAAAAGTTCGTCGGCCGGGACGACCGACCCCAGGCGCCGCTCCGAGACTTTGGCCACCGCATCGTGAATGATGCGTAGCTGGGACCGCAGTTGGCTGCTTGTTCCGGCGGCGTCGATCTGACGGAAGCAGTTTTCCCAGAAGCGCCTGCGAACGGGCAGCAGCGGATAATCGTCAATAATGACCGCGCGGTCTTCAACGACCTCACCGATCCGTGTGCCTTGCAGCTGGCGCGACACTTCTCCGGCGTGTTTTTCGAGCAGCGAGCGAACATCGCTCACAGCCGTGGGCTTCTTCTGCAGCAAGACCTTGCGGGTGACGGTTTCGACCTCGGCGTCCGAAAGCGGGACGCGAATGGTGAAGCGGTCCATCAGCTTCTGCAGCAATGGAATATCGGTGAGCGCGCTTTGGCCTGCGCCAACGATAATCACGTGACTGTCCAATTGCTTCGAAACAGCCTCGGCCACTTCGGTCACGAAGACTGAGCGATCGTTCGACTCGCCGATGTATTGCTGCACCTCATCAAGCACGAGCAGCGCGCAGGGCATGCGGCCATCGCGCCCTACCAAACGCAATGCCTCCTTCGTAATTCGGAGGAAATCATCCGTCGTGATGTCTGAGTTCTGCGGAGGAAACTGGGCTTTCAACAGTTGCTTCGCCTCAGCCTCGCTGGATGCAAAATGCTTGTCGCATTCCATGACGCTGCGCGCGATGGGGCCGCTGACGTAAAGATTGTTGAGCTCGCGCTCGAAGGATTTGCCGCCCGCTTCCATTCCGGCCTTCACCTTGTCGAACAGACCCTGGGACTGAAGCCACAGACAGAAACGAGCCTGCGAATATTGCTCTGGCAGACCAACGGCCCGCAGCAGGATCGCCAGAATGGTCAGCCGAACGTTGTCCGTCGTTCCGCTCGGCAGGGCGCCGGCGGCGGCAATCAGGCCGCCCGCGCGCTTGCCTGCGGTGTCCAGCTCAATCAGCAGTGCTCGCAGGTCTTCCGGGATCGATGGCACAAGACTTCGTGCGGTGGCGCCATCCGGGAAGCGCGTGTCTTGCCAGAGGTGGCAGAGCATCTTCAGAAGGTGCGATTTGCCGCTGCCAAAAAAGCCGCTGACCCACGCGCCACGTTGGCTGGTCTTGCCTAAATTGTCGAGAAATGAGCGGATGATCTTCTGGATGCCATCGGCATACTGCCCTTCACAGACGAACGTCTCGAGTTCGCCGCGGAGCTCGGCCTGGGTCCGTTCGTTTCGGCTATCTGAGATGCGTGCTTGACCCTGATTGACGAGAGGATGAACGGCGGGATCGCGTTGCAGAGTGTCCTTGACCTTCATGCGTTTCCTCATTCGTTGTGCGCTGTAATCGGCACGGCGAGGTAATTCCAGCCGTCGCGCGCATCGAGCAGGCGATAATTGTTGCGTTCAAAGTGGCCCGGGAAAAAGACGATGAGCCGACCTTTAATGTCGCCCTCGATTATTCGCAGCACCTGAGAGATACGAGCGAGACCAAACAGCGATCCGGCTCCGAGGATGGCGACCACAGTGTTTTCGGTGACATGGTGGCTGCGCAATACTGCGCGAACACGATCTGCGATGAACGCCGGAAACTCGGCCTCCAGCTTGAGCTGGAGATCTTCGGGCGAGGCGAAATACTCGTCGCGGTAATCGGCCGCGGCCATCCACTCAGCAAAGGCATCAGCGAGATCAATCTCGCGCCAGTCGTGCCCGGCCTCTCGTGTCGCGGTCTCAAACGCGAGTTTGCGAGCGCGGAGCGTGCGCTCTAGCTCCTTGTCGTAGACCACCATGACGACGCGTTGCGCGCCTGCAACCGTTCGCTGCCACGGGGTGGCGATGTGACGACCAAAAGATTCGGCGAGATCCTCAATACGCGCCATGGTTAGGACCTTCTCGGGTAAGGATCGAGACGCGACAAGTTTAGCTCGACCACATCGCCAGACATGCGAAGGTCGAGTAGCCCGACACGCTTGGCCTCTAGTGCAAGATGGCGCGCCTGGGAGGGATCGCAGTCCAGGACTCGGAGCCAGCCGTTAGAAAAAATTTCGGCACCACGGAATCCCACGGCATGGGCGAGATAGAGCGCAAATGCCACCGTGGTCGACGTCGCCCTCACCGATCGCCGCCTCTTGAAAGTTCGGCCTTCGAGGTGGCCAGCCTGAGCCCATGTGCTAGCTGCGTTGCGGCAGACCTTATCCAAGGTACTGTCGTTTAGCCTCGCGCCAACTACCCCTTGCAGTGCCGCCTTCATCGAATCACGCCGGAATTCGGCATTGATGGGAAGGAAGATGACGGACGGCGCCGTGGCCGCCAGAAGTGGGTCGCGGGCCAGAGAGATCAGAAGGGCAAGTAGATGGCGGCCCTCACTCTCCAGATCCCAAAGCCGCCGAAGCACCCGAAAGACCGGAATAGAGGGATCCAGTCCATACAGTTCACTCAGCCGTTGATTGGTCAGTCTCCGCGTGGCTGCTGTCGGCTTCGAGAGACAATTCCCATTGATGATGGCGCTTGCATAGTCCTGGCGCTTGGCGTCGGCCGGAGCCGTGGCAAGCACCTGCTGCAGCTCATCGAACATCATCGTCCGGCTGGTGTGCGTGCCTTTGGCGCCGAGGCGGAATCCCACGTCCGCGGCAGTTGGTGCAGCGCCAGCGGCGGGAACGAACAAAACAGATAAGCTCGACTGTTCAAGCATCGATCTGCCGGCAAGTTTGCCGGCGCAATCTCGCAAGCCTAAAAAAAGGTGTCAAGGCTCATCCCATCTTGCCGGCAAGTTTGCCGGCGAAATGATCCGAGCGCGTATTTCATTGGAAATTCATTTGATCTGCCATCTCCCAAGGACTCATTGGATGCGAGCACAGCTCCGGCTCGTCCTGCGGAACATATCACCGCCCGGCTAACTGGTCGGCATCATATCGAGCGCGTCCGGACCCTTCCAGTCCAACGGAACGTGTCACAGCGCTTATGAGCAGTTGTTGAAAAGCGAGTTCATGTTCTGCTGCGTGTAGCTTTGGTTATTATGCAAACTGCCTAACCACCCTGTCGGCCCGCGGGCCAAGAACTGGAGAGAAGCCCAGTGCCCAGTAGCCTAAGCGATCTTGTGGCCGCAAAAAGTGAGAATGCCACACCCGGTTCACAGGACGATCGCATCGCGGACATTGCCCAAAAAACCCTCGACTTCTTTGAGGAGGCGGGGAGCGCTGCCAGGCAAGCGCTTGGCGAGGAGCGCCACTCGGGCATGAACGTCCTGGCGGCCGTGAACACCCTGAATGCTGAAAAAGCCCTGCGGAACCTAGAAGGAATTAATGAAGCCCGCCGACGCGAGTTGCGCGTGTTGAGCACTGAGCCGGCCATCGCGCGGATTGTGGCCGAAGACGAAAACGGCCAGCGGAAGACCTATTTCATCTCCCGCGCAACGCCCCACAGTAAAGCGCGCGACGGCAGCGCTGTCGCGAGCTACCGGGCTCCCCTCGGCCGCTTGGCAGCACTGCCGGTTGGCGACGATCTTGATGTGCGGACACCCTCGGGTGTTGTGAATTTGGCGGTCGTTGAACGCGCCCTCTTACGACCGGCGCATGGAAACGAGGAATGGGATTCCGTCAATTCAACCGTCGAAGGAGAGCGGTATGGACCTCTTACGATCACATCGTTCCGAGATTTTCTACGGCTGCGGGGTGCTGCAGCCGACGAGGTTGACCTTCTCGAAGCAGCGCTCGCTGAAGACCGTGCTGCTGGGATTGTGGCGGAAGGCCTGCGGCGCAATGCCATCACGAAAATGGAGCTGCGTGATCAGGCGGTTCTCGATCGATATCAGGACGAAATCTTCCGCCTGCCCCTCGACAGTCGTCTGACATCCTAGGACCGCCTGGCACCGGCAAAACCACAACGCTCATCAAACGCCTCGGTCTAAAGCTTGATTTCGAGTACCTGACCGACGACGAAAAAGACATGGTCGCCGCAACAGTAGCAGCGTCGGCGGGGCACTCACAAAGCTGGATCATGTTCACCCCGACCGATTTGCTTCGGCAATACGTGAAAGAGGCGTTCGCGCGGGAAAATATCGCCGCATCGGATGAACGAATTTCCACCTGGGATGATTTCCGTCGTGACATGGCGCGGCACCGGTTTGGCATTCTGCGGTCGGGCGCAGGAGGCGGAATTTTTGTGATGAAGGATGATGTGCTTGCGTTGTCCGAGACGACGCTCGCACTGCAGCGGGAATGGTACGCAGACTTCGACAGATGGCAGAGTGAGTATTTCTGGAATGATCTGCGTACGAACGCTCAGGCCCTCAGCGGCCATAAGGATTCAGGTATTGCGCGCCTTGGTGCGCAGTTGCTTGAAACCTTGCCGGCAACCTTATCTGGCACGAGTGCCGCAGCATTTCCGGCGCTCGCCGCCATGGCCGGCGAGGTCCAGGCTCTCATGGCACGTCTGGGAACGTCAACGGATGCAACAATCCGAACAGCGATCGGCCAGGAATTGAAGAAGGATAAAGCGTTTCTCGACAGCCTCGCCGAATTCGTCGCCACGTTGGCTGATACTGACGAAGGCGAGGATGAGGACGGCGAGGGAGAAGAGGATCGACGTCCGATTCGCGTTGGCAAGGACGCGGCCGTCGATGCGCTCATGCGTGCCATTCGAGGCAAGGCGCGCGCCAAAGCCATGGGTCGAGCCCTCAACCGCGAGACGCGGAACGGTCGCATCATCGAATGGGTGGGGAATCGCATTATCCCCGATGGCGATCTCATACCAATCGGTGAGAGCATCCAGGTGGTGTCGGCGGCGCGCCGGTTCATCAGTCCGTTACAGCGCTACTATTCCGGCCTTCCCGGCCGCTATCGGCGGTACCGCCGCGCGCGCCAAACGGAGGGCCGTTGGTATAGCAGCGGGACTTTTCCGGCGAGCGATGTGCATCCGCTTGAGGTCGACCTGATGCTGCTTGCCTTGCTCAAAGCTGGCCGAAGCATGCTCGAAGAACGCCGGATCGCGCGGGCGTTTACGCAGGGCGATTATCGCCCGCTTGTGCCAATCCGTGAATTGTATAGGACACAAGTTGTGGTCGATGAAGCAACCGACTTCTCGCCCGTGCAGCTCGCGTGCATGGCGCAAATTAGCGATCCTGCCGCTAACGCGTTTGTTGCTTGCGGCGATTTCAATCAGCGCATCACGTCCTGGGGCAGCCGCTCCGACGCTGATCTGAAATGGGTGCATCCGGACATAAACATTCGCGCGATCACCATCACTTACCGTCACAGCCGTCAACTTAATGAACTCGCCCGCGCTATCGCCCGCTTGTCGGCACCGGACACGCCGGAGGCACAGCTTCCTCCGCGGACCGACAACGACGGATTCAAACCGGTGCTGGTCACCGGAACACGAGATCACCTAGCGATCGGCGCATGGCTATCGGCGCGGATCGACGAAATAGAACGTCTCTCACAGGAGTTGCCGCCCATTGCCGTGCTGGTCAG
>NZ_JBFWPA010000240.1:0-5867 GCF_050250235.1 Pseudorhodoplanes sp.
GCAGGAGAAGGCCGCCCCTAAGTCAGCGGACCCGTTCGCCAGCCGAACCAGACTCGCCGCGAATACAAACACCAGGCGCGCCAAAGGCAAAGCGCGGTGGTCGTGACGCTGTGTGGCGTCGGGAATCAGCGATGAAGATCGTGATCGAGTTCTACCGTATCCGCGAAACGGACAACGCGCACGCTGTCATTGGACAGGAGACTGCAGACGCCGCAAATCTCGATGATGCAATCGAGATTGCACAGCGGCTTGCAAAGACTCTCAACATGCCGCAGCAGCCAGACGCCATGTCGATCAGCGATAGCGACGGAAACGAGCTTTATGTTCACAGGTTCCGCGTATTTGAAACACCGGATGAAAGGTCACTACCATGAACGCTCCCGGGACGGAGACCGAACTTGGACGGCATGCCCTCGCGATTGGCGTTTGGGAAAATGAGGGCGGAGCACCGGCGCCCGACACGCTTGACCATCAAGACGGATGGAAGATAGAGGCGGATCGATCCCGGACGCTCCATCCCGTGTTCCCCCGCGTAGATGCGCCTCGACTCACGATGACGGCCCTCTGGCGTTGGGCAGCGAGCGATAACCGTTTGTCGCTCGCCGAACGCTACGCTAGCTGCAGAAAGGACCGCAGTGGGCTACCAACGGCCGCCTTGATGCCGGTTATAGCCGCGTGCCGATCATGACACTGGCTTTCCTCAATCCGAGCCGGAGCTTCGATGAGGCGCGCAATGCGGTTGTCTTCTTCGGTCATGACGGCATGTTCGAGATACGGTTTTTTGTCGAGATCGCGGCACTCGCAGGAGGCCAGCCACGGGGCGCGCGAATGTCGGAGGCGCAATATCTTTCGGCGTTCGATGCAATGCGTGCATCCATCCATGATGTTGCACGCAAGGCGTATTCCCACAGCCGCCGCAATTCGAACACCCTGACCGCCGCCGATTTCCGGTAGGGCGGTGCGATGCTGATCCGCTACGGCTACGAGATCACCCTGACCTGCACACAACCGACCGCGTTGGTGTGCCTGTTGTCAGTCCATGAGGATCGCGCGGACGAGATCAGGGTTCCCGAGACGACCTTCACGACACCGGATGTGCCGGTGTCGACCTATCGCGACCTCTTCGGCAACCGGTGCCGGCGGCTTGTCGCGCCGGCTGGCGACCTCATGATCTGGGGCGACGCCACGATCGAGGACGATGGCAAGCTTGACCCCGTGGTGCCCGAGGCCCGGGAAACTCCCGTGCCGGATCTGCCGGACGAGTGCCTCGGCTACCTCATGGGCAGCCGCTATTGCGAGACGGATCGTCTCAGCCAGATCGCGTGGGATACATTCGGAAAGATTCCGCCCGGTTGGGGCCGGGTGCAGACCATCTGCGACTTCGTGCAAGCCCATATTCGTTTCGACTATATGCAAGCTCGCGCGACACGCACGGCGTTCGACGCCTTCCATGAGCGTGTCGGGGTCTGCCGCGACTTCGCGCATCTGGCGATCACCTTCTGCCGCTGCCTCAACATCCCTGCACGTTATGTGAATGGCCATCTGGGCGACATTGGTGTGCCGGTCGTCGATCCGATGGATTTCAGCGCCTGGATGGAGGTTTTTCTCGACGGTGCGTGGCATACATTCGATGCGCGCAACAACGTTCCAAGAATTGGCCGGATCGTCGTCGCGCGTGGGCGCGACGCCGCCGACGTCCCTCTCATCAATTCATTCGGACCTCATGTCCTGAAATCCTTCCGAGTCTGGACCTACGAGGTGCAGGCTCCGCTTTAGCTGCAGAACCAGACCGCCGCCGCCGACAAGCAAAGGGCATTTGAAATGAACGAGAGTCTCTCCCGACTCCCGAAAGTGCCTGCCGATCGGCTGACCAAGCCATTCATGCGTTTCCTTCGCATCGAGGCCATGGCCGGCGCCGTTCTGTTGCTGAGCACCCTCGTGGCGCTCACGCTCGCCAACTCGTCGTGGTCGTCTTCGTTTCTCGCCCTGTGGGATATCCACGCCGGGATCAATCTTGGCGGCCTGGAGATATCGCGATCGCTGAAGCATTGGATCAACGATGGGTTGATGACGCTCTTCTTTTTCGTCATTGCGCTCGAGCTGAAACGTGAACTGGTGCTGGGCGAACTGCGCGATCCCCGAGCGGCCTTATTGCCTGTCGCCGCAGCGATCGGCGGGATGGTCGTGCCAGTCAGCGTATTCCTACTGATCGTAGGCGGTGGCCCTGGAGCAAGCGGCTGGGGCACCGTGATGTCAACCGACACGGCCTTCGTGATCGGCTGCCTGGCGGTTCTCGGTTCGCGCATTCCGGAGAGTTTGCGGCTGTTCCTGCTCTCGCTCGCGATCTTCGATGATGTCGGTGCCATCCTGGTCGTGGCGGTCGGCTATGGCGGCGCCTTGAACTGGCTGGCTCTCGGCGCGGCGGGAGCAGGATTGGTCGCCGTGGCCGCGATCGCACGCTTGGGCGTGCGCAGCATCCCAGTCTATTTCGCTATGGGCGGCGTTATCTGGCTCGCGTTCGATGCTTCCGGCATCCACGCGACCCTGACGGGGGTCATCCTCGGATTGATGACGCCGGCGCGGAGCTGGGTGAGCGACAGGCGTCTCCATGCTATTCTTGATCGGGTCGTTGCCTATCCGCCTGGTGACCATTGGAGCAACGACACAGCCGCTCGCGATGATCTCAACAAGGCGGGCATCGCAACGCGCGAGGCGCTGTCCCCGATCGAGCGCCTTGAGATTGCGCTCCATCCTTGGGTCGCATTTGGCATCTTGCCTCTTTTTGCCTTGGCCAATGCGGGGGTCCCAATGATCGCCGCAAAATTCGACCCTACGCTTACGACTGCAATCTTCGCCGCTTTCGTTGCAGGCAAGCCGGTTGGCGTGATCCTCTTCAGCTTCCTTGCTGTGAACTCGCGCCTCGTCATTCGTCCGAGCGAGTTGTCGTGGGGTCTGCTGGCAGCAGGAGGATTGCTGACCGGCATCGGTTTTACGATGGCGCTATTCATTGCCGAACTGGCTTTCGATTCGGCCCTTCTGAACTCGGTCAAACTCGGCGTCATGGTCGCCTCGGTCATCTCGGCCGCAGCGGGATTCCTGGCGTTGATCTGGCTAACGTCCTCTCGCAGGCAATAAGGCGCGTCGAATTGCCTCAGCGTCGGACTTAGGGCGATTGTGACTCTTGCTGTGATCGGCGGAACGTCGCGTGATGCATCTATGAAACGACAGGAACCTCGACCGACATGCCAAGGAAGGCGTCGCTCATCCCCACGAAGCTGCCGGCTACGGGGGTCACCTGCCGGATGTCTCGCCCCACTGCAACGGGAATGAGATTGACACCGCCGACGCTGCGGTTCGTCGGATCGAAGGTGATCCAGCCCGCGCCCGACAGATAGACTTCCGCCCAGGCATGGGTTGTGCCTGCCCCGTCGGATCCGACGATGTCCTGAGCCGGATTGTGGAGATAGCCCGACACGATCCTCGCTCCGAATCCGAGCGTCCGAACCGCCTCGATGAAGAGGACCGCGAGGTCGCGGCAGGAACCCCATCCGCGCTCCAGAGTCTGCACGGGTGACTGCGTGCCCTCCTCGTCGCGACCCTGGTAGGAGACCCATGCCAGGATGCCGGCATTGATATCCTTGAGAAGTGAAAGCGTGTCGGTCGGATTGCTGCGGACAAAGGCTTGAACCCATTCTCGCAATCGTCTCGTCGGATCGGGATGCTGCGGAATTGCCAGAGCCCCAAGGTCCGTCCATTCATCGTCGCTGTATCGAAATGGATAGAAGATCGCAGACGCCGCGACATCGAAAACCGGCCATGCAACGGCATCGAGCTCCAATTCGGCAACGCTATCGATGATCAGCCTCTCGGCCATGCTCTGGAATGTGGCTGTCGCGACCATGTTGCCTGCAACGTCCTGCGCCCAGGTCACGAACGCATGTGGTTTCACACTCAGTTCCATTGACAGCAGACGGAGTTCGCGGCTCTCCCGCGGCCGAAGCATGAGGCGATGCGGGCGCAGGCTAACGAGCTTGCCATAGCGATAGGTTGTCCTGTGGCTGATTCTGAACTTGATCATAATTCTCTTTCAACCGGTACCGCTCCGTTTTCCTTTGCACGGGCAAGCCTGCAGTCGCCGCCCACAACCGCTCAATGAGCATGTCTGATCGTTCTATGGCCGCCGATGCTTTCGGAGCGGATCGCAACCATATCACGGCATATTGCCCTGCATGGCGATCATCCGGCCTGCGAGATTGACCCCAAGAACGGGCGGTTGGCTTCCCAATTTGACCCCTTCATTTGCGACGATCGCAGGTTGTTCGTCATTGATGAAGGAGATGGCCCGGGGATGAAGAGCTTGGACACGATTGGACTTATCCGTCGCTGCTTTTGAACGGGAGAGTCGGCATCGTAGTTAGACCAGGGCGTCTACTTTGCCCTCTCGGGCCGCCACCTTGGATGGAACAAATCGTCGATTTTGGAACCGGTCTGGTGGGCGCAGGTCAGCATGTGAGACCGTGCTGATTTCTACCGGTCGCCAGCCCTATCATGCAGAACAAATCTTCGCTGACTCTGGTGAACCACCATGCGATGACTGCACTTCTGTGGATAGCAAAGCGACGCCGTCATCACCATATGTTCATTACGAGTGGCCCAGAACTCCCTCACATCAGCCACTAGTCGAGGAGGCCCCTATGCGAGGCCAACGCTTCGGAAGCAAGATCAAGCTCCCCTCAACCATAGCAATCAAACATCAACTTCTGACGATGATGTTCGAGGACGAGATCAGGGCGATTCCACCTGGTGGCGCTTTCAATGAAAACAAATCTCCAGCGCTCGCCATGTTGAAACGACTCAGAGGTTCGCCCCTCGCGCGCGCCCGCTAGCTGAGGGCAGTCATTCCCCTCGCCACCGGCTTTCGTTCTTGGAAACTGCGACGGCGATGCGTCGATGGCGGGAGCGTCAGCTTTCGGGCCGCGCGTTCTTGGAGTGAGCGCTGGCGAGAGCATACGTGGGTGCACTGGTCAATTTTGCACAGATCAAATTACTCGCGGCGCTAACTTAGACCAGCGGGGCCGGCTCGACCGCTCCGAGGCTCGGCGCGTCTGCTCAATGGAGGAAGCCGGTGAAAGTTGTGTGTGCCTTCATGGCAGCGGGTTTGATCATCGTTCCCACAGTGCAGGTCGCGGCCGCAGAGCAAGCGGTACTGGGGCAAGGCAACGTGTCCTGCAGGACATGGAGTTCCGATCGCAACAGTAGTGAAGCCTTTGCCCGCGTCGCTTGGATTCTCGGCTTCATTACGGCGTTCCACCAGTACGGGCCACGTCCCGAGCGCGACGTCTCCTCCGGTAGCAGTACCCAGCAAATCACTGAGTTGGTCGACCATCATTGTACCCAGCACCCTACCGACGATGTGTATCGCGCGGTGCTTGCGGTGATCGACGAGTACAAGCGTATCCGGAACTAGGCCGTGGACTCATTAACGCGCAGCGATAGCGGCATTGACGCCAGTTGAATAAAGGCGAGGTAGTTCGCAGCGAGATAGTCGTAGCGCGTCGCGACTCGACGACGCTGCTTGATCTTGTTGAAGAACCGTTCAACCAGATTGCGCGCAGGGTAGAGAAGCGGACCGAAGCATAGCGCATCGGTGCGCTTCGTTTATTGGTGGGCTACTCGCCCACACGCCGGCTCGCCGCCAGCGAACGAAGCGATTGTAACAAGTGGTGCGCGGACCGAAGTTGACCGGCAGATCACGCCACGGTGCCCCAGATCGCAAGAGACCTAGAAGATGCCATTGAGGACGGGACGGTCGTTCTCCCGCGGCACTCCGCGCGGTTTATTGGCAGCAACGGCCTGATGCCAGTCCG
>NZ_JBFWPA010000241.1:0-5777 GCF_050250235.1 Pseudorhodoplanes sp.
TCATTGCTGCCGCACTCACGGAACTCCCCGTCGCGCGTGAAGCAGATGCGCAGCTCGGACAGGCGTGCATCGTCGCGCCTGTTGCCGCACTGGACCGAGATCATCCCTTCGGTGAGATCGCGGTTGCTCTTGACGAAATCGGTAACGAGTTGCTGCGGCGTCGTGATGATGGTGTCGTTCGGCATGACATAGCGCGCCGGGATCTTGACCTTCCCATAGACGGCACGGATGAGCGCGAAGTAATCGCGCATCTTCAGTCCGCTGCATGTCCCGTGCTTTCGCCATTCATGGATGATGAGCTTCTTCGACGGCATGAGGTCCAGCATGGCGTCGATCAATTCATCGGGAACCCAGCGCTCGCGCGTCTGGCAACTGTCCGGCCATCCCTTCTCATATTGCGGCCACAGGCCATGCACGACGAAATCGTAACGCCGCTTCGAATTGCATTGCAGATCCGCATCATCGCCGGCGGGCGACTGGCAGAATGTCGGCGACCAGGAAAGCGCCAGCGCGTAATAGTCGAAGTCGCCGCCGCGCGTATCTCTGGCGAGGGCGGCCTCAGGCCCGCCTAGCGCTGCCGCGCCGAGGACAAACGCGGCGAGTACGATGCCACGGAATAGCGTTTGGATTGATTTCGGGATTCTGGACATGTTTCAGCGATCGTTTGCCAGCTTGTATTGTTGAGGTTCATCTGGCACTGCGCCAGCTTGCCGCGAATGCACAGGATCTGGCCAAGCGCGTAGGATTGGCCATTGGCCCGGCACGTGCAATTCGGATCGGCTCTCGCGGGCGCATGGCCGGCCAGCACCAGAATGGTTAGAAAAGCGAAACCTGTCCTTACCCCATGGGCTAAGACTAACACACATGGAGCGGGCGTGGAATGTTTCGCTAGATGAGTTGAAGATTGACGGCCTGGGGTCCGCGTCCGCGCTTGTCCGGCTGGACTTCGAAACTGATCCGCATACCCTCGGCCAGTTCGGGAATTCCTGAACGCTGGACAGCCGTGATGTGAACGAACACATCCTTCCCGCCGCCTTCCGGCGAGACGAAACCGTAACCCTTGGCCTGATTGAAGAATTTGATGGTGCCGTTCTGACGCATGCGCAGCAAACTCCCTTGTCCCGTCCTGTTCACTCCAGACCACCGCCCGGGATATGGACTCCCGGATGATGGAAAAGGCACAGCCGAAAACTACGGGAAGGTCAGTCTGCGGCGACTCCTTTCGCCGGATCAGCTTCACCGGGTTCCAATTGCTTTGCCCGATCGGTCTGCGTCGCCGCATTCCGTGGCGCGGGAATATGCGCCAAGGCAAAACTGACGGCAAGCCTGAATTCGGAACCGGCATTTGTCTCTTGCCGGACGGGTTTCGGTACCATAGTTTGGGCGCAAGGGCACAGGCAGGGCACTCATGCGCGTATCGGCGACGGCGTTATTCCTTATTGGCGCGGCAAGCGCCTTTTATTGTGGTCAGGCGGCAGCGAAACCGGCTGTCACCACCAACTATGTCTATTACAAAGTATCGGGTGAATCGGCGATCGACATCTATAGTTCGATGCTAAGCCGCGGCCCCCATGTAAACGGCGCCAAGGCCTATGCCGCGACGCTCGCCGAGTCATCGCAATCCGGCAAGCTCGAGCAGAAAGGCCTCTGCCGCGTGCGCGATTACCAATTCGCGATGAAGTTCACCATCAGGCTGCCGCGCATCGCCGATCAGGAAAGCTTGACGCCCAAGGTTTCCGCGCGCTGGCAGCAATTCACCCAGTTCCTCAAGAAGCACGAGGAAACGCATCGCGCCATCTGGGTCGGCTGCGCCCGCGACATCGAGAATCAGATCAACGCGCTGCGGGCGAAGTCATGCGACGAGATCGACCGGCGCGCCCAGCAGATCGTCGACCGCGTGCAGAACGCATGCAACCGCAAGCATGCAGCCTTCGATGCCGCCGAGCAGAAGCGCCTGAGCAAGCATCCCTTCGTGAAGATGGTCATTGCGCGCGTGCAGCAATCGGCGATGGCGGTCACGAAGCGTAAGAAGAAGCGCTCCGTCTCCACGAACTTCAACTAACCACGACTGAGGACACGCCCGGCGACAGCATCGAGCTTGGCAAGGAGCGCCGGGTCGCGCTTCTCGGGCGCCGTGATGATCGCATATTCGAGCGCGGTGTCGGAGCCGATGCGGCAAACCGGATGCTCGCGCGGAAAGTCCCTCGCCAGTCTGGCCACGAAGCGGCGGGCATTCTCACTGTTGCCCTTCAGCACCTTGAGGATCGACGTGATGTCGACCTCGCCGTGATGGGGATGCCAGGAATCGTAATCCGTCACCATCGCGACGGTGCAGTAAGTGAGTTCGGCTTCGCGCGCGAGCTTCGCTTCCGGCATATTGGTCATGCCGATCACGCTGCATCCCCATGACCGGTAGAGCTGCGATTCCGCCAGTGTCGAGAATTGCGGGCCCTCCATCACGAGATAGATTCCGCCGCGGGCATATTGGATGCCTTCCGCCTTGAGCGCCGTCTCCGCATGATCCTGTAGCGTCGGCGAGATCGGATAGGCGAGTGAGACATGGGCGACGCAGCCCGTCCCGAAGAAGGATTTCTCACGCGCGAAAGTGCGGTCGATGAACTGGTCGACGAGCACGAAAGTGCCGGGCGACAATTCCTCGCGAAACGATCCGCAGGCCGAGAGCGAGATCACGTCGGTCACCCCTGCCCGCTTCAGTATGTCGATATTGGCGCGGTAATTGATCGTTGTCGGTGAAAAAGGATGGCCCCGTCCATGGCGCGGCAGGAACACGACCGGCAGCCCGTTGACTTCCCCGCGCCGCACATCATCCGACGGCTCCCCCCACGGACTTGCGATCCGCTCCCAGCGGGCATTGTCCATGTCGACATCATAGACGCCGGAGCCGCCGATGATCCCCAGTACCGATTTGACCATGCCTGATTTCCCCTGCCCTTGCTTGAGGAACCAGCATACGGGATTCGAAAGCCTGCCGCTATTCGGCCGGATGCAATGCCGGGCTGCGGCGGCCCAGCGAGCCGATGCGCACGCGCAGCCTTTCGAGCGCCAGGAAGACGACCGGCGTGATGTAGAGGGTCAGGAGTTGCGACACGAGGAGACCGCCGACGATCGCCACACCCAGAGGCCGGCGCAGCTCCGAGCCCGCGCCGAAGCCCGCCGCGATGGGAACGGCGCCAAGGATTGCCGCGAAGGTCGTCATCATGATCGGCCGGAAGCGCCGCAGGCAGGCCTCGCGGATGGCTTCGGGGGCGCTGTCGCCCGCCTGCTGCCGCGCCAGCGCGAAATCGATCATCATGATGCCGTTCTTCTTGACGATGCCGATCAGCATCACGATGCCGATGACCGCGATGACCGAGAGGTCCATCCCCGCCAGCATCAGCGCAATGAGCGCGCCGATGCCCGCCGACGGCAATCCGGAGAGTATCGTCAGCGGATGGATGAAGCTCTCATAGAGAATACCGAGAATGATGTAGATCACGAGCGCGGCAATGAGGATCAGGAAGCCCTGCCCGCTCAACCCGTCGACGAAGACCTGCGCCGTGCCGGAGAAGCTGGTCGAGATCGAGTCCGGCAGATGCGCGGCTGCCGTTTCCTGATTCACGATCGCCACCGCATCGCCGAGCGAAATGCCGGGCGCCAGATTGAAGGCGATGGTGACGGAAGGCTGCTGGGCCTGATGATTGATCGACAACGGCCCGGCATCATGCCGGATATGCGTCACCTGATCGAGCGGGATGACGGCGCCATTCGTGGATTTGACCGAGATGAGCGACAGCGCATTGGGATCGTTCTGCAAATTATCGGGCACACTCAGGATGACCGGATAGTCGTTCGCCGGCGTGTAGAGCGTCGCCACCTGTGAATCGCCGAAAGCGTCATAGAGCGTCGAGCGGATGTCGTCGACCGACACGCCAAGTGCGGCGGCGCGGTCGCGATCGATATCGACGAGGAGCTCGGGGTTGCTGAGCTCGAGATCGGTTGTGACGTCGCGCAGCTCTGGCCGGGCGCTGAGCCGATTTACAATGTCGGGAACGACACCGATCAGCGTGTTGAGATCGACGCTTTGCAGCGTGTACTGGATGTCGGCCCTGGCCGAGCGTCCGCCGACCTGGATGTTTTGCACCACCTGGAAAAACGGCCTGACGCCCGGAACGACGGAGGCCTCGCGCGTCAGCCGCCGGGCGACATCGCTCGCATTCGCGTTGCGCTGATCGAGCGGCTTGAGCGAGATGAAAAGCCTTGCTGCGCTGCCTTGCGCGCCATTGCCGCCGGCGGTCGACAGCGCATAGGCGACGGCGGGATCCTTGCGGACGATCGCGCTGACCGCCTGTGTCTTGGCCGCGAGCGTCGCGAAGCCGATATCCGGCAGAGCCTTGATCGAGGCAGTAAGCGAGCCTGTATCCTCGGTCGGGAAGAAGCCCTTGGGAACCACGATGTAAAGCCAGACCGAGGCCGCCATCGATGCAAGCGTCACCAGCAGCATGAGGCCCTGGAACCGCAGGACCAGAGCCAGCGAGTTACGATAGCCCGCTTCCATCCATCCGAAGACCGTATCGGAGAGACGCGCAATGATGCCCCTGCCCTCGCCCTGATGCGCCGCAAGGATGCGCGCGCTGAGCATCGGCGTAAGCGTCAGGGACACGAAGCCCGAGACGAGGATCGCGACCGAGATGGTGATCGCGAATTCGCGGAATATCCGCCCGACCACGCCGTTCATGAACAGAACCGGGATGAACACGGCGACCAGCGATATCGTCATCGACAGGATGGTGAAGCCGATCTCGCGCGCGCCCTCGATCGCCGCCGCGAATGGTTTTGCACCGGCCTCGATATGGCGGACGATGTTTTCGAGCATCACGATCGCATCGTCGACGACGAACCCGGTCGAGAGCGTGATCGCGAGCAGCGACATGTTGTCGATCGAGAAGCCGAGCAGCGCCATGACCGCACAGGTCGCGATGAGTGAAACGGGGAGCGACAGGACGGGAATGAGCGTGGCGCGCAGCGACTTGAGGAAGGCGAAGATCACGAGCACGACAAGCAGCGCCGCGAGCATCAGGGTGAATTCGACATCGTGAACGGCATTGCGGATCGACAGCGACCGGTCATTGGTGATCTCGAGCGAGACCGAGGACGGGATCTGCTCGCGATAGCCGGGGAGATGCGCGCGCACCTGGTCCACCACGTCGATCGTATTGGCATCGGGCTGCCGGAATACCGCGAGAATGATGGCGCGCCTGTCGTTGAACCAGCTTGCAGTGTTTTCGTTCTGCGCCCCTTCGCGGATCGAGGCCACATCGCCAAGCCGCACCGGCTTGCCTTCCCGCCACGCAACCACCAGCGGGCGATAATCGTCAGCCGTTCCGAGCTGGCTTTGCGAGTTGATCGTGACATTGCGGCTGTCGCCCGAAAGACTGCCGACCGGCGAATTCGAATCCGCGGCGGCGACCGCGGTATGGATGTCGGAAAGGCTCAAAGCCCGGCTCGCCGCAAGCCGCGGGTCGGCCTCGATGCGAATGGCGCGCTTCTGCTGGCCGAACACCGACACCTGCGCGACGCCGAGGATTTGCGAGATCTGCGGTGCGATGACGTCTTCGGCATAGGAGTCCACCTGCGTCAGCGGCAGGCTGCTCGACGACAGTGCCAGGAACAGCACCGGCTGATCGGCCGGGTTCACTTTGCGAAAGCTCGGCGGATCGACCATTTCGGGCGGCAGCCGCCGCTCGGCGATGCTGAGCGCCGATTGGACATCGAGCGCC
>NZ_JBFWPA010000242.1:0-5712 GCF_050250235.1 Pseudorhodoplanes sp.
AGGTCCGGTCCCGATCATGTCGTTGCGGATGTTGAAGGTACTGTCGGTCTCCTTCGGGACCATATGCAGGTAGCCGGTTGTGGTCCGCGCCAGGATCCCGGGAAGGTAGCTGACAGGATACTTCACCTTGACGACAATGGTGCGCGCGTCAGGTGCGGAGAAACCCAGAAGCGGCGCATCCGGGTTCGCGCTGTTGACAAAGCCGACGCGTTGGCTGGATGTACGCGACACTCGCTCCCAGCTGAAGAGCACGTCTTCAGCGTCCAACGCGCGGCCGTTTATCGGAGGCTTGTTATGCCACTTGAGGCCCGGCCTCAGTTTGAGCGTCATCGAAAGATGATCCGGAGAGTACTCGAAGGACTCCGCCAGGTCACCGATGAAATCGTATTCCGCCTCTTTCAAATAGCCGGGCTGCTTCCGCATTAGGCGACTGTAGACGTGGTCCTTATGCAGGCAAAGGGGCGCGACCGCCTGGTGCACGTCCAGATGGGCGGCGTCCCGGTCCGTTGACCTCTTCATGATGCCGCCACGCTTCGCCTGCTTGCTGGTGTCTACCTTGTTTACGACGAGTCCGCTGGCATCGCCCTCTACGCCGGCGCTGCCGTCTCCGCCACAGCCTGCCAGCAGTGTTAGACCTAGCATGCCCCCACTTGAAGCTGCCAGCGCGCGCCTCCGTGTAACTCTTTGCTTGCTGACACGTTCCCAGTAGCTGTTTAGCATGTCCATCGATGACTCCTCGCGCAATAAGAACCTGCTGTGTGATCGACCTAGAGAGTTGTGCTCGCCTCTGACTATGTCAGCTTCCCCAGAAAGAAGTCAAATGACATGATTGGAAATGCTTATTGTAAGTAAAGGTTTTTCTTGCGCCAGTATTGAACCACTAGCAGTGTGGTGAAAAGTAGCCTTGGGGGAAATCTTCAAGGGGCTAAGGACCGCCTCCGAGCACTACATAATTTTGAGCTGGCATTAACTCCGGCTTGCGGGCGGCTTCGAATCGTCAATCCAAACATAGAGGTCCGAATCGACTGGATATAAACCGAATTCCTTACTGTCGACCACGCTAAACTAAACCATTGGCTCCTCCAAGAAAGCGAGTACAGTATTGCTTTTTCGCATCGTGGCGTTGGAGTTCATGGGCCAAAGCCTTCCTCTTTTCGACATCGTACTCCCGCGCATTTTCCTTGTGAGCTCATCTAGGAACGAATCGCCGGCAAAAGTGCTCTTCCATCGGGTCGAATCCTTTAAATATCGCGCCCCCCGAAATGTACTGTTGTAAGCGACTGCCCTGTTGGGTGCGAGTAAGTGCTTGTTGTCACATTTATAAAGGCGAAGCCGTCGAAGTTTGGTCTTGGTGTGGCGTCACGTTACTTAGGTCGCCAGTCGTTGGTGTAGCCAGCGGGGACCGTCTGTGCCCGGATCTCCAGGCTCTCAGTTCACCTTGATTTCTTGATGTTCCTAACGTTTGCCATGGCGTAGGCGTGGGGTAGTCGCCATGCCACTAGAGGCGAAAATGCCCAGTGTCTCCGCGCCCTGCATCGACACGTACTGATACCAGACATCCTTTCTTCGGTAGGCATGAGACGTTCATGAGCTGAGTCTTACCTTCGGACGGCGATTCAGCTCAATGATGAGGGGCGGTCTGGGTTCTTGATGAGTGGCGAGCAAGAACCGCGCTGAAGCCTGAGGCTCCTGATCGCTGACTTGGGGCTTCTTGTTTCATTTTTATTTATTGATCTAGTTTTATTTACTGATCTAGCTTCCAGAGTCGATGAGCGCAGGGATCAAGACGCGGCCCTGCATTCTCGTCTGGGTCAGGTATCGCCCAGCCCCCTGCGCACTGTGCGTTGAGCTGCTGTAGCGAAGACCGGGAACTTTGAGCGTCCTATATGGTGCTTGGCAGGACTTGTGCGGCCCTTTTTTTTAGTTCGTCGAGGGCTACCCGGGCAACCTGCTCCAGCGGTCCGAGTAACTGTGGCATGTCGTAGCCTTTTCGCCAGAAAAGCTCGTAGTCTCTCTTTATGCGAAAGCCCGGCATTACGATGACAACGAGGCTGCCAGCAGCAACTTCGCAGAGTACCGAGTACATCGACACGAATCCCACCCCTACGTTGGACATGACGGCCCTCTTCACGTCTTCTGTACCATTCATCGTCAAGGCCGTCCGGATGCGCAGGCCGGCTTGGCTTAGCGTCGAGTCAAGCAGCCAGCGTGTACGCGATCCTACACCGGGAAGCACGAGATCCACATTAAAGAGATCGCTCAATTGGGCGCTTCCTGCCACGGCCATGCGGTGATCAGGCGATGCGATCAGCACCAGTTCATCTGCTCCAACACTTCTAACCTCATAGCGTTCGCTGCCCATCGGGCCACCAGTCAGCGCGACATCGAGGATGCCGTGTAACAAAAGATCTACGATCTTAGGAGTTGACTCAAAGGTGGGTTGAACGTCTAGGTCTGGCATTAGTTCCTTATAACGACGCACGATCTCTGGTAAGACGTACATGCCGCCTGTAGTGTTAGCGCCGATTCTGAGCCGGCCGGTAGCGGATTTCCGAAAATTGGAAAGCTCCCGCTGAGCTTGATCTGCTTCTTGCAGAATTAGATTAGCATGGCTCATAAATACGTTGCCCCCGGCCGTGAGGACAACTGCTCCCCTATGGCCGCGTTCGTAGAGGTCCACTCCCAGATCCTTTTCCAAGGCTCGCAAATGCATCAGCACCGCGGAAGCCGTGAGGCTCAAAGCCCGAGCTGCTTCACTCACGCTATTCATGGAAGCTACCATCCAGAAAACTCTCACTTGCGTCAGGGTCATAAATCCACCCTCAGGAGTCTCTACGCGTCAAAATTAGCGACGATCTGTGAAAAAGTGATCTGATCCACAGCAACTCTCGCAATCTCGATTGCGACCTGCTTAAGCGCTTAACCCTGAGGCGCCAAGTATAGGTCCCGTGGTGGTTTCAAAGGTCTCATCATCCAGTATGGCCGGCGCATACCGTCCGGCCCTGGTGCTGGGCGTGTGAGCGCCAGCCAACTGTCATATGCCCGTTGTCCTTTCGCGCGATCGACGACAATGTCTCCATAACGGTCTTCTGGTCCAGCGCTTATGACTCTAACCTTCTGATGCCAGCAGTGCTGGCCGCTGATAGGATCAGGCTGAACAGGGAAGATCAGATTTTGGTGGACTCCGCCATCGCTCCACCAGATCCGGCTAGAGTCAGCATCATCGCTCGCAAACGGCCTCGGGCCGTGCACTTGCCGCATTCGCCTCGAGCCAGCCTCCTCCTCGATGTGCACCAGAGAGGAATTCCAGAGGTCGCTACCGTGATCCTCGAAAAGGCGCCAGCGACCAAGATGGTGCGAGCAAGCTACAACACCTGGCCGTATTGCCTCAGTCACCCATACTTTATCGACAAAGTGACCCATGTCTGATTCCACGCGCACAAGATCGCCACTTTGCACGCCGACTCTCGCCGCGTCTTCAGGATTGATCCAGACTGGGTTCTGTTGCGCCATTTCGTATAACCACTTTGCACCGTTAGTACGCGTGTGAATAAGGGAGGGAAGCCGGAAGGTCGGCAGAAGCATGTACTCAGAACGTTCTTTATCGAGTTGAGAGTAATGTACCTGGCTCACTATGGCAGACATGAGCGTGACCTGGGCCGCGTTGCGCGGATATATCGGCAGGGCAAGTTCTGGCCAACCCCAGTCGTGAAGCGTAGACGAGAATATTTCTAGCTTTGCGGATGGCGTCGGGAAACCCGTATTTGGTGTGCCGTCAACCATCACCCCCACACGAGTTCTGCCCTCCCCGTCCTGAAAAGGACCGGGAAAGGGTCTGAAGTTAGACCGTGGTCGCGGTGACGGAGACCAGATGAAACCCGTGCTCGTATCGACGTCAGCATTTCTTAAGGCCCCTCCGTGCGGTGCCCTTTCATGCTCGCGGTAGACATTCGTCGTTATCTCGTATGCACCCCGACGCTGCATGTAGCTCAGAACATCCTCACCATTCTCAGCCGCGGCTTCGGGAAGGCCAGGCGTATGCTCGAACAGGTAGCGATAGTACTCCTTGATCGTAATCTTCTCGTCTGGACGATAGGGAGATTCGTAGAACCGCCGGATACCTAGCTCTCCAGTGGGATCAATTCGCCAGGAAAGTTCAATCCAAAACTCATTCTCTTCCCAAATCTCGCCGGGATTTGCCTGATAAGTAAAATCGATTTGCTCACCCTGGCGTTCGCGATGAACGCGTAGTACCGGCTGGCGGAATCCAATCCACTGTGAGGCGTGTGTTTCGTAGCTGTGCACGTCATGGCGCTCAGCGCCTTCTCCCATAGGAAGCACGTAATCCGCGTACTGAGCGGTCTCGCTCCAGACGGGCGTCACAGCAAGGTGCAGCTTTACCTTGCTTTCGTCCCGAAGCAAATCTATCCATGCGAATCCATCTGGATTCGTCCAAACGGGGTTATAAACTCGCGTAAAATAAACCTCCAGCGGACGCTCGCGCTTCTCGAGAAGATATGGAAGCAAGAAACTCATCTCGAAATGAGCGAGTGGATATGCTAGCGGGAAATGAGTTTCGTTCCAAGTTCGAGTCGTGCCCATCCCATGAGGCGGTTCAGGTACGAATTTCGTATATGCATTGGGTAGTGTGCCGCCGGGTGTACCTACCGAACCGGTAAGAACGTTGAGAAAGAACAGATTTCTAGCGACCATCCATCCGCCGCGATGACCAGCAGCCGCGCTACGCCACACGTGAGAAGCGAAAGCCTCACCAGCTCGGGCAATCTCTTCCGCGATCGTCGCGATCTCCGCAGCGCTTATACCTGTTTCTGCTTCCGCCCATTCGAGCGTATATTGGCCATAAATCGACTTGAGTAAAGCGACAAAGGCTTCGAAGTCTGTGCCCTCCGGTAGCTCGGTAACAATTCCTTTATCCTTCAAGAACTGTAAGTATTCTTGATTGGTCATCAGCTCCGGCCAATTTGTCCATTTTCTCAGGAAATCTCTATCAAAAAGATCGTTGCCAATGAGATAGGCTGCCATCGAGAGGAGCAAGCCAGCCTCCGTACCGGGCGATGGGCATAACCAGTAGTCTGCCTTTGCGGCGGTGTTAGACAGACGGGTGTCAATCACACAAAATTTTGCGCCAGACTCTTTGGCCTCGCTTATACGCTGCGCGTGCGGGTTCATATAGTGGCCCGACTCCATGTGGGCACTAAGCATGAGGACGAATTGGGCATTAGTATGATCCGGATTGGGCCGGTCAATGCCCATCCAGAACGCGTAGCCCGTACGAGCGCCAGCAGAGCAAACATTTGTATGGGAGTTGTGGCCATCGATGCCCCACGTTGTCAGGACTCGTTCTGTGTACAGGTCCTCCCCGGGGCGACCAACATGATAGACAACATCGTCAAAGCGGCTCTCGGTTATGCATTTACGGATACGACCTGCCAGATCATCAAGGACTTCATCCCAGCTCACCCTCTCCCATTTGCCGCCGCCGCGCGGCCCGGCTCGGCGTAAGGGATATAGAATGCGATCAGGGTTCTTGATTTGAGCGGCTGTCGCTGGCCCCTTGGCGCAATTGCGGCCGCGACTGGCAACATGGAGGGGATTACCCTCCATGCGTTCGATTTCGAGTGTGTCCGGGATAATGAACGCCAAAAGTCCGCATCCTGCTTCGCAGTTGAAGCAGACCGTTGGAACAAGGCT
>NZ_JBFWPA010000243.1:0-5660 GCF_050250235.1 Pseudorhodoplanes sp.
GTGATCGATAGCGTGTTGTTGCCAACGAGCTGACGCCAGGCGTCGCGCCGGGGACTGCGCATCCCCGGCGCGACATTTCTGTCCGGTCCCTCACTGTGTCCGGGCGGAACGATGATTGTTGCGGATTGTTGTCGGACAAGGCCCCACAACCATGTGACATATGTTCTTCGAAAGTTGGTTCAGCCTTTTGCGGATTGTGGTAGTCGGCACCGCGGCATACGCGGCGCTGGTCGTTTTCATACACATTTTCGGAAAGCGTACGCTTTCGAAAATGAATGCGTTCGATTTCGTGGTCACGGTGGCTCTCGGCTCGACGCTCGCGACGGTGTTGCTCAGCAAGGATGTGGTTCTCGTCGAAGGGCTTCTTGCCCTTGTTCTGTTGTGCAGCCTGCAGTTCGTGGTTGCTTATCTGTCGGTCCGCTCCAGACGGATCGAATCGATGGTCAAGTCCGAGCCGGCGCTTCTCCTGTATCGCGGACAATTCCTGAACGAGGCGATGCGTCGCGAACGCATCACTCAGCGCGAAGTCCTGGCGGCGCTTCGGTCCTGCGGTGTCGGCGATGTGAGCCTGGCCGAGGCGGCGGTTCTGGAATCCGACGGATCGGTGAGCGTCATCACGTCGCCGGCAGCCGAGCGGTCGACCCTTCCCGACGCTTGATCCGCGACCCGCTCCGCATGCACCAGATAGCGCATCGGGCCCTGGAATTTCGCATCGAGTGGCCAGCAGGTCGCGAGAATGAGATGGTGGCCGTCCGCGAACGGATCGATACCGGATTGATCCCAGCGCACCACGGATGAGTGCGTGACACGGAACCGGTGAGTGTCGCCGGTTCGCAAGGTAACAACAACCCGGTCGCCTGTCGTGATATCCTTTAAAAAGCGAAAATGGGTGTCGCGGTGCGCCGAATATACCGCAGTGCCGGGACTGCCGGCCGGCGGTGTGGTCTCGACATGGCCGGGCCCGAAGGCGAGCGCCTGCCCGCTCGAGCCGTGCAGCACGATGGCGTTGGCGTTCAGGCGCGGCACTTCGATGCGCGCGATCGGCCAGGTGTCTGCCCAGGACCACGGCTTGGTGTCGGCGCCCGTCGCCAGGGTTTCCGCGAAGGCGCGTTCGAGCAACAGTTGCGCGAGCCGCGCTTTGACCGGCATCCATATCCCCTGCGCTGTTAAGGCGATCCCCGCAATCCCGATCAGGATGGCCAGGAGAAAAAGCAGACCGCCCCATCGGTCATCCGGGAGGAGAAAGAAGCGCGCACGCAGGGGGACCTCTGGAAGACTGCGTGCGCGCTGGAGAGGCATGGGCGAGACGCCCCTCCGTTGCGGTACGCGGCAGGTGAGCCTGGAAGCCCTCGCCATCCCGCGTGCCGTGTTCATCCGTCATTCGTCCCGTGCAAAGCTCAGCGCCATGTCAGACCGGCGCGCCAGCGAAGGGCCGCCAGCACGACGAGCCCGATAAAAAACAGCAGGAAGCCCGCGATCATCCGCAGCTCGGCATCGGTTGAGGTTCGGGGCAGCACGACGCTGGTCGCAACCGGCGCGCGGCTGACCACCGCCAATGGAGCGGCATTCGGCGCCGGTGCGGCCGCGTATCGCAAGGGCGTCACCGAGGCCGACCGCGTGTGCGGCTTGTGATACCTGTGATTCCGGCCGGCGAGTGCGAGCTGCGCCATGTCCTGCGGATCCGACGCCTCCGCCCGATCCGGAAGCGGAGCGGTCTGCACGCGTTCTTCCGGGCGTGGCAGCGATGGGGGTTTCGGCCGTTCGCCAAAAACCTTGTCGAAGTCCCAGCCAGCCGGAAGATTGAGCGGAAGGTTGGCACGGGATAATTTCGCGCCGTCCGGACGGCTTGGCGTGTTGTCGACAGCGACCAGGCTGGTCAGCCGTGTCACCAGTTGATGCTCAAGGCCAAGCGCGAGAATGCGCTTGTCGGTCTCTTCGGGTGTAACCTTGCGCAGCGTTTTCGCAACTTCCGCGTCGGCGATCTTGCGGCGCGCCCAGAGCTTGGACAGGCCTTTGCCTTCCGCCGCCTTGGCGATTGGCAGGCTGACCGTCCATGGTCTGTCGCCGATATGCCCCCTGATCTCCATGGTTCCGTCCAGCGCGGAGAGTTTTGCGGCGAGCACCAGCGGCTCGCCGCGATAGAGGTCGGGCACCAGATCCGGCGTGATGTCGGCCTGCGCGTTCGAGAAAGCGACCGTCAGGTTCGTCACTGCGGGGCTCTCGAGTTTGTCGAACAATGCGCGCATGCGTTGCGCGACCTGATCCGCCGAGCCGATATGGGTGAACGTACCGCGGCCGATTTCCGCCGCCCGCGTCATCAGGAAGGAGTTCGGCGCGGAGCCGATCCCGACCATGAACACGCGCGAGCGTCCACGCATGCCGGCGAGCGTTTCGAACAATTGCTGCTCGTTGCCGATCGCGCCGTCGGTGAGGAACACGACCTGCCGGAGCGCGTCCGCATCCGCCGCACGCGAATCGGTCAGCGCCGCTCGCATTGCCGCCACCATCTCGGTGCCGCCCCGGGCCTCAAGCGCGGACACGAAAGCCTTGGCGCGCTCGATGTTGTCAGCACTGGCCGGGACGCTGTCGCTGAACAGCATGTCATGGGTGTTGTCGAAGCGGATGACGTTGAAGCGGTCCGCAGGCTTCAGCCGGTCGAGCGCATAGAGAAGGCTGGCTTTGGCCTGCACGATCGAGGTGCCGGCCATCGAGCCGGAATTGTCGATCACGAAGATGGATTCACGCGCAGGCTGCTGCTGCTGCTCCGTTTTGGGTGGGGTGACGAACGCAAGCAGGTAGTCGTCGTTGCCGACCCGTTCACGGAACAGGCCGACCGAGGGTGCTGCGCTGGCCGCTGTCCCCCAGGTCAGCTCGAAGTCGCGGTCGGCGGGCAACGGACCGTCCGCGAGTTTGATGATTTGCAGGTCAGGCGACACGATTTCTGCATTCACGTTGTGATGATGGCTCTTCACCTGGGCGAGCGGAAAGCCGGCTTGCAGACGCACCGTGATCTGCACCGGATTGACCGGCGCGTGCAGGCGTGGATCGAGCACCGGCGGTTCGATGCGGTCGCGGTCCGGAACGGGATCAGCGGTTCTGCCCCAACCGGAATTCGCTTCTTGTCCGCCCGAACCGAAGTCCACGGTCTGCACAATCGGCTTCGGGTTGTAACGCGGACCGACCACCAGCGGGATGCGGAGCGAGAAGGTGCCGGCACTCTGCTTCACCGGCGCCTGATATTCGAGTTGCACCAGCACGGTCTCGCCGGGGCCGATATTGGCGACCGAGTTCGTGAAGAGGTTCGGCCGCTCCTGCTCGATCAGCGTGGCCTTGTGTCCCGCCGCCCTGGCCTGTTCATAGATTGCGCGCGCGGTCTTGCGCTCCTTGATCTCGCCGATGATGACGCGCTCGCCAATGACCATCTTCAGGGTATCGACCGCGCCGTCCTCCGGAAGCGGATAGACGTAGACCGCCTCCACCCAGTTCTCGGTGTGGTTATGGAAAATCTGCGTGACCCGGCCGCGCAAAGTGGGACCGCTGACCGTGAGGTCGTAATCCGCGCCTAGCCGCGGCGCTTCGACAAGCGTGCCTCCATCGCGCAAGAGCAGCGAACCGGATTTCATCTGACCGGGAGCGATGGCTGCGCCTGTCGCAAGCCCCATTTGCAGGCAGACAAAAAAAGCCGCAATTGCTGTGACAATCGCGGCCTTGATTTGCGGAATGCGCGCGCCCCTCCGCAGGACACGCTTCGGGCGATCGGGCCAGATTTGAAGATGACGATTATCCGTTTCGACGGACATTGCAGCCGCTCCCATGCAGATCGCTCATGCGAAACCTTCCACGCCTTCTTGGTGCCTGCGGCAGCGAAAATGTTCGAGCGTCATGTTCGCGATTGTTTTGCAGCGGAGCACAAAGCTTGGCGGGCGATGTGAGGGCGCGTCCGGTTCTGTGAGGAAAAGGACGGCACGGGGGAGAATCGATGCTGGTGTCTGAAAGGCAGTTGACGTCGGAACAGAGCCGGAAGGTTTCCACCACCATTCGTGAGGAAATCGCGCGACGCCGCATTTCGCGCCTCGAGCTTGCCGAGCGTGCCAGGATCAGCATCTCGACCCTGGAAAAAGCGCTGGCCGGCCGGCGCCCTTTCACGCTTGCGACCACGATCCGGCTGGAAGAGGCGCTCGGCGTCACGTTGCGAAATGGCGGCAATGGTCATGCGGATTCCGTCAGCGCGAACGGAATCGCGCCGGACGATCTCGGCGCTTATGCGCGCCGTTCGGTGCTGTGGATCGAAGGCACCTATCTCACGCTGCGCCCGTCATTCGGCGAACCGGGGGCGCTCTATGCGTATCGCACCGACATCGTCTGGGATGATTCGCAATCGAGCCTGATCTTTCGGGAATCCGAACGGCTGGATTCCGACTTCACGCAATACGGAAGCGTGGCGGTACCAAACCAGTCCGGGCACATCTATCTCGTCACCAACCGGCACGGCCAGTTTCGTCTGATCACGGTGTCTCGGCCGACAATCACCGGCGAGATGCACGGCATTCTCACCACGCTGCTGGCCGGGCGCGGCTCGCAGCTCACGCCGATCGCGGCGCCGATCGCGTTCGTGCCGCTGCAATCGATCCCGGACGCCGGGTTCGGGCGCATCGCGTCCGACCACGCCTTGCACGACCGTTATCAATTGCTTCTGAGACGCACGCTCGACGAGCCGTTCGCCATGTTCCTGCCGGTCGCGTAGGCTTCACTCCGCGTCGCCGAACCGGTCGATTTGCGAGCGGCACGTCCCGCAGGTGTAACCGCCGAGAAATGTCTGCCGCATTGTGGTCGGCCGGCGCCAGGGTGATTGGGGCGTGCCGCATCTCGGGCAAGTCTTCAGTCCCCACGGAATTTCGCTGCTGCTTCTCAGGAACCATTGGCAAACGGCGACGCCGAGGATCACCGGCACGATCCGGTTCAGCAGGGCGTGCTCATTGATCCCGATTGCATCGAGAAACAAGACCGCGAGAGCAATGGTGGTAGCTCCCGCCGCCAGCGCCTTCAGCCAGTCGGTAACCGTGCGCTTGTGCATTCTCGCTCCGATCAGTGGTCCCCCGCGATCGCCCTGCCGTAGCGATCGATCTCGGTCCCGCATTTGGTGCAGTCCCAGCCGCCGCGGATCGAACGGGCGGAACGAGATTGGCCCCCGGACCAGGGGTTGCCGTGTGCCGCAATTCGGGCAGCGCATCGGCGCGAGGCTGGCGCCCATCCTCAGCCGAAGCACGACTTCCACGAGAATGATGATGAGCGCGATCGCGAGCCAGGCGGAATAGGTGCTGAACGCACCGGTTCCGATCAAGGCGTCGCGCGCGGCGAAGGCGGCGACGACGCCAATTGCAAACAGGAAGGCATATCGCATCGCCGCACCGTCAGGCTTTCCGCGCGATCGCCTTGCCGTTGCGGTCGATCTCGGTCCCGCAATGGGCACAGGTCCAGCCTCCCCACATCAATTGACGGAACGAGGTCGGCGTGCGTCGCGCTGGCTGCCTGGTTCCGCAGGTCGGACAATCCGGCGTCGACCAGGCCCATGTCGACAGTGCATAGAAACTGAAAAGACCGAAAAAGATCGGAAAAGCCGCCCAAAACGGCTTCTCCACGCCGACCACGAGACCGAGCAC
>NZ_JBFWPA010000244.1:0-5647 GCF_050250235.1 Pseudorhodoplanes sp.
CTGCGTGCTGTCGGAGATTTCTCGGTTTTCTTCGCTGTGGAGTCGTTCATGGACGAACTCAGCGTAGCGGCGGCGCGCGATCCGGTGGACTTCCGAATGCAGCACTTGAAGGGTCATACCCGCCGATCGGATATTGTCAGAGAGACTGCGAGATTGGCGAAGTGGACACCTCACGTGTCTGGAGAGAAACTCAATGGGCACGGAAGAGGGGTGGCCCTCGCATACCACGGCTCCTATATCGGGGTCGTCGCCGATGTGGAGGTGGATCGAAAGTCAGGGGAAGTACACGTAAAGAAGATCTACGCGGCAGTGGATGTCGGGTTGGTCATCAACCCGGACGGATTAAAAAACCAGATTGAAGGCGGCATCATTCAGGCCGCCAGTCGCTCTCTCAAAGAGCAAGTGATGTTCGATTCAAATGGCATCACGTCCCTGGACTGGGCGAGCTATCCGATCCTCACATTTCCGGAGGTGCCGGACGTCGAGGTGGCGATTATCAACCGACCCGACCTTCCCCCTGCTGGTGCCGGGGAGTTGGGATCCTGCCCCGTGGCAGGGGCAATTGCCAATGCCATTTACGACGCCGTCGGAGCCAGGGTTCGGGAGATTCCTTTTACGTCGGATCGCGTGAAGGCAGCGACATCGAAATAGCAACTAAAGCGCGATGAGTTGGGTTCGGTACACTGCCTCACCGACCGCTCGTCCCCGCGAAAGCGGGGACCCATGCCCAACAAACTTGACGAGATCAGCCGCGTCATCGGCAACATCGAGGCGGAGGTCCGAGGCCTCTCTGCGTCCGTGGCCGACGTTCGCAATACGTCAGCTGAGCAGCACCAAGAGAATCGCGATAGACTTGAAAACATTGGTGAACGCGTCGGGAAGATCGTGGCCGACATGAAGCCGCTGGCCAGAACCGTGGCAACCATGGAGCCGATCGTCACCGGCTATGCGGTGACGCGCTGGAAGATCGCGGGCGCGTTCGCACTCGGGACCAGCATCATCACAGCGCTTGGCTGGATTGTTTCGCTATTTGCTGGAAAGATCATTGCCTGGCTATTTTCGTTGTTTCGCTAGACAACCGGAAGGCTGCTCACCATCACCCGAACTTTAGTCGATTTGCACTTGCGAGATCGTTTCATCGACTCTCAACCACCAAAAGCGATTTCCAATACCGCGATGATCCCTGTGACAGCGAGCGCAAAGCAGCACAGGCGCACCGCGATAACAGCGGCGAACCTTGCACCGGAGTGGACATAATCCTCGATCACCACCTGTAGCCCTAGGGCGGTGTGGTGGAAAAGGAAGATCAAAATTAAAATGGTGAGGATTATGGCTGCGGGCGTTTGAAGCCATGTGACAAAGCTGACGTAACCGCTCCCAGTATGGCTGATGATGGAAGCGACGAACCAAAGAGTCAGCGGGACAAGCGCCACGGCGGAGACGCGCTGCGCCAACCAATGCTCCACACCTGTTTTTGCCGACCCGAGTCCGATCGCACGGCTAAGAGGGGAGCGTGTGCGGCGGACCGTCATCCGTTTCATCCCGCCATGAAAACGCTGGCGATCCAAGCCGTTGCTGTAAGCACGACGCTTGCGGCAACGACCGTCCACCCGCCGAGGTAGATCGACCGGAGATCGAACGAGTGCACGGTATCCCACACGAGATGTCTGATCCCGCCGCAGAGATGCAGGAAGAAGGCGAAGGTGAAGCAGAACAAAGCGGCCTGGCCAATCCACGATGCGAGAGCGCCCTGCGCGGCGGCAAAGGCTTGGGGCCCTGCCGCCGCCGCGATCAGCCACGCGACCAGACCAACGGCGCCAAGGCTCAAAGCGATCCCGGTGATCCGGTTGGCAATCGACAGGACGGAAGTGAGCTGCGGGCGATAAATTTGAATGTTGGGAGACAACGGTCGAGGCCGGAGGACAAGTCCGCCCTTCTCGGCGCTTTGAGACGGCCGTCGTTTCCGGTCATTCTGTTCTTCCTGGCCGATCATGCATTTAGCTCCGGCGCTCGATCATCCTCTTTTTGATCTCAGCAATTGCCTTGCCGGGATTTAGCCCCTTCGGGCAGGTGCGGGTGCAGTTCAGGATCGTATGACACCGATATAACCGAAATGGATCCTCCAGGTTGTCGAGGCGCCGTTCGGTGGCTTCGTCGCGGCTGTCGGTGAGCCACCGCCAAGCTTGAAGGAGCGCGGCGGGCCCCAGAAAGCGGCCTGGATTCCACCAGTGGCTCGGGCAGGCGGAAGTGCAGCAGAAGCACAGAATGCACTCGTAATAGCCGTCGAGTTCGCTACGCTCCTGATGGGATTGAAGGCGTTCCTTGTGCGGCTCCGGTGTCTTAGACTGGAGCCAAGGCTCGATCAGTTCATACTGCGCATAGAGATGAGTGAGATCGGAAACGAGATCCTTGATGATGCTCGTGCTCGCGAGCGGATAGACTTTCGCAGGGTTGCCGAGGTCTGAGATGAAGCGCGTGCAGGCTAGCCAATTTGTCCCGTCCATGTTCATGGCGCAGGAGCCGCAGACCCCTTCGCGGCACGAACGGCGGAAGGTCAGTGTCGAATCGACTTTGTCTTTGATCCAGATTAGGGCATCGAGCACCATCGGACCGCAATCGTCGAGATCAACCTCGAAAGTGTCGAGCCGCGGGTTTTCTCCGGAATCCTGATCATATCGGTAGATTTCGAACGCTTTCACGCGCTTTGCCTTGGCCGGGGAGGACCAAGCTTTGCCGCGCCCAATTCGCGATTCGGGCGCAACGCCAAAATTCCTCGGAACGGGAAATCGCTTGAGAAATGTGGTGCGGGAGATCTGATCCGAGGACTCGATGATCATGATATGTCCAATGCCTGCTGGAACTCTCAGCCTGGCTTTCGCGCAGAAGCGAGAAGAGTTCGGTCAGAGAAGTTAATCGTCGAACGCTGGATCACGGTTCCCGTTGAATCGATTACGATGCGAAAGCGACGTTGCGTGCTAAAAACGTTAATCGATAACGCCCCTCGTCTTCTTCGATGCCGCGCTCGCATCGACTGGTATTTTTGCCTTCACGTATGATTTCTTGAACGACCGAAGGGTCCATATTCAGACCTTCCCCTATCACCTTGGAGTCGATCTGAATGGCTCCGGCTTGAAATTCGATCATTCCCATGATGACGCCTCTTGCCGTCGAAATACTTGCCGAACGCTACCTAAGGGAGCCAACCAGCATGTCCCGGATAATCACCGCCTCGTTGTGCTCCTGGTCGCGCGCGGCGTAAATAAGCGTGACGGTACCGCGCTGCGCTAGCTTGCGTATTTTGTCGAGCATGTCCACATGCTGGCGAACCTCCGCAGCGTAGCGGCGCTCAAATTCAGTCCAGCGGGCGGTTTCGTGACCAAACCATTTCCGCAACTCGGTGCTGGGCGCGAGGTCCTTGATCCACAGATCGATCGCTGCCGCCTGCTTCTTCACTCCTCGCGGCCAAAGCCGATCGACAAGGATCCGCACCCCGTCTGCTGCCGCAGGTTCATCATAGGCGCGCTTGAGCTTAACATTCTTCGCCGGCACCTTGCTCTTCATCGCGCTTTCTCCAAAGCCAAGATGCTGCTCGCCGGACCGGCTTCGCTGCGTAGGCTTGTGTGCCGCCGGACGCAGTGGCACGTGACCGACCTCTGGTACAAGACCGCAGTGTATAGTTCAACCGTGAACGACGATGCCGATGACCACAGCGGCATCAAGGAGCACCCATCCGACGCATGCCAGGTAGATTGTCTTGTCGCGCTTCTGTATTCCGTAAACAAACCACAGGCACGCGGCGAAAAGGTAGGAGGTCCACGACACAAGTGAGACTCCTGCAACGTTACCACCGATCCAGATCGCCAGGACTTGCGGCACCGTCATGAGCATAGTCATGACGGAGAGAAGCCTCATAACTCTTTCTAGCCCGCCGACTGGTGCCGGTCCCCGCGGTCGATTAACCGGCACACAGTCGGGAGGAACAATCGTCATCATCCTCGTCGCGAGCGGACGGTGACAATTCAAGCAAACCTCTTGGCGAACTGCTTCGCCAACGCATCGGCTGTCGCATCCGCGATTTGATAAACGTGTTTCTTCATTTCTTCCCAGGTCTGGGCTTCGGCGTCGTATTTGCGATCCATCAGTTGCTGGATCTGTTGAATGTGATGACTGCCATGAGCTAGTAGCAAGCCTTGTACGGCATCTTTCGGCAGATGCGGGTTTGCCTTGCTCAGAAAAGTCGCGATTGCGCCGGCATTGTTCGTAAGGGCCTCGGTCGCCGTTGATTGGCCGGAGCCGTCACCGGCTACAGTCGCCACGAGATACGCCTTGACCGCCCCGTAATGGCCCGCGAGAAGCTTAAAGAAGCTGTCTTTGGCTGCTGAACCGTAAAACGGTTCGATCGTGTCGGCGATAGATCGGGCGTTTGCGACAGCTTGCTGCTCGGCGACCTTCATCGCCAGCTCGTTCTTGTCGATGGCGGCGGCCGACATGGCCCTTACCCAGAATATGTGGCCAATCCATACATCTCGTAAGGCAGCGGCTGTCTGTGACGTCTTGTAAGTGCGGGCTGCTTCTTTCGTCCCAGACCGATTTTCCGCCGCGACGGAGTGCGGATGACGCGTCTCGGCGAGGGCGATTCCGGCTATCGGAAACAATGCAGCAACTGCGCCGCCGATGGCCAGAAACGTTCGGCGATCCTTGAGCGCTCCCTGTGACGCAATCCCTGACATTAACGCCTCCTGCAAAAGTTACGGTCACATCCGGTGACCGCTTCCTGCACCTCATATTTCATCTGCGATGATATGCGACAAACGAAATTAATTGCCATTTCAGTTCATAATTATTGTTGCTTGATCTGTTGGAGCAAAATACTAGGCGCAATAGAAGGTATTTTGCCCTCGGCAAGACATTGATTATCGCAAGCTTTTAAATAGCTAAAAAGCGGCATGCTTCGACAAACGAAGGAAGCGCATAATCTCCGTTGGAGCCACCCATGCAAAAACGTCTTAAACAAACGAAAAACGACGAGGAAGCGGCGAAAGAGAAGCTCGACATAGAATTGGACCGAGAACTGGAGGCAACATTTCCCGCGAGCGACGCGCTCAAGATCACCCGCCCCGACACTCAGACCCGTTTTTCAAGTTAGAACCGTCGGATGCGAGAATGGAACAATTGCGTGTCTGCGCTGACCTGCCACTGAACTTTCATCCAGCGGCGATTAGAGTCTCGGCCAATGTTACGCCCTTCGGCGCGGTGAGTGTACCGGCATAGGCGACCGGCGTTTTATAGCCCAGCGAGGAATGCGGCCTCGCGGTGTTGTAGTCGGTAACCCAGTCGCCGATCAGCTGACGGGCCTGATCGAGATCGACAAATAGGCTTTCGTTCAGAAGTTCGTCACGCATCCGGCCGTTGAAGGACTCGATGTAGCCGTTCTGCATCGGTCGTCCAGGTGCGATATAGTGCCAGTCCACCGCGTGACCCTTTGCCCAGCTCAGGATGGCATTCGAGGTGAACTCGGTACCGTAGCACATCAGGAACAGTTCGGATGGAGGCCCTGACCGACTGCGGCGCTCATCACGCAGGCAGGCGGTCAGGGCCGGGCCGCAGATCTCTAAAGTGAAGTTGTCGAATCAACACTTTGGAGAAG
>NZ_JBFWPA010000245.1:0-5596 GCF_050250235.1 Pseudorhodoplanes sp.
TCCAACATCAGAAAGTTTCTGCGTTATCTTCTGTCGTCGAATATCGGAGAGGTCATGACCATGTTCTTTGGCGTCATCCTTGCCGACACGATTGGTCTCTTCACCTTGGCTGGAGGCATCGTGCTTCCGCTTCTGGCGACGCAGATCCTCTGGATCAATCTCGTGACCGATGGAGCGCCTGCCCTCGCGATCGGAATCGATCCGGCAGATCCGGATGTGATGCGACGGCCTCCGCGTCCGCGTGGGGAGGGCGTGATGACACGCCGGATGTGGGGCGGAATTTTCCTGGTCGGTACCGTCATGGCGACCGGTACGCTGCTCGTGCTCGATGCCTCCCTTCCTGGAGGGTGGATCGAAGGCTCAGGCACGATCGCATATGGGCAGACGATGGCCTTTACGACACTCGTGCTGTTCCAGCTTTTCAATGTCTTCAACGCGCGCTCAGATGAACTCAGCGCGTTCCATGGGCTTTTTACGAATCGCTGGTTGTGGGGCGCGGTTGCGTTCTCGCTTTTGCTGCAGATGTTCGTGATCTACACGCCCTTTTTGCAGGAGGCGTTCTCGACTGTGAGCCTGAGTCTTGCGGACTGGTTGTTCTGCGCAGCTGTTGCGAGCTCCGTGCTGTGGATCCGCGAGTTGAGCAAGATCATGACGCGAATGGTGCGCTAGGCGGGAAATTTTGGCTTGGAGGGTGACTTAGCCTAGGATTAACGGGAGGACCAAAGGGCGAACTTGGGCCGCGACGCCGGTAGAGCAGCTTACGTTCTGGCGGCTGTGGTTCGGCCTTGAAGATTGCCCGCCAGTTGTCGAACGCCTTGAGCGGGATACCCTCCGCTTCGCAATACTGCCGCTGATTTACGTCGCTGTGCTTTCACGCCTCGTGGTGCGCCCGCCAGAAAGCCTCGCCCTGACGACCCCACTGGGTGGCAGGCGGCGCAACGAAGGAGAGGCATCATCACTCGCCACCCCTCACACGCTTTTGCGATAAGTCCAGACCTGATCTGATTTTGTAGTTTTGCGATCAAATTGACGAGCTTGCCGGATGGGCGCCGGTCGTGATTGCATCTGAGCCCCGTCTGGATCGCTTTGGCTATCGGGCTGCCGGTACCGGACGCTCCGATCACCGCAATCGAAAGCCACCGCAGGCGCTCTATGGTGCCTTCATCGAAGGCTTGCAGATGCGAGGTCACAAAGCTCGGCAGTGAGATAGTGCCGGCCTCGGCGTACCGGCAGCATCACCGCGCTGCCATGCGGAACATCGGCTTCGATCCAGCCCGCGATCATCAGTAGGAGGCGAGTATCGCCTTGATCGTCGATATCCGCCCGCGAAGAAGCAAAGCGTCTGTTACGAAACTATGTCGAGTTGCGTATCAAGATAGGCGAGGCGTCGAGCACCGATGAAGCTGGCCGTTCTCCGTTGTTGCAACAGGCAAATGATGACTTGAATGCGTTGTGGGCGCTGGCGCAAAAGACGATCGTGGAGGACCTCGATCCAGTTAGAACGGGGCTGTTTGTTGAAGCCTTGAATAAAGCGATCGATACCGCCGGGAAGCGCAAAGCGACGTTGAACCGGCACGTCCCGGAAGTCGATCTGTTTTTGCTATTTGCCGCTTTTCTCATGGGCGGTCTCGTCGTACGCTATTCGTCCGGTCTGGGCGGATATCGCGCGTTCTTTGCGGCCTACATCATGGTGGGTCTGATCGTCCTGTTCGTTTTTATCATTGTCGGCCTGGATCGACCGCGGCGAGGGTTGATTCAGGTTAGCCAAGCCAGCATGGCGGAGCTTCGAGGCTCGATGACCGAGGGACCGAAGAAGTGACCATTAACTCGATCGGCAATGGTCGGTGCCCGATAGCTTTATTCCTAGCATGCACCTGGAGGTAAGAGGTGGTTAGGCTGGATCCTGAGCCGCAATGGGCCCGGTTTTCGATCTCCAAAATCGAAGATTTGAGCGACGCAATCCATGGCGCAGGGCTCGACGCGATGCAGATGTCGCGGGCCCCTGTTACAGGAAGCCTGGCTTTCGCAACTTGCGATGATGTCGTTTACAATACGGGCCACATTGGTGGTCACGTCTCTATCAAGGGATCGCTTTCCGAGAATATGGTGACGCTTGGTCTGGGTGTCACACTTCCGGCCGGCTCAAGCCAATGGCTGAACGAAACATTGAGCGGAGATATTGGCGTATTTTTGCCGGGCGACGTGCAAGATGCATTTTACGCACCCGGCTCGATGTATGCGGCCGCTACGCTCAGTTTTGAACGACTGGAGGAGATAGCCGCGAGAGCCGGCGCCGTGCTGGGTAAAAAGGAACTCTCAGGCAGCGGCGTGGTCAAAGGGCAAACTTCCAAGGTGACCCTTTCCAAGCTGCGATCGGAATTCTTGTATGTGCATTCGGCGCGAAAGGAAAACTCCAAGCCAAGCCCTGCAACGCTCGGCACGCAGTTGCTCGACATATTCATAAGCGAATTGGGACGGGAGCCGCGACCCTATCCCTCTAAACTCAACTTGCAAAAGTACGCTTTTATCGTCGCTCGGGCGCGGGAGTTCATCCACGCAAATCTCGAGCACCCTCTCTCGATTGATGCCATCGCGGCAGCGTCTTCGACAACACGCCGAACGCTGCACCGGGCCTTTGTAACGGTATTGAATGAAGCGCCTTATGACTATGTTCTAAAGTTACGTCTGCACCGTATCCGCCGCGAACTTGTTTCGGAGGCTGAACGGCGCTGCACCATAACGGAAGTCGCAAACCGGTGGGGCATCACTGAACTCGGGCGCTTCTCGCGCTGGTATCGTGAGCATTTTGGCGAGCTGCCGTCTCAAACGCTGGCAAGATAGCGGCCAAAGCTGCCGCCAATCACAAAAACTTGGGTTGGCACGATCCGCATAGTGCATCCCCGGCGCTATGCGTAAAGTCCCGTCAAAATTTGCCATCCGTGCCGCGCAACATGGAGGTTGCGCATCGCACAATTGCGCATGTTCAGGGGGAAGACAATGAAGCTGGCTTTCTGCCTCTCGATGCTCTTCAGTCTCATCGCGCTGCCAGCAAACGCGCAAATTGAATTGAAGGACTACGCGGACGCGCGGGGGTACATCGACGTTCAAAAGCTGACATGTAGGCAGCTCGCCAACACCTATCAGGAAGACGCGAACTTCCTCGGTGTCTGGTATAGCGGCTGGTACAACGGCCTTGGAAAAAAGCACGCTATCAATCTGCCGCGCGTGAAGCAAGACATTCACGAGGTGATTGTCTACTGCAAGGCGCATCAGGACAAGAAGATCATCGAGGCGATCGATGTCATCTTCAAAGCCGAGCGGAGATAGACGCTCCTGCTTCAAGTTCGATTTTCTTGACTTAATAACACTAACGCACACGGGAAAATGACAGGAGATCTCCATGTCAGAAACTGCAGGAAAGAAGCCGAACATCGTCCTCATCTTATCGGATGACTTCGGGTACGGTGACGCGGGTTGTTACGGCGGTGGCGAAAATCGCGGCATGCCGACGCCCAACCTCGATCGTATGGCCGCCGAGGGCGTGCAGTTTCTATCTTTCTATGGACAGGCAAGTTGTACGCCAGGTCGCGCAGCGATGCTCACCGGTCGCATCCCCAACCGCAGTGGCATGACCACGGTTGCGTTTCAAGGGCAAGGTGGCGGCCTGCCGGCGGCAGAGTGGTCGGTCGCGTCGGTTCTCAAAACAGTCGGTTACAACACGTTTTATTCGGGCAAATGGCACTTGGGCGAATCCGACTACGCGCTTCCCACCGCGCATGGGTTCGACGAGATGCGATATGTCGGCCTGTATCACCTCAATGCATACACATACGCCGACCCGACCTGGTTCCCAGACATGGATCCCGAACTGCGGACGATGTTCGAGAACGTGACCAAGGGCGCCTTGTCGGGCAAGACGGGAGAAATGGCCAGGGAGGACTTCAAGGTCAACGGACAATATGTCAACACGCCGGAAAAAGGCGTCGTGGGCATTCCGTTCTACGACGAATATGTCGAGAAGGCTTCGCTAGACTATCTCGACCGTAATGGGAAGTCGGGGCAGCCCTTCTTTATGGTCGTTTCCTTCATGAAGGTGCATCAGCCGAATATGCCGCACCCGGATTTCAAGGGTAAATCGATGTCGAAGAGCAAATATGCGGATTCGATCGTCGAGGCAGACACGCGGATCGGCCGTGTCATGGATAAGATTCGTTCACTCGGTTTGGACAAGAACACCTATGTGTTTTGGACCACGGACAATGGTGCCTGGCAGGACGTCTACCCCGACGCTGGCTATACCCCATATCGCGGCACCAAAGGAACATGCCGCGAGGGTGGAAATCGCGTTCCGTCGATCGCGTGGGGCCCTGGCATCAAGGCCGGATCGAAAAACTCCGACATCGTCGGCGGCCTCGACTACATGGCGACATTCGCATCCCTTGCAGGCGCAAAGCTGCCGGAAAAAGATCGAGAAGGTCAGCCGATCATCTTCGACAGCTACGACATGTCGCCGGTCTTGTTCGGTAAGGGCAAGTCCAAGCGGAAGAGCTGGTTCTATTTCACCGAGAACGAGCTGACGCCGGGTGCTGCGCGGGTCGGCAACTACAAGGCTGTGTTCAATCTGCGTGGTGATAACGGCGCCCATACCGGCGGTCTCTCGGTCGACTCCAATCTCGGCTGGAAAGGTCCGAACATGTACACCGCGACGGTGCCACAGGTCTTCGACCTGTGGCAGGACCCGCAGGAGCGCTACGACATCTTCATGAACAACTACACCGAGCACACCTGGACCTTGGTGACGATCAACGCGGCCGTCAAGGAACTGATGCAGACCTACTTGAAGCATCCGCCGCGCAAACTTCAGAGCGAAGTTTACACGGGTCCGATCACCATCACGCAGTATCAGCGGTTCCAGTATATCCGCGAACAGCTAGCTAACGAGGGCTTCCAGATCGGGCTGCCGGTCGGCAACTAGCGGACCACTGCCAGCATCGGTGATCCGCCGCTTTCGAAGCATGGCCGGTCGCGCGGGCCGGTCATGCTGCGCCGAGCAATGAACGGTGTCGGCACGGGGCGCAGCTCAGCCACGACGGAGCGACGTGGTAGGTACTATCTCGACTGAGGAGAAGCCGCTTTCCAATCCGCATTTGGACACTGGAATGGTTTTCATTCCCGGCGGCACTTTCAGCATGGGATCGGACAAGCACTATCCGGAAGAGGCGCCATCCCATCGGGTGGCGGTCGATAGTTATTGGATCGATGCGACCCCGGTCACCAACCGTCAGTTCAGGGAGTTTGTGAAGGCAACCGGACACGTCACCTTCGCTGAAATCCCCCGGACCCCAAAGATTATCCCGACGCCTTGGCCCAAAGAAATTGAAGCGCTTACGGAACGCATTACAGCTGGCGAACTGGCCAAGGATCGGTCGACCTGCGTGCGGAGGCTTTCCGAAGGGCTGCGCGTGCATACGCCCAGCACGACATGATCGTTCGAGCTGAAAGGTTCTTTGACGCGCTAAAGGCAATCGATCCGAAGGGTGATGTGATCTACGGCGGGAGATTCTGAAGCGCGGGCCGACCGACGTGCCCGATAGGG
>NZ_JBFWPA010000246.1:0-5489 GCF_050250235.1 Pseudorhodoplanes sp.
TTCAGCATACCGGAGTCGAATTCATCATGATGATCGAAGGCGAGCTCATTTATCGGCACGGACAAAAGCTTTATCATTTGAAACGCGACGACACCCTGTTTTTCGATGGGGATATTTCTCACGGCCCTGAACGCGCGATCGTCCGGCCGATAAAGTTCCTCTCGATCATCGTCCAGCCACGCTTCGGCGACTAGCGGCTATAGTTCAATCGGCGCGCTTCAGGCCGCCGACACCGAACAGGGCCAACAGCGCGACCCAAAGAATCACGAGGCCGATCAGTATTGCCGATACGGCCGCGATTGTCGGATCGATCGAATTGCGAATGTCGCTCCACATCTTCAGCGGCAACGTTTCGACCCGGATTCCGCCCACCATAATCGTGATGACGAGGTCGTCGAATGAATGGATGAAGGCGAACAGAGCGCTGACGAAGATGCTCGGCCGTATGAGCGGGAGCGTCACTTTCCAGAAGGTTCGGAACGCGCTCGCGCCCATGCTTGAGGCAGCGCGTTGAAGCGATGGGTCGACGCTCTGCAGGCCCGCCGACACGATGATAAGAACATAAGGCAGTGCGCCAATCAGATGGCCGATGACCACCGCGGTTTCGGTTCCGATCAAGCCGATTTGAGCGAGAGGCTGATAGAGCGCGACGCCGAGCACAATCGGTGGAACGATGAGCGGCGACAGCATGATCGAGAGCGTGAACGCGCGGACCATGCCCCGCGCCCGCGATACGCCGAACGCGGCGAGCATGCCCAGTAGCGTGCCGAACAGCGCTGTCAAAGCGGCCAGGCGCAGGCTGAGCAACGTCGCGTCGATCCAGGATTCCGTCTGCAGATAGTTCTGGAACCAGCGGAAGGAATAACCCGGCGGCGGAAACCGCAACACATCGCCGGAATTGAACGCCATGATCGTTACCAAGGCGCTGGGGAGGAAGAGTGCGAGAAGAACGAACGTAGCCACTGCATAAGCCGTCGGCTTCATGGCGCCCGCCAGCGGCGTCCGGTCGAACATCCCGACTGCAGAATAGAGGACGCGCGTGTGGACAGGCTTCTCCCCCGAGCCGGAGCTCGTGAGCTGGTTGAAATGGTTCGCTCCACGGTCCGATGTGCCGGAGAACATAGCGTCGAGGCGCACGCCGCGACCCAACAGTAGGTAGGTGCCGAATGTTGCAATTAGCAAAATCATTGCTGCGGCACCGGCGAAGCCCCAGTTCACGAGCTGTGTGACCTGCGTTTCGATCAACATCGCCAGGGTCACATCGCTCAATCCACCCAACACCGCGGGCGTGATGTAGAAGCCGAGACTAAGAAGAAAGACGAGCAGGCAACCGCTGCGGATCCCTGACGCGCATAGCGGCAGGAAAACCAGAACGAAGCGACGGAAGGGGCCGGCCCCCATGCTTTTGGCGGCGCGGTCGATACGCCAGTCGATCGCCAGTATGTTGTTGTACAGAGGCAAGATCATGAACGGCAGCATGATCTGAATCATGCCGATATAGACGCCGATCCAGTTATAGACGAGCTTGATCGGTTTGCTCGTCACGCCCAAACCTACAAGGAGCGAATTGACGATACCGTTGTCGTCGAGCACGACGATCCAGGCGTAGCTTCGGACCAGAAAGCTCGTCAAATAGGGAACAAGAACCAGCAGCAGCAGGACCGTGCGCAGACGTCCCTCGATCCGGGCCAGGAGGAAGGCGACCGGTAGCCCCAACACAAGGCAGAAAAAGGTGACGACGACGCTCACAATCAGCGTGCGCACGAGGACATAGGTATAAGCCGAATCCTGAAAGAAGCGAAGGTAATGACGCGGGCTCAGCGCCGCCCCGTCAATGCTCGTCCAAAGCAGCTTCGCGACCGGATAGGCGTAGAATGCGACCAGGAACAGAAGCGCGGGCAATAACAGCCACTCGGAGCGGAACGAACCGAAGCCAACGAAACGCGACGTGCGTGGTGCACACGCCGCGTCGCGCTTCCATGCCGTGAGATGCGTCATCTGCTGCATTGAGTCGTGCGCCGATCGAGAGTTTAGTTGATCGTGAACCGGTTCCACTTCTCGATCAGCGTTTCGAGGTTGGTCCTGCCGTCCGGCCCTTTTTCGGCATACCATTTATCGTTGCGCACGAACTGCCGGTTCACGTTGTTGGGATGGGTCGAGAGCGACTTGCCGGTCTTTTCATCAAGGTATTTGAAAGCGTTCTTGTTCGTCGGCCCATAGAACATCATCGCTCCCAGAACCGACTGTGGTTTGGCGCGCGTCGCGAAGGCGATGAATTTCTGCGCGTTCGCGACGTTGTGGGCACCCTTGGGGATCAACATGAAATCCAGCAGAAGCTTGCCCTCGTTCCAGTCGAAGGCGACGGGCGCGCCTTTGGCGCGAAGGTTCTCGGCGCGGCCGTTGTAGATCATGCCAAGATCCGCAGCCGAGTCGGCGAAGATCTGCTGACCTTCCGCGCCGAACCGCCACCACTTCTTGACGTGTGGCTTCAACTTCTCGAGGCTCCGGTACGCGCGGTCGATGTCCAGCGGATAGAGCTTGTCCATCGCAACGCCGTCGGCGAGAAGAGCCTCCTCGAATCCTCCTTCGCCCTGCACGCCGGACTTGAAGCTGCGGGTGCCCGGAAATTTGGTTACATCCCAGAACTCCGTCCAGGTCTTGGGATGATTATCCGCGCTGTACTTCTTGGTGTTGTAAGCGATTACCTGAGAGTAGTAGTAGGCACCGACGCCGTACGGCTGACGTGCGACCGCGTCGACCGCTGCGAGTTCGTCTTTGTCGAAAACCGAATAGTCGATCTTCTCGAGCAGCCCGCTTTCGTTGCTGCTGATGGCGTGCAGCCACGCCATCAGCACGATATCGATCTCACCGCTCTTGTTCTCGACCATGAGCTTGAGCTTGGCCGGGCTCATGAACTCGGGCACCGTGACGACCTTGATACCGGTCTCCTTCTCAAAAGGCTCGACGAAGGCTTTTTTCATCGCCTCCGCGAAGTCGCCGCTGCCGATCTGGACGACAACCTTCTGCTGTTGCGCGGCGGCAAATCCACTCGGCAGGGCAAACGCGAGCGTCCCGGCCAATGCAGCCACAATTCCCATTCGCCGTATCAGAACCATCATGTCGCCTCCCTTGCGTACGTTGTTCGATCAAGCAAAAGCCTTAAGGTCCTCCATCGCCCAACCGACGTGAATCGGACTGCCAGCTTCATAGAACCGTACCGCGCTCACCGCTTGCTGTTTGGCCGATATCGTGACGTCGCCGATGCGAATAAGATAACGCCGCGCCGCGCCGTAATAGATCGCGTCCTGCACGACACCGGAGACCCATTGAACGCCCGGCTCGACGCGGGGCGCGTCCGAGATGAGGATGCGTTCCGGCCGGATGGCAAAGCGCCCGCCGCGAGCCGGCGACGCGTCGCCCACGATCGTGGCGGGCACGAAATTCATTTCGCCGAGGAAGTCCGCGACGAAGTCGTCGACCGGATTCTCATAGAGATCCTCAGGCGAGCCGACCTGCGCTATGCGGCCTTTGCGCATGATTGCGATCCGGTCCGACATGGTCAGCGCTTCGTCCTGGTCGTGCGTCACGTAGATGATCGTGATGCCGAGGTCTTTCTGGATTCGCTTGATCTCGAGCTGGAGCTGTTCTCGCAGCTTCTTGTCGAGGGCGCCGAGCGGCTCGTCCATTAGGAGAACCGGCGGATCGTAGATGAGCGCGCGCGCAAGCGCGACGCGCTGCTGCTGACCGCCGCTTAGCTGCGACGGATAACGGCCTCCGAAGTTTTCCAGGCTCACGAGGTCGAGCGCCCAAGCCACGCGCTGCTTGATTTTACTTGCCGGCATTGAACGAATGTGAAGCGGGAATGCGAGGTTGTCCCGGATCGTCATGTGCGGGAACAACGCGTAGTGCTGGAATACGACGCCGAGATTGCGCTGATTGGGCGGTACAGCGGTTACGTTGGTGCCATTGACGAGAACCGCTCCCTTCGTCGGCGATTCGAAACCCGCGATCATCATCAGCGTTGTGGTCTTGCCGGAGCCGCTGGCGCCCAGAAGAGTTAGGAACTGCGCCGGCTCGACCAGCAGCGACAGGTCGTCGACGACCACGGTGCTGCCGTAGGCCTTTTGCACCCGCACCAATTCGATTTGGCCTTTGCACAGCATGGAGCCACCGTCAGTCTGGAAACAGGATCGAAACGATAGCCAAAGGTAGCCGGTCAGACAAGACGGAGAATAATATATTCTTGACGAGAACATCAATCGGCAGCTACGTATCGCGACCACAGGAGCAGAGGAAAACAATGAAGAAGACGGTCGAGACGAAGCTCTGGAAAAACCCGAGCCATGTATCGGGGGGCGTGATCGCGAATGGCATCCTCTACACGGCCGTCATTCCGCGAAAGCTTGACGGCTCGGTCGAGGTGGGGGCTCCGGAAAAGCAGATCCGACTCGCGCTCGACAATCTCAAGCACGTCGTCGAGAGCGCAGGCGGTACGCTGCAGGACGTCACGCAGGTCATCTGCTATCTCACCGATACCGATCAGTTCGATCTAATGATCGGCATCTATAAGGAATACTTCGCAGACCCGCCGTTCCCGAGTCGCGCCACGATCATTCCGGCGAAGCTCGCCGTGGACGGAATGATCATCGAACTCGTCGCCCAAGCGCATATCTCGACCTCAGCCTGAGAGCGCGCCGGCCGACGCATGTTCGGTCGGCTCGCGGGCGCATTCCGTCATGGAATCCCAAGTCCCTCTCTACGGCGTCGCAATCGCCGTCACGGTATTGGCCGGCTTCGTCCGGGGCGCATCCGGCTTTGGCGGTCCCATGATCCTGGTTCCGACATTGCAACTCGTTTTTGGTCCGAAATCGGGGGTTCTTATCACCCTGATCATCGATCTTCTCGCAAACGTCCGGCTGGTACCGGACGCCAAACGGGACGCGTCGCCGGCCATTCTCAAGCCGATGCTGCTGGGAGCGCTGATCGGGCTGCCAGGTGGCATCATCTTCCTCGCCTGGACTGAGCCGACATTGGCGCGACGCATCATCTCGGCGATCCTGCTCCTGTGCGTCGTCCTGGTGTTGATTGGCTGGCGCTGGCCTCGCGCCATGGACCGCAAAGAGCTGGCGGCGGCCGGCGCGCTGGGCGGCTTGAGCCTGGGCGCGTCGGGCGTCTGCGTCATCGTCAATATCGCGCTCCAGGCCGGCCACCACTCGGCCGTTGCCAGCCGCGCAAACTTCATCGTCTGGGCTTTCGCAGCGACGATCGTGGCAATCGCGGCCCTCTTCGCAACCGGCGCCCTGAACGCTGCCGGTCTACCTGGCCCCCGGCAGTTGTTGGTGCTCACCGTGATCTTCGCGCCTGCCTACCTGCTTGGCATCGTTTCCGGCGTCTATCTTTATCGGCGCATCAATGAGCGGCTGTTGCGACTGTCGACCCTATGGTTCGCCGCAATTGTCGCGGCGATCGGGCTGTTCGTTTGAGACGAC
>NZ_JBFWPA010000247.1:0-5422 GCF_050250235.1 Pseudorhodoplanes sp.
TGTCAATCGGCGCTTCATAACCAGCCAGTCATCGGCGCTTCAGAACCGGCCAGCGGTTGGTGTTGATCTTCGTCGGTGACGGTGTCGTTGGCAAGGGTTTTGCCGAGTGGAAGTATCAGGCCGGCGCGGTGGTGGGAGCGGCGGTCTTGGTGGTTTTCTTCTTGCTGCTGGCTGCTTCGTTCTCGGCGAGTGCTTCGCTACCGGCGCCGGCCTGCTGGCGGAGGCGGTAGCTCTTGCCGGTGATTTGGATCACTTCCGCGTGGTGCAGGAAGCGGTCGAGGATGGCGGTGGCGCTGGGAACGTCGCCCACCAGCTTGCCCCAATCTTCGAGTGGTCGGTTGCTGGTCATCATCGTCGAACGCGTTTCGTAGCGGCGCATGATGATCTCAAACAACACTTCACCGCTCCGACGCGGCAGTTGTTTCATGCCCATGTCGTCGATGATCACGAGCTCCGGCTTGAGATATCGCGCGAGCAGCTTGTCGTCTTCGCCGAGCGCCTCGTCATGCAGGAAGTCGCGGACCACGTCGAAGATCGAGCGGTAGAGCACGACGTAGCCTTGTTTGATGGCTTGATAACCGATGGCCTGGGCCAAGAAGGATTTTCCCGTACCTGGCGGTCCCAAGAGCAACACGTCGCGGGCTTCGCGGATGAAGCGGCAGGTGGCCAGCTCGAAGATCTGTTTCTTCTGGATCGACGGATTGAAGGCGAAGTCGAATTCGTCGAGCGGTTTCACTTCGCGGAACTGCGCTGCCTTCACGCGGCGCTCGATCTGCCGTTCACTGCGGACGAGCTGTTCGTCTTGCAGGATCAGTTCCAAGAACTCGGCGTGCGACAACTGATGGCCGACCGCTTCTTGGAGTCGTACGTCGAGTGTTTGCGCGAGCCCGGAGAGGCGGAGTTGTCGGAGCGTGGATTGTAGGCGGTCATGCATGAGTGGATTTCTCCTGGTGAAGAGGGACGATCGGAACTACGCTGGAAGCGTCCGGTGAAACGGAGCCAGGCTCTGCGGAGGCGCAACCTGGCGAGGGATAACTGGATCGAGGGCGCGTCGAGCAGACGCCAGAGCCCTGATGGTCGAAGCCATCGGGGCTCGCTTGTTGAATCACGCCTCGAACGCCCGAGCCATGCCTCAAAAAACCTGCGCGACGCGCGTCTTCTTGACGCACCAGCGCGGCGGCGACGACCCGCGCGTAATCGTCGAGCGGGCGAATCAACGGATGCTCGTCCAAGAACGGCAGCGGCGTCTGTTTTGCCGCGCCTCGGTTGAGCAGTTGTCTCAAGGTGCGGAGTCGAAACGCGCCATAGGAAAGGGCCGTTTCACAGGCGTTTTCCAGCGTTTCTCCGGCATGCTTCTTGGTGAGACTCAAGAGTCCCATCAGCACGCGCGTGCCTTCAATGCCACGGGCCGTGAGCATCGCCTCGGCCCAACGCTCGGTGTGTGGACCAATCACGCTGGCCTTCTTCAAGAGATACGCGGCGCCGCGCTCCAGGCCGCTGATCTTCTGCGGATGCAGGTCGTCGTATGAGGAACTGAAGCGCCCCGGCTCCTGCCGCGCATGCACGCGGAGCTGCTCGAAGCGGTGGTTGAACACCCGCACCAGCCGCGCGTCCCAGCGGACCCAGACCGTGCGCGCGACATACTCCGGAGGTACAGAATAGTAAGCCTTGGCCACCTCGATGTGACCGTCGCGGCTGACCTTCCGCTGCGCTTCGTGGAACGACGTGAAGCGTTCCCGCGGCAGTGACAGCAGCGCTGGTCGCTCGACTTCCTCGAACACGCGCCCGACATGTCGCTTGGTCGTGCCGTGAATCCTGGTGTCGGCGACTTTCGCTTCCCAGTCGAGCAGATGTTCGTTCTCCGCCGCCAGACTTACGAACGTGCGCCCTCGAAGTCCGTTCTCCTGAACGTAGTCGATGCCGCGCTCGACCTTTCCCTTGTGCCGCGGCGTGTACGGTTTCGTCGGCAAGATCACCGTGCCGTAATGCGCGGCGAAGGCGGCCACTTTGCGAACCAACTCCGGATCGAACCAATCCGGATGCTTGACCGCCGCCTTCAGGTTGTCGATCACGAGCGTCTGCGGCACGCCGCCGAAGTGGTGGAAGGCATTTTCGAGCGCGTGCAGGAAGTCGTCGGTCGTCTGGCGGTAGGTGACTTCGCTGTACGCCTTCCGCGAATGCGACAGCACGATGCGAAACACGTGTGTGCGACGCCGCTTACCATCCGCGCCGACGATCGGCGCGCCGGTGCCGAAATCGACTTGCGCCTCATGCCCCGGCGCACATTCCATGCGCCGAAACGGCAACGGCCGCACCCAACCCAGCCGGCGCAAAAATCGCCGCACGCTGTCGTAACTCACCTCAGCCGCGTGTTCGGCTACCAGGTCTTGATGAATCCGCCGCGCCGACAAGCCCGCGGCCTGCTTCGCCTGAATCACTTCGCGCCACGGCTCGCAGTCGCTCTGGCGGCCACTGGTGGTCGCCTCACTCGGCGCTCCGAGCAACGTTTCCAGCGCCGCCGACCCGGTGGCCAAAATCGGCGCATTGGCTGGTTTTGAATCCGGCGACCCGGCGGGCTCCAGCGGCGCTTTGGCCGGTTTTGGCTCCGCAGACCCGGCACTCGAAATCGGCGCAATGACCGGTTCTGGGTTCGCCAGGTCCGATCGCGCCGCCGGCGCGGATTCTCGGGCCAGCCGCAAGTGCCGCGCGACGCTCTCGCGGTCCACGCCCAACTCGCGCGCAATCCGCCGCTGCGACCAGCCGCGCGCGTGCAACGAAAGTATCGACTGTACTGTGGCCATCTTGAGTCGATTCGCCATCCAAGCCTCCTTCCGCGGCGAAATTGCCGCTCAGAAGGCCCATAGGCCGAACCCCAAACTACTCAAGCTGGCTGGTTTTCATCCGCCGATTGGCGGCTGGTTTTGAGCGCCGACTGACACCAACAAAACGTGCCATGCCCAACAAAGGCCCGCGAAACACGCGAAAGAATAGGAGCCAGGAGCTAGGAGTTAGAAGCAAGTAGCAAGAACCGTTGCGTTACAGCGCGATTCGTACGGCGGGCCGGCGCAGCTCATTCGACTCTGCCTATTGCTCAACGCCTCCCCCAGCCAAACCATCGCACGCAACACAACCCAGGCCCGCCATCCTACTCTCCGAACTCCGAACTCCGAGCTCCTGACTCCTCCCCTTTCGTGTGTTTCGCGGGCAAATCCTCCTCAACCCCGACTGCGCGTCAGCAGCGACACCGCGATCACCGTCGCAAACCCCAGCGGGATCGTCACGATGCCCGGCTGACTGAACGGCGCCGGAGCCGTGCCGGGGTCGAGGCCGTAAATGTCTCGGAACGTATCGCCTGAGAGAAGAATCCAGGCCAGCGACGAGAGCATGCCGACGAGGATCGCCGCGGTGATTCCCTGCTTCGTCGTCCCTTTCCAGAAAAGCAACATCACCAGCGATGGCAAGTTCGCGGACGCCGCCACGCTGAACGCCCAGCCGACCAGAAAGTTCACGTTCATTTTCTCGAACAAAATGCCGAGCGCCATCGCCAGCACGCCGACCACCACGGCGGCGATCTTCGCGATCCGGATCTTCTCGTGGTCCGTCAGGTTGACGCGAAACACGCTCGCCGCGATATCGTGCGCCACGGCCCCGCTGGCGGCGACGATCAACCCGCTCACCGTGCCCAGCACCGTCGTAAACGCAATCGCCGAGATCAAAGCGAACAGCAATTCGCCCATGCTACGGGCCAACAGCGGCGCGGCCATGTTGCTGTTCGTGACGTCGATCGCCCCGCTGGTCATCGCGCCGAGGCCCATATAGAGCGTGAGAATATAGAACAACCCGATGCTTGCGATCCCCACCACGGTGCTTTTTCGCGCCGCGGCCTGGTCTTTCACCGTGTAATAGCGAATCAGGATATGCGGCAGAGATGCCGTGCCGCAGAACAGGGCGAGCATCAGCGACAGGAAATTCAGTTTGTCTTGAATCCGCTCGCTGCGGACCCCTTTGAACGTAGGGCTGTTGCCCGGCCGCAGCACCTCGGCCCCCGGTGTGGCGCGCGGAGTAAAAGTAGTAAGTGTACTGCCGTCCGCTTCTTTGGTCGTCGCGGAAGACCACAGGACCACTTCACTTTGCTGGAGGACGGCGAGAAACTCCAAGGGGCCGAGCGGGCCGGTTTCGAGTTTTCCGTCCGGCAATGTGCTCACGTGTCCGATCGGCCAGAAATCGCCTTCGCCAGGCCCATGCCCCTGCGGCAAGCCGTTCACGATGCGCTGCCCGTCGGCGGTCACACGCAACGTCTGCGTGCGTGCGAAGGGATCGCCGGCCTTCGCGCCGGGACGATAATGCTCGCCCACGGTGAGCCCGCGCTGCAGGATCATCACTGTCAGGATGCCGCTGAAAAACACGAGCAGCGATCCTTTGAGAAACTGCACGTAAGTGGTGGAAGCCATTCCGGCGGAAACGACGATCAGAATCACCACGGCGCCGACAATGCTCACGCCTGCCCAGTGTGGAAAGCCCAGCAGCGGCTTCACGAGGGCCCCGGCCCCGACCATCTGCGGAATCAGATAGAAGAGGCTCACCACCAGCGTACTGATCGCGGCCGAGAGCCGAATCGATCGCGAGTGAAAGCGGCTGTCGAGCGCATCGGCGAACGTATACTTGCCGAGCCGGCGAATCGGTTCGGCGATCACAAACAGCGCCACGATCCAACCGGCCAGGTAGCCGATCGAATACAGAAATCCATCGTAGCCGTAGAACGCGATCATCCCGCAGATGCCGAGAAACGACGCGGCCGAAAGATAATCTCCGGCGAAGGCGACGCCGTTCACGAACCACGGGATGCTCCCGCCGGCGGCGAAATAACCTTTCGTCGATTTCGCCTGCGCACCGAGCTTAAAGCTGATGCCAAGGGTGGCGGCGACGAAGAGCAGAAATACGACGACCGCGGTCGTTGATGGTTCGAAAATCACTGCGCGTCCCCTTCCTCGCGCGCATCAAGGCGCTCGATGCGGCGACAGAGGACCTCATAAATGAGCGACAACAAGAACGCCGCGAGGATCAAGCCCAGGCCGTACAGAACCGCGACGTTGATCCCCAGCAATGGCGTCCAAGACATCCGATCCGGCGCCATCGCATTGAGCGCAACAAAGCCCACGTAGAGCGCGAGGTAAATCGCAAACAACCAAAGTCCGAGTCGGGTGCGCCGCGGCGAGGCGACCTCGTCCGCGGTCCTGGAAACGTGATGAAAGTCGGGCATGTGCGAGAAAGTCCCGTCGAAGAGGGGGGTGCGCGAGGCGTCAGAATAGCGGTTTCCCGCCCAACTTGCACGCCCAGGGATTCGGCAGGTGGCGCAACCCCGAAGGCGACCTAGCCTGACTTTGTGTTCCCAAGCGAGGTCGGTCCCGTAGCGTAGAATTCG
>NZ_JBFWPA010000248.1:0-5395 GCF_050250235.1 Pseudorhodoplanes sp.
TTCTGTGCCGAGAAGCCGAGCAACGAACTGTCCAGCACCCGGCCTATATCGACCGCACCCACTTTACCAAGTGTTTTCAGCATGGCTGCGCTCCCTTTCTTCAACGAGCAAAAGCGTTTTAGTCGACGACTACGTATTTGAGTTTCAAGAGTTTGGCAGCGATTGCTCAACGATCGACGAAAACAATGCTCACGCACGTATCATGTCGGCTGCTTTTTCGGCGATCATGATTACGATGCCGTTTATGTTTCCACCGACGAGATCCGGCATCACGGAGGCGTCTACCACGCGTAGTCCGTCAACCCCGCACACGCGTAGCTGCGGATCCACAACCCGCTCCCTATCGTTTGAGGCGCCCATTCGGCAAGTGCCCACGGGATGATGAACCGTCACGGACGTTTTACGAATAAACGCGTCAATTTCGTCATCCGAGCTCACTCCGGGACCCGGCGCCAGCTCGATTCCTCTATGAGCACTCATGGCAGGCTGCGCCATTATCCTGCGAAGAATCCGCATACCGCGTCTCAAGGTCTCTCGATCTGATGGCTCGGCCAAAAAATTAGGAGAGATCAGGGGGGCGGCAGCGGGGTCATCCGATGCCAATGTGATGCGCCCTCTGCTTTCCGGCCTCAACAAAACGACGCGGCATCCGAACGTATCAGGCACGGGCGGGATGAATGGCCTGAGCCAGGGATGAGAGGGCAGTGGGGCTGCGAGAAAAAGAAGTTGAACGTCGGGTAATTTTGAGCGCGGTGTCGTTTTAATAAAGCCGGTAACCCCGGTCGGCACATCGCTGGCAAAGGTTTCCGCGCCCAGCCAGGATCCGATCATCGACTGCATTAATCGATCGTAGCGCATGGCCGGCTCGAACGGACCTTCGTCCATGCGCCGATGTGTCAGCATCACAGACAAGTGGTCTCTGAGGTTGCAACCTACTGCCGAATTTTCGACCTTGGCAGGGATTCCCTTTTCCTTAAGTTGGGCAGGGTCGCCGACACCGGACAGCATCAAAATCTGCGGTGAGTTGATTACGCCTCCGCAAAGGATCACTTCCCTGAGCGCTCGGGCAGTGTGCGTCTTACCTCCTCTGCGGTAATTCACGCCGACTGCTCGATGTCCTTCAATGACGACCTTGGTGACGAGCGACTTGACGACGACATGCAGCGACTTGCGATTCAAGGCGGGCCTCAAATAGGCCACTGCGGCACTGCAGCGGCGCCCTCGGTGAATAGTCTGCTGAATACGGGCCATCCCCTCCTGCTGCTCGGCGTTGTAGTCCCGCACCTCGGCATAGCCCGCCTGAGTGCCTGCCTCGATGAAGGATGCGAGCAGCGGATCTTCGTACCTGCTGTATCGCACTTTCAGCGGGCCCGCTCCTCCTCTAAACGCGTTGTCGCCCTCCTCCCAGGTCTCCGCCTTCTTGAAATATGGAAGGACTCGCTCGTACGACCAGTCCTCCAGCCCGAGAGCTGCCCATCGTTCGTAATCGCCGCGATTCCCTCGCATGTAGACCATCACGTTAACGGACGAGCAACCGCCGACGATCCTTCCGCGAGCGCATTCGATAGCTCGCCCATCAAGCCCCACGTCCGGCTGCATGAAGTAGCCCCAATCATGCATTCGTTCCGGAAAAATCTTCCCTATTCCGATCGGAATGTGGATGAACGGATCGCGATCCCATGTACCCGCTTCAAGCAATAATACCGACGAGCCGTCCTCGCTTAGTCGATTCGCGAGCACGCAGCCGGCGGAACCGGCACCAACTATGATGAAGTCGTAAGCCTCTTTAGAATCAGTCAATGGAAACGCTGGCAATTGCAATCTCCCCAAGATTGGCGCTCTCTAGGATCGATAGGCGTCCTCTTTTAGAATCATATGAATCGAGCGCTTTAATTATTCGTTCGGCGACAGAATCAACTCTCCTGCTTAAACGGGATAAATGATCGAATTGGGCACAAGTGTGGAGTCATAAATGCAATGGCGTTCCGAAAAGCGCCAAACGCCATCCGACTCTAGCAACAGCCGATCTAGATATCGCCCTACCATCAAGATTCTCGGCAAACTTTCCGGCAGTACTTCAATCACCGAAAAATTGGCTACCGCCTCTATCTCGGTGTCATCGCATTTCGTTATTCTTAAATTCGTGACGTGATGACGTAGATAGCGCGGCTCGTACATCATTGTTTCGAGCACCGCGGTGACGCGGTCATACAGCATGCCTTTGCTTTCACACCGCATGATTGCCAGCGGCATGCCGCGCTCTACGTTCTCACGAGGGATGATGAGATATAGACAATTTTCCGTGAAAAACTCCGGCCATTGTTCGAGCGGACCATCGTCCAAGGCTTCCGCGTACCTCGCGTACAGATCTTCGAGCTGTCGATAAGCGATCGATTCGGCGACCACGTCAGAGCTCCATGATTTCTCTGTAATACTTATAGAACGCACGAATCGCCGTTTCGGTCACCATGTGCTCCTCGTCAGCGGTCGCTGTCCCGCCCATTTCGAGAATTGCCTCGCACTCGGGATAAGACCGCAACCCGTCCTGCGCGAGCTTCATCACTTCGCTATCGTCGCCGGAGACGAGACCAGACGCACTCATGAGATTGGCTTGTCGCAATCGCCTCAGTGTCATCGCCGCATCGTCATCCGCATAACCAAAAAACGTCCATGACAGCTCGAATGAGCCAGGATCCCTGGGTTGGATCTGCCTCATCGCAATGGTGTTCGACTGTTGCTGCACGATGAGATTCGGCCAAATCGTGTGCATGACAACGGTCGCGGCGTCTTTGAATTCTTTTACGGGATCCAACAATCTAGGATCCCTTAGTCTGAAGTCGCTTCGAAGATTTGCGATGTCCTTAGTGTGCTCCGTCGCCTGATGGCTGCCGCGGCGGGAAATTAGCAAGCCGTGCCGACCCGTCCTATCCATCTTGACTTGCGATTCCTGGTCCGCGCGAAACAGCCCGAAGGTCACCAGGAATACATGCAGAAGCGAGGCGTGATAGGGATCCTTGATATTCTCGAACATGAGCTTCCAGTTGCCCGGAATCAGCTGGCGGGTATACCCCAGCACCTGGAGCTGTCGCCCATCGAAGACGCGCTCGAAATAGTATCGGTTGGTTTCGCCCAGGTAATCGGTGAAATTTTCAATGTCCTGACAAAAGGACGCAAAGATAACGCCGTTGTGCTCTGTCACCCGAAGCTGCTGTAACCCATGCGCCGTCAGATCGAAATCCGATGGCATCCCTCCTTGTCCTTTTACGCCGCCGCGAAACGGCACGCCTTTTAAAGCGCCGTTCAGATCGTATGTCCATTGATGATATGGACACGTGAATTTCGTCGCCTTGCCGTGCCGCTGTCTGCAAAACTTGACGCCTCTGTGCGCGCAGCGATTGGCAAACGCGCGCAATGCGCCGTCTCGGTTTCTACAAACAATGACTGATCTATTTCCTATCGTTGTACTCAGGAAGCTGCCGGGCTCAGGCAGTTCAACTGCAAGCCCAGCATATGACCAGCTCCTCCCGCAGAAGATCCTCGACATCTCCGTAGAAAAGATTTCTTCATCCGTATAGATCCAATAGGGTACGCGGCTGTAATTCCCCGGGGTCCACGGACTGCGCGAATTAGAAGTGATCGAGGTTGAGCCTGCTACATTGCTTGCCATAAATCACCAGCGCTCGTTGATACCGATAAAAACATTGGCGAAGTCTTTGGTTTTTATAAAAAGCGGACGATACTTGCGTTCCTTGATCGGAGAACAGTCAATAATTCATCTCGCCCATTGTCGGAATTTTCGTCTCGCTTCTTCGCATCGTTCGATGGCGACGGGAATGTCATCATGTAGTCGGCGTAGTCGCGTTTTCGGGGATGGACCTTAAGAGACCGACTTGAGTTTTGCGCCCGACCGCGCTGTCCTTCTTGCGCTTTCCCGAGGCTTCTCCACCTCAACGTCGTTGCCAAGCCGCGCTTCGAGATTTTCGCGAAGCTTGGCGAGCAACGAATGCAGCTGCGCCACCTCTTTCGCTGTCAGTCCCGCCGTTGCACTGGCATTCACCATTACTGCGTACGGCAGTAGCTTTGCCTGAAGCGCGCGACCGCGTGCCGTGAGGTGGACGTGACTGTTACGACGATCGATCTCCGAACGTCGGCGCTCGATATAACCGCGTTCCTCCATCTTGACGAGCTGCAAAGCGGTAGTCGGCTCCGTTGCGCAAACACGTTTACTTAGCTCTCGCTGAGTAATTCCATCCTCTTCCCACAATGCACGCAGGTAAAACCACATGCCTACCGGAATATCGAAATTGGCCAAGTGATTCTGCAAGTCCTGCGCAAATGCTAGATGGGTCATACGAACCATCGCACCAGTGCTTTCGCTGAGCGGGAATTCGCTTTTCGGCGTGCCCCGTTTCATAATTTCGCATCCTATGTTAAATTGATTAGCAATAAAAGTATTTATATTGAATGAGCCATGAGCACATTGATACCTCGCCTCGGGTTCGAGGAGCTCGCGCCCGAAGTCGCGGACGGCTTGCGTGCCAAAGTTGCGCGACTTGGATATCTGGGTGAGTTTTTTGCCGCAACCGCACATCAGCCTCAGGCGCTCAAGGCCTTCATGGATTTTACGGAGTTTTCGAAAGGTGAACTCGACATGCGGTTGGTCGAGCTTATCGCGCTCACGGTGGCCACCATCAAGCACGTCGCCTACGAAAGGAATCAGCACGAACGGCTGGCGGTGAGGCTGGGCTATGGTCGAGCGTGGATAGCCGCGGTGGAAGCCTTGGCGCCTGACGATCAACCTGAACTGAGCCGAGAAGAACGCACGGTCCAGCGCTTCGTCATCTCGGCAGTCCGCTCAAACGGTATCGAAGGCTCGATGCTGCTCGACGCAGTAGTCGAACAGCTGGGTGTCAAGCGCGCGGTCGCCGTACTTTTCGTCATGGGCCGCTATACCACCCACGCGATCATCGTAAACAGCCTTGCAATCACTGCGCCGGTTCCGTCGATCTTCGAAGACGGGTTCAATGGATAAGTAGAGGAGTCGAGGTGATGGATCAAGCTCCAGTCAAATTCATCGATCAGGTCGGAGGAACGGCTCGCACGTGCGATCCTGAAACCTGGAAACCTGCGAAGGAATGGTGGCCCGTCACGATTACTCGCGAACAATTTGAAGAGCAGATCGAACGACTTGCATCCGCGCCGCACCCGGCAAATGGCCGCCGGCAAGTGCAGTTCGTACATCCTAGTGCGAATCCAGCGACGCCAGGTCTGAATCCGGGTGTGAGAGTGACCCTGGACGTGCTCCTACCCGGCGAGGAAACCGCGCCAATCCGTCACAACTCGACGCAAATAAATTTTTGCATACGCGGAAGAGGAATGACCATTGTCGGTGGCA
>NZ_JBFWPA010000249.1:0-5369 GCF_050250235.1 Pseudorhodoplanes sp.
CAGTTGTTTTTGGCACGTCCGATATGTAGATTCAATATGCTGTGTAGGGAGCAATGATTTTTCATATTTCTATTCATTGGTGATTTATGAGTGATTTCGCTTTGATATTGGACGAGTTCCGCCTCAGGCATGAACGGTTGGGCACTGCTCTCGCAGATGCCGCAGCCGCGACGAACAAGCTTATTGCTGCACTGGGCGATGGTAAGATGCCCGCGCGCGAACGGGCCAAGATTGAGAAGGCACTTATGCGAGGAAGAAAGCTTATGAGCGAGCTTGCAGATGAAAACGGGAAGACTGGAGCTCTACTCTACTGCGCGACATCATCTGATGAAATCGGCCATTGAGAATGGCACACCAGGGTACCGGTGAGCCAGATCACGCGGCGCGGCCGATTCCGTAATACAAGAGCCCGTACTGAGCCTGTCTCTTGGGATCGTAGATGTTGCGCCCGTCGAATATGACGGGTGTTTTCATACGGGCTTTGAGATCCTCGGCGTCAATGGCCTGAAACTCCTTCCACTCCGTCACGACCACCAGCGCGTCAGCGCCGGTTACCGCTTCGTTTGCGGACGCGCAGAGAACCAGATCAGCCCTGTCGCCGTAAATGCGGTGGCATTCCTCCATCGCTTTCGGATCATAGGCCCTGACGATGGCGCCACGTGCCCACAGTGCCTCCATGATGGCGCGGCTGGGGGCCTCGCGCATGTCGTCGGTCGCGGGTTTGAAGGCAAGCCCCCACAAGGCAAACACCTTGCCTGCAAGGTCCTTTTTGCCGAAGTGCTTGTCGATTTTATCGACCAGAACCAGCTTTTGGCGTTCGTTCACGTCTTCAACCGCTTCGACCAGTTTGACGGGCACGTTCTTTTTGCGGCCCATGGCGGCCAGCGCCTTTACATCCTTGGGGAAGCACGAGCCGCCGTAGCCTGCGCCCGGGTAAATAAAGTGGTACCCGATACGCGCGTCGGACCCGATGCCCACACGCACCTGTTCGATATCGGCGCCCAGTGCATCAGCAAGATTGGAGAGTTCGTTCATGAAGCTGATCTTGGTGGCCAGCATGGCGTTTGCCGCGTATTTCGTAAGCTCGGCCGAGCGGATATCCATCTCCACCATGCGGTTGGATCTGCGGTTGAACGGCGCGTAAATCCCGCGCAGGGCTTCGGCCGTTGCGTGATTGGCTACGCCCACCACAATGCGATCGGGCTTTTCGAAGTCCTCGATTGCGTTGCCCTCTTTGAGGAACTCGGGGTTGGATGCCACATCGAATGGTACGGTTTTGCCTTGCGCCTTCAATGTCTGTTCCATCACATCGCGCACCTGATCGGCGCTGCCCACGGGGACCGTGGATTTTGTAACCACGATGGTCGGTTCCGTCATGTAGATGGCGATGGTTTTGGCAACCGCCAGAACGGCGGAAATATCGGCGGATCCGTCTTCATCCGGCGGGGTGCCGACAGCTATGAAAACAACGCGGCCATGTTCCACACCTTCTTTGGCATCGGTCGTGAAATGCAGGCGGCCGGCTTTAACGTTCGCTTCGATCTTGGCATCAAGGCCCGGCTCGTAAATGGGCACGACACCGCGCTTGAGCGCTTCGGTTTTGGCTTCGTCTCGGTCTACGCACATGACGTTGTGGCCGATATCGGCCAGACACGCCCCGGTTACCAAACCCACATATCCAGAGCCAAAAATCGTGATCTTCATCGTCTATGAAATAGAATGCGTAAGGGGTTGGCGTGATTGTGCGCGAATTACTGAACTTGGGACCTTGCGCCGATGATCTCCGGCTTGCCGTACTTCGCGAACAAGTCATTGAGCGCCTCGCCTATGAGGCTCTCCATGCTCTGGCGTTGTTCAGCGGCCATCATCTTGAGCTGAACGCGGACTTCTTCGGGGAAGAAGGCCGTGATGGGTTTCTGTCCCATCCGTGACGGGGCATGGGGTTTGCCGCTCCCCTCACCTGCCCCGCTTTCCGTCTGGTTCGCGGGCGCCGGTGCCACAGCTTTGCGGCCCGGCTCGATGCGTACGCTGCCCGCTGCTTCAACGAGCGCGGCGAGGTTTGGTCGTTTGCTTGCCATTGTCTACAACTCCACGTTTCTTCTTGTTGACTTGTCTTCTTGACTTCAACCCCAGCCGGCTTGCGATATCCCGGAATAGTTCTCCAACCTCATCGGCTGCGCGCGATGACGGCGCGTATTCGGAGACCCCCTGCCCTGCCGCATAGGCGTCCTGAAAGGTGATGCGGTCGCCGATGACAGTGTTTGCTACGGGCATCCTCGATTGATCGAGCCACGCGGCGCTTTCTTTGTGACGTGTGCCGAAAGGCTTCGTGCGCGTGATCACAGCGAGCGCCTTCGGCGCACCTGCCATTGCGATCAGATCCCTCGTAGCGGGTATCGATTTGAGATCGACGGCGGAAGGCTGCACGGGGACCATGACGAGATCGGAAGCTTTAGCGGCGGCAAAGGCCCCCTCCTCCGTTCGGCCGCCGGTATCAATGATCAGAAGATCGAGACCTTCCTGCGCTCGTGCGGTCTCGACGGCTGCTGCTAGTCGCGAGGGTTTCGCGTCAATGACGACGGGCTCGTCACGGGTGGCTCTCAGATCGCTCCAGGCGCATGCACTTGGTTGGGGATCAAGGTCGATGACCGCCACGGTGAAGCCACGGCGCATGGCCTCGACGGCAATGTTGAGCGCGAGGGTCGTTTTTCCGGTCCCTCCCTTTTGGCAGATAAAGCTCAGTGTCTTCATGTTGCGATGTCTACATTTGGGTGTATCTGCAATTATGGTTGAAGATTCGTTCTTCGTTGGCAAGTCATTTCTAATTGCCTTTATCTCTCCATGCTGAATTGTATGCATTTCAGAATGCAGCGATCTAACATCGAATAAATGTCGAGCTGCAGGGTTTAGATGGATACTGCCTTTCAGCATGTCGAGCCGTATGCATGCAGTCTGCACGACATGTAATTATTACGGAATGCCGATATGCGTAGATATCTAATTGTCTCGGAGTAGAGATATGAGAGTGAGGACACGGCGAGGTGTCACTATTTCTTCCAGTCAGCAATTCAGCAAATGGACATCCAGTCTCTGAGACTTATCTGCAAGGCTGACGGTGCGGCAGGCAACCCATCTGATGTTCGGAACGAAGAAGTTCAATTTGCATCAGTCGGCAGGGGGTTATGGCTTTATCGTTCGTAGCCGATATGCATGAGCTGGGGAGGGTCGGCCGCTTCAACGCTTGGAACGCAGCAGCAGAGGCGTTTGAGCTCAAGATCTTGGTTGAGGTCAGTGGCGCCCTTTGGAGGCAGGTGCTTGGATTAGCACCCTCCTGGCAAGCCCACTTTCTCTCGATTAGGATGATGGAGGGCCTTAATGGCAAGGTTTTACCCTTCGCATTCTCTTCGGGGAGGGGCGTCGCTCGCTACGGCCCCCTGTGGGATGGGAGCGCTTCGCGCCGCCCCCTTTTTATATGATAAGAAGGGAATCTCGTGAGAGGCGCAGAAATCCGGCATAGCGACTCCCAGATTCAGAAAATTAATTCCCGGATAATTGAAATAAATTCCCAAATTCGACTTGCCTTATTGGGAATTGTTGTTCATGTTGTTGGAACAACAGTTTCATTTTCACGAGTCAAAAATGGGAAATTTATTACATTCCGAAGCCGTCACCACGAAACACGGGGTCCCGTTATATCGGGTGAATCCCTCAATTCCCAGCAGCGCCGAGATTTCCCGCACCAAGCGCGTACAAATCGGTGATGAGCATAAAGGCTTCGTGGTCGATAACGGCACCGGGGAGATTCTGGGGCGGGGAGGGGCCATCTCGTATGAGTTCGAGGAAGTCGACAAGGAGCGCTTTGTGAAGCTCTATCTGGCGGGCTTGAAACAGGCGGCCGGCCTCTCGAAGGCAGGGCTTGCAGTCTTCGAGATTGTCTACAATCAACTGCGCGAGCGGCCCGGTCAGGATTCGGTTCTGCTCAGCACGCGGGACCATAACCTGCCAAAGACCACGTATTTTCGCGGCTTACGCGAACTGCTCGACAAGGACTTCCTGTACCGAAGCACCATTGATGGCCAGTTCTTCGTCAACATCCGCTTCATGTTCAACGGTGACCGTCTCGCCTTCGTGAAGGGCTACAAGTTGCGTCAAGCCGAGTCGGATCAGGCATCGTTACCGTTGGCGCTGCCGGATTTCGCGCCCATTCCGTAAAGAAACCCGCCCCCGAGAGCCTCGGAGGCGGGCAGCTTCAATAGGGGATCTCGTCGTCTTCCAGGTAGTTGACTGCCGGCGATGTCCTGCCGTCGATCCAGGCCTGGATGTCGGAGAGCTTCCAGCCGACCCTGTTGGCACCGAGCTGCAGTCTCCTTGGAAACTTGCCGGCCTTTTCGAGCCTGTGGATGTGCTGGGGCGTGTAAGGGACGATTTCCCTCAACTCTTTCTTGGTCAGGATTTTGAGATCCGCGAGGATGATGCTGCTCATGTTCGGTTCAAGCATGGGGGCTCCTTTTGCGCCCGGGGGAGGGGCGTCAGCTGCATGTATCGGGGTTTGTCGGGAGGCAACGCGACACGACCGGCTGTTCTGGCCGGCGTCATTGTCATAACGCGCAATGATAAAAAAGTCCAGTCTAGTTTTTCTTGCGCCGCAGCCGCGTCTGCAGGGTCGCCCCGAGCTTGCGAAGTTCGTCGGGCGAGAACTCGTCGGTCAACCTGGCGATCTTGCTGTCGATGACCTCGGCGAGGGTAGGGAGGTCCTTAATGGCATCCTCGGGATGCCGGTGCTCCCACACCGAAAGGGCGTGGTAGAGGGCGTCATCGAGCGCGCGGAGCTGCGGACGGGTAAAGCCAGTACCAATCCATGGCCCGTAGACGCGGCGGGCAAACGCGGCCGGATTTTCTTTCAAAGCAGGATCGCGGTCCACCCACAACTGGGGGGCTTTGCTTGGCAACGGAAGCGTTGAGGCCGTTCGGGCTTCGTAGGTCTGCAATAGCTCCCGAAGTGCGGCCATGCGCTGCTGTATGTCGAGCCCGTCCGCATCGGCAGCACGTTCGAACGCGGCCTTCGCATCGCTCAGAAACGTCGGACGATCAGCATCGCGCCTTGGAGCGGTCGGAGGAGAAGCGGCGAGGAACGAGCGAAGGCGCTCCCGATCGAGCGGTTCGGGCGGGCCTTCGGACCTCGTCATACGCTTGCTTTCGCTCGTCTCTGCATGCCGTCCCGGCGTTGCAACGCGGATGTTCGGCGTGCTTCCGGCGCGCGCCTTAGTCTGCTCTGCGGGTTTGCCGGGTTTCGTCATGCTGACTCGCGAGTTCGAGCGGCGCCGGAACGGTCATCTCATGGCTTCAGTCGCATGTAAACTAAGTTGCGT
>NZ_JBFWPA010000250.1:0-5354 GCF_050250235.1 Pseudorhodoplanes sp.
CGCAAGGCTTCACCATGGACTGGCTCGACGATCATTCAGGCGAAAAATACCATCGGGTACAACAGGCACTTCGCCGAGACCGATTTTTTCTATCCGACGGCTGAGAGTTCAGTGGTTGGCGCAGAAGTTCCCCGCATTCGCAAGCTGCGCGCAGGAGCAGAACTAGATAACTACATGTTGTTCTCCAACCGTCGGTTGGCTGGCGGCGTTGAAGCTGCTATCCGCAAGCATCTCACAACCGAGTGTAAGCTTGCAGTCGGTTCGGTTTATCTGTGTGGCGTTGAACAGTTGGAAGTGTGGCTGAAGACATTCCCAGACGTTGCGGAGAAGGCACAACTCGATCCGGTCGATTCACCGCTGCTTGTCAGTCCAGATGATCTTGCGGAAATCGTTCAAGCGTTGGCAAGGTCAAAGGATGACCTTGCGAAGATCGTGGTCGATGACCCACCGACCCACCGGGTACCCTACGAGCTGAAGAATGAGCTCAACAACATGTCGGTCGAGTATGCGAAGGAGCAGCGCAAACGCTATTTAAAGGACACGAGACAGATCCAGGCGTTTCTGGCCGCGCCGGAGAACATCGAACTGTTGCGGCTCTACGAGTCCGTCGTCGATGAGTTTCAACTCAAGATTACTGCCAGACGGAAGGACTACCAGTCGTTCGATATGGTGATGGAGTACTTGGTAGACTTGCTGTTCGGCCGCGATCCGATCCTACGACAACGGCTCCACAAGCGGGTTACGCGGACCGTGCTCTTCTATATGTATTGGAACTGCGATATCGGACAGGTTCCTGATGTTACGCCCAACAAAACATTCCCATCCTGACCGAACAGTAGTCAGCCTTGCATTGATCCTGTTGACACGTTTGAGGTCGAAGCGGGTAGAGGACTACACGACGCTTCGGACGATTGCCAAAGCGAGGGTTGTCGGCGGCGACGTGTTGTTTCTTCCGGCTCTGAGCTTCCTATACCTTCTGGGTGTCATCGAATATCGAGCGAAGACCGATGCCATAGAGTACGTGGGTCCCAATGAGGCTGTCTAAGCTATATGCAAACAAGCCGGACATTTTTTTGCCGATCCACTTTGCTCCCGGCCTCAACGTAGTTCTGGGCGAAATCCGTCTGCCGGCGAACAAGGAGAAGGACACACACAACCTCGGCAAGACTACGCTCGGGCGCTTGCTAGATTTCGGCTTCCTGGCTCGGACGGACGCCAGATTCTTTCTGGTGAAGCATGCCGATCGCTTTAAGGAGTTTGTTTTTTTTCTCGAGATTGAGCTTGGCGAAAGCAGCTTCGTCACGGTGCGGCGAAGCGTCATGGAGCCAACGAAAATTAGTTTTAAAAAACATCGACTGGGTCGCCAGAACTATACGCACCTGAGCGAAAGTGGTTGGAACCACTGGAACGTGCCGTTCGACCGGGCGCGCGATCTTCTGGACGGATTGCTCGACTGGCGCGCACTTAAGCCGTGGTCATTCCGCAAAGGCCTTGGGTACCAGCTGCGCTCGCAGGACGACTATCGCGACGTCTATCAGTTGCGTCGTCTCGCATCAGCTGCCCACAGTGAGTGGAAGCCCTACTTGGCCCACATTCTAGGATTCAAGGCATCGTTGATCGGACAGCACTACGCGAAGGAAAGAGACCTCGAAAAGAAGAAGGCGACCGAGAAGACCCTTAAGAGCGAGCTGGGGGGGTCTGTCGAAGATCTGAGCAAAATTGAAGGTCTTCTGCTTCTGAAGCGCGACGAAGCTGCAAAGAAGCAAGCTCTGCTGGATGCGTTTGATTTTCGCGCGCGGGACCGCGAGGCAACTCGACAGCTTGTCGAAGAGATCGATCAAGAAATCGCCGCGCGCAATCAGCGTCGGTATTCGTTGAACCAAAATAAAAAGAGAATAATGACGTCACTCGACGATGATATTATTTTGTTCGATCCGGAGGAGGCAAAGCGACTGTTTGCCGAGGCTGGAATTCTTTTCGAAGGGCAGATCAAGAAGGATTTTGAGCAACTGATCGCCTTCAATCGGGCAATAACCGACGAGCGTGGCAAGTACCTGTTGGAAGAAAAGGCAGAGATTGAGAGTGAGGCAAAAACCATCACTTCGGAATTGAACGCCCTAAACAAGAGGCGCTCCGCGACGCTTGCATTTCTGAGCAGCACAGACGTATTTACAAAATACAAGCGGGCCTCCGATGAGATGGCGACATTGAAGGCGGATATTATTTCGCTTGAGCGCCAGCGCGACTTGCTGCATCGGTTACAAACATTGCGGTATGAAATCAGACAACTCGGCGACGAGATCAAACAAGTGCAGGAGCAAATCGAAGCTGATGTTGAGAAGCAAAATAGTAATAAGGACAGTTTGTTCTCAAAGATCCGGCTGAGTTTCAATGAGATTGTCGAGGGAGTGATCGATAGAAAGGCGTTGCTCAGCGTAGCTCCTAATCGGGAGGGGCATTTGGAATTCAAGGCCGATATTCTCGATGAGGCAGGCAACGCAACGAGTGCTGGACTCGGGTATACCTATCGCAAGCTATTGTGCATAGCATTCGATCTCGCTGTGCTGCGCTCACATCTAAATGTAAGGTTCCCACGTTTTGTATTTCACGACGGCGTGTTTGAATCGCTCGATGACCGAAAGAAGGAGAGACTTCTCGACGTGATCCGGCGACTAGCTGGCGAAGGGCTGCAGCCTATTATCACACTCATCGATTCTGACCTTCCGAAGAATGATGAGGCAACTCCCGTTTTCGAGAAGGATGAGATCGTCGTGCTCTTACACGATGAGGGCGACGACGGTCGACTTTTCAAGATGCCGACATGGTAGACGAGAAAAAGAGCAGCTGACGTTGATTGCGCTGACACGGACGTGATCGGACACCTGGCATCAGGGTGCTCCTCGCTCGATGACCGCAATTTGGGACCACGCTCGTCAGTGCAGCGCGCCATTGGGGCGTGATAGTGCGCTACCTCCGCAAGCCATTCGTTGCGCAAGCCCCAGATCAATCGCTGAGCGGATAACACCTGACGATGCCGACCATCAGAAAGTGTGGGACGAGATTCATCGCGAAATGGGGTGTCGCTTGCAAAAAGGGAATTAGTCGCGGGGCAGATGAACCGGACCGCGTGAACTGAAGAACTGAGGGGCGTTTCGTCTCTCAGCTCTCAATGGCTTGACCACCAAGGACCGCGCTGATTGAACTGAATCTTCACACGACGTTAAATCGCTAAGCGTACTCTTTGTCGACTGAATATTGTCCACGGGATCATTATATTCATGCATACCCAAACGCTATTCGTCGCGACCCTCGTGCTTGGTGCCATCGGCATTGGGATCGGAAACGGCGTGACCAAACTCCTACCCACCGCTTCCACCACCGTTGAGAGCGTAGCGCCCGAATGCGCCTTCGATCTCGCACCCGGCATGCGGCTGATGGAAGTCATGACGACGGCACGCGGGTGTTCACGGATCTCACTGCGTCACCATTACACTGACGGCACCACGAAGACCGAGATCACGGATCCTCCGACCCTCGCGGCGCGCGTGGTCCACATGGACCTGATTAAGTACGCGCAGATGAAACGCTCAGATCCAGATCGAGCCGACGACTACGCGAGAACGAGCCTCTACCCGATGCGGTGATGTTCTCAAGCAACGTTACTAATGTATTAAAGCGGCCTGTGATTGTTATTTTGACCCGCACGTGGTGGCGGTTGTGAAGGCCTCGAGTGCGTACTCCCGCCGTGGTTCCATGCGTAGTCTGATTATTTCCAAAGATCGCGTGGAACGTCCGCGCGGTGCTGAATGAACTTCACATCCTCGGACCCCGGGCTGCGCCGTCAGCGAGCGAGTTTGGCCGATTTGTGATCATTCTCAATACAGCACATGAGATCGACAGACATCTCAGGTAGTAGGTAGGCATCGCCCGGCGCTGAGAAGCGCGTCGTTCCTTTAATCGATTTGATTTGCAACTCGAGACTCAGCGCAATTGGCTTTCAGGATCGATGTTGGTTTGTCGCGAGCAGGACAGGCGAAGCGGTTACTGTCTGAAGGACAGTCACGCTCGGGTGTGCTCGCGAATGAACTTACACAGAGTATTCGGAGTTGCCGAGACGCCGCGATTGAGACGCATGTGATTGATGATCGCTCGTGATGCGTAGCCGCGCCGATGCAGGTCCAGGACGTAGCGGTGCAACTCGGTGTCGGGCGCTATAACCGCGACCCCATCAACAAAGGCCTTGCGGTAGGCGAATGGAACAGGTCCGCCGAGATACTCGCTGCGCGACCTCTGAAGCGCCTTGGCCTCGCGGATGCGGGCCTGGATGCGGGCTCGCTCGAAGGACGCCTGACCCGCCATGATCGTGAAGGTAAACTCGGCGACTGCATCGTCGGCGAGGTCGCGGGTCCCTTGATCGCCGAGCACAAGACCGACGCTGGCTGAGCGGCAGTCCTTCAGGAGCGCAAGGCTGTCCATCGTGTCACGGCTAAGCCGATCCTGCTTCGAGGTCACGATCGCGTCTCCTGAGGCGACCACGACCCAAAGAGCGGCACCCTGGGGCCTATCCCGGAAGGCGATCGAGCCGGACACGCCAACGTCGCAGTAGACGCCAGCAACTTCCCAGTCGTTCAAAGTGCAGATGGCCTCACACTGCTGCTGTTGGACGTCGAGGCTGTAGCCGTCAGCTTGTTCTGCCGTCGAGACACGGCAGTAAATCCAGGCGCGACGCTTGACACCCATTTGATGGCTCGATGACTGTTTTCGAGATTTAAGGGGCCGCGCCATCGTTTTTCTTTCATTTGATTTGATAGGCAAAGGATAGCCCGAATATAGCAGTTGCTAAAGCGCCTAAGATATTCGTGGTTATTCATTCGTTACGAAGCGCTGGCACGGCACTTGCCGATCGCTTTTCGAATGCCCTCGGAAAGGACCGTTTTTGTGGGCGGGCTCAGGAATTGGCACGTTTTTTGAGGTCGAGGTCGTCAAGCGAAACTCGATAAATTGGTTGAAATCAGGTTAATTCACTAAGAAACGGCATCTTTTGTGCCATTTTGGGACGTTTTGTGCCGTTTTGGCACAGGAATTCAGGGGTTGATAGGGATTTGGACGTTTACGGATCGTAAATAATTTGAACCGGACCCCGTTATATCCGATCGGATATATCGGGATTCGGGTCCTGGGCTGGCCAAGAGACCTTCAGTCTTGAGGCAGGGTCCTACGCCGGATTGGTGTGAACCGGCGTGCAAATTTGACCCCTGTTTTGGGGTAATCGGCGCGCAATTTTGACCCCACCTGCGATATTCTGAAGATGGTGCTCTGTGCGTGCGTCGGCACTGAGCGAGCCAGGGATGGTG
>NZ_JBFWPA010000251.1:0-5320 GCF_050250235.1 Pseudorhodoplanes sp.
CTCTTGACAGGTTGCCCTTCTCGGCGCGGCGCTCGAGCATTTTCTTGACGAAGGCGATTGCGTCGGAGGAGGCACCCTCTCTCGCATCGCACATCACGACGTTGAGCCCAGCCTCGACGGCGATCTGGGCTATTCCGCGTCCCATCGTACCGGCACCGATGACTGCAATATTCTGTGAGCCGCCGGCCAAACTTGACATGAATCCGATGCGTCAATTATTTAAACGGTCGTACGGATTATAAATAGACCGTTGTTTGTGGCGCCGCAACCCGAAAAGTCCGGCACGCGCAGCGGTTTACAGGGAGCTCTTCGGCCGAGAGCGAGAGTTGGGGATGGCTGACGCATTCATTTACGATGCCGTGCGGACGCCACGTGGGAAAGGCCGTGCTTCCGGTTCTTTGCATGAAGTTTCTCCGCTACGCCTCGCTGAGACAGCGCTGCGCGCAGTACGGGATCGAAACCGGTTGGATACGCGAGCGGTCGACGATGTTATCCTTGGCGTCGCCGATCCGGTCAACGAACAAGGTGCGGACATTGCGCGCACGGCGGTTCTCGTCTCTGGCTATGACGAATCGACGCCGGGTGTTCAGATCAATCGATTCTGCGCCTCCGGGCTTGAAGCATGCAATATGGCTGCGGCGCAGGTGATGTCCGGGCAATCGGACATGGCTGTGGGCGGCGGGGTCGAGAGCATGTCGCGCATTTCCATGTTCTCGTCGGGCGGAGCGCTCGTGTCAGACCCGTATTTTACGCTCCCCCACCGTTTCGTTCCCCAGGGGATCTCCGCGGACCTGATCGCCACGAAATACGGTTACACGCGCACCGACGTAGACGGCTACGCGGTGAAAAGCCAGCGCCGTGCCGCGCACGCTTGGGACAACGGCCACTTCATGAAATCCATCGTTCCTGTGGTGGACGACAATGGCATTGTCATCCTTGATCGCGACGAGCATCTGCGACCGGAGACCACAATGCAAACCCTTGCGACGCTCGAACCGTCGTTTGTTCAGCACGGAGAGAAGCTCGGCTTCGAGGCAGTAGCGCTCCAGCGGTATCCGGAGGTGGAGCGCATTCAATATGTTCATCATGCCGGAAATTCTTCCGGCATCGTCGATGGCGCAGCCGCGATTCTGATTGGCAGCAAGGAGGCAGGCATTTCTGCCGGACTTCAGCCGCGCGCACGCATCGTAGCTTTCGCTTCAACTGGAACCGAGCCGACGATCATGTTGACCGGCCCGTCGCCGGCCGTCGAGAAGGCCCTTCGGCGTACTGGAATGACCGCAAGCGATATCGATCTGTTCGAATGCAACGAGGCGTTCGCCAGCGTGGTCTTACGCTTCATCGATGCGCTGGAAATCGATCCTGAGCGGGTCAACGTAAACGGCGGCGCAATCGCACTGGGTCACCCGCTCGGAGCGTCCGGTGCCATGCTGCTCGGAACGCTTCTCGATGAGCTCGAAAGACGCGACTTGTCGACGGGTGTAGTCACGCTCTGTGTGGGCGGAGGAATGGGGACCGCCATGATCATCGAGCGGGTCTAATGCGGTCATAGGGAGCAGTCGTGTGATTGATTACAGCAGCGACGAGCGCGGGATTGCTTTATTGGCTTGGAACGTCGTCGACAAGCCAATGAATGTTCTGAATGACGCCTCGATAGCGCGCTTCGAAGAGTTGGTCCGGCTGGCTATCGTCAGTGCGGATGTGAAGGGTGTGATCATCACCTCCACACGGCCGGAGTTTGTGGTCGGCGCTGACCTTGAACAGCTTCGCGGAATCTCCGATCCGCGGCAAGCCATGCAAATTACCGGCCGACTGTCCCGGCTATTCCGGGAGATCGAGAAATCCGGCAAACCTTTCGTCGCGGCCATCAATGGGACAGCGCTCGGGGGCGGCTTTGAAATCTGTCTAGCCTGCCACCGTCGCATCGCCGCCGATAACGCGAAAACACAACTGGGCTTGCCGGAAGTCACGCTCGGCCTGTTGCCGGGGGCCGGCGGGACGCAGCGGTTGCCGCGGATGATCGGGCTGAAAAATGCACTCCCCCTGCTGCTGGAGGGAAAAAAGCTTGGCGTGAGCAAGGCGCGCGATGTCGGTCTCATTGACGAAATTGTTGCTCCGGAGGCTCTCATCGCGAGCGCGAAGCAATGGCTGCTGGCGGAGGCGGCCGATCACATCGTGAAACCTTGGGACAAGAAGGATTTTCGCATGCCCGGCGGGGCGGTGCAGAGTCCGGGGTCGTGGCATTTGTTCAGCGCTATTGAAGCGGCGGTCATCGGAAAAACCGCCAACCTGTACCCTGCGCCGGCCGCGATCCTTTCCAGTGTTTATGACGGGTGCCATGTCGATATCGACACCGGGCTGAAGATTGAAGCGCGCCAATTTGCGAAGCTTGCCGTCTCGCCGCAGGCTCAGAACATGATCCGCACGCTCTTCTATGCGATCGGCGATGCGAACAAGCTGGTCAGCCGCCCGACGGACATACCTGTTCAGAAATACGTCAAAGTCGGGGTGCTCGGCGCCGGTATGATGGGAGCTGGCATCGCCTATGCCTCGGCGCAGGCGGGTTTGCAGACCGTCCTGCTCGACATATCGAAAGAAGCTGCTGAAAAGGGAAAATCCTATTCGGCCGCGCTGCTGGAAAAGCACGAGAAGCAGGGACGAATCCGCGCGACGGAACGGGAACAAGTCTTGGCCCGCATTCTCGCAACGGCCGACTATGCTGATCTTCGAGGATGCGAGATCGTCGTCGAAGCCGTCTTCGAGAATCGCCGCGTCAAGGCGGACGTTACGAAGCGTGCCGAAGCGGTTCTCGATTCCTCGGCAATTTTTGCGACCAATACGTCGACGCTTCCGATTACAGGGCTTGCGGAGAACTCGATCCGTCCGGCCAACTTCGTTGGCCTCCATTTCTTCTCGCCTGTCGAGCGCATGCCGCTGGTCGAGGTGATCAGGGGCGGCCTCACGAGCGAAACGACCATCGCTCGTGCGATGGACTACGTGAAGCGTATCCGCAAGACACCCATTATCGTCAACGATGGCCGTGCCTTCTACACCAGTCGCGTATTCGGGACCTATGTCTATGAGGGAATGGCAATGCTTGGCGAAGGCGTCTCGGCAGCGCTGATCGAAAATGTCGGACGCATGAGTGGAATGCCGGTGCCGCCGCTTGCGCTCATGGACGAAGTGTCGATTGAACTCATGTATAGCGTGTTTCGTCAGACCGAGATCGACCTTGGCAAGGAATATGCGCCGCAACCGCAAGATCCGGTCCTGATCAAGATGGTCAAGGAGCTTTGTAGGCTCGGTCGTAAGAGCGGTCAGGGTTTTTATGATTATGCGGCTGACGGAACGAAGAAGCTCTGGCCCGGACTTGCTGAACATTTCCCGCTTGCGCGGGAGCAACCGCAGGCGGAAGAAGTGCGCAAGCGGCTGATGTACATCCAGTCGATTGAGGCGGCGCGGTGCCTGGAAGAAAAAATCGTCGATTCCAGCGCAGCCGATGTAGGATCAATTCTGGGCTGGGGGTTTCCGGCCGCCTATGGTGGCGTCGTCAGCCAGATCGACACGGTTGGCGTCGAGCGTTTCGTCGAAGAATGTGACCGCTTGGCCCAGCGCCACGGTGCGAGGTTCGCGCCGCCAAGATTCCTCCGTGACCGCGCAACGCACGGGGAGCGCGTGTTTGCGGCCTAAGCGGTCGCATGCGTTACCACTATGATCGCCAGAACGCTGTTCAAGTCGGAACACGAGCAGTTTCGTGATCAGGCACGAAAGTTTTTCGAGCACGAGCTTGCGCCTTCGCACCCGGAATGGGAGGAGTCGGGACGAATCCCGCGAGAGATTTGGACCAAGCTGGGAGAGGCGGGCTTCCTGTGTCCCACAGTACCGGAAGCTTATGGTGGAGCGGGTGCCGATAAGCTCTATTCCGTTGTCATTGCCGAGGAGTTGTGTTCGCTGGGACTGCTTGGGCCAGCCTTGTCCTTTGCGATGCATTCGGAGATTGTCGCGCCTTATATCCTTCATTACGGGACGACCACGCAGAAAGAAGTCTGGCTCCCACGAATGGCATCTGGCGAAATGGTTGGCGCTCTCGCAATGTCCGAGCCTGGCGGCGGTTCGGACCTCCAAGCGCTTCGGACAACCGCGGCCAGGGAAGGCGACACATACATCGTCAGCGGCCAGAAAGTTTTCATCAGCAACGGACAGAATGCTGATCTCATCATTGTTGCCTGCAAGACAGATCCTGAATTGAGGGCGAAAGGGATTAGCCTGATCGTCGTCGAAGCAACCCGCAATGGGTTTGCAAGAGGTCGCAATCTGAACAAGATCGGCCTAAAGTCGTCGGATACATCGGAGCTGTTTTTCGATGCCGTGCGTGTGCCCGTTGCCAACCTGTTGGGTGATGAAGGCCAGGGTTTCGCGATGATGATGCGGGAGCTGCCATGGGAGCGCTTGCAGATTGCGGTGGCCGCAGTGGCTGCTGCCGCGGGGGTGCTGCAAGCGACAATCCGCTATACAAAGGAGCGCGAAGCTTTCGGACAGCGGGTCGCGGACTTTCAAAACACTCGCTTCAAGCTCGCGGAGATGAGTGCCGAGATCGAGATCGCTCGCGTATTTGCCGATCGCTGCATTGAACTCGCGTTGAACCGCGAGCTCGACGTCGCAACTGCCGCGATGGCGAAATACTGGACAACGGATTTGCAGTGCAAGGTCGTGGACCAATGTGTCCAACTGCATGGCGGTTACGGCTACATGTCCGATTTTGCGGTGGCCCGGGCATACATCGATGCGCGGGCCCAACGCATCTATGGCGGCACGAACGAGATCATGAAAGAGCTGATCGCGCGTACGCTGTAATGCGGAGGCGTCGTTCTCTGCATGAGTTCCATCATAAGTGGCTGATATTGCATCCGAAAGGCGTCTTGCCGATAAATTAATTGAACGGTCGGACGGATTATAATATAAAAGAAATGAAGATCGGTGCCTCAGCCGACTTATGCGGTCCAGCGAATGGGCCGCCGCCGCGGAGGTCAGATGTCCACGCCAACGAGAGCGGACGCAGTCGTTATCGGTGCGGGTGCTGGAGGTCTCTGCGCGGCAGCACGTCTTTCCCATGCGGGTCTGAGAACATTAGTCGTTGACGAGAATTCGCGCCTCGGCGGACGCGCGACGACCGAAGAAATCGAAGGATTCAAAGTCAATACCGGTGCGATCGCACTTGAAGTCGGCGGCGTATTTGAGGAGACATTCTGACATGTCGGCGCTCCCTTAAATCTTCGCTTTCCGGAGCCAGCCACCGCTTTCTATTTGAACGGCAAAGTCA
>NZ_JBFWPA010000252.1:0-5307 GCF_050250235.1 Pseudorhodoplanes sp.
GCGTAAGGGATATAGAATGCGATCAGGGTTCTTGATTTGAGCGGCTGTCGCTGGCCCCTTGGCGCAATTGCGGCCGCGACTGGCAACATGGAGGGGATTACCCTCCATGCGTTCGATTTCGAGTGTTTCCTGGTTAATGAACGCCAAAAGTCCGCATCCTGCTTCGCAGTTGAAGCAGACCGTTGGAACAAGGCTAAAGTGTCGCTCCACCTTCCGTGGCCATGCTGTTGGATCGTAATCGACGAAATCATCCCACTCGTCGTAGTCGGGATACGACGCAAGTCCACCAAAGCCCTCAAATTCGTCTCTATCTTTCATAGTTACCTTTCGCCCATCGCTCAAGAGTCAAGACTGCGGGACATACTGACCTGCCTGGATGTAGGCATGCGTGTGACTCAAAAGGCCTACTGCAACGACGAAACCTCCCGCTGACGCATAATGAAATTGGTCTGTGAGCATACCTGCCAATGCAAACGCGGCACCTGCGGCGATCAACAGGATGCTGGCCCAGTAAAGCAGCGCAAACGGACCTTTTGTAAGCGCGGCGGCGGCCAAGGCAGCCTGGCGCGTAGGATGAGGCATTATGAGCTCGCTTAAAGCGAGGCACCCCGAAATCAGCGCGGTGCAGGCCAATATTGCACTTATTACATTTTGGTTCTGGGTAGGCGTATCGATGACGAGCCCGAGCATCGCGAGCACAGCAGCACCGGCGGCTATGGCTTCAGCAGCATACAGAGCGGGCAAAAGGGGATTCTGCCAGAGGTCTCTTCCTTTCGATTCTCCAAGAAGAAACGCTGTATACACAGCACCAAGCAGTGCAATGGGGCTTGCGACCCAAGCGACGATTTTTAAAAGCAGCTCGTCCTCGAGAAGAACTGCGATGACGTAAACCGCGAGGCAAATTCCGAAACCGATAAGAATAAAGGCGCCACGCGCTAGCCAGGAGCGCCACTGAGGTCGGGTGATGATGTAATAGAAGCGTAGAGGGTGCGAAAGGTCTGATACTAAGAATGCGGATGTGAGAGCGAGGAACACGCCTGAAAGAAGTGAACCCGCTAGGTGCCACTTCATTTCGAACTCGACGCCTGACAAAAGTAACACCGCCAGGACGAAAAGCAGACCGGTAGAGATAGCCTTGGTCCAGCTGTAGGCAGACACACGCCAATCCCAGGGAGCCCTGGGAGAACTCCCATATGCCATAAGTGCGGCAGCAAAAGTTTTGTCCGGTCGAGAACTGTCTTTCTTTTCTCTGTGCGCCGCATGTTGCGACGTCGCCGTCGACCCGCGTCGCTCTGGGATGGTAGCGTCGAGCGTAAATTGCGACGCACCGATGTAAAAAACCTTCGGCGACGTAGCCTTTTCCGGCCGACGGACGTTCGTTCTTTCCTTGCTTATCGCCATCGAAACTTCGTTGGTAGGATCGTTAAGATTCCCCACGATCAGGGCTTGTGTCGGACAGACGACCACGCAAGCTGGTTCCATACCCCTGTCAATTCGGTGCGTACAGAAGTTGCACTTCTCAGCGCTATGATTGTCGGGGTTTATGTAAATGGCGTCGTAAGGGCAGGCGGCCATGCAGGCCTTGCATCCAATGCATGCCTCCCTATCGAAGTCGACGATCCCGTCCGGCCGACGGAACATCGCTGAGGTCGGACAAGCATAGACACAAGGTGGTGATTCGCATTGATTGCAGCGAGTCACTTGAAAGTGCCGTGCGGTAGATGGGTAGATGCCCACCTCCACGTACTCGACAAATGTACGAGTTACGCCTAGTGGGACGCTGTGTTCCGCCTTGCACGCTATCGTACAAGCGTGGCAGCCGATGCAGAGGGTCTGGTCAATGACCTTGCCCCATTTTGGTACGCCGCGATCAACCAAAGCTCTCTCCTCCGGTTTACTCCTAAATGTCTGGATTGCATCTTCAAGCCCGAACCGGCTGCAGGCAATGGATTTTCGACGGTCTGATCATGGTTCACTTACCAACGGCGCAGTGAATCTTTAAGAAGAGTTGGAGTCTCAGATTTGGAGAAGGGAGCACATACTTCTGCTTCGCCGCCAGATGTGCGCGTGCGGCAAGGGAGGTTTGCCCGAGGGCGAAAGCGAGCGCGCAGTGTCAGGGCTCTGCACTCTCAGCGGCTAGATCGTTCCGGAAGCTCGTCGGCGAATCGAGTCCGAGCGAATAGCACTGGTCCCTAACTAAGAAATCCTGTGCGTTACCTGCTATCGACTTGCAACGTCAACTCACGTGAAGAGGCTGCCCTATGGACAGGTCAAGGTGATGCACGCTCGGTCGGCCTCTTGGCAACACTATTCCGGGCAGGCATGAGCATGGCGCGATATGGGGCCTGGGGCATTGGCGGCATTGCTGCTCTTGTGTTCCTCCTTGTTGCTATTGGCGTGGGCGTCATGGCACTCCGAGGCCGAGACGATGGCGCGCCGATTGTTGAGGTCACAGTAACGCCGCCGGCTGAAGCGATGCCAAGTGTCGTTGCGCCACCAACGATTCCGCCGCTACCAACGCTCATGCCGGAGCAGGTCTATGCGATCGGGACGCGCACAGGCGTTCCATCGGTGGACGCGGTTCTTGGCGCTGTGGAATCAGGAAGTCCGACCCAGTTGGCCGGCGTCCTGAGCTACTTTCCGGTGCCCTGCACGGTATCGGTCGGGATAGGCGCAGTGCCCTGCCCTGCGGGAACGTCGTTTGGAACTTCGATTGATGTGATGGGCGTCGGTGTCTGTGAAGGGGAGTTCTTCCGTGAAGGCTTGGACGACCCGACTGTCGTGCTCACCTCATTTCTCCAAGGACCAGGACCGGACCGCGAATCCTTGCCAGCGGTTGACCCGCGAGTCTTCGCGATCATCGAACGCCCGATCTTTCCAACTGACCCCACCGTGCCTGGTGATCACCTGGTTTTCGCATCCGGCCACCTGATTAGTGTGGATGAAGCCGGAGCGACCTGGCTGGCATTCGGATGTGGATCCTCTGACCCATCCATCTTTGTCTCAGGTCCTCAGGCTGTACCGGGGCAGACCTTCCTGTTTTCGCCGCGATAGGAGCTGCTTTCGCGCACTACTGGTAAGCGGAACCCAATTGATCCACAATCACGCCGGGGCGGGGGCCGAATGGAGCCCTATGCTTTTTCTCACAACCGACGCGCGATTGATCAACCTGCCATCTGTGTCCACTTGCAGAGTCAGGGATCGCAAGATGCGGTGCTACGACGCTGATGGACGTGTAGTACAGACTCTGACTGCCGATGCATTCTTCATTTACGGGCACAGTAACCTCTACATGAGGCACGCCGCCGAAGTCTTGTTCAGCAAATCGCAGCTTCAGTCAGACACAAAGTCTGTCCGGTCGCTCGCCTACGAAGTCGTCGAGTGAGCTCAGATCCACGTGCGAGCGTCGCGCGATGACTGGGCAAGGAGATGGCGGCTCTTGAGTGCAGGATCAAGTCCATCATCGCGGAGCTTTGATTGCTCGCTGGTGACCAAGAGCGCCTCGGCGACCTATATAAAATTAGGTTCATTGCTGGCCTGTCATTTGTAAACGATCCGCTATCACCCTAGCACTATGCACCTGTGCCTTCGCCATTGCGTCCATGCTTAGCTAATAGCGCGACCCAAACTCAGAGCGCCCGGTAGTTTGCTCGCTGTCCTTATCGTCTCCACAACCAATTAAAGCGAGGGCTGCTGAGCCGACGCCAACAAGACCTGCGTTTCGTACGGCGCGCCGCCGGGTGAGCTTTCGTTCCCAGTAGGAAACTGACGACATTTTTAGCCACTCCTTTATCGAAGTTGATGCTCCCGTGTTAATAGAGTCCTTCAGGCCTCGGTGTATGAAAGAAGCGCTCCGGCAGCTGCTGAGCAAGCGCAGCGCTGCATGGAGCCTCGTGAGCCGTCGGAACGCTCTGGCGTGAAACGGTTCCTATCGATGAGAAATGATCAGGCACTTAGCTTTGTTCTCACCGCGATTCGCGATGATATGTGTCAAATTGACGGGCGCTAGACCGCCTGCCCCTTACTGAGATGGAAGACCTCCTCACCGAGGGTGAATTCAAGATCACCTTCGATGACGATCATCACCTCATCGTTTGTCGAGTGGCTGTGGGGACCAATGCTCGCCCCGGGGCCGACTTCTAGTTCGCCTATACGCAGCGTGCTTGTCGCTAGGGCTCGCGACTTCTTTTGCTCTTCAGGATCTTGGCTGACAAGACGGCGCATAACTAGGTTGGGTTGAATCTCGTGGGCTTCGACTTGTGAAGAATCAACGACTGGCACTTTGGTATAACCTCCAAGAACAAACCGCCGACAATCTGGGCTGTCCAGTCGGTCAGACATTAATAAGGAAACCCAAGATGTCAATAGATCTCACCGATAGATCGAGAGACGGACTAGTAGATGAAAGGTTCCAGTCGCCGCCGTCATCAGATGACAAGAGAAAAACGATCCTGGCGGCAGCGCGCGAGTGTATCGCTGAAAGTGGGCTGGATGGGACCTCAATCGCCAAAATTGCTCGGCGAGCGGGAGTCAGTAAGTCATTAGTGCTCTATCACTTCGGCACAAAGCAGAGCCTAGCTGCGGCAGCCTGGGAGACCGCACTCGCGGATGTAGGGATCAGGTTACATCCCTCATGGGCTCTCAGCAGGGCCTCGATCGCCTGGAAGCTGACTTTCGAGTGATGTTCCCTTCGACCACCACAAATTTGCCTCCGCCTAATTTTTGGCTCGAATTCTGGGCCCAGGCTAGCCGCGACGAAGGCCTCTGCCAACAGCACCTCGCAAGGTTCCAGATGACCCGCAAGCATTACGAACAAGCCGTTAGGCATGAATTGGCTGCGAGGAAGGTCCAGCCGGATATCGACGTATCTTTGTTGGCGGATGCCTTAGCAACACTCTCACTCGGATTCGAGGTTAGAGTAAGTCTCGATGGAGAATCGATATCGCAAGAGCGCGCATTTCAATCTACGAAGCAAGTGCTCGATTTGATTCGCCTACTCTTGCACGCACTCGATCGCTAGTCCGTCTCCTTCCAATCGCAATCGCGCCCATCTTGCTTCGGTCCTAAATCAATAAGGCAGACACGCTAAGCGCTCGTGACGCGAGCGCGTCTAGTTCGTTAGCCGTTCTGTATAGCGGGTCTATCAGGAAATACCCGCGACGGTGTGGCCCGCCGGGCAGGCCTCGGGATCGCCTTCCGAAACGAAGCTCTTCATGCACCCATCGCACCAAAACCGCACCTTCCCGTCGGCCAGGCCTTTCTGGTTCGCCACTCGCTTGAACCCTTTCGTCTCCTTCTTCGCCAGCG
>NZ_JBFWPA010000253.1:0-5200 GCF_050250235.1 Pseudorhodoplanes sp.
CGGCGCTCCCTCGGCACGGCCTTCAGCCCGACATTGAAGCCGAACAGGTGTGACGCCACCTTTCCGCGCGCGCGGAGATGGGCGCTGACGAACTGGCTGCCGAGCCAATGCTGGCGCTGCATAGGCTCTAGCGTTTCCCAGGCGTCCCAAATCAGCGCCGCAGCAAGTGTAGGCGGCAGGTCCGCTACTTCCTGTAGAACCCGCCTCCACTGTGCCAGCCGATCCGCCTCATCCCAGTCAGAATCCCGAACGACGAGGTCGCCGACCACAAGCGGCGAACGGCCCTCGCGCTTTGTAGCCGAGACACGATCAATCAACTGCTGCGACTGCTCGAGGAGCGCGTCGACGCTGGCGAGCTCCTGAGCAAGCGGATCGTCATCGCCGATGAGCACCGGCTCCGCCGTCTCGTCGGTCGAACTCCCCTCCCCTGCCGCGGCGCGGTCCTGGTCGTCGTATCCCGTCAGCGCACCGATCCCCGCGTCGCTCACGGCCCAGCCCGGCCTGTCTCCGGCGATCCGGCGTCGGGCGCGCAGGATGCGGTGAGCGATCGTCAGCTCATGCGTCGGCGCCCGCACATCCATGCGCTCGTCGTGGAGAACGAGGTCCTCGACATGGACAAGCTCGCCCCCCACCCACATGCTCGCGGCCGCATCGAAGAAATGGCCGCGCTCGACGAAGCCCTCTCCGGCCGGACTCCGCCGTACCTGCTCATCCAATCGGGCAAGCTGGTCCTCGGCTGTCGCTTTCACTTCCCGATTTCAATCGTGAGAACGTCATGTGCTGTTTAGGTTTGAGCGCTATGACAGCCATGAATTTTCGCTAACGATTTCACTGACCGCTCATTTGCCGAACCGATTACACAGCCTGATATCGGCGTCCGCCGCGGCGTCACATTCCGATGAAGCATGGTCGACGGCGCGACGCGTTGCGCGTGAGCTGGACAAGATTCTGGACGGTTCGGGTTCCCGGCGGGCGGCGATTACTCGGGCAGCCGCCGAGCTGCAGCTCTCAACCAGGCAGGTCTACAATCTGCTGGTACGCTACCGTGTTGACCGGACAGTGACGTTGCTCTTGCCCGGCGGAGACCGGACCCGGAAGAAGCGGCTCCAGCCGGACATCGAGGAAATCATCGCGACGACATTGCGAGCGCAGTGGCTGGTGCTGGAGGCTCCACCCCTTGCTCCGGTCGTAGCCGAGATCCGCGCCCGCTGCGAGGAGGCCGGCATGGCTCCTCCATCCTATCTGACGGTGGCCCGCAGAATACCTGCACTGTTTGGCCCCGAGGAAATTGCGAAGAAGCGATCCGCGAACCCGAAACATCTCCATCGGCTCAGGGCCCGGCCCGGATACATCCACGCGGCGCACCCGCTGGATGTCTGCCAGATCGATCACACGCCGACCGACATCAACTTCGTCGAGGTTGTCGAGGGCGGCGGAACCTTTGTCGGCCGGGCCTACCTGACGATCGTCACTGACGTGGCGACGCGCTGCATTCTCGGCTTCTGCCTCACGCTCGAAAGGCCGTCGGAGCTCCCGGTCGCATTGTGCCTGGCGCAGGCGATGTGTCCGAAGGAGGAATGGCTGGCAGCGCGCTGCATCGAGCATGGGTGGCCGATGTTCGGTCGACCACGATCGCTGGTCACCGACTCGGCCAAGGAGTTCAAAGGGAATGCCTTCCAGCGCGGGTGCGAGGACTTCGGCATTCGTATCCGCTACCGGGATCGCGGCCGCGTCCACCAGGGTGGCGTGGTCGAAAGGCTGCTCGGGAAGCTCAACGCGGTTCTTGCAACGCAGCCCGGCTCGACGGGCCGGTCCGTGGCAGACCGCGACCAGTATCCCGCTGAGCGGCGGGCGCGTCTCAGCTTCGCCGATCTCGAGCGATGCGTCGCGCTCGCGGTGATCGATCACAATTTACAGCAGAACGCGAGGACGCTGAAGGTGCCGGCGTCGGAATGGGACCGGCAGGCGCACGATCTTGCACGCTTCGACGATAATGCTATGCGAGTCCTGCTTGCATTCATGCCCGGCACGGAGCGGCGCATCTCGCCGCAGGGCGTCAGCATGTTCGCGCTGGACTACTACTCAGCCTGGTTGGGCGAGCTGGTTCCGCAGCGAGACCGGCTGGGCAAGCTTGAGCTTCGATACGACCCGCGCGACATCAGCCACATCTATGCCCGCGATCCCGAAACCAGGGAGTTTCGATCTGTGGAGCGGCGCGACGGTATGCTTGTTCCGATGACGTTGTGGGAACACGAGGCCGACCGGCTGCAGCAACGTAGCGCGAACGCGCGCACGGACGTCGAGAAGGTGAAGCTGCGCCGCCGGATCGCGGAGATCGCAGGCAGAACGAAGCCGACGAAGGCCGAGCTGCGCAATGCGGTGCGCAAATCTCACGCCGCAGACGCGCCCAAGCCCTATGACGCGATGCGGTCGGCGGCGCCGGCGCCTGCCGATCATCCCGTTCGTCCAAAGCGCCGCCTGCCGGTGGAGGATTGGTGACGTGGCGAACCATCTGCTCGATCATGTTCGTCCCCACCTCGACCACAGCACGGCCGAGCGGATCGCTTACATCCAGGCGCCGCGGTGGATCGGACACCAAGTAGCGGTCACGGCGCATGCACGCCTTGGTGAGCTTCTCTCGCGGCCGCCGTCGTTGCGGACCCGGGGCCTGATGCTGGTCGGACCCTATGCCAATGGCAAGACGATGATCGCCGAACGGTTCGCCGTAGGACATCTGAGGACAGCCGGCCAGCAGCAGGTGTGGGTCGTGCAGACGCGCGAGGGCGCAGGTCTCGCCCATTTCTACGGCAGCATCCTGCAAGCGTTGCGCGCGCCGACGGGCAGCAGCCGGGACGTCGGCCGCAAGGCCGAGCAGGTCGATCATCTGCTCGACAGGCTGAAGCCCAGAATCCTGATCTTCGATGAGTTCCACAATGCTCTGCGCGGCCGGGCGCGCGATGTCGAGGCCGTGCTTGGCTTCCTTCGGAGGATGGGCCGCCAGTTCGACATCTCGCCGGTTTTGATCGGCGAGGTCGCCGTCTATGACTTCGTCAACCAGACCGCGGAAATGGCGACCCGGTTCGACCTGCACGCCGTGCCGCGATGGCAATATGGCGAGGAGTTCCTTGCGCTGCTCGACAGCCTCGAGAGTGCGTTTCCGCTTGCCCGCGCGTCCGATCTCTCGGATGAACCCTTGGCGCGAACGATCTTCCAGCTCTCCGAGGGATTGATCGGGGAGATCGTGGCGATCGTCTCCGCGGCGGCGTCGACTGCGGTGAGATCTGGTGAGGAGCGGATCACGAAGTCGGGCATCGAGGCGTTGCGCTACGTCCCGGTCTCGAATCGCCGCCGGGCGCCGGTGCGCGACGACCTGATGTGATGGGTGACGCGGCGCGCAGTGCATTCGCGGTCGAGATCCGCGAGCGTTATCTCGCCATCGCCCGGGACCGCTGGCCGGTTTCCGTTGACCCGCTCCCAGACGAGCTGCTGTCGAGCTGGCTCCATCGTCTTGCACTCGCGAACGGCATCGCGCCGCGATCGTTCGCTGGCGCCCTTGGGTTCGACGAGAGGATGTGGTCGCCGCGCCTCGACCTTTGCCTTCCGCGTCACGTCGCAAAATTGCTAGCCGATCAGACGGGTCTGGCGATCGAAGACATATCGGGAATGACGACCAGCGGCGGTGCGATGGCCCCGCTCCTGCTGCCGCTGCGCGACAGCGCGCACCGGAACCGTTCCACCTGGATGCAGTATTGCCCCCAATGCCTTGCTGCGGACGATGCGCCGTATTTCCGGCGGCAGTGGCGGCTGGCATCGCGTGTGTCGTGCTTCGCGCATGGCTGTGGCCTTCGCGATCGATGCCCAGCCTGCCACGCCGGCATTGCGACCTTCGACCAGGGCGAGCTGGTCCCGCAGCATTTTTGCGCACGATGCGGGTTCGACCTGCGTGCTGCGCCGAAGGCCTCGATCAAGGCGGCCGTGCGGCGGCTGGAGCGCGCGATCGCGGATATATGCCGAGTGGAGGCGGCCAAGGGTTCGGCGAAAACCAGTGACGCGGTTTCCCGCGTGCTGCGCACGCCGGTCGTCGCCGATGTCCGCTCGGGCAGGACGCTCACGAATCTGTCGACCGCCGCGCGCATTCGCTGCTTCGAGGCGCTCGCAGCCAAACCTCCCGAATGGCTCGTGAAAGACATGGACACCGCCGACGCATACCGGCGCTGGATGATCGTGGCCGCGGGCGGCCATGAGGCGCTGATCTCGCGCTTTGTGGAATTCCTAGAGAAGCATCAGGGTTCGCCGCGACCGAAGCGCTTTCAAGTCGTGGGGGCTGATCGACGAGCGCTGTTTCGCGCCTATCTGAAGATCATGGTCGCTCGAGACGGCTGCATCCGGACAGCATCGAGGGTGGTTGTCGGCGGCATCGTCACAGTCGCCCAAGGTGATCGCAAGCTGGATGACCCGCCCGTGAGCCCCCGCCTGCTTCGGCATCATCCTTGGACAGGAATCGCGCCATCCGGGCGCACGGCCCGCGTAGCGGAGCCCGTCCTGCGGTATTGTCCGCTAAAACATGCCGCTGTTCGCCGGCAGGATCGGTCGGGCAGCATTCGACAGCGGGAGCGACGCGGCATCGGGAACAAGAATGTCATGTCGGCGCGCGAAGGCGACGAATGTCGCCCGCACGGTCTCGGCATCGATCTCGCCGGCAAGCCCCGCCTTGCAGGCGTTGAGTGCGACGGCATGCGCGCCGTTGCGGCTGGCAGGGGGCCAGTCCTGGAGCAGCGCGTAGGCTTCCATTACGGTCTCGATCCGAACGGGCAAACCCATTCCGACCAGGACCGTCACGGGTTCTTCAAAGCGGATATGTGGCATGGCTTGATCCTTTCTCGGCAAATGGAAGTGGTGCAACCGGCGACGACGAAACGGAAGCCGAAACGAACGGCCGCCTCGAACGCCGCTGCGCGGGACGTGATGCGGAATATCCGGGAGGTTCGTGCGGGAGAACGATCTGCGCACTGCGTACGAGCGTGGGTTCCTTGCCGGAAAAACTCCGGCCGAGGTTCGGCGCAGGTACGGACCGGTGTGCCTTCACTAACGCCTCGATCCAGGCCGCGACAGCGAGCGGCGGATGCTTCCCTCCGCTGAACCAGGCTTGCACTTCCGACGACGGGCAACCGAGTTCCTCGGCCAGGTCGTCTTCAGACCA
>NZ_JBFWPA010000254.1:0-5187 GCF_050250235.1 Pseudorhodoplanes sp.
TGCGTCGGCCAGTGAGATCATTTCAGCTATGGAGCAAGAGATTCAATGCGGTCTGGTGGTCGTCTCCACCGAGTCTGACGCACCCATTGTCAGCGGTGCATTTGGCGCGAGTGGCTCTGTAGTTGAAGCTGCGCTTCATGCCTGGAGCTTGCAGCGCACCTCTCCGCGTGGACTTCTGCGCCTAAAGGAGAAAAGACCAGTCCTCATGCTGGAATCGCCAACACGCTGCCCTACAGCACTCATTGTGGCACCGTTCCTCGATCAGGTGCCGTCGTATTCAGTGCTGCAGCACGTTGCTGCGATCGTAGCACTCGGGGTTGATCGACAATGCGCATCGAGGGAAGAGACTCTAGAGTCAAGTGGAGTGTTGTTGTCGCAATTGATCGCCGGAAATACGGTGCTGATGGAAAATGACGCAAGACTAGGCCGATACGGGCTTCCTGGCGGTCCGTTTGTACTCTTGGCGATTGAGGCGGCGCACTCGCAGTGGGGAACGTCTCTCGCGCAACTTCGTCCCGAGCAAGCACCAGGACTCGTCAGCTCGTGGAGCAGCATGGAGTCTCTTATTATGTGCACTAAGGTCAATTGCGCATTGTGGCTAACGTGGCTCGCGGATAAGGCCACGGTCGGGGTCAGCGGCAGCTTTGAGTGGGACGGCGACGTCTCTGCAGCAGCGTATGAGTCCCGCTGGGCTTTGGAGCGCGCAAAGAGAACCGGCGTCGCCATCCTGAAATACGAGGAAGCCTCAGCCTTTGTCGGTCCGAGGTCCGTCGCGGACGCCCGGGCTTTGGTTAAAAGGGTTCTCCGTCCGGTACTTGCGTACGACAACGAGCATGGTGCGGACCTTATTCCTTCCCTAAAATCGTTCCTAGGGCGAAACCGCTCATGGAAGTATGCCGCGCAGGAACTGTACATACATAAGCAGACTCTAGTGTACCGAATCGAGAGGGTTGAAGAGCTCACCGGAAGAAGTCTGAAAAATACCGCAGATGTTGCGGAATTGTGGCTAGCTTTAGAGGCCCTAGATGACCTGCAGCCCTGCGGAGAAGATCGCGGCAGCGAGGTGACCACTTTGCGTCTCGCTCTTGAACCGTCCCATTAGACGATCGTCTAGTTGTCGGTCCACAAATCGATCGATCTACTGGTGGCGACCGTTTTCGGTGGCGTTTTTAATAGGGATCTCGCTACTGGAACTCGATTTACTGAAAGGGCGCGATCATGCCGAGGGATTACGATGCAATTGTAATTGGGGGTGGCTTCGCGGGCGTCACCGCCGCCAGAGATCTTTGTGATCAAGGTCACGGCGTTCTTCTGCTTGAGGCCCGGGACCGCCTTGGAGGTCGAACGTGGTTCAAAGAGTTTGGCGACACGGGTTGCTCGGTCGAGTTTGGTGGCACATGGATCGCCACCGCTTGGCAGCCACAGATCGCGGCTGAGATCGAGCGCTACGGTCACGATCTGATTCTCAGCCCGACGGGCACCGAATGGAAGTGGGCGTTCGGTGATACGTCATACGGTGGACCACTCCCCATCCCGGTCGATGAGTGGCTTGCATTTGAGCGTGCTCTCGTTGCCGTAGACTCTGCGTCACAGCGGGTTCGTTTCGGTGAGGCACCGCTTGATCAGCAAGACCTGGCTGATCTCGACGTATCCTTTTCAGAGTGGCTGGGGACCCTAGAACTTCCGAGGAGAGTCTCTGAGTTTCTTTTGTCCTGGGTGTCGCTCTACTTCGGCTGCGCCCCTGGCGACGTGTCTACTCTGCACGTCCTGTCTTGGATCGCGGGCTTTGACAACAGCGCAATTGCGTGGTACGTAGCGTTGAGTGAGAAATTCGCGGCGGGGACGCGCGGCCTTGTTAGTGACATGTTCGCAGACGCGGGCGCCGACCTGGCCCTGGAGTGCCCGGTGACCTCAATTGAAAGTCACAAGGAAGGCGTGAAGCTGTCTACCGGAACGGGCGACGTGTTCACTGCGAGCGCTGTGGTTCTGGCCGCACCAATCAATACGTGGGAGGATGTTGAGTTTCGGCCAAGTCTAGGCGAGCCTAAGGCCCGAATGGCAAAGGAAAAGCAAGCTGGACACAGTCCGAAGTTTTGGGCTCTTGTGGAAGACGTGCCCGGATACTTCTACGGCATGGGCTACCAGACTAAGGCGAAATGGATGCAAACTGAGTACCGCCTGACTGAGGGAAACCTGATCGTCGGGTTTGGGGATGATGCCGGCGTCTTCGACGTTACCGATGGCGCACAGGTCGAACAGGCTGTTCGAGAGTTCATTCCGAATGCCAAGGTCATCGCCAGCGAAGGTCACGACTGGACAAAAGATAGGTATTCCCAGGGAACATGGTTGGCGTACCGCCCCGGCCAGGTCATGCGGTTCGCGAGTGAGATGCAGAAAGCCGAGGGAAGAATATTCTTTGCTGGCTCCGACACCGCCACCGGGTGGGCCGGCTGGATGGAGGGCGCTGTCGAGAGCGGTCACCGCGCTGCAGCCGAAGTAGGCGCTCTTCTTGCCTCCGGCGAGAACCCTCGTATCGGTGTTTTGGAGAAATAGGTAGCCGGCTGAGGTCGGCGTCCCCCCGTGTGTACGCTCGGACCTCATCAGCACAAGCGCGGAACGAAGTCGGAGACGACCTAAAGTGACTGCCCTAGAGATCTCTGGTTTTTCGAAAGCCTTCGGATCTACTACTGCGCTAAGTGACGTGTCGTTTGCAGCAGAGACCGGTGAAATACACGGACTTATTGGAGGCAACGGTTCAGGTAAGTCCACCCTAATTAAGATTCTCGCCGGTGTGTTGAAGGGCGATACGGGTACGTTTTCGGTCTATGGGCGAAGGTTCTCGGCGAAATCCGCGGCGCCTAGTGACGTTAAGCGGGCGGGTCTACGGGTGGTGCACCAGCAGAACTCCGTGTTTCCGTCCCTGACCGTAGCGGAAAATCTGGCGCTGGGCCATGGTTTTGAGCAGGGAAGAGGGGGAAGGGTTCACTGGCGCGTACAGCGGCGCCATGCGGAAAGTGTGTTGGCCAGGTTTGGAATCCAGGCGCGACCTGAGGAAGCGTTGGTGGAGGCCCGACCTGCCACAAGAGCAATGATCGCCATAGCGAGGGCACTGCAGGACCTTGACGGACACGGCGAGGGCGTCTTGATACTTGACGAGCCAACGGCCTCGCTTCCACAGAGCGAGGTGCAGATATTGATGACCGCTCTGAGGAGATTCGCGAGCTCAGGACAAACCATCCTACTTGTTAGTCATAGGCTCGACGAGCTCCTTTCGACAACCGATGGCATTACGGTGTTGCGTGATGGCCGTGTACATGTATCTCAGGCAACGTCCCTTTTCACCTATGACTCGCTAGCGGAGGCAATAGCAGGTAAGAGTCTAAGCACGACGATGCGACGGCGGCATGCAGGCTCCGCCCCGCCGGTTGCGCTGCGAGCAAAGCACCTCGCTGGAGGAGCGGTCAGGGATGCTAGCTTTGAGCTGCGCCTCGGAGAGGTTCTTGGGATCATCGGTCTACTGGGCTCTGGCCGCACCACGCTCTTGCGGCTTCTGTTCGGCATTGATCGACTGGAGAGGGGACTTCTCGAGGACGGGGAGGGGCGGCGTCTGGACTTTCGATCTCCGAGCGACGCAAAACGGGCCGAGTTCGGGTATGTCCCAGAGGACCGACTGGTTGAGTCTGCCTTTCTCGATTTGACTGTTTCTGAAAACCTGTCGATCGCAAGCCTCAATCGGTACTGGCGGCGCGGTCGGCTAAGTGCGGGGAGGGAGCGACGCGACAGTCGCGAGCTGATTTCACTGTTTGGCGTTGAGTGTGGCGGTCCTGCCGCTCCGCTTGCATCTCTCTCCGGCGGGAACCAGCAAAAGGTTCTCATTGCTCGCTGGATGAGACGTAAGCCGCGGGTTCTTCTGCTCGATGAACCCACCCAGGGGGTTGACGTTGGGGCTCGGGCAGGGATTTACGAGCTCATTCAGCAGGCGGCCGATGAAAACACGAGTGTAATGCTCGTCACCTCGGATGTGAGCGAGCTCGAGGCGGTATGCGATCGCATCGTAGTCATGAAAAAGGGAGCAATCGCGCTCGAGCTTGAAACTCACACAGGGGACGACCGTAGCCTGGAACAGGCAATCGAGGAACTAGAGGGATGAATCAAATTACCAGGGAAACAGACAAACGGCCTCAAGAGGAGGCGAGCGTGCGTGAGACGCCGCGTGACACAAAGCGCAGCGGTTCCCGCTGGCTTCGCTACTTGGAGGCTTATGCACTGCTAATCCTACTGATTGGTGTCTGCGTCTTCTTTTCGGTGTATCCCAAGACGGCAAATACATTTCCGACACTCGCAAATCTTCAGGTCATTTTTGGGAACCAGTCCGTGCTTGCGCTCGTCGCGCTGGCTGCACTCATACCGCTTGTGTGCAACGAGTGGGATTTGTCGGTAGGGGCAAGCGCCGGTTTGTCGGCAGTAATTTGCGCTAAGTTGCTGTCCAACGGTACACCGCTTGGGATGGCTATGGCAGCGGGAGTGTCGCTAGGCGTCCTTGTGGGCGCATCGAACGCCGTTCTCATCACGAAAGTGGGCACAAACGCCGTGATCACGACGCTCGGAACGGCAGCAATTGTGGGTGGCGTAGTCACGCAGGTCACCGGCGGCACGGCGCAGGTCAGCAATATTCCGCACATTTTGACGCGCTTTGGGTCCGGAAACACTTTCGGTGTTCCTAACACTGCCTACGTGCTCCTAGGTGTCGCACTGGTCGTCTACTACGTCTTGGTCCATACGCCAGCTGGGCGATACATATACGCGCTAGGCTCTAATCGGGAGGCAGCTGCACTGATTGGCCTGCGCACGAAGCTCATTCTCGGGTTCACATTTGTCGCCGCTGGCGGCTTGGCTGGGATCGCCGGAGTTCTGCAGGTGGCCCGCGCAGGGGGAGCAGATCCACGCATTGGCGAAACGCTAACGCTGCCAGCCCTTGCAGCGGCCTTCCTGAGCGCCGCCGCGATCAAACCGGGCCAGTACAACGTTGGCGGAACGATCGTGGCGCTATTTCTGCTCGCGACCATTAACAGCGGTCTCGCCATTGCGGGGGCGCCTCCCTATCTTGCCGAGTATGTCAACGGTGCCGCGCTCATCGTAGGGGTGGCACTTGCAGTCAACCTTGGCCGCGTCAAAAGAAGGTGACGA
>NZ_JBFWPA010000255.1:0-5172 GCF_050250235.1 Pseudorhodoplanes sp.
GCGGGCGTGGCTGTGAGGTCGAAGCGGAACGGGTTGGTGTCAGCAACCGAATCCTACGCCGTTTCAGCCACCTATGCTATGCTCGCCAGCCTTCGAACGGCGCCGTCACGAATAAGATGGGCTAGTGCACTGACACAGACGGAAGGTTCAGGAACCTCCGCGAGCTTGTCGAATATGGCCTTTGCCGGCTTTGTCCAGACGAAGGGCTGCGCAGATTTGTTGTGCTCCCTGATGTAGCGAGCGATCTCGGCTTCAAGTTGGGGCACGGACTTGAAGACGCCGCGGCGGATTTTTCGACGGGTGATGGTCGAGAAGAAGCCTTCGACGGCGTTCAGCCACGACGTTTTGCGCTTTCGCCGGAAAGGTCGAAGCAACGAAGCAACCAACAACGCCACCGAACGGGCACTGGGCCCTGCCGTGATCCAGCGCAAGGTGACGAACGGCTACCGCGCCATCTGGGTCGCCGATTACGAAACCGCAGTCCGCACCACGGTCGACATCGCGGCTCTCGACGACGTTGGACCCTTCCAGACAAACTTCCATACAGTCACCACCTGAGCCGCCGCGATCGTAACGCTGACGTCAGGCGTGGGTAATTACCTCCGGGCCACCCTCTTATGACTAGCTATTCAAAGTTAAATCGACAGATGAAAGTCATTGTCGTGCATCTCGGCGCATTACGTAACTATGCAATTCCTTCAGCACTCGCTCGAGAGGGGGTCTTAGAAGCGTTTTATACGGACTTGTGTGCGGATCGCGGCTTTGGGAAGCTAGCGCGTATGGGTACTTTTCTGCCCGTCTTGGGTGGTAGGCTTAGCCGTCTGGCTAACCGCAAACTTCCGCGTAATATAATTAAAAAAACACATACATTTGATGCTCCATCACTCTGGGGGCAGTTCCTCGAGCTCTTTGCAAATGACCCAACCGAACTTATTCGCGCGCGGCAAAATCACTGGTCACGAACCGGGGCAGCCATGGTTACGCACGGTTTCGGTAATGCAACACATATCTTATCTGTTTTTGGACATGGCCACTCGCTGCTAATTGAAGCGCGACGCCAAGGTATAAAGGTAATATCCGACGTCAACATTGCGCTCTCGTCACCGAGTATTATTGCGCGCGAACAACGGTCCTATCCGTCTTGGCCTCAAGAGTTAGATGCCGTTGGAGCCCCTGGCTTTCCCGAATTAATGTTGGCATATACCGATTTATTTCTTTGTCCATCTCAATTTGTTCAGAGAGATCTCGTAGATAATTTTTCCATTCCCGAGGAGCGGACAAGAATTGTGCCGTATTCTGTTCATGATAGATGGTTCACACTTGAGTCGAGACCTCAGCCAGGCCGCATTCTTTTTGCTGGGGGCGCAGTGTTACGTAAAGGCGCTCATTATTACTCAATGAGTGCGGAAATACTTCGAGAACGCGGGCGAGAATACAGCTTTATACTTGCGGGGCACGCTAGCCGCGTTGTCCGTGAATTTCCCGAGTGCGGGGAAATTACATTCCTTGGACGGGTAGCCCGAGCAGATATTCCAAACGAGTTCATCAAAGCCGATGTACTTGTTTTGCCCTCTCTAGCAGAAGGATCAGCTGGGGTGACCTATGAGGCCCTTGGGGCGGGCCTACCGATAGTCACGACTTACGAATCGGGTTCGGTGGTGCGGGATGGTGTGGAAGGCTTCATCGTTCCGTCCCGTGATCCGGTGGCGCTAGCGAACGCCATTGAGCGAATCGTTGAAGACCGCGCTCTGCGCGAGAACATGTCGAGAGCGGCCCGAAAGCGGGCTCAGGACTTTTGTTGGGAACGCTATCAGGAACGTTTAATTGCGGCGATTGCAGATGCGTAACGCAGCTCTGCCAACAGTTTGCCGATGTTTACTGGTGCTAATTTTAGGTGCACTCTTAGGTGTCCGCTGTCGCCGATGGCTATATCGCCATGTTCTCGGGTACAGCATCGACAGCCGTGCGAATATTGGCATTATTTACCTGAGAGTAATTGAGGCCGAGCTCGGTCCAGACAGTCGCATCGGACACTTTTCGGTCATTCGTAATCTTCATCGGTTAGAGCTTAGTGCAAATGCGTCGATCGGAACATTTAATTGGGTATTTGGAATGCTCGACAGTGGGGAACATTTTGTTGCTGATGTCGGACGACGATCAGAGCTTATTATGGAGCGCGACAGCGCTTTGACATCGCGCCACATCATTGATTGTACAAATACGGTGTGTATTGGATCGTTCTCAACAATCGCGGGATTCAATTGTCAGCTGCTTACACACGGCATAAATATAGTAGCAAACCGTCAAGAGTCTGCGCCTATTATTATTGGCAAACATTGTCTTGTTGGATCTGCATGCATCATCCTAAAGGGTTCGATTATTCCAGATGGGAGCGTAATTGGCGCGGGAAGCGTCTTTCGCGGACAGCCAAGCCAAGGCTATCAATTATATTCCGGCGTCCCAGCGAAACCAATCAAAGCCCTTCCGCATCAATTAGCATATTTCATCCGTGAGACAGGAGCGGTCCGTTAGGCAATGAGGGAGCAACCCCCGGGCATCCCAAAAATTTCAATCGGCATAGTAGCCGGAAGTATTTCACGCTCTGGAGGAGGCGTTTCCCATGCAATATTAAATGCAGCAAAATCTATAAATGATATTAGCTGTTACAGGCTAACGATGTACGGACTGCGCGATCGATTTACCGACGAGGACATTAGTGAATGGTCGACCTTGGACACTACTACTTATTGCACTCTAGGCCCAACCAAACTGGGCTATGCTCCCCAGCTCGGGCGCGCGTTAATGGCAGGGAATCATGACTTATTGCATCAACATGGGTTATGGCTCGCAATCTCCCGTCAAGTTTCTGCTTGGCGGCATTGCACTAACCTACCTGTCGTAATTACTCCACACGGGATGCTTGATTCGTGGGCTATCTCTAACTCGAGATGGAAAAAGCGCATAGCAGGGTTGATCTATGAGGACGCGAATCTTAAGGGCGCTAATTGCCTTCACGCCCTCAACGAATCAGAACTTATTTCCATACGGAAACTAGGGTTATCTAACCCAGTTGCTATAATTCCGAATGGCGTAGGGCTTCCCAAGCTGGACGAAATACCGGAAAGGCCAAGTTTTTTCTATGCTGGAGATCGGAAAACCCTACTATTTCTGGGACGTATACATCCAAAGAAGGGGCTTAGGGAACTGATTGAGGCATGGGCGCTTTTCAAGGCGGACGCGCCGAAGCTCGCATCCGAATGGCGTCTTATGTTGGCGGGGTGGGATGATGGAGGCCATCGAGCTATTCTTGAGGAAATGGTGGCGCGTCAGGGACTTTCCAACGACGTCGTTTTTCCAGGCCCACAGCATGGTGATGCGAAGGCGGGGGTCTTTGCGCATGCCGACGCTTTCATTCTGCCATCTTATTCAGAAGGTCTGCCGGTTGCGGTACTGGAAGCTTGGTCTTACGGTCTGCCGGTTTTTATGACGAAAGCATGCAACCTACCAGAAGGGTTCGAGGCGGAAGCCGCAGTGGAAATTACGACGATCCCAGAAGATATAAAACGAATCCTCGTCGCTCATCTGGATGACTCGGCTCTCAGTGCCCGTGGCCAGATGGGCCGTAGCCTTGTTGCCCAAAAGTTCTCTTGGATGCGGATAGCTCGTATGCAAGATGAACTTTACAAGTGGCTCGTACGCGGCGGGTCAATGCCGCCTTACGTAAATAAAGTCTAGTCACCTGAATCTAAAGTGTGCTGCATAATATTTGCTGGGTTTTCTGGCGGAAACGCTTGATCGAGGCGAGGATTTCGTCGGCGGATTTTGTCCATTTGTAGGGCTTGGGATTTTCATTGTGGCGCTCGATGAAGGCGCGGATGTCGCCTTCGGGTTGCGCTGTGGAGGTATGAACGCCGCGTGGCAGTTTTTTTGCGCGTCAGCTCAGCGAACCATCGCTCCACCTGGTTGATCCATGACGCTGAAGTCGGCGTGAAATGCGCTTGGTAGTGGGGCCGCCGCGCCAACCATGCTTTGACCTTCGCGGTTTTGTGGGTGGCGTAGTTGTCCATGATGTAACCGCCCCGGGTTTGCCTCCAGGGCCGTTCCACAAATGCAGATGAGGCCATTCCGGCAATGCGCTCATAGCGCGTGGGTTTGATCAAGCCCTCTGCATCGCGGACTTCATCGAGGCCAGCGGTCTATGACCGCGCAGACAGGCCGGACATATGACTGCACCGTTCCAGCAGACTGAGTTGTTCGAAAAAGATCCTTGCCTCCAGGGCCGTTCCACATATGCCGGAGGCTCCAACTCTTGAGAGATTGGGGCTATGGAAGCGAACACCTGAGGTTCGGGATCGTGCGGATCGGATGGTGCGGGAGCACCGGGGGGACTACGGCTCGGAATCGGAGGCGATTTTGTCGATCGCCTCGAAGATTGGCTGCACGGGAGAGAGTTTGCGCCGGTGGATTCGGCAAGCGGAACGGGACGCGGGCGACCGCGCCGGGCTGACCAGCAACGAGCGTGCGCGGCTGAAGGCGCTTGAGCGGGAGAACCGCGAGCTGCGCCAGGCCAACGAGATTTTGCGTAAGGCGTCGGCGTATTTTGCGCAGGCGGAGCTCGACCGCCGGTTCAAGCCATGATCGCCTTCATTGACGATCATCGCGAGGCGCATGGGGTCGAGCCGATCTGCGAGGTGTTGCCGATCGCCCCTTCTACTTACCACGCGCGGGCCGCGGGCCGCCGCGATCCCGCAAAACTTTCGCCTCGCGCCAGGCGCGACGCCGCGCTCTGCGAAAAAATCCGGTGCGTCTTCGACGAGAACTTCGGCGTCTATGGCGCGCGGAAGATGTGGCGACAATTGATCCGGGAAGGCGAGACTGTGGCGCGCTGCACGATCGAGCGGCTGATGCGGGCCATGGGCCAGCAGGGCGTCGTGCGCAGCAAGCCTGTCAAACCGACGGTGAGCGACAAGGCGGCGTCCTGTCCGCTCGACAAGGTCAACCGGCAATTCGTGGCGGATCGACCGAATGCGCTGTGGGTATCGGATTTCAGTGTGCCGCAGCAAGCGGCGTAAGAGATGAGGGTAGGCCCCTCGCCATCGGCTTGCAGGAGCAGGTGGCAAACCACCGTGAGCGGCGTGGGTTAAAAGCCTGGGTCGTGAGCGTCACGGAAAA
>NZ_JBFWPA010000256.1:0-2076 GCF_050250235.1 Pseudorhodoplanes sp.
CTACCGCCCGGTTATTCGCGGTGTCCTGAAGGCCAAGACGCTCACCATCCTCGTCGCGCTCATTGCGCTTGGCATCACCGTCTGGCCGGCGCGCCAATTCGGGTCGGAGTTCATGCCGAGCCTCGACGAGGGGACGCTGATGTACATGCCGACCACCTTGCCGGGGATCTCCGTCACCAAGGCCGCTGAGCTGCTGCAAATGCAGGACCGCATCATCAAGAGCTTCCCGGAGGTGGCCTCGGTCTACGGCAAGGCGGGGCGTGCGCTGACCGCGACCGATCCGGCGCCGACCGAGATGTTCGAGACCATCATCAATCTGAAACCGAAGGGTGAATGGCGGCCAGGCGTCACCATCGACAACCTGAAGGCCGAGATGGACCAGGCGCTGCAATTTCCCGGCGTCTCCAACGCCTGGACCATGCCGATCCGTGCCCGTATCGACATGCTGGCGACCGGCATCCGCACGCCGGTCGGGGTCAAGGTGTTCGGCACCGATCTCACCCAGATGGAGCAGAGCGCCCGTGAAATCGAGCGGGTGCTGCGGTCGGTGCCAGGCACATCGAGTGCCTATGCTGAGCGGGTGTTCGTGGGCTATTATCTCGACATCGTGCCGGACCGCGACGTGCTGGGGCGCTATGGACTGGCCATCGGCGACGTCCAAGGCGTGATCGCAAGCGCGCTCGGGGCGGAGACGGTGACCACCACAGTCGAGGGCCGCGAGCGCTACGCTGTCACCATCCGCTATCCTCGCGACTTCAGGAGCGATCCGCAGTCGATCGCCCGCGATGTGCAGGTGCCGTTACCGGGTGGTGGAACGGTGCCGCTGGGCGAAGTCGCCAAGGTCGAGCTCACGCGCGGCGCCACCTCGATCCGCACCGAGAATGGCCAGCTCGCGGTCTATGTCTTCGTCGATATCGCCGGTCGGGACCTGGGTGGCTATGTCGCCGAGGCGCAACGGGTCGTCGCGAACGAGGTCAAGCTGCCGCCCGGCACCTATGTCGCGTGGAGCGGCCAGTTCGAGTATCTCCAGCGCGCCGAGGCGCGGCTGAAGATCGTCGTACCGGTGACACTGCTGGTCATTTTCCTGCTGCTCTACCTCAACTTCCGGGCACTGACGGAAACGCTCATCGTCATGCTGTCGCTGCCCTTCGCGTTGGTCGGCGGCTTCTGGCTGATGTGGTGGCTCGGCTTCAACATGTCGGTCGCCGTGGCCGTCGGCTTCATTGCCCTTGCCGGCGTCGCCGCCGAGACCGGCGTCATCATGCTGATCTATCTCGAACAGGCGATGGCGGAACTGAAGGCTGAGCGAGAGGCGGAAGGACGGCCCTTCACCCGGACGGATCTCTATCAGGCGATCATGCTCGGTGCTGTCGAACGGGTACGGCCAAAGATGATGACGGTCATTGCGATCACGGCCGGCCTCGTCCCCATCCTGTGGAGCACCGGCACGGGCTCGGAAGTGATGCAGCGCATCGCGGTGCCGATGATCGGCGGCATGGTCTCCTCGACCGTGCTGACGCTGGTCGTGATCCCGGCCGTCTACGGGCTGATCAAGGGCTGGCGGTTGCCGCGGAGTGTGGTCGCCGATGAGACGGTCATCGAACGGGGTCCAGCCAGCGTCAAGGCGGCCGCCGAATGAGAGGAGGTCCCAATGATGCACGACATGATGGGAGCCATGGGATGGGGCATGGGCCTCGCCAGCCTTATCGGCATTCTCGTCCTGGTGCTGGCGATCGCTGCCCTCGTGAAATACGTCTTCTTCCGGTGAGGTGCGCATGCGCTCGCTCTTTCGGAGACAGAACGCGACGACTGATGATCGGCGCCCGCACAAGCGGTCGTCACGGACGTGCTGTCGCGCCCCTCCTGGGCGGCTGAGACTCTGCCCAAGCTGATTGTGACCCGCGATCCGAACTGCGGCTGCTGCGGGGGCACGCAACCATCTCAAATTGCTTTTCCGAGCGGCGGCCTGACCATCTAAAAAACTATGCTTTTCGGCCACGATCGCAAGCCAATGGAGGCCGAAGAAGATGAATTCGTGTAATTGGCGGTGAAAAGCGAGCCGGAAGTGTCGCACGC
>NZ_JBFWPA010000256.1:2176-5096 GCF_050250235.1 Pseudorhodoplanes sp.
TATCGGCGTCGATTCGGCTTCACAAATTCAACGGCTTGATCCTGCTCTTGTCGCCCCAACCGATCCGATTCGGGCAGAATCTGCCTTAGGGAGACGCTACCAGCTCGGGCAAAGAGGAAAGCGACGTCACCTCGCAATCGGGCTTTCCCGGAAGCCGTTCGGGTCGCTGCCCGTACCGGTTGCACCAGACGACCCGCATTCCGAATGCCGATGCCGCATGGGCATCCCATGCGTTGGACGACTGGAACGACAGCGCCGATGCAGGCAGACGAAGTCGCTCCACCGCGAGCTGATAGACCTTGGGATTCGGCTTGAAAACCCCAACCTCCTCGACGGAGAGCACCGCGTCGAAGAGTCCGCCGAGGCCCGCGCCGTGGACCGCGGCGTCAAGCATCGCCGGCGTGCCGTTCGATAGGATCGCCAGCCGCAGCCCGGCCGCCTTGAGCCGGCGCAGGACCTCCGGCACCTCCGGAAAGGCGTGAAGGGCGAGATAAAGGCCCATCAGGCGCGCGTGCAGGCCGGGGCTGGCGATGCCCAAGGTCTCCAGAGCGAAATCGAGCGCGTCGCCCGTCACGCGGTGAAAGTCCGCGTGCCGCCCCTGCGCGGCGAGGAGCCATGTATATTGAAGCTGCTTGTCGCGCCAGAGCGCGGTCAGCGGCTCGGTCTTCTCGCCGAGCACATCCTTGCACCCTTTGGCCGCGGAGGAAAAATCGAACAGTGTGCCGTAGGCGTCGAAGACGCAGGCCCTGATGTTCTTGAGCGGCGCGAGACTCATGCGGGCTTCCTCGATGTTCGATCATGCGCTTCGTCCGAATATCGCTCTGCGAGGATCATTGTTTGTATTTCCGGACGAAACGCCGATCGATCCAGTCTTTCCAATACCAAGTCCAACGTCCCTCTACCGACCATTTGCCGCGAGACGCCACTGCATAACGGTTGCCTGTTGAGATGAGGCTCAGCCAGATCTTTGGGGGAGCAAAGGACTGAAGCTGCCGACCGGAAGCATATCGGCGCAGATTCTCACCAAGGACCGGTCCCTGGCGCACAGCAATGACTCCGGCTTTAGGCTGAGGACCGTCCACCAAGCCAGCCGCATCGCCTGCGCAAAAGATGCCCTCATGAGACTTCGACTGCAAATGGCGATCGACTGCGACGAAGCCGGCATGGTCAAGGGCCAAACCTGACCGCGTGAGCCAGTTCGCAGGACGCACGCCGGTCGCCCAAACAAGGACATGTTGAAATCCGGCGCCGGAAAGACCGCGTGTCGCGATCACTTCAATGTCAGGCCCGGATAGGAACGTCACCCCGCGCCCTCGCAGGAGCCGAGCAACTCGTTGCCTTACCTTGGCGGGAAAACTCGGCAGGATGTCGTCGCCACCAACCAGTGAAACCCTGCTTTCGGCAATTCGGCCTCCAGCGAAAGGCATCTGCATCAATCGATGCTGGATCGAGAGAGCGAGTTCTACGCCTGCGGCCCCGGCACCTATGACCGCAATTCGCAGAGTTGGATCGGCTTCGATCACGTCCATCAGCCGCGTCCAGTCCTGCGCGAAGTCATCAATGGGCTTGGCCGCAACGCATCGTTCAGCGGACGTTCCGGTGGAACAATCCGTCACGGCTCCCGTGTTGATCGAGATGACATCCCCCGCGATTTCGCGGCCGTCGCTGAGCAGAATCGAGCGTCGTTCAGCGTCCAGTCTCGTAGCCTCTGCTACCACGAGCGCGCAGTTGGCTCGTTGCGTCAGCGGCGCAAGTGGAACGTGGATCTCGTCCGCCGAGTAGTGACCGGCCACGAAGCCGGGCAGCATTCCCGAATATGGCGCGTGCGCACCCTTGGTGATCAAGCTCAGTCGCACGCCCGGTTGGGGACGGCGTCCGAACCGTCTGAGGACTTCGAGGTGTGCATGACCACCACCGAGCAGCACGATATGCATCGCGTTTCGCAATCGCCCCCTACTAATTTTCCATTTGATGCCGAGCGTTTCATCTATTCCGTGCTGAACCAAATCTCGCCATAGAACGCCTCGGCACGGCCACCATGGTTGTCGGCGTCCGTCATTAGGGCGACAGCGTCGATTTCTGAGATGTCTTCTCTGAACGCCCTCTTCAGGTCGGCCCTAAGATCGCGCTTGTGGCGGACCCATTTGTTTAAGGTTTGAGTACCAGAGTCGATCGCGAAGAGATGAACCTGTTTTGTAAAGGGGCTCGGCCAAAGGCTTCCGGCGGGATGTTGGCTCGCCCAGACATAGTTGAGCGATAGGGAACTGGTCCCCAGGATGCCGCGCTCGACAACGACATAAATCCGCGCGGGAAAATCGTCGCCGGCTTTTGTTCGCTCATCAATGCCAGGGAAAATGTTGGTAACTTTCCACGACCAGTTAAGAAAAGGGGTTTTGCTCAAATCGATCTTAATCTTTCGGAAGCGGCCGGATGCGGAAGCGTCCGCAACGGCCTTTAGGACCGCCGAATTGATCTCTGGATCGATAGCGAATGTGTAGCTCGTCTCTCCCTTGAACGAGCGGCTTTCCCAGGCGTTGAGTGCGCCATCCGAAAAGCGGCTGATCGCGATCGCGTCTCCTGCTGCCACGGTGGGGACGGTTCCTGCGAAGATCAGTCCTGCGAACGACAGCGCGATGCCAAGTCTCATAATTTTCTCTCCGAGAAGATACGCCACCCCCACCACCAGCGCGTCGCCGTGGTGATGAGAGCAAGGATCGTGAAAACCCAGGCGATGGCGGCAAAGCTCGCCGGCCGGAGGCACATTGCCGCGAACGCCACGAAGGTCTCGCCCCCTTCGGTCAAGCCGCCGAGATAGTAGATTCCCTTTTGGGGGTACGATGTCGATGAGACGCCTCGCTTTGCTGCGATCACAGAAAATGCCAGAAAGCTGCTACCTGTCCCGACGAAGGCGAGCAGTAGA
>NZ_JBFWPA010000257.1:0-5039 GCF_050250235.1 Pseudorhodoplanes sp.
GGAGGGAGATCGACAAGCGCGCGCTACCGGTGCTGCTACATCCAACGACGCCTCCAGGAGCGGACCAACTTGATGCCGGCCCTTACCAACTTATTGGGTCGCTCGGATTCACCTTTGACACCGCGCTTTCCGTCAGCCGTATGATCTTCGATGGCTTCTTCGATCGCTTCCCAAATTTGAAGCTAATCGCCTCGCACGGTGGTGGCACCCTTCCTTATCTCGCAGGACGTTTAGATATCTGCTATGATAGAATGCCTTCAATCCGCACGAAGATTTCGATCGCCCCGAGCGAATATCTCAAGAAAATCTATTACGATGCCGTGGTCTATCGCCGGGACGCGCTCGATCTTCTGATCTCAGTTGCCGGAATCGATCAGATATTCTATGGATCAGACTACCCCCACAACATCGGTGATATGAAGGGGTGTCTTGCTCGTGTTGATTCGTTGTCGTCGGAACAGGCCATAGCAATCCGTGGCAACAACGCGCAGCGGGTCTTCAAAATCTGAAGTGACCATCCGGCGAGGCGCCAATCCGGACAGCGTTTCGCCTGTCTTGGAGGAGGTTCGGACCTTGTCTCGTCACGGATCTCCTCGGAAGGCGAACTCTCCTCGGTCCAGCGCCACGTTCAGGCTCGATGATTGGCTGCCATATCAATTCGCATTCACTGCGAACTATATCAGTCTGGCCCTATTCGACTTTTACAACCGTCACTACGGAATGTCGCTCGTGGCGTGGCGCGTTATGGTAAGAGTAGGCTCCGATGGTCCATTATCCGGCCGCGAGGTCGGCCGGCTCGCGACGATGGACGCGGTTCAGGTGACGCGCGCCATCAACGAGCTAGCCGAACTGGGCCTGATCAATCGTCGGATTGATCCGGATGATCGTCGACGTATCGTGCTGCGCTTAAGCGCGAAGGGAGAAGCCGCCTATGAAAAAATTGTTCCGAAGGCGATTGAACTTGAGAAATGGCTGCTGGCCGAGCTGACTCCATCCGAACTCAAGATTTTAAGATCCGTCTCGGCACGGTTGCTCAAAAAGATCTGTGAAGCTGTGTAGGCAGTGTTTCCGTCAGTTTCTGTCTTGTCTTGATGATCTTAGTTTCAGCTTGCTGTCATTTACGTGGTGCGTTCTTTGCTTCGCGCCTGGCGTGCGCCATTTGCAAGCCCAGATCAAAAGGTCGCTTTAATCGGCCCGCGGCTTCTCGTATCAGCACGGCCGGAAGCGTCAGGTATGGTGCGTCGATCCTCGTCCGACCCGTACAGTTCAGCTAGTAGCCCGCATTGTATTGCTTGAGAGCATCTGCAAACTCCTGTGCGATCCTATCAGGATCCGCTCCGTTCTTCCTCACACTGTTTGCCCAGGCCTGGCGCAACGGATCAGTTGACTTTTTCCAGGCAGCCAGTTGCTCGGGTGTAATCTGATACACGTCGTGGCCGGGCATTTCCTTCAGTTTGGCGAGGCCCGCTCGCTCAAAATCGCCCCATGGGCCGGCGAATCTGCCGGCCCATTCCGTCGTACAATGTTCGTCGATCATCTTCTTTTGAGCCGGAGATAAATTGTCATAAGCTCGTTGGTTGATCAGCCATTGAAAGCTCGCAGTCGATATCGACGCATCCATGTGAAACTTCGTCACCTTGTCGACGCCGTAAGCGATGGTAGTGCCCCATGGGAAGATCACCGCATCGGCTACGCCCTTTTCCAGCACATCGCGCACTTCCGGTGCGCCCGCCTGCACATTGGTGCCGCCGAGCTGCACGATCCAACTGCCGATAGTCGCGGTGGACGGGCGCATTTTGATGCCCTTGATATCGTCGGGCGTGACGATCTTCTTTTTGGAATGCCAGCTCGAAGGATCGGTTATAAACGAGAAGCAATATTTCACGTCCTTCATTTCTGTCGGCGCATATTTCCGGTACCACGAGTCGATCGCACGAATGCCGCCATGCACTTCGGAAATTGTGAATGGAATGTCCGCGAGCCCCACGATCGGAAATCGTCCGGGCTGATAGCCGGGACTGACATAGACGACATCGGCGATGCCATCGCGGACCATATCATAGTTATCGACGGCCTTGCCGAGTTGCTGCGCCGGATAGATCTGGGATTTGATGGTGCCGCCCGATGCTCTCTCGACCGACGCGGCCCAGTTTTCCACTGATTTGTGCAGAATGTGCGAAGCCGGCACCCAATGCGAGATCCTGAGCGTGACGGGTTTGTCCTGCGCGAGGGATGGAGTGGCAATCACAGTCATTGCAACGGCGAGCACTAAAACATCGGATTTCATGGCGTGTTCCTCCCACTGAAAGCTTCTCGGCTTCTGAACGTGCCTCCCGAATTGCGTGCTAATGGTCCGTCCGCTCGGCCCCTGCGCGAAGGTCCTTCAACAATTCGCGCACCTGCACAGGATCCTGACGTCCATAGCCGCAATAATGCGCGACCCCGAAGTGCGGCAGATATTTGCGCGCGGCCTGGATCCGTTTGGTCATTGCCTCGACACCATCCGCGAGTTCGAGGCCGAGAAAGACCCTGGCATTCCCGATCCGCAGATCTTGCAGCGGCTTGAAAAAGGCCTCATCCGCACCCGGCATGACCGGCAGGTGAACGAAATCAATACGGCGCGGGGTGTTGGCGACCATCGTGTTCGCAAGTCGCACACAAAATCCGATGTCCTTGACCTCGCCGATCGGCCAGCCGCCCCAGGTGCCGTAACAGAGGTGGTAACCGACCAGAACGTCATCCGGGATCATCTCGGTCATCGGCGCGAGATACTTCTTGGATGTGTAGAGCTGGAATTTTTCCTCGTTCGACGAAGCCTTCGGTGTTCCGTCGACGTATTTGTCTCGGGCGCCAAGGATGTCCAAGAGCTCCGAGCAATAATCCCATTGGATTACGAGGTCGTTCTCGGGAACATGCTCCAGAATCTTCTTGATGTCGGCCTGGATGCCCTTCTCAAACGCGCGCGTTACGATTAGCCTGTCGTTTGGCTCCGGAAAGAAGCCGGACGTCGCGTCATGCGTGCAGGGAATTGAGACCTGAAAGCGGACATGACTCGCAATCTTGCCGTCGTCGCGAAGTTTGCGGAATATCTCGTAGGAGCGGATCGCTTCTCGCGCATAGGGCAGATCGAAAGTCGTTTCCGTCACGCCGGGTTTCACTCGGAACGTCCCGCGCGTCGCCTTCATCTTTACCGGATCGTGGCTGTCAGGGCTTTTCACCATCTCCGGCGGAACAACGAGGACCGGCTCCAGATCCTTGTTCTTCGAGTAGACGAGATGCGGCAGCGACATGATCCAGGTCGAACGCTCGCCGACCTCGCCATCCGGCATTGCGAATAGCCGCTCGCCGAGTGACTGGGCGCAAGTGTTCATGACATCGTCCACTGTGTCGAACGGTACGCTTCCGACCAGAAGGATGTCTCCGGCTGAACTGTTCATGCTCTTCTCCCTGACAATGCGTTTGCGTGCGCTCGCTCTCGTTGCGCGCAAAAGTCGACAATATTCTATGCATCTTGAGCGCTCCGACGGCGCTCATCGCGTTCCTCTCCCTTGATGGCGAGCTGTGCAACGCTTGCGTTCGCTCGCTTCAATGATTGCGGACGTGCTGTCCGGTGGCGATCTCGAACGACCGGCTTCGGGAGAATGGTGACACCCCGGTTACGCCTGATAAACTAGATTTTACAGACAAGGTAATTCGGAAAATCCGATGAGTGATCTTCGTTTATCGCTGCGGCAACTGACTTACTTTATCAAGGTCGCTGAGCACGGATCGATCAATCGCGCCGCCGAGGAGTTACGGATATCTCCGTCGGCGGTATCGGAGATGATCAATGGTTTGGAGACTCAGTTCGGTGCAGCGCTCATGCTGCGGCGAAAGGGAAAGGGGGTGCTTCTCACATCGCTCGGCGCGGAGGTCTTGCCGGATATTCGCGCGCTGCTTGCCGGCGCTTCGGATTTGCAGTCAACGCTTCATGGCAGCCGGAGCGAGCTATCCGGACGCCTGGTAATCGGTTGCATGACAACGCTCTCTCCGTTCTTGCTGCCGGGACTGATCACTGAATTCCGGAACCTGCACCCTGCTGTCGATATTCAGTTTGTCGAAGGCTCGCAGGTTCAACTGCAAAAGCATTTGCAGGATGGACGGTGCGAACTGGCGATCCTCTATGACGATGACGACCTCGCCCCGAATTTCGTGCGCGAGGTACTCTATAAGACGCCACCTAAGATTGTTCTCCCAGCAAATCACCGGTTGGCGCGGTCGACGACAGTGAATCTGCGCGATCTGCAAGGGGAGCCGTTTATCATGATCGATTTGCCGCCCAGCCGCGAGAATGTGAAGGCGATTTTCAAGACGGCAGGTGTTACACCGAATATCCGGTATGTCACGAGCAGCATCGAGCTTGTGCGCGCGTTCGTCGCTCGCGGATTTGGCTATTCGATTCTCGTCCAACGTCCGGCAAACGATATCAGCTATGAGGGCTTTCCGATCGCGGTTCGGCCGATCAAAAAGCACCATTTCGAGATCAGAGTGGTTCTCTGCCGCGCTGCAGGCCGGCCGAGTGGGCGTGTCCAGGCATTCTCCGAGATGTGCCACAGACTACTGGACAATGCCGGGCCCAGTTGTTGGGCATCAAAGCAGGAGCACGCCGTAGTTCGCTGTCGCAAGGGACAGAAGAAGCGTTGGCGGCGCACGATTGGTTAGGGCTTAGGCCGGTCCCTGCGCTGGGCGTTGCGTGCAAGCACGACTGTGTTCGTGGCTTTGCTTGTGACGCGCGTGTCGAATTAGATTGCAAAGACAGCACACCAGCAGACTAGCTAGTGCAGCCATCCTAGCACTTCTACCGTACGCGCCGGTTGCATCGCGACTGTCCCGAAAGCCGAAGGATGTGGTCCCTGTAGAGAACAGTCTGCCGTGGGTTCATGGACACAGGAGAACCGATCCGGTATGGCGTCTGGCCTCGACATCCCGATGCGCCTGCGCCGCCTCGACTAGCGGATAGATCTTGCTGATTTCAATGCGCAAGTGTTTCTGCCTCACAA
>NZ_JBFWPA010000258.1:0-4894 GCF_050250235.1 Pseudorhodoplanes sp.
CGCTGCGGCTAGCGCTTTTTGCGCCTTGGCGAGCGTCGATGAAACCTGCTGGATCCTAGGGAGGTACGCTGGCGGCAGCTTGTTTCCTTTGAGTAATTTTGCCGCTTGCTCAACCAGTTTGAGCAACTGCGTATTTATGCGCTCGGCGCGGGTGGCGATCTCCTCGGTTTTCTTCAGGAGCGGATCGATGAAGGGAAGCAGGCCTCCTTTAAGAACGGGTACAATAACCTTGTCCCACAAGTTCTCGGTACCGGTGGCTTTGAGCTTGTCGGCAAGCCCCAGCAGACGGTGCAGCGAGAGCATGCCATCAAGCCAATTCTGTGCAGCCGAGAGAATTTGGCGCGGCAGTTCCTTGACAGCCGTGTCGATCGCCAGTGCGCCCTCGGTCAACTTGTCTTTGAGCGACTCCAGCGCCGCGCTTCCGTCGAGTATCGGCTTGCCGACCGTTTCGTAGTACAGCGCATTTTGAGCGCGACGCCGGCTCTCGCCATCGAGCAGGTTTATAGTGACGCAGCTCTGCCCGTTGTTTGGCGCCGGAGGAACGAAGTTTTCCCAAAAGAAGCCGAAAACCGGTGAAATGACCGAAAACTCCTCGGCGAGATTTTCGACGATTTCAATCGGCTTTGCATCTTCTTGAATACAAAGCTCAACGGTAAAAAATGCCTGGATTTCGGCTGCTAGCTCGGTCTTCAAGTCTTCGACGACCGATTTTACTTCCGCGGCAAGGCCTTTGATCCCGTCTTGGATCGCGCCCACAAGATTGTGGACAATAGCGGGGGTCGGCTGGTCGGCGACCTTTTCGATCTCTGCGACAAAATCGCGGGATGCCTTCGCTACCGCGCCTGTATCTGCCACGACGGCATCACGATTTTGAGCCTCGGCAGGCTGGCTTGCGTCAAACGACAAGATGGTGGCCTCTAGGGTGGCCAGGTCGGCGATCAGCCGGCGAAGCGCGCCGAAGAGGCCTGGGTAAAGGTCATTGCCGGTCAGCTCGAGTGTGGGCGATATGCTCGTGCCGTAGAGCTTGATTTGATCCTCTGTGGCGCTCAGGCCGCTTTCCATTGACACCCGAAGCCTGCTGACGACGCCAATGGCCGTGCTCTTGGCCTGTTCGGTGAAATCAAAGAGCGTGTAAGTAATGCGTTCGAGCATCTCGGGAGCGCCATCGACGAAGGAGAGCGCTCGCACGACATCCTTGAGCGGCACGATGCCGAACAACTTTGCCTGTGACAGCGCCTTGCCAAAGAATTCGAGCGGGTCGAACTTGTTCTGATGCGACGCTGGCAGCTGATATTCGAAGGCGGTCGTGGAGCTGGTTAGCGGGACTGCACCTTTGGCTTGCGCCGTCGCCACGGCAGTGCTCCGCAGCGGGATGGTTACCAGCGTTTCCCTCGTCGTGGCGATCTTCTCGGCGCTGCCGCCAACAGGCCCGCGCAGTCGCGACACCGAAACGACCTTGTTGTTGGGCGTTGCGATGGCGCCTGACGCGTTCGCCCGATCCTGCAGCGCCAGGTGCGTATTGCCCAGCACCGCCAGATACATCTCTGCATCATTGCGCCCTGGCGTGAAACCATGCTCGAGGAAATGGCGGTCGTGGCTCACCCGCGTGAAGCCACTGCTCTTTCCATTCATCGTGTTGAGCGACTGGATTTCGACGTTCGCCGTGGCAATCGCAGGATAGAAGGGAGGCTGATCGGCGCCTTCCATAGTCGCATCCATTACGAAAGCGCGTTGGGGAGGTGAGCCCGTGTCAGTGCCGATGTCTCGCGAGTGTACGCCGAACAGCCAGCTTTCGGTCCGGAACTCAGTGTCGCCGGTGTCGCGCGACGGAGCATATCTGAGACGTTGTCCCCGCGCTGTGGCCGTCCGCGCCTCTGGCTGCAGATAGGGCCCGGTCGTCCCGCTGCCGGACTCTTTGTTGTAGAATGCGATGAGTTCGGAGACGGCGATCGGGTCATGAACGAGCGTGTTGTCCGCGACAACAAATGGCATTGCCATGCGGTCGGATTCGCTGCCGTCCGGATACTGCAACACGTATTCAAACTGAATCCACTGACCATTTGCTCCCGTCGGAATGAAAGCCGATGCGCCGAGCTTTTCGGCCCGAGGCACCGCGTTTGGATACTCGGTCTTGAAGTCATTCGCGAATGGGTCGGCGATATCCGGGGAGCGCGTGGTAACGATACGCACGCCGGTGTAGGGGAGAGCCCTGCCCCCGAATGGCTGGCCGAGCGCCGGGAACGACTTGACGGGACGTCCCACAAGTATGAAGAAGCGCTGCGTCAGATAAGCAACGCTGGTTCCGTTCGGCTGCGCCGGGTCAGCATAGAACTTGCGCTCTGTTGCTTTGATCACAGAGCATCTATGTCCGAAAGGCAGTACGAATCCCTTGTATACAATTTCTACTTGCAGATCGCGACCCTGAAATGCCCTGTGTTTCCAACGTTCGACCGTGAGCGCAGGCCATAACGGAGTGCTGTGGTAGGCGTCGCTCAAGAAGCCGCTGGGAGGATCCCATTGCCCCTCCAGATCGACGTTTGCGCCAAGACTGCCAAGAGTAATATCTATGCGCTGCAGCGGCCGCGGGGAGTAAACGCCTTCTCTACCATAGGGTCCGATCGCCGTCGTATAGGCCGAAGGCAAAGGCAGGATAGACGGATCGCCCGACTTTTGGTCATTATCCAGCTTCTTCGGGGTCAGCGGATCGCTCAGGTCTGCGGCCGGGACCGGCAGGAGCGACGGAAGTCCATATACTGAGGACAGCATCACAAGTTCGTATCGATCCCGCGCGTCCTGCGACATACGAAACGGATAGGCGTAAGATCGGCGCCATTTCACAAATGGGCCTATCTGGAATTGCCGCCAGTATTTTCCGGCCGGGAGCCACGGCGCTAGATTGGAATGCTGCGGATGCTTGCGCTCCGAGACGTCGTCATGGAAGAAAGTTTCGTAATTTGCCGCGAAGTCCGGCGACCAGATCGCGCGGACATCGCGACCGCCGTAGACCGGATCGAGGCGCGCGCGAAAGAGCGGTACGCCCCGCTCGATCGCCTCGTGATCTGGGGAGGGTGACGTGATCCAGCGGGCATCGGCGGATGGTGAAAGCTGCAGGCGATAGGGAAACTCGATTGACGTTTCGTCGTCCGTAGGAGCGCCATGACGCGCTAGCGACGCTCGAATGGCCGCCATCTTGCCGACCAGTGGCGTTGTCGGTTCAATTCCAGCGACGTCGAGTTGCGCCTTCAGCGCCACGTTGCGCCCGAGCGCACGCGTTGCGACCTTAGTCCTCAGTCGGCTCCACTGCGTCAGGGCGTCGAGAGAGAAGGCCAATGGCAACACCGGTTCTGCGCCACGAACCGAGACGCAATCGGCGGAGCAATTTTCATTGCGCGGAAACTCGAACACGATACGCGTTTCGCCGGCAGCACGGGCCTCCACGAGATGATCGAAGATCTCGTTCATCTCATGGATCGAAACGTCATGGTCCTTGTCACGCTCTTTTCGGGCCTGCTGCTGGTTGGCCTTTAGATTGGTTTCCGGAAATTTGAGCGTCTCCGCGAAGTCCGCTTGATCCGAGTTTTGATATATCCGGTGCTTGTCCAGCGGAACGCGGTTTTCCTCTTTCGGAACGTTGCATTCAGCTCCGACGCGCAAGAAGGCCTTCTCGGCTATATGCTGAGGCGGGAAGTGGACAACTAGCAGCGGGTCATCTGCGTTGACGACCGCGACCGAAGCGATCTTCTTTGTACAGTCCTCGATTTCGGCTTCGTCGGGGCGGGACTCAAGATAGAGCCGTCGAAAGCCAAATTTCAGGTCGAGCAAATCGGAGGCTCGGTGGACCCGCAACACGCTCCTGCGATCGAGCATTCCTCCAAAGACCGGGGCATCTCCGAGAATGTAGACGAAGTCGGCCGTTTTGTGCGGCTCGTGGTCAGCATGTTCTTGGAGACTGAATTGAACGCAGGTGTCGCGAAAATCGAACCGGGAATAATCTGCATGATGCAGGGGCACGTAGGCGTTATGCAAGACAGCCGAGTAGCGGAAGGCTTTTACCTTCCCACCTTCAGTGCTGGCCACTTCATGATCGCCGCGTTTGCTGACAGTGAGATGAACATGTCCGCTTGCGATCAACGTCGCCTTGTCAGGTGCGTCTCCGATGAGTGCGGTCGATTGCTTGTCGCCTTCAAAGGCGATGCGGTAAAATGCCGACGCCAGCGGCAATTCAGGCCAAAGCGCCTTGTCCTCTCCGCTTTTTGGCAAGAACATGAGTTGCCCTTCGAGCGAAAAAGCCGCAGCCAGCCGATAGGTGGCCTTCGATTTTCCGGCGTACACGAAGACGGCGTTGCGCGATATGGCCCCGGTAACCTTCAGCGTCGTCGACTTGGCTGTCTTGCCGATCGTAATGTCGCCTGCGACATCGAGACTGCCTATGGTCCTTACAACCGTCACAGGACCAGATCCGACGTTCGCTCGGATCGTAGCAAGTGCGATGGCATTTGCTTGACCAATTGGCCCGTCATCCGACGGGCTTTGTAGCCAGTAGAAGTTCAGACGCCTTGCCAGCAGCCGTGCGTCTTTTGGACCAATTTGGATTTGCTGGGCTTCATCGTCGAATTGGAAGACGTTCTCGAAACGCGAGCCCGCATAGCCGTTTGACGGTGTCGCTTTGCGCAATCCAAACGTCGCCGTCTTGGATAACTGAATTGTGCCGAACGGAAATGCGTTCGACAGCGCAGCTAGGGCAGATGAAACTCCATGCCCCGAGCCGCTCGATTTCACTGAGGGGAAGGTTAAATCCATCAGCCAGTCGGCGAGGAGGAGCGTTTGGCGCATGCCGATTTCGCCAAAGTGGAACGCGATCTGCCACATTCCTTCCGATTTGAAGACGATGATT
>NZ_JBFWPA010000259.1:0-4863 GCF_050250235.1 Pseudorhodoplanes sp.
GCCGGTGCTGCTGGGATCGGTCTCGGTGCGCTTCAGGTGGCTTTCGGAACCAATGCGGCGTCGGCTTCGCTGACCAATGGCGGGGTCATGGATGTCGGCGCGGTTGCGTCGGCCAATGCGGTTGGAACGGCTTCTGGCTCAGCGCAGGCTCTGGGCCTGGGTCTCGGTGCGGCACAGATCGCGATCGCGGCGGCCGGCAATGCGACGGCGTCGATGTCGAACGCGGCTGATGCGTCGTTCCTGGTCGATGCCTCCGCGGTGGCCAATGCCACCGCCAATGTGGCGACTGCCGGTGCTGCTGGGATCGGTCTCGGTGCGCTTCAGGTGGCTTTCGGAACCAATGCGGCGTCGGCTTCGCTGACCAATGGCGGGGTGATGGATGTCGGCGCGGTCGCGACGGCGAATGCTGTCGGAACCGCGAGTGCGCAAGCGTCGGCACTGGCCTTGGGCCTTGGTGCGGCTCAGATCGCCATTGCGGGGGCGGGCAACGCCACTGCGGCAATGACGAATGCAGAGGGCGCTTCCCTGTCGGTCGATGCGACCGCGGTGGCTAACGCCTCAGCAGCGGCGGCGACCGCAGGCGCCGCGGCGATTGGTCTCGGTGGCCTTCAGGTTGCCTTCGGCACCAACGCGGCAGCGTCTCTCACAAACGACGGCACGATTGATGTTGATGTTGTTGCGACCGCCAACGCGACTGGTGTCGCTGCTAACGCAGGCGCGCTGGGCGTGGGCCTTGGGGCGGCGCAGATCGCCATCGCAAACGCGGGATCAGCGAGCGCAGTGCTGACGAACACCAGCGTCAATTCGCTGGATGTCCAGGTGGATGTCGTCGCCAATGGCGTCAACGCGGCAAGCGCCCTGGCAGTCGCTATCGCCGACGCGCAGATTGTCGTGGCGACGGGCTCTGCTTCGGCGAGCGCGCTGAACAGCGGCAATATCTCCGCCATTGCCAATGCTACGGCCAATGCGACGACGCTTGCGACCGCGAACGCGATCGCTGCCGGCGTGATCCAGCTTATTTCCGGCGCGACCCAGACGGCTACGCTCAACAACACCGGCGATATCGTGGCGGCGGCCAATGCCGATGCCAATGCGACGACGGGTACGGCGAACGCGGTGGCGCTCGGTTACGGTGCGGTGGGTCTCGGCGCGCCGCTGCTGACTGTGAACATGACCAATGACGGCTTGATCGACGTCGATGCGAGCGCATCCGCAGCCAACACTGCGAATGGTCTTGCAGTCGGTGTCCTCATGCTGGCGAGCCAGCTCTCCGGCACGGCCGTGAACAGCGGCACGATCGATGCGCGGGCCGTTGCCGCCGGATCGGCGGGGACGGGCATTGCGATCGGTATCGCGGCGCTGTCCAACCAGAACACCATGCAGATCACCAACTCCGGTTCGATCTCGGCGTTTGCCGCAGGTCCAACAGGTGCAGCGGCGACCGGCATTCTCGTGGCCGGCACGGCTGCCGGAGCGGGTCTGGTAACCGTCTCCAATCTGGGCGGAAGAATCTTCGCTGGTATCTCCACCAGCGCGGCGGGTCCGGTTGCGCGCGGTAATGCCATAAACACGCAGAACGCGCCAAATCCGGCTCTGATCGAGCTGCAAGGTGCGACATTGCCGGATGGGACATCTCAACCAGGCGTGATTTTGGGTAACATCGAAATCTCGCCGGATGACGACATTGTCGTGTCCAACGGCAAGACAATTCTCGATGGCGATGTCAACCCAGATAATCTCAACGAGGGAACGTTGACGATTGCCGATGGCGGCAAGCTCATTCTGGTCCTTCCGGACGGAACATTGCCGGATCCTGCCTTTGAAGATCTGGCGGAGAATGTGTTTAATCCGGCATTGGCTGACGCGCCCGAGGTCAACGTGGACACATTCACGATTGCTGATGAAGGCACGCTTGCTGCCGAGCTTACACCGGATACGACAGATTTCCCGACGATTGATGCCAACACGGCGAATATCGACGGGACGTTCGAGGCCATCTACGATGCGGGTCTCTATGCGGATACGCAGACCTATGACGGCTTTATCCAGGCAGCGGCGTTGAATGGAGCGTTTGACGAGGTTGTCGACAATTCGGCGCTGTTGACCACAACCGTTGTGCCGGACGGCGCCACGGAGCTCGACATCGTGACGAACCGTATCGCCTTCAACGCGGTTGCGGGGCTCACGAAGAACCAGAACTCGGTTGCCACTGCGATTGAGAATGTCTACCCGGCTCTGGTCGCCGGCGACCCCTTCTCAAATCTCGTGGGTCAGCTCTTCACCCTCAATGATGAGGACTATCCCGAGTTCCTGAACCAACTGACGGGTGCGGAGTATGCTCAGTATCTCCAGTCGGTTCTGTGGTCCACCAATCAGCTAAAGCGCTCGATCAGCGACCGGATGGATTGCTCGAGCAGCGTCAATCCGGAAACGACCGAATGCTTCAAGGCCGGATATAGCGGCGTGTGGGCTCACATCGGTGGAAGCTGGGGTAATCACGATGGCGACCGTGAGGCGCCTGGATACGACTCCGACCAGCTGACAGTCTATGGCGGCTTTGATCACGCCTTCAGCGATACGTTCTTCGGTGGTATCGCTCTGGGATATGTCGATGGCAGTCTCGACTTCAACCGCTTCGGCGGACGCGGTGGCGCCTCGATCGACTATGACGGCTTCCAGATTGCGGCTTACGGCGGCTACGACGACAAGACCTTCTACCTGCGCGGCCTTGCGGGCGGTGGCTGGTATAATGGTGACAGTCATCGTGACATCCTGCTCAATGGGTCACTCCTCGACCCGTCGGGCGATCCCGACTCGGATCTCTTCACTTTCTACGCCGAGACGGGCTACCGGATGAACATCGCCGAAAGCTCGGTGCTGACGCCCTATGCGGGCTTCGGTGTGACCCACGCCAACATGGATGGGTTCACAGAAGACGAGCCGGTCCCCACGGGTGCAAGACTTGATGTCGATGATGCTGACGGTACATCGGTCACCTCGACACTCGGCCTTCGGTTCGATGGCACGTACCAGATGGGCGACAACACGGTCTTCTCACCAAAGCTTGGGGTGGCCTGGTTGCACGAGTTTGACGACACGACGCAGGAGATCGACGCGACTTTCGCCGATGCTCTTCCGCCGGGCGCCGACTTCACGACGGTCAGCGCCGAAACGTCGCGCGACTCACTGTTGCTCGAAGCTGGCGGCACGTTTGACGTCAGTGAGAATTGGGATCTGACAATTGAATATAATGGTCTCTTCAATTCCGACTATGAAGAGCATTCCATATTCGGTCGCGCGTCCCTCAACTTCTGAGTTCTCATACCTGCGAACAAACTCCCCGCCGGTTGGCGGGGAGTTTATTTTTTATCATGATCCTTCCCTGCCGTTTTGTTTGATCGCGCGCATCGTCTCTCGAGCGCTCTCTTCTTGGCGTGGGACGCCCGGCCGCAGATGCATCAGGTTCAGTCGGCTGTACCCGCTTGTACTCCGGCAAGCGCCTTCCGCAGTTCCGCATTCTCGGCTTCGAGAGCCGCGAGGCGCTGGCGGACCGGTTCCAGCGCCTTGTCGATCTCTGCTTCGGTGAAGCGCGGCGTGATGTGCTGGGGGCAGTTCCAGTCGAACGCTTCGAGATGGATGAGCAGGGCGCGCTCGGGATGGGCGCGGTAGCCGGGGACGGCGAGACGCGCGGCAAGCTCCCGATCATCGGCGAGACTCTTCGCCTCGATGCGGGCGAAGATCTTCAAGCGGCGGCGCGCCGGATAGTCCATGAGGATGAGCGCGGCACGGTCATTGGCGACGAGATTGCCCAGCGAAATGTACTGGCGGTTGCCGCGATAGTCGGGAATGGCAAGCGTCCGGTCGTCTAGCATCCTGATGAAGCCCGCAGACCCGCCGCGGTGCTGGACATAGGGCCAGCCCGTTTCCGAGACCGTGGCCATGTAGAAACTGTCGCGCGCGGCGATGAAGGCCGCCTCGTTTTCGGTGAAACGGTCGAAGGCGCGATCGCCCTTGAAACTCCGCCAGTGGGGGGCGCTGCCATAGGCCTCCTGGGCGGCCTTCACCGAAGGCGTCGATGCGATGTCGAGAAATCCATACATGACGATCTCCTGTTCGGCGGCGAATATAGAGCCTATCGAAAAACGCGATAATCTGGTAAATTTGAGAATGATCCTCTCATTCAATGAGAATCTCAAATGGACCGTCTCGATGCCATGTCGGTGCTGATCGCAGCCGTGGAGGCGGGAAGCTTCTCGGCCGCCAGCCGCAAACTCGGCGTGCCGCTGCCGACGGTGAGCCGCAAGGTGGCAGAGCTTGAGGCGCATCTGAAAACTCGGCTCCTCATCCGCTCCACCCGCAAATTGTCGCTGACCGAAGCAGGCGCCGGCTATGTCGCTGCCGCGCGGACGATCCTCGATCTCGTCAGCGACGCGGAGGCGAAAGCTTCCGGCGAGTACAGCGTCCCCAAAGGCGAGCTCGTCATCACAGCACCGCTCGTCTTCGGACGGCTGCATGTGCTGCCGATCGTCACCGACTTCCTCGGGCAATTCCCGGAGATCGACATCCGGCTGGTGCTCTCCGACCGCAACATCAATTTTGCCGACGAGCATGTCGACATGGCGGTGCGCATCGGCGCGCTCGCCGACAGCGGCATGATCGCCACGCGGGCCGGCATGGTGCGCCGCGTGGTCTGCGGCAGCCCCGGCTATTTCGCAAAGCATCGCGTGCCGAAGACGCTTGACGATCTGGCGCGCCAGCATTGCGTGGTTTTCACGGGGCTCGGTGAGCAGATATCGTCATGGAGCTTTCCAGGGCGGGGGCGGGGCGGCACGCGCATCATCGCGCCCAAGGCGCGGCTCGTCG
>NZ_JBFWPA010000260.1:0-4803 GCF_050250235.1 Pseudorhodoplanes sp.
CCAAACAAAGTGTCGATTGAAGTACCCGCCGGGCCCGCTCAGGACAAAGCCAACCACCCTATTATCCACCTCGGCGACATCAAATTGTAGTTCCTGCGTTCTCGTCGACATCATGATCGCAAACGCCATCCTATTGGGGCCGGGCTGCAGCCTGAGCGCAGCTTCTTTGCCTAGGATTGGAGCATAGCTGGTGTTCCAAGCCTCATAGAGCACCCGGTACACTTCCAGACGGTCCTCTGGACGAACGGGCCTGATGATAGCTGCTGTCATTTCAAACGGCTCTTGGGCCACAATCGGGGAACGGCCCAATTCTAAAAGAAAAGACTAAAGAAACTTCTGCCGCAGCCAACTGAGCAGTTGGTATACCAGCCAATAACCGCAGATTTCGTCTACTTCGCAGAGAAAGCAGCCATCGGCGCCTGATTGACTGCTGTCCTAAAACCTCCCTAGTGGCACGACCGCTCTTCATCTGGCAGCAGAGACTTAGTCAGAAGCCGATCTGGTTAGTCATCACCCTGGCGATCAACTGCAAGCTACCCGCTGGCTCCAGCTGTAGCGAAATCCAAGAGAGAACGGGCATTGCGAGCAGGGAGGAGCGCAACGCGAGGCAAGTCTTTCTCGTCAGGTGTTCGCCTCCCCTCCGTTTGTATGTGGCTCATCGTCCATTCGGATAGCGTCCGGTATTACACCACCAAGCGCCGTACCGAGCTTCTGGATGGTGCAAGCTGCCGCTCATGCTATCAAGGATGAAATCTTTATTAGACTAAGCCCACTCTTCTCAAAAAGGCTGCGAGGCTCTCTTCGACGCCACAGGCTAGCTGAATATGGGCTTGCGTTATCTTCGTCCCGAGTTCCTGGGCAGACATTGCTTTCCGGTAGTCAGGCCACTCCCGCAACAAAGCTCTCATGCTCTCGCCAGCGGGGGGCCTTCGTTGCTGACAGTTGTCCATGTGCCGCAACAAGAGCGCCTCATGATCGGGCTCCTGCCAAATAAGATAATCAATCCCATTTTCACGGGCCAGGGCCGTGGCCTCGACATTTTTGCGCGCGCTCCCAACATCGAGAAAAATCGCTTTTATCTTGTAGGCTGAACGCACACGCTCGCGCTGCCGGATGAGCTTCAAAGCCTTTTCGACCAGCGCATGCGGATCACCCGCCCCCGGTTGCAGACTGTGAATGTCGAGATGGACGTGAAGGCCGCGTTCCCGCGCAAGTTTCGCGATAAGCGCGCCATACCCCGCTTCGCTTGCCCCTTCGCCGCCCAGAAATATTGGAGTTCTCTGGGGAATTACCGGGCGGCGACTCATCCGATTTGCGGCACGGCCCCGTAAATACCAGAAAGGTATTTTCGATACCGATTATCCGTCCGCCGTACATTCTTGATGTCCTGAAGGCTGTAAACGCTCGTTTCGCCTTTCGCGTTTTTCTCGCAAAAGAAAACTTCCTCCTTAGCTAAATCCTCCAGAAGCGAGGCCGCATGGCAAGTGAGCCACAACTGCGCCTTGTGCGGATTACGCTCGTCGTCGTGGAACCACTTAATAACTTCGGGCAGAACGAGCGGATGAATCGAAACGTCAAGCTCATCGACAACGGCAATTCCACCGTTCGCCAGTGCCGTCTCAATCAACGGAAAGTATTTAATGAAATTCTTTGTGCCGTGACTTTCGAGCAGCCAAGGCATAGGTTGCTCCAATCCTTCATGCTCGAAAAACGCGAGTGGCCCGTTAGGCCCCTGCACGATACTCATCTTTCGGATACCCAAATCGATGCGCCGAATCTCCCGATTGAGCGCATCGACCATATCCTTGTTGCCGGCATAGAAATTGATGGCATCCTGATCCGTGACGTCCGTTCGTTCGAGAAATATATTTTTTACGATTGAGCGCGCAGCCTTCTGCAACAGCAATGAGGGCTTGTGGTCGAACTGGGCCAACGTGGCGACCAAGCTTGCGTTATCTCTGACTTTGTCGATCACCATCGAGTAGCCAGCGAGGGCAAACGATTTACCGGCTGTGACCTCGTCGCCAATGCGTTCAAAAACTTTTGTCCATTTGCCTTTACCCGCACGGCGTTGTTTCAGACTCTCTGAGTGGACTATGATGCGGCCCTTTTGCTGCTTCAGTTCAAGCTCATATCGAAGCGTCGCTTGAAAATCGGTTGGCAGCACATCCTCGACCGACAGATCCAACGGACCTGTAAATTCCACCGCGAGCTTGATCGGCACGCCTGCCGCTCCCACGCCATTGAACCGTTCGCAAGGAAGACTCGCGGTGGGCTGCGCCTGGAAGGAGTGCTCTACGAACCAGCCTATAAATGTCAGTGCCTTCAGCACCGTCGATTTCCCAGACGCGTTAGGACCAAAGAACGCCGCGACGCGCACCGCGCGTTCGGTTGAACCGTACACGACGGGATCGAACCTTCCCGGCTCGTCGGGCACGGCTTCGCCAACCCGAAGGTCGATCACCTGCAAGTGCCTGATCGAATAGAAATTTTCGATTTCGAGACGGTAAAGCATTGTCAATTCCCAACTCTAAGTGAGGATACTGTACACTTTTACTGCCGTTATTGCAATTTTTTTGTTGATTTTGCGATAAAAGGCCGTTAACCATTGATTCACGCTTAGACAATCGGCGTGGCGTCGGCGTTAGCGGCCCGCCTTCTTAGATCGCGGCGCGGCCGAGCGCCGGCCTGAAAGGACCGAATATGTATCTGGGAGAACCCCTCTTTCGCGAGGGCGCGCTCAGCCCCTTCCTCGCTCATCGCCAACAATCCCTGCGGGAGGTGGTCGAGCCGTACATGGCATCACATCCTGCGGCCACGGACGATGAAATCGTTTCGTATATCTCCGACAAGATGTCCGTTCGCCCTCTCGACATCGATTTTGAGAACTATGCGAAGGATGTTCAGGAGCGCAAGATTCGTGTGCGCGATTTTGGCCGGAACATTGAAATCGACGGCGTGCTCGCCTCGCGGTCCTACCCATTCACTGGCGATGCTGTCCTTTTCAAGCTCACCCCGAGCACTTGGACCACAGTGCTCCCCTACGGTCGCGTTACACACTCAACAGTTATTGTCGGCATCGAAGGCAGGAAAGATCTCGATGCGCTGAAGCGCGAACTCCATAGCCTTGAAAAGATGCTGCGCGACTACACGGGTTGGCAGAAGCCGGAAATCGAACAATTCAATGCAGGCCTGCCGGGGCTTGTGCAGCAACTCGTAGCCAACCGGCGGAAGCACCAAGACGACATTGCCAACTTGCGCGACCAGTTGTGAGGCAAGCATGAGCAATTTACCCGCGCCTCCTGACGGCGATGACGCCGAAAACGACAAAAACGCTGGTCGCGGTAAGTGGATTCGCGGAGCTCTAAACGCCGCAAGCGGCGCCATACCTTTTGCAGGCGGTTTCCTCGCCGCCGCTGCGGGCGTTTGGGGTGAAAACGAACAGCAGCAAGCGATGGACGCATTGCGCGCGTGGATCAAGATGTTGGAGGACGAACTGCGCGAAAAGCAACGGACGATCCTCGAGATTATGGCGCGCCTCGACATGCACGATCAGAAGATCGCCGAACGCGTCATGTCCAGCGAGTATCAGTCATTGCTCAAAAAGGCGTTCCGCAACTGGGCTGGAACTGAAAGCGGAAAGAAGCAGGAATACATTCGCAACGTTCTCACAAACGCGGCATCGGTCCGTCTCGTCGATGACGACGTCATCAGCCTCTTCGTTGAGTGGCTTCAGAAGTACTCTGAACTTCACTTCGCGGTTATCGGGGAGCTTTATCGCAGCCCCGGTTCGACGCGCGGTCAAATATGGCGCAACCTCGGAAAATCGTCAGTCCGCGAGGACTCTGCCGAGGCGGACTTGTTTCGCCTACTGATACGCGATCTATCAACAGGCGGCATTATCCGCCAACATCGCGAGACGGACTACGCTGGCAATTTCATCGCAAAGCAGGGGCGCAAAACGTCGCGAGCGACATCAGTCAACGCGTCCAAGCAGATGAAGTCCGCGTTTGACGACGAAGAACGGTATGAACTCACCGCGCTCGGAGAGCAGTTCGTTCACTACGCCATGAACGAGGTGACGGTGAAAATCACCTACTCTCCGGCGGGTGGCGACGATGAGACGTCGCAGGCCGCCTAGCATCGGTGCCAAACAACAAGACTTCGCCTTGGCACTTCAGGTTTCGACACCGGCATACTCGTAATATTGGGAACTATCCTGCGCTTTGTCCCCAAGACCGATAGAACGGCTCGTCCGCCCGCATTTGCATTTCCCCCGATTGGCTCAGAGAGAGAGACAACAGCCATTAGGTTCGCTGTTTAGAGATGCGAAATCGAAGAGAAGATCGACGGCCAACGTAATACTCCAGAAAGCAGACGTGGCCGGCGGAGACGTATTCGTCCCAAACCATGAGAAGCACAATGTCTTCTCCTGGGATTGAGCGCCGATGTGTCGACTGTTCCACGACGCTTTGGTGCCGTAGTTTGAGAACTCGAATGACCTCAGAATCTAGACGATCAACGAAAAAAAGAAGTTGGCCCTGTTTGGTTTCTCTTGGTTTGGCGGTGAACGGTGGTGGACGGGCGCTGACATTTGGTGAGCGCGTCAGCCTGACAGCAGAGAGCAATGTGGTGATCGGAGCGTGCCAACTGAAGATCCAATGAATGAACGTGATGGCTTCGATTTTGCCGATAAGCTCGCGCCGGTTCGCTAGGCACCGTTAGGAGTTTGTCACATCCGGGCCGGAAGAATAGCATTTGTGAAGATCTTGACCGTACGCCTTCCGAAGTAATTCCAGAAAA
>NZ_JBFWPA010000261.1:0-4783 GCF_050250235.1 Pseudorhodoplanes sp.
CCGCAACTTCGCGCGGACTCTTTGCCAGAGTCGCGCCCTCCTGCTCCATTCGGCGCGCCATCTCGGGGTCGACGTCATAGGCGATGATCGAATAACCAGCCCGGAGAAGATTCTTCCCCATGGGAGAGCCCATTATCCCAAGGCCGATGAAACCTAACTTCTGCATAACCCGTCCTTTTGTTTCTACGCTGACACTCGAACTAAACTGATCACCATTGCTCAATCCCGACATAGTCAGCGTAGAGATCGACCGCCGAGACCTGATCCCGGTTTCCCCAACCTTGCCCCTCGGCAATGGCATAGAGCTGTTGAGAGAGAGCACCCATCGCGAGCGGCACGCGGAACGCACTCGCCGTCTCCACCGCGAGACGCATGTCTTTGTGCTGCAAGCGCAAGGCAAACCACGCTGCTGGCTCTTCGCGGGCTCTGTTCGAGAGCAGGACCGCGGGCACCAGTTTTTCCATCGCCCAGCAGCCCGAACTGCTTGTGCGCAATACTTCGAGAAGCCTTTGCCCGCTGATTCCGGCCGCAACGCCGAGCGTGAACGCCTCAAACATCGCCATGGTCTCGATACCGACGGCGAGCTGATTGACGATCTTCGTCGTCGCTCCGCTTCCAGAGGCACCCATGTAGTGAACATTCGTCGCCGTCGCGCGGAACACCGGACGGCAGCGCTCAAAAGCCTCTTCGCTGCCGCCGACCATAATGGTCAGCGTGGCTGCCTGCGCACCGGCGGGACCGCCGCTTACCGGAGCATCCAGCCACTCCACGCCAAGCGGCTTGAGTTCCTTCGTCAAACGCTGAGGCGTCATGGGCGCGACCGTCGAGTGATCGACGACCACGAGACCTGGATGAGCGCCGGCGATGATGCCGTCCTTAGCAATGGCGACGTCCAGGACCTCCGGCGTATCGGGCAAGGACAGGAAGACGATATCCGAGTTGGCCGCGACTTCCGCCGGACTCTCGACGGGATCGGCATTCGGGAAGGTCTCCCTTTTTGCTTCATCGGCATCGAAGACGGTCAAGGGGTAGCCCGCCCGCGTGAGGTTTCGGGCGATGCGCCCTCCCATCGTTCCCAGCCCTATGAAGCCCAGCCTCAACATCGTGGGTGCCGATCAATCCTTGCTGCCATTCAGGATTTTCTCGGATCGGGCCGAGGCCCGTCGCCCACCGCGGCAATCACGACGATCTCGTCATCGCGCGGCGCATCCGACACACGAACTTCGAAGCTGTAGTAACAATCCGGCAGAGAGTCAGCCAATGTACCGTTATCGACGGCGCTCTTAAGCGCAATGTCGAGAGATGATCCCGCGGTCGCTCGCTTCTCCGCGCCGGGCACCACTGCGTGGCCGTTCGCCACCTTGCGCAACGCGTCGCCGAACAGGCGCGTATGAATTATCGCCGAACCATGCTGGACTTCACCGTCCAGTCCGACCAGGGCGGCCTTGCCGAACACCATCGGCTTCGTACCGAGAGCGTCCGCTGCCAACTTGGCAAGCTTCGGCCCAAGCGAGGTACTGAATTCATTCGAAAGAACCGTAATGTCCTTGCTGTATTTTCCCGCAAACGGATTCTTGACGACGGCCATCGCCGCGGCGACGCGTTGGGGCCGGCTCAGCTTGCCCTCGCCTTCACGATAGATTTCTTCGACTGAAATGACGATCTTCCTGATATCGGGTTCCATTTTCTCAGCTCCGGACAAGCACGTGCCGTCGCCCAAACAAGGCGGAAGAACCAGAACGCGCTGCAATCAATGTTGGAATTTCGTGCGGTTATTCGACAGGCTGCTGGGCAGCGTGAATCCTCCCTGTAAGCATTCTTTCTTTTTCTTGATCATGCCATTTGTGCATTCGAATGCAAGAGAAAAATGCATTCGAATGCATATCGAGCGAGATTTGGCGGCTATAAAGTCTCTACACGAAGATCTTTCCACCTTACGCGTTGCTCATCGAGAGCTACACGAAGGCGCAGGACGTCATCACAAAGCAAGAACAACTCGACTCAGCGCCAGTCTGACTTGCCCAACAAGGTGTCCGCGGCAAGGCGATACTCTTGCCGCGGACCCGTTCGGCTTATTTTTGGAGATACTATGGCGGTCGCTTGCAGCGGCGGAAATACCATATCGCGCTCAGAGGCCAAGGAATTTGAAGGGAGCGCTTACCTCAAACTGATCATTGGCCACGCCGGAGTAAATGTGGGTCTGGTTGGGACCGAGATCGAGTTTCATCACCTTTCCGGTTTCTTGTGACAGATCCAGCTTGGTGAGATCGAACCAAAAGACGTTCGGCGTGAGCGCTGACTCGAAGAAGTAGAGCTTGCGCTTGTGGTCGGCAACTGTGCGCCAGCGCGTCGAGGAGATGTTGGGCTGATCCGGTGTGGTGATGCCGAAGGGAACCGAGACATTGCGAATAACGCTGAAGGCACTGGCGATAGTCTGAACGGGATCATCTACCTTTGGGATGGCGTTCACATAAAAGGAGGCGCGTGCAAAACGATCGGATGCGCGGTTCGTACCGGGCAGCATGACGGTGCCGCCAATCTGTTTCCAGTATTCATTCAGCGCGAGTTGCTGTTCAAAGATAGGCGAGTTGGTCAGCACCTGATAGTTACGACTGTGATGAATGACCTGCTTGCCATCGATATATTCGATAATCGCGCTATCGCCGCTGGCATCCGAGAGCGAGAGGTGCAGGGTTGCAAGCTTCTCCTCGCCTGGCACGTTGTCGGTGACAACCGTGAAGGGCTCCTCCGCCAGCGCATCCACCGCTTCCTGCACGGTCGCAAAATTATCGAGGACGTATTGCGCCCATGCCGCCAGTGACAGGCCCGGGGTCTTGCCGTCATATTTGGGATATGAGGATTCGACGAGCCAGAGCACATTGGCGACCAGCCCGGCCTCGTTCATGCCGTCCGTCGTTGAAATATCATAGGCTGAGGCAATGACGCTGCCATATTTCGACGTCCACCGGATAGAGTTCGGACCTGCCTCTCCCGACCTTTTCATGCCGCGTGGAAACACCCACAGATTGGTGCCGATGTCGAGCTTCCAGTCCATGGATCGCGCGGTAATGACCTGGCCATTACCGCCAAAATAGACGAAACGCGTGCAAGCCTCGGCTGTCGAGGAAGCCATGATGCTCGCGACTACGAGCAAGGCTGTGATGATAGCAGTGAATGAACGCTTTGCTGAAGTCACGGCCTGTACTCCCTTCAATATGCGCGTCAGCCAGTTGAGCATTATATTGGCTTCGCTGGAAACCAAGCCGGCTCGATAAGATGAACAAGTGTGAGAGGGGACGTCGATACAGAGCAATTCATGGCCACGCTGCAGGCCGGCTATCGCCTCTTTGATACGCGAGAATTCACGCTTGATGTGCTTGCCGGCGCACGCTTCTGGCATATTTCCAACGCTGTGACGGTTAAAGCATTGGGCCTGTCGCGCAATTATGGTGAAGACTTCGGCTGGGTGGATCCTGTTATCGGTCCGCGTGCGTTCCTACCCCTGACGGAAAAACTGTCTCTACAGGGACAGGCGGACATTGGTGGTCTTGGCGTGGGCTTCTGACTTCACGTGGTCGGCCCTGGTAACCGTCAGCTACGTCGTCCGACTACCTTTCCGCATCGGCCGGCTACAAAGTACTTGATGTCGATTATGAGGACGATGGTTATGTATACGACACGCGCCTCAGCGGTCCGGTTTGGGTCTGACCTACCGTTTCTGATCAACGAAACGATGTCACCACACATCTGTTGATCGGTGCGAAATTGGCGCTTGTGGAATATCCAGGGCGAAAGCCCGGAGCTGAGCTCTACTTCATCGCGCTGTTCGAAACCTGTTGCTGCCGACTGCGCGATAACTCCTTCCGCTGATTCTACCGATATTGCACCGGGAGGAACAGAGCTGCGACCGGCAAAGTACAGCGAGGCATCATCCGTGACAGTCTCGACATACCAACGGGCGCGAGAACAAGGCGGACCGGGTACCGCGTTACGCACGCTACCCGACAGGATCGTACACCGAGAGAGATGGCCTGAGCTTTCCTGCGGGAGAAAGTGGTGGACCTGCTTGCCCCTGATCCGCAAAATAAGTCCACCCACAACCCTGCAATAATGGCGAACTGGCCCCGTGCACAAGCCACACGGGGCATTTTACTTTCTAGGATCGCTGTGTCGCGACAGGTCCTTGCCTCCTCAGGCTGAGCGTCGAGCAGCAATTTTAGAATTTGATTACCAGGGCGGCCGCCTCTCCCCAATGGGTGTTTAACGCTACCTCCCCGATGGCGCTGTTGTGTAATCACGAAGCTTCCCGCGCGCTAGAACAGTGGAACTAGCGCTCGGGGAACATCCGGTCGGTGGGTGTTCTCGTGGTTGAGGATGAGCCCATTATCGCGATAGACATGAAGTATTCGCTCGCAGATTTGGGGGTTAGACAGGTTCACGTCGCTCCCAGCCTTTCGGCCGGTTATACAATTTTCCGCTCCAAACCGCTGGACCTTGCGATCTTGGACGTGAACATCGGCACTGACCTGGTTTTCCCATTGGCGGCCGGGATGGTTTCGAAAAAGATTCCGATTGTCTTTTCGACCGGTCGTGCGCCCGGCGAGTTTCCGGCTGAATGGACCGCTCACCCAATTATTCAAAAGCCGTGGGATGAACGTATCCCTTCGGTGACGGCCGCCTTGCGGGGTAAGAGCGAACATCGGAAGTCCTAGGAATAATCCTAGGAGTAGTTCTATGACGACACCGCGTGTGGAAGTAATTACGTCTGTCGAGAGGCGTCGTC
>NZ_JBFWPA010000262.1:0-4688 GCF_050250235.1 Pseudorhodoplanes sp.
TTCGGAGCTTCGGCCATGACCATCATGCCGCCCGCCCTCGCGCGCCGGACATTGATCGGGGCCGCATTTGCAACCGCCGCCCTGCTATGACTGGCTTACAGCCAGCGAGAGATCAACTTAGCCAGCCAGGAACCACCGACATGCGGTTGTTGGACAGCTCGCTCGGATAAAATGTGCAGGAGGGGCCATACCCCTCCTGCCGGATGTATGATGTATCAGGGAGTTGCCGCGGCCCCACCACGCGGCTCGGACATCAGGCCGCGCACCAATGCGTAGCAGCCGAGCAGCAGAACGATCGTGAACGGAAGGCCTGTGGAGACCGCCGCCGCCTGTAGCGCGGCGAGGCCGCCGCCCAGTAGCAGGGCGATCGCGACCAGCCCCTCGAACGTCGCCCAGAAGACGCGCTGCGCCACCGGCGCGTCGACCTTTCCGCCGGCGGTGATGGTGTCGATCACCAGTGAGCCTGAGTCGGACGAGGTGCAGAAGAAGACAATCACCAGAATGATGCCGACGAGCGAGGTGATCGTGGTCAGCGGCAGATGCGAGAGGGTGGCGAAGAGCTTGAGCTCGAGCGCCGCATCCGTGATGTCGCTGAAGCCTTCGCCGACGAGGCTGATGGCCGTCCCGCCGAAGCTCGTCATCCAGAGCACCGAGACGAGCGAGGGAACCAGCAGCACCGCGATCATGAACTGACGCACAGTGCGGCCGCGGCTGACGCGGGCGATGAACATGCCGACGAAAGGCGACCACGAGATCCACCACGCCCAATAGAAGGCCGTCCATCCTTGTCGGAAATTGTCGTCCTCGCGCCCGAACGGGTTGGACAGCGCCGGCAGGTGTTCGACATAGGCGCCGAGGTTCAGGAAGAAGCCTGAGATGATCGTCAGAGTTGGGCCGGCGAGGATGACGAACAGCAGCAACAGTGCCGCCAGCACCATGTTGATCTCCGAAAGCCGGCGGACACCGGCATCGAGTCCGGCCACGACCGAGAGCGTCGCGACCGCCGTGATGCCGATGATCAGCAGCACCTTCGACGTATCCGTGTCAGGCATGTCGAACAGGAAGGTTAGCCCCGCATTCGCCTGCTGCGCACCGAGCCCGAGCGACGTGGCGAGCCCGAACAGCGTGGCGAAGACCGCCAGGATATCGATGACGTGGCCCGGCCAACCCCAGATGCGCTCGCCGAAGATCGGGTAGAAGATCGACCGCATCGTCAGCGGCAACCCCTTGTTGTAGGTGAAGAGCGCAAGCCCGAGAGCGACGACACCATAGATCGCCCAGGGATGCAGTCCCCAATGGAAGATGGTTGCCGCCATCGCGAGGCGTCGCGCTCCCTCGGCGTCGCCCGCGGCGCCGCCAAGCGGCGCCCAATCGGTGCGCGCACCGCCCTCGGCGGTTACGCCGCCGAACGCCGCGTCGTAATGCCCGATCGGCTCGGCCACGCCGTAGAACATGAGCCCGATGCCCATGCCGGCGGCAAACAGCATCGAGAACCATGCAGAATAGGTGAAATCGGGCGTCGCGTCGCGCCCGCCGATGCGGATCGAGCCCCACGGCAGCACGATCACCGCCAGGCAGACCAGGACGAAAATGTTGCCGGAGATCAGGAAGAACCAATCGAGATTGGCGGTAAGCCAGTCGCGAAGGGCTGTGAAGAAGGCATCCGCCTCGTTCTGCAGCGCCAGCGTGATGATGACGAAGGCGACGATTACCAACCCCGAGATCGCGAAGACAGGGTTGTGGACGTCGAAGGACAGGGCCCCCATCCCCCTGCGAACGTTGTCCTGACCGACCTCGTAGTCGGTTTCGATGACATTTGTCGGTCCCTCAGGATCCGGAATCCCCGTCGATTGAGTGTCGGTCATGGCGTTCTCCCCTTCACTTGAAATCGGCTGCCCCTTCGATTCCCCACCTCAGCCTATCACAGGAACGGAGATATCGGTGCAACGGCAGAAGATCCCCGCCTGACGTTGGAGGCGATACAATCACCATCGGCCATCCCCGCTCGGCGCGCCCTGCATGGCATCGTGCGCCCGCGATGCGGCGGCTGGAAGCAATTCGCGTACGATATGCGTTTAGGTTCGAAGCGAGCCCGTTCGATCTCCTGGCTTGTGATCGTTGATCGCTTCACGCGATCACCTCCACGGCCAACGGGTTGCATCAGCGGATACGAATCCCTATAGTCCCAGTACATCCCTTGCCCTGTCGGCTGCGCTCGTAATTCATTGCGAGATGTGGAGCTTTTGCTCGAATTCTGCTGTCGGCATATTTTTTCCGATACTATAGATTTCGGATACCTCTATCGAAAGTAGACATGCCAGTTAAAGTATCAGCCAAAAACGTTTTCAAGATATTCGGAATTGAACCCCACCGCGGACTTGATTTGCTCAAGAAGGGGCGCTCGAAGGAAGCCATTTTCGAGGAAACCGGGCATACTGTCGGCGTCCAGGACGCCAGCTTCGATGTCGAAGAAGGGCAGATCTTCGTAGTCATGGGACTTTCCGGATCGGGGAAGTCGACTCTTGTCCGGATGATCAACGGCCTCATCGAGCCGAGCGCTGGGCAAATCATCATCGACGGCGACGATGTTGCGAATTGTTCGGCGGCGCGTCTTCGCGACATCCGCCGCAACAAGGTTTCAATGGTCTTCCAGCATTTCGCGCTGTTTCCGCACAAGACCGTCGCAGAAAACGTGTCGTTCGGGCTGAAGATCAAGGGCGTGCCCGCAGAGGAGCGGCGCAGACGCGCCTTAGAATCGCTCGCCCAGGTCGGCCTGGAGTCTCGTGCCGACAGCTACCCCGATGAATTGTCCGGCGGCATGCAGCAGCGGGTCGGCCTGGCCCGCGGACTTGCCACGGAGCCGGAAATCCTTCTCATGGATGAACCTTTCAGCGCCCTGGACCCTCTCATCCGGCGCGATATGCAAGAAGAACTGCTTGAACTGCAGCGGACGCTGAAGAAGACGATCATCTTCATCACCCATGATCTCAATGAGGCGCTCATCCTCGGCAACCAGATCGCGATCATGCGCAACGGGCGTTTCGTGCAAACTGGAACGGCGGAAGAGATTGTCGCCAATCCTGCCGACGACTACGTCGCCGCCTTTACCCAGGACATCGACCGTTCGCGCGTCTTCACCGCGGGCAGTGTCGCAGGACCTGCCGACGCGGTGCAATTATCAACAGACACCGCCAAGAGCGCCATCGAGCGCATGGAGGCGGCCGGAAGCGATGCGATCTACGTCCTCGACGGCGAGCGCATTGCGGGCGCAGTCACCTACCGGAACCTGACGGCATTGATGCGCGACAATGGTGGTGCACTGGCAAGTGCGTTGATCACCGATTTTCCATCGGCAAGGCGCAGCACGCCGCTCTTTGAATTGTATCCCCTGGCACAATTCGGACTGCCTATCGCCGTCACGAACCGGAAGGGTCGCCTGGACGGCGTCATCGCGCCGCAGGCCGTGTTCGCAAAACTCGCTGGCGAAGCCGCCGCGGCCTGAGCCTTCTTTTCGCGCCGGACCGACAAATCGGCCGGGGAACGCCCCGGCGAAGGAGACATCCATGGTCAGCCCATCTGACTTCCTCACAATACCGCTGGACGACTGGGTCAACTTCTTTGTGAAGGATTGGCTGGTGCCGAATTTCCGACCTGCGTTCCGGGCCATGCAGTGGCCGATCACGCAGGTGCTGAACGCGCTGGACGGCGTGCTTAACGCGATCCCTATGGTCCTGTTCACCGTCGGGTTTTCCGTGATCGCCTGGCGAACTGCCGGACGAGGCGTAGCCATTTTCACGCTGGTCGCACTGGTATTCATCGACATGATCGGGCTTTGGCCGGAAACCATGACGACGCTGTCTATGGTCGTTACGGCGGTATTCTTCTGCACCGTGATCGGCATTCCGTTGGGCATAACCGCCGCTGCCAGCGACCGGTTCCAGTCGATGCTTCGCCCCGTGCTCGACATCATGCAGACAATCCCGTCCTTCGTCTATCTAGTGCCAATCGTGATGCTTTTCGGGGTCGGCATGGTGCCGGGCATCATTGCGACGATCATCTTCGCGCTGCCTCCGGTCATTCGCTTGACCAATCTGGGCATCCGCAACGTCCGCGGCGATCTCGTGGAGGCTGCGACCGCTTTCGGCGCGACGGCATGGCAGACCTTGTGGGAGGTCCAATTCCCGCTGGCGCTGCGCACAGTGATGGCTGGCTTGAACCAGACCCTGATGCTGGCGCTGTCGATGGTCGTCATTGCGGCGCTGATCGGGGCCGGGGGGCTCGGCCTCACGGTCTACACAGGTCTTGGCCGCCTCGATGTTGGCAATGCCACCGCCGGCGGCATCGGCATCGTGCTGCTGGCCATCATGCTCGACCGAATCACCCAGGGGCTGGGCGAGAAGCGCTCCGTCCGCACCGTGTCCCTGGCGGCGACATTGAAATCACTTTTTTCGCCGAGGGCATACGCTCCCGGCGAAACCGAACGGGCAAGCTGACGCTTGTCGCGGCCGCCCTCCCGGGCGGTCCCCGTATCCTGCAAAAGCGCAGGCAACATCACATGAATAAGGAGACTTCCCAATGAAGAGATCACATCTCTCGCAATTCCTGATGGTCGGCGTGTCGGCCGCAGCCCTTTGGGCGGCACCGGTTTCTCTCGCCACGGCGCAGGAAATGCCGGGCGAAGGAGCCAC
>NZ_JBFWPA010000263.1:0-4683 GCF_050250235.1 Pseudorhodoplanes sp.
TGTTGTTGACGCCGCTCTAATCGCCGCATTCGCGGCGCTGGTCACCAGCGTTTCAGCGTTGGTCTGGTCGATCCGGCGCAAGGCAGGGTGAGGCCAGTGGTCACAAGGAAACATTGGGACCGCTGGTCAGCACCAACGCGGGTAGGTGAACGGCCAGCCGGTCAACCGCTGCGCATCGTCGGTCGCCTGGGTGCACAGGACGAACTACCCGGCTATATGTCACAAGTTGGATCGCCAGGAATAGCGCCTCTTCAAGACAGATTCCTAAGATGGTGAGTAGCGCAAAGCACAGGGGGAAGAATGTCGCTTGAATCGCTCACTGACCCTGCAGCCGTTCACGCGGCAATGGACGAATATGACAGTCTCGGGGGCGACGCGTTCTTACGCAAATACGGGTTTGGAAAAGCGCGCGCATTCCACGTGGTTCGGAACGGAAAGCCCTACCCGTCCAAGGCCATCGCCGGGGTCGCTGTAGGGGTCCAGCACCCGTCTCGCGGCACTCTTCGATCAACTGACTTCAGCGGAGGAGAATCAACCGTCCGCGCCAAGCTGGAGAGCTTGGGATTTGAGATGCATGTTTCCGAGTCCGCAGCCCAGGCAGGGAAGACCAACTTGTCATCGACTGAGACATATTGGTTTCTCGGCGCGTCTTTCGGCCGCACCGAGGACCAATCCGAGCGCTTCGTTAGCGAGGGCATTTGGGAGATCAGCACGCCAAGCGCATCGGAGGCGGCGCAGGTCCGGTCAATGAAGCCGGGCGATCGGGTCGCACTGAAAGCTGCCTTTGTCCAAAAGCACAATCTTCCGTTCGTCAACCGAGGGCGCACGGTGTCCGTGATGCGCATCAAAGCGCGCGGCACGATCACTGAAAATACTGGCGACGGCGAACGCCTGAAGGTCGCGTGGGACGCCGGTTTCCAGCCGAAGGATTGGTATTTCTACACCTACCGTCCAACGATCTGGGAGGTTCATCCGGGCCATGAGCTCGCGGACAAACTGATTGAGTTCGCCTTCTTTGATGAGCCTCAGGATTTCGATTTTTTCCTCGCCTATGGGGAATGGGCCTCGATGTATGGTGATCCAGGCACCTCGTCCGTCCAGCGCTATTGGATAGAAAAGACGCTCGTCCGCGGCCGTCCCGACCGGCTCGACGGTCCGGACGGCGTCGGGCAGGCGCTTTGGTCGCCACAGACATCGAAGGATGGCAAGAACATCTATGCGAACATGCTTGAGGTGAAGCCGGGCGACGTGGTTTTCCACCTCACGGATAACGACAGCATCAGCAGTGTTTCGATAGCCGCGAGCGAAGCCGACGCCAGCTTCGTCGGGGTGCAGGGGACCGAGTGGGCGGGACAGCCTGCCTATCGGATCGCACTCAAAGACCATGAGCCGCTAGAGCCACGGTTGCCGAGAGACGCATTTTTGGAAACGGAGCCGTTCGCTTCGGAGCTGATCGAATTGTACGAAAGCGGGGTCAAAGGCCTTTTCTATAATAAGCGAGGCCTCAACCAGGGCGCCTACCTCACTGAGGCGACGCCCACGCTCATCGCGATCCTCAACCGCGCTTATGCCGAGTTTAGCGGGAAAAGCCTTCCGCACGTTGCAACTGAGGATACTCCTCCCGTCGAAGAATCGACAAACACCTTCAGTCTTGAGGACGCCTTAGCGACGCTGTTTCTGGAGCGAGCCGCTGCTGAGGATTTGTTGCTGCTTTGGCAGGCAAGGAAAAATGTGATCCTCCAGGGGCCACCTGGCGTTGGAAAGTCCTACGCGGCGCAATTGCTCGCGTTCGCGCTCATGGGCGCCGAGGATCGATCGCGGCTGGGCTTTGTCCAGTTCCACCAATCGTACTCGTACGAAGACTTTGTGGAAGGCTACCGGCCGACCGAGACCGGGTTCGAGCTCCGATCGGGCAAGTTCGTGGAATTCTGTCGGCGAGCCGAGGCAGACCCGAACCGCACCTATGTCTTCATCATCGATGAGATCAATCGAGGGAATCTGAGCAAGATCCTTGGCGAGCTCATGTTGCTCGTGGAGAGTGACAAAAGGGACAGCCGATGGGCCATGCCGCTCGCCTCGGGCCGGACCAAATTTTTCGTGCCCCCGAATGTGTACATCTTGGGCCTTATGAACACCGCGGACCGATCCCTTGCCGTTGTAGATTACGCGTTGCGCCGCCGGTTCGCATTCGTCGACCTGGTGCCGAGTCTCTCATCCCCGCGGTTTCGCGAGCACCTTCAGTCGATTGGAGTGGATGCGCTGGTGATCGACCGCGTTGTCCAGCGTTTCTCGGAACTCAATGCGGAGATTTGCGCCGATACGGCCAACCTCGGCCCTGGCTTCGCCATCGGCCACAGCTATTTCTGCAGTAAGCCGGCGCCTGGCGAAAGCAGCGAAGCCTGGTACGCCCGCATCGTACGCACGGAGATCGTACCACTTCTCCGAGAGTATTGGTTCGATGCTCCGCAACGGGCAGAAGCGTGGCAGGGTCAGCTGCTTGCGGCATCGTGACCCAACCGACTATCCCGAATGAGAATATCTACTACCTCTACTGCTACGCGTGGAATCGCTTCGAGCAGGCGCAGACAATTGACCTCGGAGCTGAGCCGAGCCCAAACCTTCCTAACCTCCTCGCCCGTGTGCTCTTAAGCGGTACGCGCGCCATTCTGCGACGCGGTCTCGATCGCGATTATCGAGACTACGACGAGGAGATACCGACGATAAGGGGTCGGATCGACCTGGGTGCCACGCTTCAGCTCCGCGCTCGCTCGATTAGAAGGGCTCATTGCCACTTCGACGAGCTCAGCCACAACCTCCTCCACAACCAGATTGTCAAAGCATCGCTAAAGCGGCTGGCGAGCGCCTCGATGATCGATGCCGCGCTCGCTCACGAACTGCGATCCACGGCGAGCAGGCTGGGCGACGTGGACGACATGTGGCTGCACGCGTCGGTTTTCGATCGTGTCCGGCTTCACCGTAACAACGCGTATTACGACTTTCTCCTGAAGGTCGCGCAGCTCGCATTCCATTGCTTGCTGCCCCGGTCAGACGGTCGGGGGTTTCGCTTCGAGGACGTCACCCGAGACGAGAAGAAGATGGCACGTGTCTTCGAGGAGTTTGTGCGGAACTTCTATCGTACCGAACAGCGCGAATTCGCAGTCGAACCCTTGACGATCAGCTGGGACGCTAAGCCGCTGTTGCTATCCGGCGCCGGGCGCCTTCCGACCATGAGAGCCGATGTGTATCTCCGCAGCCCCACCCGACGGATCATCATCGATACCAAATACTACGCGAAGGCCCTCCAATCCTATCATGAGGTGGAGAGCTATCACTCTGGCAATCTCTATCAGCTTTTTAGCTACTTGAGGAATGCCGCTCGACAGGATTCCGCCTTCTCAAATGTCGAGGGAATCTTGCTCTACCCCTGGTCGGGAAAGGGGCTGCGTGATCGATACGATCTGCACGGGCATGAGGTTACGCTTGCGACGTTGGACCTGTCACAAGCTTGGCCAGGAGTTGCATCCCAACTCCACGAGCTCCTTCGCAACGGGATGCGAAACGCCGCTGCGGCAGCTTGACGCGCACGCGCCCACAACGGCGCGCGACTATTGCCGGTACGCAGAGCTATTTCTTCTCGGGAAGTTTCTTAATTTGTAGCGCGAGCTCAGCGAGGACCTCTGTCGCGTCACCCTGGTCACGGCTCATCAGCAGTTCGCCGATCCGATTCCTGAAGCGCTGGTCGAAAACCTCTCCCTTGAGGTTGCCGCACCGCTTTCCGTAACGGGTGAGATCACACAGCTCTATTGTGGTCGATCCCTTGTCAGAATCGGATGACGCTGCTGCTACGACTGGTCCAAACCAAAGAATGTGGTCATCGTATTCATCAAAATGGGGGTGAACAATTATGTAGTCGGTAGATTTAATTGGAAATGTCTTGCGATCTTTGTTCTTCAAAACATTCTTCGTGCCCTTGGGAACATTGCAATCTTTGCAAGATACTGAAAGGTTGAGAGGCTCGAAAAGAAATTGCGGCTTCGTTTCCCGCGCAATGATATGTTCTCCATCCCAAACTGCGTTGTTATTTGTTTCTAGCTGGTGTCGACAATAACAGCAAAGCTGTTGCTGGTCAGCAATATAATGGTCCTTTATGACCTTGCGCACCGGGGTGACCGCGTCGGCTGACCAGTACGCCGCTACCTTTTCGTTTTCAGGCCGGGCATTGTAGGCCTGGACGATGGCGGCTACGGCACCCCCGTATTTAACCGGCTGCATCTTGCTTCTCGCTCGCGTCCGTGGCCGCCCTAGTGAGCCCATCCACGACCATGAGAACACCGTCCTCGGGCGGCAGGTTGGCGGTAATCTTCGCCAAGTGGCTGACTTGATCTCGAAACTCCGGCGTGGCGGCCTCGCCGTCCGCGGCGGCCCTCATCGCGTCGACCAGGAGATCCCGGAGATGCAGGTTATTATTTGATGTGAGCTGGAACGCCTCAGCAAGCTGCACATCTGACGACTGTCCTACGAGCTCGGCCGCCGGAGGTGCGTCAGGATTGTCCAGAGCGACCAGCGTCGCGTGTTGTGGCAGCTCTGAAATCACTAGTGGCGAATGGGTGGCTATGAGGAAGTGACACCCCCGATAGCCGCGGAAGGTATCGAGCAGCAGGTCTATGTATTTGATCTGCCAGT
>NZ_JBFWPA010000264.1:0-4652 GCF_050250235.1 Pseudorhodoplanes sp.
TTGAAGCCGGTTTCTCAATCGAACAGGTCGCACTTGTTACCGGCCACAAGGACTGGAAGATGCTCCGGCGCTATACGCACCTGAAGCCAGAGACATTGCATTTGAAGAAAGCATCACAGGCTGCTTAATTCGAACGTTGCCTCCGAAGGCAAAGGTCGTGAGTTCGAATCTCGCCGGGTGCGCCATTTTTTCTCATACTTTCTGATACTTTGCAAGGCCTGATTTTGTTCTCGCTATAACTCCATTTGGCTACGGAAGCACCACGGAAGCAATCGAGCACGTGTTGTTGCGTGATGTCGCGCAGTGGTTCGTAGCCCCCCGTCAGCGTCGTCGTGATCTGAGAGCTTACGGTCCACTGGCTGACGCCGAGAACATTCGCTGCATGGCGGAAGTTCCGGTGTTCGGCGACGGTGGGTGGTTGGATGATGGACGCGAGAAGGATGTGCGACGGCGCCGTCTTGCAGGCATGAAAGATCGGGGCTCGCGTTTCCATCACACTTCCTGCCGAGTGATCGGACTTACGGAGCCCGGCGCGTGTGGCACGACCTGCTGGCGGACGGGTGTCGTGCGGACTGCATCGGATCGAGCGTTTGATGCGGCTGCAGGCTCTCAAAGCTCGCCCGCGACGGCGTCGTCTGCCACCTGACCTGGGTGAGCGGCAGGCCACCGCCGTCGTTTCCAACGTGCTCGACCGTAGCTTCGATGCTCCCGCTCCCAACCGCAAGTGGATCGCTGACTTCACATACATCTGGACAGCGGAAGGCTGGCTGTACGTGGCTACGGTGGTCGATCTGTTCTCCCGCCGCGTCGTCGGCTGGTCAATGAGCGCAGCGATGACTGCTCAGCTCGTCACAGATGCCCTGGTGATGGTAATCTGGCGACGGGGCAAGTCGGACGCGTTGCTGCCTCACTCCGATCCAATCGACGGGAAATGGCGGACGCGTTTTCTTGAATTTGTCAGCAAACCACAGTCCCCAGAATGGATTCTGACGGTCCGGTTCGTCGAGATGCTTGCGCCGAGCTCGGGACAATGAGCCGTTCGGTTGGTCGGAGCGCGCTTTCGGACGCGCCCGGGCTTCAAATCAACAAGTGCCCGGGTGGACGATCACCGCTGCACGACACATTCGGTCGTCCAGCGCAACCTCGCGCAACAGATTACAGCATAGGACAAAATAGTGCCTGACCATCTAACCGGTTCCGATTATTCCGCTCAAATGCGCCATTATAAAAATAACGAATGCAACAACAATCAGGCCAACCACGCTTCTACCAATGAAATGCCTTTTGCGAGAGTTGTTCACGGAGATTCGCATCCGTACTTATTGGCGAGCTACTATGTTTGGCGACCTGGGGGCTCTTCTTTTGATATGCCACGCCGCAGTTCCATAGCCTTTCCGGATCGAGCTGACTGAAGTATAGCTTCGCATACGGCGAGCGTATCACGCCCCCATTTTCCATCGTGAAGCGGCTGACGAGACCCTGTGAGTGCCGAATAAAGTTCATCAAGCATGACCCCGCGCCCCCCGCGCCCGACTTCAACCCCGATTTCGATTCGTCCTTTATTTGAATAGACTGAAAGTCCGTTCGGAGTTTGACGAATATCTGCTTTTGATAGCGATACAAGTGTCAATCCAAAATGGGAATGGAACGGAACTGCCGTTTCGGCAAGATTCGCAAGACCAAATCTCCTAGCTTCACGTTCCGCTTCCTCATTGCGGTTTATCCTGGCCTGATGCGTTTTTGCGTGCGTATCCGGCGGGCGCAAATTGCCATCTTCTCCGACCCACCCGTGCAATTCGGCGGTATCGAAATGGCCATAGCCGTTGTAGACGATCGTTGCGCTTGCGCCGTTCTTGAACGAGAGTAGCGCGACATACGCGCCGTGCGCTTTTCTGGTAGCGTCAAAGCAATAGGTGTGAGCTGTCACCGATGCAATCTGGTCACCGACCAGCATTCGAATGATATCGATCTGATGCGCGGCCTGAATGTAAACCGCACCGCCTCCGACCGAATCGTTCAGCTCCCACTCGGCTCTCGCCCGGTATAGAAGGTCGGTGAAAGTCCAGTTCTGCACCATCTGCACTGTCCCGTGTTCCCCCGATCGAACAAGTTCCTTAATGGCTTTGATCGGCGGATCGTAGCTGTGCGTATGCCCATACATGAGCATGACGCCGGCCTCATCAGTTGCCCTAATCATTTGATCGCAATCTGCGACAGTCAGCGCCATCGGCTTTTCGACCAGGATATGCCGTCGATAGGCCGCCGCCTCCTCAACCTGTTCGCGGTGCAAATAAGGCGGGGTGCAAATATAAACCAAGTCGACGCTGGACCGTTCAAACAACTCTGTGGCGCAGCTGAACGCCTCTCCGCCAAATCGCGTCGCAAACGCATCTCGCGCTGCCGAGCGCGGATCGACCGCGGCGACGATCTCGAATCGCTTGTCCGCGACGAAATAGGGGAGCGTGAGGGTACTGCCAAAACCAAGTCCGACGACACCGACTTTTATGCGTTGAGCAGTTTGCATTTCAGGCACGTCCATCCTTGGCTCGTGGCCTCACCACCGCAAAGACACCAGCCGGCTCCCGGTGCGCGCACCTATATTCCTTAACCGGATGGGCAATATCCATTACAAACAGTCAGCCTCACAGGTCAATTTCGCATCACTATAGACTTATATTGACCAGCCGGACAATAACAGATTATCTTGATCTGTCAGTCAATTTTCGACGGCATGCGAATGGACCCTTACTGCGAGGCAGTAGATCTATACAGGAGCAAGTTCTTCACAGCGGAATTCGCAGCGCGCCCATTTTGGGGCACTGCACTTCCTTCCGACAACACGCCGACTGAGCGCGGGGCACTTCCTGCGACCGCTGATGTTGTGGTCATTGGCGGCGGTCTTACGGGCCTCACCGCGGCTCGGGTCCTTTCCAACGCCGGACGCGATGTGGTCGTTTTCGACGCTGACAAGGCCGGCTCGGCTGCCAGTTCGCGCAATGCCGGAATGCTGGGATGGCATTCACGTCATTCCTTCACAGGATTGATCGACACTGTCGGGCACGACGCAGCCGTCCGATTTTACCGGGAGTTGCGCCAGATCTTCGATTTGGCTGTGAGGACAATCACCGGTGAAAACATTGCTTGCGACTTCCGCCAACATGGCCGGTTTATAGGCGCCACGTCGCAGGCCTCTTACGATGAACTCAAGAGGGAATACAAGACCCGCGCCGACCTGCTCGGTGAGAACACCGAGATTGTCACGGCCTCGCGATCCGAAATCGATACCGATTGTTACCATGGCGGTGTCGTCATTCGCGACAACGCATCAATAAACCCAGCTCTGTATTCGCGCGGAATTCGTGCGCTCGCGGAACAGGCGGGCGCACGGGTCTTCGATTTTCACCGTGTCACCGGCCTCACCAAGGACACCGATGGCTTCACGATCCAGATCGCGGACAAAGTGATCAGGTCCAAAGACGTGCTGGTCGCAACCAATGGCCACACCACACGCCTCACGCCCTGGCTGTTCAGCCGACTGATACCGATCAATGCCTATATGGTCGCGACGGAAGAAATCGAACCCGGCATTCTTTCGACATTATTCCCGGGAGACCGGACTTATGTCGAAAGCCGTGGGCGATCGAACTATATGCAATTGTCAAAGGACGGAAAGCGGATCATCTTCGGAGGCCAGACAGGCAGCTGGCCGGTCAACATTATCCGTGTCGCCTACACCCTGCGACAGAGCCTGGTACAAATGTTTCCTGCACTAGAGAATGTTCGGATCAGTCACGCATGGACCGGTCGCTGTGCCGCAACCGCCGATCTGTTTCCAAAATTTGGCAGCCATGACGGCGTTCACTATGCGCTTGGATACTGCTTTTCGGGAAATGCAATGGCGCCTTATCTGGGCATGCAAGCGGCCAACAAGATTCTCGGTGTCCCGGTTTCGTCTGCTTTTGAAGCGAGGACGTTCCCTCAGGCCGCATGGTACACACGCAACGACATGCTGATTTCACTGTATATGTGGTATCTCGACAAAAGCGGTCACTGAGCCAGCTTCTTATAAGCCAATTGGGCAGTGACAATGTCCTGTACTGCCATCCCGAGCGACTTGAATATCACAATGCCACGCTCCGAAGTCAGCGGAGCGGCCTTGCCGCAAATGATCTCTCCCAGCTCGGCATAGACCCGCCCACCCGCCTTGACGTCGCCGGATTCCGCCAGCGCGGCCTGCCGCGAGTCCACGACGACCCTGCCATCGGCACGCGCAATCGTGACATCATCGAGTTCTCGCCAGTCCGGCCGCGGCGCACCCACGGTGCAAACGAGACAGTCGGATTCGAGCCAATCACCCTCGAGCACCGGGGTCGTCGAGCTTGTGGCGGCAACTACAACGTCGGCTCCCTGAACCGCGTCGCGCGTCGAATCCGCCAATGTCACGCCATTGCGTTCTGCAAACGAAGCCGCGCTTTTCGGGCTCCAGACGCGAACGTCGTCGAAATCACGGACGCGTCTCAACGCGGCCAGATGCGACTGCGCCAGGTGGCCGGCGCCGATAATTGCCAGCGTCCGCGCATCCGGCTTGGCGAGTAGCCGCACGGCGCTCGCGCTGACGGCAGCGGTCCGCATATTCGTGATGTAATGAGCGT
>NZ_JBFWPA010000265.1:0-4638 GCF_050250235.1 Pseudorhodoplanes sp.
ATAGGCCCGCGCGCAACTGCCAGAAGCGTGCGCGCGCCCCGCATAGGATCGCCGGCATGAGCAAGACTCCGCGTCTCAAGGGCCTCCGCCAGTTTCTCGATCCCGAACAGCAGCGCGCCTGGCTCGCAGGCAAGGCGAAACTGCGCGACGCCGAGGAGCGGAATGATGAACCCGAGCTGCGGTTCAAATTCGCCCCGCGGCTTCACAAGCTCATGCGTCTCCCGCAGGCGCCGGAGGTTCTGAAGCTCTTCGCGCTCTACGGCCGGGCCGCGATCCCCATCCCGCGCAAGACCGAGCGCTATTACTGGTCGGTGTCCTGCCTGCCGTCGAGCGCCGGCAAGCCGCTCATCCGCGTCAATGCGAGCTGGATGGAGCTGTTCACCCTCTATGCCGATGGCGAGGGCATCCGCGCGCGCTTCATCGTCCATTTGTCCGATTTCACCACCGACCATTCACCCGCGGAGAACCGTGTCGACGAGGCGTTTCTCCGGCGCTCAGTCGCCGCACCGGAAGACGCCGGCTGGTTCTTCGTGAAAGGCGCGGACATTTTCGGCGTCACCATCAGGGGCTCCGTCTCGATCCGCAAATTCCTGAAGAACCGCCGCGCCCTGCGCGGCATCCGCAATTTCAACCTGACCCACATGAATCGCGGCCGCAACGCCTACCAGGCCAGCCACTGCTACAGCGTAGCGGATTATATGGTGGGTGGGTGACGGGCTCAGGGAAGGGCGCCCACTTTTGTGAGGTTGTCTTTGCAAGTTTCCCTTGCCCAAGGAGGCAGCACGAGGAATCAGTGGACTCTGCTTCGATGTGTTTGGCCCTTAACGGCTTGTATGCTATTCGCCCGTTATCATCGTGTGGGGTGTTCATGGCTGGCGTTCAGGAAGCAGAAGCGAAGGCAAAACTCTTGCGGCATATCCGTCGCAAGAAAATCCTGAAGCGCACATCAGTACTGATCAACGAGTTCTCGATCGCGGATGCAAGGGCCGATGTGGTAGTGGCCGCCAACGGTCGATTGCATTGCTATGAAATCAAATCGAAGGCTGATTCACTCCGGCGGTTGAAGGCTCAAACCGAAGTCTTCTGCAAATTTTTCGATACCGTGACTCTGGTGCTTGACGAAAAACACGTAAAGGCCGCCTTCACGCTAGTGCCCCGTCGCGTGGGCATTTGGGTGCTTCAGGATGACAAAGTGTATGTTCTCAGGGAGAGCAAGCTGGTCTCGCCAACAAAGCTGACTCTTTGTGCATCCTTATCACTCGTCGAACTGCGGCGTGTCGCGAGCAGCAATGATCTCTCGGGTGACGGGGATAGGGCCGCGTTGGCGCAAGCGCTCACCCGATTGCCCTACAGGACGCTGAAAAAGGCCGTCATAGAGTATGTGCGCAAGAAATTTAGCCCGCATTGCAAAGCCTTCATCGCAGAGACCGCCGAATCGGAAATCCAGACGGAGCATCTGCAACTGTTAAGTCCATATCGCTCACGTCGAGAGCGGCATGCAAAGACAAAATCTGAGATTGAAACAAGCTGGAGCGCGTGGGCCGCGCAGGTTCAATCCACCCAGTCATCCTCGACCGATTTGATTGCACCATCCGGATCGCCGTAGAAAAGCTGCCGATGAAGATGCAGGTTGATCCTCACAGCCGTTGATCGAGCCGGGGATATGATGGCGTAGGGGTCTGCTTTCGCAGTCTGTTGAATCTGCTGCGTTCCCCAAATCATTATCCGCGGGTCCCACTGCCTGCTGCTCATCACCCGCTCGGCCGCGATTTGATAGCCGTCCCTCTCTCGAAAAAAGTACCAATCGTTCGGTGTAGGATAGTCAATTCGTGGCAATGGCCTTCCGAAGCCGCCTTCTCGCCTCTCTTCGCGAGCGCTTCCCCGATCGCTGAAAATTAGAGGGACGCCGGGAATTGCTCTTCTCACTGAATCGAAGAATGCGCGCTCCGCAATTTCTTGCCTTGAAATACCGTCAAACGATTCAGGGAACGTGGTGGCCGACAACACTACAGCGGCGGTCGGTAACTGGGCCCGAACGGTATTGATGTAACCGACAGCTTGCGCTGCGGCGGGAAGATCGTTTCCAGTCACTTGTAGGAAGTCGAGTACGATCATTACATCGGTCACTGCTTCCATTGCGAGAAATTGAAGAAGACTCGTTAGTTGCGGGAATGGTTGTCGAGGAACGCGCACACATATTCCACGACTAAGAGCCTTCAGTCTACGAATCTGGAGCCGAATATTTGTTGCTTCGGCAGGAGGGCCAATTCTCACGCAGGGAATTACGTTGTTCAATCCGGTAACGAAGTCGCACCATGCCTTGTAACCATCGGTCGCAATGGAGAACGAGTCGAGCGTCGTGAACACAGGCCTATCATCCCCGCCGTCGTCATCAGCCTTCAGGGATGGATAGTATGGATCGATGTCTGCGATCCATGGGCGCGAACCATATGCTTCGCTCCATCGTCTGGTGGTGTTATCGATTCTTGCGGAGCGAAGCCATGGTCGCAACAGCGCAATAGGAAGCATCTGATCCTTATCGTGTTCGGGAAGTTCCTCCAAAGCGCGCATTTCAGCAGGCCGTATTGCGAGAATGGGCACATACTTCGATGACAGCTTTTCCGAAAGCAGGCTCATTTGCGCCCCTCAATTGGAAGGCCGAACCTAATACACATCGCGATTTCAGAGACTTCCAGCTTCGCGGCGAATTCTTCAACCAGCCCCTCGAAGGAGCGCGCATGGTACTGCTCCTTCCACAGCATGATTAAAGTCCATGGCATGAGGATGTCAGCTGCTATTCGATTGGCTTCGGCTTCTCTGCTGTTGGACAATTTCGATCGGTATAAGACCGTATCTGTAAGTCCGCCCTTTATTAGGTCTCGATGCAATAGGTAGTGCCCAATCTCGTGCGCGATGGTGAAGCGTTGACGTATTTTTGGCTCGTGACGGTTCACGGTGATCTTGAAACCGCCTTCTGCGGTCGCGTCAGGCTTGATCTCCCCCGAGATATCCGCAGGCATGGTGGCGACCTTCACAACAAGACCAAAGTCTTTCGCTATTGCTCCCACAGGAACAGGGGCGCTGCTCTGATGAGTCTGAATCGTCTCGCGAGAAGCAGCAGGAAGGCTTCGCCACTCGGCGGAATTCTTACCGATCATGCTGGTCCCTTTCGTGGCGGGTCTCCATACTCATCGTTTTCGAACTCAAATGACACTGACTGCGCAGGCTTATCAGCAGCCGGTTTGTCTGGCGGGTTATCAGCGGCCTGCTTTTCCATAACCGTCTTAATATAAGTACGAATCACGCCTTGTTCGTCTTGGAATTGCCGATCGATCAGCTCCTGAACGGTTTTGATCAGGACGCCATTTTCCTTCATCGCATCTTCGATGCATTCTTTAGCTTTCTCCAACGCCTGATTTCGACTGACGACAAAAGCAAATATTCCCGCCAGAGGCACGAGTATCGCCAAGACAATAGTAAGGACCCCGAGGAGGATCGCCGCCATATCTGCGTAAGACATGATCTGGGATTCCATTTTGCCGTTAACAACGGTCAACTTGACGACCGCGCCGCCACCTATCGCCACTCCGAGCAAGATGCCGCAGGCTAAGGCGCTAAAGGCGCTCGCGTGAGTGAGATCGCGGGTCTTGTCCAACTATGTTAGTCTGCCGTCTCGGGAGCTATGTCTCCTTAGCTCCGAGCAATAGATATGAGCAAGAGATTCGGCTTCAACGTGTCGAGATCAAGATCAAAAAAACGATCTGGGTCGCTTTATTTCTGACGGCGGAGAAGCGCGTACGTATTGGGGCACTTGTTTCTTGAAGTGCAAGAAATCAGGTCGTCTGGTTTCCCCTTGACAGACTATTCGCATCCTATATGTTCCTGTTATGTTCTATTCACGACAGGACCATAGCATGGACTGGGACAGAGCCATTGAACGCAACAGCGAAGCCCTGAAAGTCATTGTCGCAGCGTTGTTCGCCATGCTGGGGCTGGCGGGCGGCGGCACCGTGGCGAGGCTTCCGCGCCCGCTTCACCGCGCCGTGCTTCGCGTCTTGAGGCCCGCTGAATCCGCTTTGCGCCGCCTCATCGTCATCGCCGCGCGCGATCTTAAACCAAAGCCCGCTCCCGCCCGGCTCAAGCCGCAAGGCGTGATCCCGCGCGGCGCGGGCCATCGCCGGTCCTTTCAACTTTTTGACCGGCGCAAGCGCTTCGTGTCCAGCCGCAAGCCGGGCGGTCCACCGCCTGTTCCGCGCATCCACATTTTCGGCAGCGACTCATGGTTTGCAATCCGCCCGCCGGCGCCGCCCGCCCCGCCACCCGATGATGGCCGCATCGACGGCCGCCGCCTCGCGTCAAGGCTTGCAGCGCTGAAGGATGCGCTCGACGATCTGCCGCGCCAGGCCCGCCGTCTCGTCCGTATACGGACGAAACGCGGGGATAAGCCCGGCGTGCGCTTCGCATCGCCGATGCGGCCCGGCCGTCCGCCGGGCTACCGGAGGACGCCGGTTCACGATGTCGATCGCGTGCTCGCCGAGTGCCACGGCCTCGCTGTGAGCGCGATGCAGTCCGACACATCGTGAAGCGCGTTTCCGGGTTCATTCCAATCTTGCAAGCCGGAGGGACGCCTTACATCCG
>NZ_JBFWPA010000266.1:0-4547 GCF_050250235.1 Pseudorhodoplanes sp.
GAGTTGCGCTATCTGCCGCCCTACAGTCCCGATATGAACCCAATCGAGAAGGCCTTCTCCAAACTCAAGGCATACTTGCGCAAAATCGCGGAGCGAACTGTCGCCGGACTGATGCGCGCACTCGAAATCGGCGCGGAAATCTTCAAGCCACTCGAATGCGCAAACTATTTCGCCGCGTGTGGATATGATCCACCTTGATCGGAGTCTGCTCTAAGTCAGCTTCACTTTAAGCTTCCGAGACGTCGAAGATCTCTTGACTGAGCGCGGGATCACCGTGTCCTATGAGACTGTGAGACGATGGGTCAATCGTTTTGGACCCAGGATCGCTGCTGCGTTGCGTAAACGCCGGACGAAGCCGCACACGACATGGCATCTTGACGAAGTCTATCTCAAGATTGATGGACGGCTGGCCTATCTATGGCGCGCCGTCGATAGCGAAGGAGAAGTTCTGGATGTCTTGGTCCGGACCAAGCGGAATAAGACCGCAGCGCTGAAATTGATGCGCAAGTTACTAAAGAAATATGGCTTCGTACCGGAGAATCTGGTCACGCACGATCTCCGATCCTATCACGCCGCGGCGCGTGATCTCGGGATCGGGCATCGGCATCGCACTGGTCGATGGCGAAACAATCGGGCAGAGAATTCGCATCAACCGACCCGACGACGGGAACGCAAGATGCAGGGTTTCAAAAGCGTCGGCTCAGCGCAAAGATTTCTCTCCTTTCACGCCGCCGCTCACAACGCCTTCAATGTTCAACGCCACCTCATCTCAGCAAGGACGCATCGATTTTTTTCGAGCCTTGGCCATGGACACATGGCGCTCGGTCACTGCAGCAGCATGAGCGCCATTGTCACCGACGAACATCCGCGTCTGTCATTCGACAACGTGACAAAGCCTCATCGCTTCTCGCCCGATGTCATCCAGCATGCCGTTTGGCTCTATCTTCGGTTCACCTTGACGTCCGTGACGTCGAGGATTTATTGGCCGAACGAGGACCAGAGGTCAGCAATGAATCGATCCGTCGCTGGGTTTTAAAGTTCGGGCCGGCGATCGCCAGAAATCTTCGCAGCATTCGACCGAGGCCCCACGATCACTGGCATCTGGACGAGATCGTGGTCTCGATTGGCGGCCACCGAATGTAAATATGGCTGGCAAGAACATCACCAGATTTGTCGCGGCGTGCTAGACCGGATCGAGTTTGCGGTCGGCACAGGAGCAGTACGAATGCAACAAATCCCCGCCGAAATGACAGTAGTCGAAATTTCACGCGCAGGCGGGCCTGAAGTTCTAGTAAGCCGCCGAAGGCCGGTACCTTCGCCCGGCCCGGGTGAGGTGTTGATCCAGGTGCAAGCTGCAGGTGTGAATGGCCCCGACATTATGCAGCGGAAAGGGCTTTACCCGGCTCCAGCGGGGGCGTCTGATCTGCCCGGTCTTGAGGTCTCCGGAGAAATTACGCGCCTTGGGGACGGCGCTTCTCGTTGGAAGCTTGGCGACACCGTGACTGCCCTCACTAATGGCGGTGGATATGCGGAATACTGCGTGGCTGATGCCCGGCACTGCCTGCCTGTTCCGCACGGAGTCTCGGTTCTTGATGCCGCCGGGGTTCCAGAAACATTCTTCACAGTTTGGAGCAACATTTTCGATAGAGCGGGATTGCGCGCGGGAGAAACGCTGCTTGTCCATGGCGGCGCCGGCGGCATCGGCAGCACGGCCATTCAACTTGCTAAGGCATTCGGCGCCAAGGTTTTCACGACCGATAGCCCAGCAGAGCGGTGTGCGTTCTGTCAAGAAGTCGGCGCTGATCGCGTGATCGACTACCGACGGGAGGACTTTGTCGAGGTCGTGCGCAGCGAGGCAGGCGGAGCCAATGTCATCCTCGACGTTGTTGGGGGTCCATACGTTGAAAAGAATATTAAGGCTTCGTCGCCTGATGGTCGGATTGTGCAGGTCGCGTTTAGTCTCGGATCCAAGATTGAGATCGATCTGATGCCCATCATGCTAAAACGACTAACTTATACGGGGTCCACGCTACGTACTCGGCCATCGGACTACAAGGCGCAAATAGCGCTGGCGCTCGAGGCCAAGGTCTGGCCCTTCATAGAAGAAGGCCGGATCCGAGCGCAAAGCAAACAGACTTTTCCACTTGTGAAAGCAGCCGACGCGCACGCGCTCATGGAAAATGCACGACATATAGGAAAGATAATCCTCGTGACAGAAGAAGGGGAGCGTGCACGATCGTCAGCACAAGGCCTTGTCACGTTGTCGAACGACATAGCAAATGTTGGTCGGTGACAATGGCGCTCATGCTGCTGCAGTGACCGAACGCCACGTGTTCATGGCCAAGGCTCGAAAAGCTCGTGTATAAGCATCGCACTGGCCGATGGCGAAACAATCGGGCAGAGAATTCGAATCGACCTTAACGTACGATTTTGGGAAGATTCTGCGCTGACTCCAACCAGGCCACGGAATTGAAACGCCTCAGCGCATCGGTGGCGTTCGATCAAACTCTGGAGCGGAAAACACAGCGATGCTGAGGACTTTGCTCAAGTTCAATGGACTCATCGCCCGCTCATGGACCCTATCCTGGTGCCTGTATCGCCTGCGCGGCATCCGCCTCATCGGATCGTCTCACGAGGAAATCTGGTACTTCGCCTATGGCGCTAATATGCACGATAGCGCGTTTCGCGACCGGCGCGGCATGCGTCCTCGCGAGTGGCGCCCAGAGCGGGTCGGGGGATACCGGCTGCGTTTCAACCTCAGGGCGCCGCCCAGAGGCAGAGCCATCTATGCTAATTTGTCCGCCGATCCGGCGGCGGAGGTTTGGGGCGTCCCCTACAAGATCACACGGCGGGACCTTGTTCGTGTGGGCGCCATGGGGGGCGTTCCGTGGTGGCGTTATCGGCCGCTATCGCTGGACGCCGAAGACATCAGCGGCACGAGGCTAGCGGCCGTGGCCTACATTGCCCAGGGCGACGAAGACGACCACAAGCCGTCGCTCCGGTAGCTTACCCTGTTGCGGGAGGGCGCGCCAGAGCACGGCTTGCCCGAACACTACATTCGGTTCTTGGAGCAGATCGAGCCCGCCATAGCCAAGTAGACGGCGCAGACATGGCTATTGTGCCCCCGCCGATGATGACCACGTCGTGCATCATTCGCCCAGCCCAAGGCGATCTTTGGACAAGGGGTAATACTAGGGTCGCTGTTTCGCTCACGGCCTCACGCCGCCAATTATTCGTGTGATGGTCTGCGACGGCATTGACACGCTAACGCGCTGAGTTCGCGCGAACGCATCATTGAGTTCTCGCTTCACGCCGTAGCAACCGTCGCGTCGCGCCAAGCGTTGTGAGCCTCGGCTCGAAACCTGTCCCTGTCGCAAATTAAATCTGAGCATATTGACGATGCAATCCTCCGAGAATTGGCGTTGAGCGAATGGTTCCAATCGATTGCACGGCGCGTGATATCGGCGTGTCCTTGCGCAACGCGAGGAGAGTGTGTCGTCTCTCGTCGCCCTAGCCGCGCCAAGTCGGCGGGACCGGCGCGGATGGCGCATAAATCGACGTCAGCGGCGCGTACGCAGTCAAATGCGTAATAGCCCCGAGCGCCGCGAAAGCAACCTAAAACATCGAGGGCAAAATGAGAGCTGCGTCTGTCTTGCTCATAGGTCTGCCCACTCGTTTGTGGTCCCACCCACCATAAGAGAGAAGCTCAACATCGGACGTGCCTTAACACTCGACCCGATGCGACGCCGGAGCGGCAGCGGGGCGATTTGTTCAACCGTCGACCTTGATCACTAATTTATTGGTTCGTGTGTCTATGACCACGACATCGGCCGCTGGCTGCGTCCCTTTGACCTTCTTGGCGACCGCAACAGCGTCGCGGACATCATAGAACCGGTCGTGCAAAATCTTGTCAACGCGGACTTCAAAGGGACATTCGGCGAGCTTTGCCGGCGTTACTGCGTTCATGAGCTGCGATAGAGACACCCTTGGCCGGCCACACGAGGCTTCCCGGTTGCGATCTCGTTAGCCGGTAGCTCTTTTTCAAGCGGCCACGGTCTGCCGAAGCCTACGCCGAAACGCGGGGCGCCGTCGGCACCCATGCATCGCCTTCCCGACAACCTTGGCGTCGTCGCTCGCGATATTCGTAACCCATGCCTACGAAGCGGATTCCCGAGCTTGTTGTAGCGGCGCTTCTGCGACTACAGAAACGACCCAAAAAATGCGCCGCCTAGCCCACCCAGTACAGCCGCTGCGACGGCCCCTGGCGGTCCAAAGATTGAGCCGCCTATTCCCGCGCCCAAGGCAGCGCCGACGATCGCTCCAACGGTCGCCATTGTGATGTGCTCTTTGACCGATATCATCGTCTCCTCCATGTGCTCACATTATTTTGGTATCTTACTGCACAGAGGCACACTGTGGACTTAGAGGGTGTTATGCACCTTGCATGATGTTTGCGGCGCGTTTGAGCATGAGGCAGACGAAGGCGACTACGTGGAATCCTGCCAAGGTCTCGGCATAACGCTCATAGTCTTTTACTAGCCTTCGGC
>NZ_JBFWPA010000267.1:0-4546 GCF_050250235.1 Pseudorhodoplanes sp.
TTTCACCTTGCCGGTGTCGATGTATTTCTTCTTCAGCTCGGGATAGACGGTGTTGTGGAAGGTGGCGCAATGGCCGCAGGTCATCGAGGCATATTCGATGATGGTGACCGGCGCGTCGTCCTTGCCCTGAACCACGTCGCCGAGCGGGCCGGCCTGCATCAGTTCGACCGAACTCGGGGTCTGCGCCTGCGCGGCGCCGACAAAATCGCCGACCAGCGCAGAACCTCCGCCGAACGGCAGTGCGAGCACAGCCGACAAAGCGGCAGATGTGGCGAGAAACTGGCGGCGGGTAATGAGCACGGAGGACTCCTGCGGCTGAACCGGCAAATTCGCGGTCTGGCTAACCTGTCACGGGTCATGTGGCAATGCCGCGGCGGCTCCGCCACCGCCCGGATCGCCGTCACTTTCCCTTGATGGCGGCGCCGAGCCGCGCCAGCGCTCCCCGGAGCGCCGGATCGGCCTGTGCGGGAAGCGTTTCGGCAACGGATCGAACCGCTTGCGGGTCGAGCGCGCGATCGGGCGCGGGCGGCGCGCGGCGCAGCGGCGCCTGCCGGATCGCGATCCTGCCGATCGCGGCAAAGCCGAAATAGCGGTTCACCCGCTCCAGGATCACGCCGGACATGTGCTGGATTTCGATCGCCGCCGGGCCGGCCACGCGCAGCACCAGCGTGCCCGGCTCCGGCTTGTGGCCGTCGGGAACCCGCGGCCACTGGATTTTCAGCGGCTCGGCATATTGCGACACGTCGTGGCCGACGATGGCGGCCCAGCGCACCACAAGTTCGGACGAATTGAAGCCCTGCTTGCGGAAAGCGTCCGCAAGCAGCGCCCCGGCAATATCCGGCAGTGGACGGGCATGGCGCCGCGGCTTGTTCAAGGAATGCGCCTCTGTCACACCGAAAAGATGACGCTAGCAAACCGCAGGTCGCGGAAAAAGCGCGATGAATCAGGCGATTGCGCGCCACCCGCGGTTGCGCCGGCGGCCGCGCTCCTGGCCTGGTATGACCGGCACCGCCGCCGGCTGCCATGGCGGGCGGAAAGCGGTGAGCGTTCAGACCCTTACAGGGTGTGGCTCTCCGAAATCATGCTGCAGCAGACCAATGTGAAAACGGCCGGACCGTATTATGAGCGGTTCCTTCGGCGCTGGCCGACCATTGCAGAACTCGCCGCGGACAGGCTCGAAGAAGTCCTGAAGCTCTGGGCCGGACTAGGCTATTACGCCCGTGCTCGCAATCTTCACGCCTGTGCTCGCGCGGTCGTACACGATCACGGCGGCCGCTTCCCGCAGACCGAGGCAGACCTGCTCGCGCTGCCCGGCATCGGCGCCTATACCGCCGCCGCCATCGCCGCCATCGCCTTCGACCGCAAGGCCACGCCGGTCGACGGCAATATTGAGCGCGTGGTCGCGCGGCTTCATGCGGTCGAAGAGCCGCTGCCGCGCTCGAAGCCGAAAATCCGGGCGCTCGCCGCAGCGCTGACGCCGGACCGGCGCGCCGGCGATTTCGCGCAGGCGATGATGGATCTTGGCGCCACCATCTGCACGCCGAAGCGACCGGCCTGCGCGCTGTGCCCGTGGCACGCGCCCTGCATCGCGCGCAAGCGAGCGGACATCGAAAGCTTCCCGCGCAAGGCGCCGAAGGCCGAAGGCAAGCTGCGCCGCGGCGCGGCGTTCGTGGTCACGCGCGCGGATGGAGCATTGCTGGTACGCACGCGGCCGGACAAGGGCCTGCTTGCCAAGATGACGGAAGTGCCGACGACGGAGTGGACCCATCATTTCGATGAAGCCGACGTGCTGACGACGGCGCCGCTTGCAGCGCAGTGGCATCGCGTCGCCGGACTTGTCACGCACACATTCACGCATTTTCCCCTGGAACTCGCGGTGTATCGAACGCGCGTCGGAAACCATACGCAGGTGCCGGACGGGATGCGCTGGATCGCTGCAGCGGAGATCGAAGGCGAAGCGTTTCCGAACGTCATGCGCAAGGTGATCGCGCATTCCGAGCGCGGCTAGCGGAGCATTCTGCCGAATGCTACGCGGCGCAGCCGCGATGGAACCCGGCACGATGTCAGCGCGTTAACGCCGCAGGCCAATCACCACCAGGGAATTCTTGCACCGAATGATACGCGATGACGGACGCCGCCTTAAAGGCGATCTGGCGGATCACCATGGGCGTCTCTTCTGTGGCAATCCCCGGCGACCAGCCGCTGTGTCAAACAACTCATCGCTCTCCCTCGATATGATGTAAGTCCGCGAATGCGCGCCGCCCTGGACCAACAACGTCCCGACCGCATCGCATCGGCTCCCAGCGCCGCCATCCCCGGAGCAGACCATGCAAACGACAGAGCGCGGCGCACTCGGGCCTGAAGAGGTCGACCTGACCAATTGCGACCGCGAGCCGATCCATGTTCCGGGCCGGGTGCAGCCGCACGGTATCCTGCTGGCCTGCGACACCGACCTGTCGGTGGTGCGCCGCCACTCGCTGAACGCGCGGGAGATGCTCGGACTTCCGGAGCAGGACATCAACGGGCGCAGGCTGGAAGATCTGATTGGCGCCGACAATGCACATGAGCTACGTAACGCCTTGCTGCGGTCGGTCGATCCGGCGCGCCCGGGGCTGATCATGGGCCTGCGGCTACCGGGACGAGACGCCGCCTTCGACATCGCGGTCCATCAATTCAAGGGCAATGCGATCGTGGAATTCGAGCCCGCCGAGGCGCCTGCCTCCGGCTCACCGCTCGAGGTCGCGCGCGCCCTGATCGCCCGGTTGAAAACGGTCGCCAAGGTGGACGAGCTTTGCAATCGTACGGCGCGCTACCTGCGTGGCGCTCTCGGCTACGACCGGGTCATGGTTTACCGGTTTGCGCATGACGGGTCCGGTCACGTGATGACCGAGGCGAAAGCGCCGCAGCTCGACACCTTTCTCGGCCGTCACTTTCCGGCGAGCGACATCCCGCGGCAGGCGCGCGAACTTTATCTGCGTAACACCATCCGGGTGATACCGGATGCGAGCGGCGCCTTTGTCGAGATCGAGCCGGTCATCGACGCATCGGGAAATCCGCTTGACCTGTCTTTCGCCAGCCTGCGCAGCGTGTCGCCGATCCATTGCGAGTATCTGCGCAACATGGGCGTCGCAGCGTCGATGTCGATCTCGATCATCGTCGGCGGCCGGCTATGGGGATTGATCGCCTGCCACCATTACTCGCCGCGCCCGCTGCCGATGCCGGCTCGGATCGCCGCCGAGCTGCTGGGGGACTTCTTCTCGCTGCATCTCGAGGCCATGCTGCGCAAGCAAAGCCTGGATACCGCGACCGCGGCGCGGCGATCGCTCGACGGGCTTTTGCGCAACGTCGCGCATCACACCGACCTTGCACGCTTCCTGCGGGAGAGCATCTGCGATTTCGGCAAGTTGATGCAGTGTGACGGCGTGGGCCTGTGGATGCAGGGTCGGTGGACGGCCGATGGCTCGGTGCCGCCGGACGACGCGATTCCTACTCTCGCGCGGTTCATCAGCTCGGTCTCCGAAGGCCAGACCTGGGCGACGCACGCGCTGGCTGACAGCCTTCCGCAGGCGGAGGATTACAAGGCCGCGGCATCCGGCGTTCTCGCCATTCCGCTGTCGCACACCCCGCGCGACTACCTGTTCCTGTTCCGCAAGGAAGTGATCCAGACCATCTCCTGGGCGGGCAATCCGGACAAGCAATACGCAACCGGCCCGCACGGCGACCGGCTGACTCCGCGGAAAAGCTTTGCGATCTGGAAGCAGGCGGTCGAACGCCAGTCTACCCCCTGGAACCAGGCCGACCTCGACATCGCCGAAGCGACGCGGACCGCACTCCTCGAAGTGCTCATGCGCCACAGCGAGCTTATCACCGAGGAGCGGCGCAAGGCGGACCTGCGCCAGCGCATGCTGAACGAAGAGCTCAACCATCGGGTCAAGAACATCCTGTCGCTGATTAAGTCGCTGGTGTCGCATCCGGTCGAACCCGATCGCGACCTGATGGACTACATCACGTCGCTGCAGGGCCGCATCCAGGCGCTATCCCATGCTCATGACCAGATCATCCGTGGCGACGGCGGCGGCGCGCTGCGTGACCTCCTGGATGCGGAGCTGTCGCCCTATCTGCATCACGGCAGCACCATCACGCTGGACGGACCGCCGGTCGGACTGGACGCTCGCGCATTCTCCGTCATGGCGCTGGTGCTCCACGAACTCGCGACCAACGCTGCAAAATACGGCGCGCTGTCGAAGAACAGCGGAAAGCTCAGTGTCCGCTGGGAACGCACCGGCGAGGGCGGTTGCGAAATCGTGTGGCGCGAGAACGACGGCCCGGCGGTCCGGCCGCCCAAATCGCACGGCTTCGGATCGGTGCTGATCAATCGCAGCATTCCTTACGATCTCGGAGGAGAGAGCGACATCAGCTACGACGCCGGCGGGGTCAGCGCGCGCTTTTTGATTCCGGCCAAATACATCACGCATGCTTTGAAGTCGGAGCGGCGCAGCACCACGGAGGCGATCACCGACGCACCGCACGAAACGCTGGACGGTTT
>NZ_JBFWPA010000268.1:0-4488 GCF_050250235.1 Pseudorhodoplanes sp.
TCTAGACCGACCAGCGAAATGAGCTCCTGGGCTTTCTCGCGTGCCTCCTTCCCGGAAACGTTGTGGCATTCAAGGCCAAACGTGATGTTGCCGAGAGCGGTTCGCCACGGCAGCAGCGAAGCCTCCTGAAATACCATGGCACGGTCGCGCCCAGGCTTGTGCACGTCCTTGCCGTCGAGGATGATTCGTCCGCCGCTCGCCGGCACGAGCCCATCAATCACGCTCAACAATGTGCTCTTTCCGCACCCGCTCGGGCCGACGATGCTTACGAACTCCCCTTCCTCAACATCAAAGGTGACGCGGTCGAGCGCGGTCAGGTTCTCATAGGCGAACGAGAGATCGCGGAGTTCAAGCTTTTTGCTCATTTGCACCCCGCTAATTGATTGCCTGTCGCCAACGGCCGGCATATTGCTCGAACATCAGCAGAACCTGGTTGAGAATGACGCCGGTGATGACGACGACTGCCAGCGCTACGAAAACTTCTGCTATACGGAAGGTATTTCCGTAATAAGCAATCATGTAGCCGAGGCCGCCCTCTGCCGCCAACAACTCGGCGACGACCACGTTGACAACACAGCGTCCGACTGCGAGCCGCAGCCCGAGCAGGATGTAAGGCGCGGCATTGGGTATCACGATGCTGCGAAATATCTTCATCTGGCTGGCGTTGAAACTGCGTCCGACACGAACCCAGCGGTGGTCGGTCGCGCGAATGCCGGTCGTCGTTGCAACGAAAATTTGCAGAAATCCGCTTATGGTAATCAGCAGCACTTTATCCCAAAAGCCGACGCCCACGAAAATGATGATCAGGGGAAACAGCGCGACCGTGGGACATGCATAAAGCGCAGCAATCAAGGGTTGCAGGAGCCAGCCGGCGCGCTGGTACCATCCGGCGATGATCGCGGTTGGAAGGCCGATCACAATAGAAAGCAACAGCCCGACCGCAAATTCCCGCGCGCTAATCAGAAGGTGCTTCTCAAGCTCGCCCGACTCTATCAGCCGTTCCGCAGCTATCACGATGGCGCTGGGGGAGCTCAGCATGATCGGAGAGACCAAACCTGCGCGAGCAATCAGCTCCCAGACGACCAGGCCGGTTATCACCGACAATGTTCCAATCCAGACACGTTCGGAAAGCCACGGCGAACGGCTTCCTGGTGAGGAAATTTGCGGGTGATTCATTGTGTCGCCCGAGGCTTCCAGTGTTGCATGCGGCGCTCGAACGAGCGCGTGGCGCCCAACAGGATGATACCCAACGCGGTGATGATCGTGACTGCAACGAACATCTGATCGACAGCCATGGCGGAGCCGGCAACGGTGATCACATAACCCAGACCGCCGTTTGAGGCTGCGTACATCTCACCAACCACCACGCCGATCAGGCCACGCGCCACGCCGAGTTGAAGGCCGCTTGCAATGAACGGAACGGTGGCCGGCAATACGATGTCGCGGAATATCCGCATCTGGCCTGAATTGAAACTTCTCGCCATTCGGAGGAGATTGGCGTCCACCGTCTTCACGCCCTGTAGGACGTTTATAACGATCGGGAAAAAAGCGCTGATGATCACCAATACGATGGTCGATTTGATGCCGATGCCGAACCACACGACCAGCAGCGGCAGCAGCGCAAGCGAGGGCGTGGCATAAAGCGCGGCGAGATAGGGATCGACCGCATATTGCAGTCGCTTGTACCAGCCAGCGAGAATGCCGAAGGGTATGCCGATCGCAATAGCAGCGGTCATGCCGATGGTGAATTCGGTCAAGGTGACCATCACATCGTGAAGCAGACTGCCGTCCGCCATCATCTGGATGGCAGCCTTGGCCACGAGAAGGGGACTGCTGGTGTAGCGGGTCGGTAAAAGCTCGGCGTTCGCTCCGACCTGCCAAAAGATCAGGATCGCGATGATGCCGGCTGAGCTCCAGATCCTCTGCTCAAAAGAACGTCTGGAGACCTGCACGGACACTTTGCTGGCTGAGGTGTCGGACATGCTTCTTTAGACGAATGAATTTTTCGGAACGGTCATGGCTGAGTTCGCGGAAATCTAAATACGGACATCACAAGACCGCCGCCATGGGGCCGTGAGAACGTGACGAATGCGAGCCTGCGAAGTCTTCCAAAAAACTTTCAGCCAATTTCGGCATGTGCGATGCTAGCGGCCATCATCCTTGCGTGATATCGATTTCGTAACACGCTATTACAATAACATCATATTTATATTTTGCAATCGATGTGGTATATCGGCGCATGGCTCAAGCGCACGCTCCGACTTGGTCGACATCGACTCGGTCTCGATATCGTGGAGCCTGAGAGAATGAACATGGGAGGGATGATATGAATCTGAGAAAACTTGCCTGCATTGTCGGCTTCGGAGTCGCGATCTGCGCGCCGAGCGCCAGTGCCGCCGCTGAAAAACTCGCGCTCGGTTATGTGTCTGCGGATGCCGTCTATGGTCCCTGGTTCTACGCTCAGGAGAAGGGGATCTTCGCCAAGCATGGATTGGAAACGACACTCGCGTTTCTCGATTCTGGAACCAAGGGCATGCAGGCGCTTCTGGGAGAATCCATCGAGATTTGCGCGTGCGATGGCCCGACTACCACTTCGGCCTTTCTAGCAGGCGCAGACGTGCGCTTTATCGGCGCCACCCTTACAAATTTGTCGGGGAATGTTTACGCGGCGAAGGACATCAAGTCCCCAGCTGACCTTAAGGGAAAAAAATGGGCGATTAGTTCGTTCGGAAGCGAGTCTCATTCGGCTGCGCTTGCTTCGATAAAGTTTTTCGGACTCTCCCCCAGCGATGTCACGCTTGTCCAACTCGGCAATCAGGGGAATCGTTTTGCGGGTCTCGAGTCGGGCCAAGTTCAGGTTACGACGCTTCTGCCGCCAGTTCATTCAAGAGCGGAACAGGCGGGATATCCTAAACTCGGTGAGCTTCCAAAGATTGCACCCGATTTCCTATCGGTCGCTCCAGTCACTTCGACAAAGATGATAAAAAATCGCCGCGCCGTGGTGAAGGCGTTTTTGACTGCGCTCGCGGAGGCGACGGAGGCGTATAAGAAGGATCGCGACGGCGCCGAGGCCGTGCTTCAGAAGCAACTGAAGATCGCCGATATCAAAAATGCGAAATTGGCTTGGGAGTATTACTCTCCGCTGAATTCTTCCGATCTTCGCCCGACTGAGCGTTCGATCCAATATTTCCTCGACCAGTCAAAGGAAGAGAAAGCGAAGTCAATCAAGCCGAAGGATCTCATGGATCTTTCCATCCTTGACGAATTGACCAAGGAAGGCAAAATCAAATCAAAATAATCGCGAGTCTGGCAGCGAGGCGGCGTCGATCCAGCCTCGCTGCCGGAATTTTACTTCTGTGTGCTCGTTTCAAAATCCAGGTCATGAGACGGACGAAGCGTCGCCAGGAGCGCGGGTCGTCAGGCATCTCTGCCGCCCCGCCGGGGTGAAGGATCTCAGTCGTTGATGGCCGGAGTTGAAAAGGTTATCAACTCTTGACTATCCGGGCTTTTAATCGAACTTGCTACATTCATCTTACGTCGGATTTTCCGCGACCTTCCTGAAGGTTTTGCGCGCCGATAAGCCTCTTGGAATTATAGCCCTCTGCGCCGGAGCCTGGCCCTGAAGCAAAGTCATGACGCGCCTCTCATCGGCATTGGCCTGATGGTGCTTGCCTGCTTCATCGCGGCTGGGAACGGCGCCCTCGCCAAATGGATGGCTCTCGGCCTTCCGTTGGTCATTGTCGTGTTCGTCCGCAGCGCAGCTTCGCTTGCAATCGTGTTGCCGCTGACAAGACCGGAACATTTCCGAAGCGCGCCAAGGCCCAGCCTTCAGCTTCTGCGGCTTCTCTTGATGACGGCAGAAACGTTTTTCTTTTACCTATCGATCACGCGGCTTCCGCTGGTTGAGGCCATAACCTGCTATATGGCGACCCCGATATTCGTTGCGGGGATTTCCGCTCTTTTGGGAGAACGCGTCGGCTGGCGGCGCTGGACCGCAATCCTGGTCGGGTTTGTTGGCGTGGTCATTGCCCTGCGTCCGTCTGCAAGCATGTTGCGATGGGAGGCCCTGATACCGTTGGCAGGGACGTTGATCTACGCGAACGTCTTGATTGTGACGCGCGCCGTTCGCGGCACGGCAGATCGCGTCCTGCTGTTCGAGCAACACATTGGCATCGTGATTCTCGCAGGCGCGGTCTGGTGGATCAAATCGGGCGTCCCGGAATGGGCGGTGCCGCCGCTGGCAGACTTGTGCGCAATGGCCGTCATCGGCGTTCTCGCCGTCGCAAGCGCGATATGCATCAATCGCTCGCTCGCGTTTGCGAAGGCGAGCGTGGTGGTGCCCTATCATTATTCGATGCTGCTGTGGACGGCGATATTCGGATACGCGGTCTTTGGCGAAGTCCCGCAGCCGCCTACATTGATTGGCGCGGCGCTGATCGTCGTCGCCGGATTGTATATATTCATGCGGGAACAGACCTTGGCGCGGCA
>NZ_JBFWPA010000269.1:0-4475 GCF_050250235.1 Pseudorhodoplanes sp.
CGTTGCGCATTTCGGGGCGGTTGATGGTAATTGTGGCGACACCAGCATCGGTGCCGTAAGCGATGTCCTCGAACATTGGGACGACCTCCTTCTCTCTTCCATATCCATACTAGCGGGGGTGGTTCCATACAGTGAAAAAATACTCACTAGGCGAACCCAGTGGAGGAGCATAGAATGCCCGTTATGGGTCCGCAACGGAATTGCAATGATGCCTGCCAAGACTTGGACTGCGCTCGCGATGCAGACGCGAGGTTCGGGCACGCCGATGATTTTGCTGCACGGTGGCGTCGGTTCGTGGACGCATTGGATCCGCAACATCGAGGCGCTTGCGGATCGCTATCGGGTGATCGCGTTCGACCTGCCAGGGTACGGCGCCTCGCCCGATGTGCCCGCCGGGATCCGTCCGGAGGACTATATCGCTTGGGTCGCTTCGGCGATTCGCACGGTTGCCGATGGAGGTTGCGATCTCGTCGGCTTCAGCTTTGGCGGCGCATTGGCCGCGCGGATTGCGGTTCAACTTGGAGCGACGGTTCGGCGGCTTTCGCTACTCGCGCCTGGCGGATTCGGAATTCCCATCGGGCGATCCATTCCCACCGCGAAGATGCCATCGTCCGGAGCTTCAGTTGCCGAACGCCGTGCGGCGGTTGCCGCCAATCTCGGCCATTGGATGCTTTCGAAGCGCCCCCCACCAGAGGCCGATGTTGTCGACCTCCAGATCGCCAATATCGAGAGGGCTCGATTCGACAGCAGGATCGTAAGTCTTCGGGAGACGATGATCGCGGATATGCCTCACATAGCAGCGCCCGTCCAACTCGTGTGGGGCGAGCTAGACAGACTTGCTTATCCCTCGATTGCTGCCAGAATTGAAGCGTGTCGCGTGGTGCGGCCGAATGCGCGCTGTGAAGTCGTGATGGGTGCAGGACATTGGGTACAATATGAACAACCCGAAAAAGTGAATCAGCTAATCCTTCAATTTCATGGCGACCTCGATGGTCCACGGCCCGATGAATGATAGAGTCAAAAAGATGATCGACAAATTCAAGTCGGACGTGCCCGCCAACAATCGTGTAGCAGGGCGAATCATCGCGAGGTTAAATCCATGATCCGATCTGTCGAGCGAGCGCTCGCGATCTTTGAGGCATTTGAACCGAATCATACGATGCTGTCACTCCAGGAAATTGGAAAGCGCATCAAGCTTTCCAAGGCAACGACCTATCGGTTGGTGAACTGCCTTTATGAACTGGGTTACTTGGTCCGCTTGGATGACAACCGCTATTGTCTGTCGCTTAAAGTGACCCGATTGAGCGGAGTGGTACATAGCACGATCGGCATTCGCGAGATTGCCCGCCCAGTCATGCTCGAACTGGTACGCACGACCGGCGAAACGGTCACGCTCAACACAGTGGTGGACGGGCAGCGACTGTGCGTTGAGGTTTTCGATACACCGTCGCCCCTGATGAGTATCGTGCGCCCCGGAGAGCGGACCCCTCTTCTCAAGGGCGCGACGGGTAAAATGCTCCTCGCGTATTTGCCGAAGAAGGACGTGGATCAAATCTGGCAGAGTGCGCCATCGCGCGAAAGACCGAATCGTGCCGCGCTTAATCGCGATCTCGCGGAGTATCGCGAGCAAGGCTATGCGCACACGAGCGGCGAGCGTGTCTCCGGAGTGACTGCAGTGTCTGCGCCTATCTACGATGTAGATGGGGGCGTAACGTATTCGATCAGCGTTACCGGACCGGCTGTTCGCGTTGATCCCAATGTGAACAAATTCACAACGTTTCTTCTTGAGGCAACCAGTTCAATATCGAAAAGGCAGGGGGGGCGGCACCCATCTGCAGGTGGTCAAAACGCCGCAGGCGAGAAGCCCAAAAACAGGCGCAGGGCGGCGTGAACTGATGCCCTTGACCTTACGGTTGAATAGGCGGCAGGGGCCGCATTCGTCGACGGAGCTCCTTTCAGCTATTGCAATTCGTTACAGGCTAAGCAAAACTCACTAGACAAAACCAGTTTCATATTTACTGGAAGATTAAGAAACAGTCACTTAGCTAGTGGAGGAAACAATGACTATCAAGTTGACTCGGCGAGCAGGTCTGTTGGGTATCGCTTTTGCGGCGTTGATGGCGCCGCAGGCCGCTTGGACGCAGGACAGCATCAAGATCGGGGCACCGCTTTCGCTCTCAGGCAAGTTTGTCTCCTACGGCGCGGCGGCGAAGCGCGGCATCGAAATGGCGGTCGATGTTTATGGCGGCAAGGTTGCGGGCAAACCGATTGAAGTGCAGTTCCGCGACACACAATCGGATGCTCAGGCAGCCGTGACCTCGTTCACGCAGTTGCTGTCCCAGGAGAGGGTGAACTACCTGATCGGGCCGATCGCGACGCCAATGGCGATGGCCGGTGTGCCGGCATGGTTGCGTGCGAAAGCTCTCTGGATCGTTCCGGGCGCCACGACACCACTTCTTGAAGAGAAGGCTGGGAAAGAGCCGATGTTCTTCCATACCTTCCCGTACGCCTACCATTATCACGCGTCGCTTGCAAAAGCGCTGCGGGAGAAGCTTGGACCTGGTAAGACGCTCGCGATCGTCTATTCCGATGACGCGTATGGCCGTGAGCATCTTCCCTATGCGCAGAAATATTTCACTACGGCTGGGTTCAAGATCGTCGCCGAGGAGCTGGTGCGCGCCGGCGCAACCGATCTTAATCCCGTCTTCGCGAAGATCCGGCGTGCGAAGCCCGATGTGTTGCTGGGGTTGGTACAGACAACGGACGGCATAACACTGACGAAGCAGGCCTATGTCCAGCGGTTGGGTGTGCCGTATATGATCGGCACGGCCTATCCGCAGCTTAAGCAATGGCAGGACGCTACCGGCGAGGCACAGGAAGGTTGGGTCGGCGTGACAACCTACATTCCTGGCCTCGAGGCGGCGGCAGATCCAAAATATCCGGTGCTCTTTCCCGCGACGAAGGACTGGATTGCAGCTTTTACCAAGCGCTATAACCGGCAGCCCGAGTTTGTCGACGTCGGCGGATATGTTTCGACCATGATGCTGTTGCTGGCGATTGAAAATGCGAAGGTCGACGACAAGGAAAAGGTCGCCGCCGAGCTGAAGAAGCTCGATGTAAAGACGATGATCGGCCGCGGGCACTTCGGCCCCACCGACGGCGGCACGCTCAATCAGGCGTTCGCTGATGTCGTGGTGCATCAGCGCGTGAAAAATCAGGATGCGATCATTTTCCCGCCAGAGTTCGCCACGACGAAGGCGTTGGAGCAGGCCAACTATCCAAAATAAGTGGCGATTGGCAGGAGCAGCCTTGGCTGGGATTCAGTCAGGGCTGCCTCCGCCCGCCCTGTCATCTCGGTTCCGCCCATGGCCAGCCTCATAGTTCAGGTAATTGTCGACGGCCTTCTGCTCGGCGGCGTCTACACGTTGATGGCCGTCGGCTTATCGCTCGCCTTCGGCGTCACACGGATCATCAACTTCGCCCACGGCGAGATGGTGACATACGGTGCTTACGTCGCGTTTTTCGCTTTTGTGGGTCTCAACCTAGATCCGCTGCTTAGTCTTCCGGTGGTGGCCGTGCTGGGTGCGATCGCCGGCCATCTGATCTTCCGGCTGTCGCTAGAAAAAATCCTGGATGATGTCGGCATCAACCAAGTTCTGCTGACATTCGGCATCGGTCTCGTTCTGCAGAATCTCGCGGTCATCATGTGGACCGGGGACGAACGTGCCACAACGCCACCCTACGCACTTGAATCGTGGCTCGTCTCGACGGACATCATTGTCGCCAAGGGGCGGCTTATTGCGTTTGGCATTGCGGTCTTGTTCATCGTCTCCCTGTTAGCGTGGCTTCGATGGAGTGAACTTGGCAGGGCGACGCGGGCAGTATCGCAGAATCGATCCGCGGCCGCGCTGGTCGGCATTAACGTCCGCGGCATCTACGCGCTTTCCTTTGCTCTCAGCTCTGCCTTCGGCGCGGCAACCGGGGCGATCATGAGCTTCCTGTTGCCGATCACACCATTCATGGGTTTCCCCATTCTGGTGAAGGCCTTTGCCATCATCATCCTCGGCGGTATGGACAGCATCATCGGCACGGTGATCGGCGCATTCTTTTTGGCGATATGCGAGACTGCCATTGGATATTTCGTGCCCAACGGTATCGGTTGGGCCGAAGGCGTTGCGTTTTTTCTTTTGGTAATGGTGCTGATTGCCCGGCCGACCGGGATTCTCGGCAAGGCTGGACGCGAAGCATGACGATCACGCGTATTTGGCTGGGAGCTGGCGTCGCCGCGATCGCGGCGCTGTTTGTGCCCCATATCCTCTCTCCTGGTCTCGACGACTGGGCAATCCGTTTTGCCACCTTGCTCCTGATCGCGGTGAGCTGGAACTTGATGGCCAATGCCGGCCTTGTCTCGCTTGGCCATTCCGGATTCTGGGGGTTGGGCGCTTATGCCGCCGGGCTTTTTGCGAACACGACCG
>NZ_JBFWPA010000270.1:0-4456 GCF_050250235.1 Pseudorhodoplanes sp.
TCCGCGAACGCCTTGAAGAACGCTACCGACATCGGACCGAGCGGCAGAAACACATCAAGGCTTTGCGGATTAGCATCTTGGACGCGCTGTAGATAGCTGGATATATCCGTGGTGCCGAGCGGAACGCGCACGACTTCAGCAACCGTCCCGCCGGTATAGCCATGCGTGAACGCCGCAATGGAATCGTGGCCGGTCGCAAAGTCGGCTGCGAGTATCGCGCAACGCTTCATGCCCTGCGATATCGCCCATTTGCCGAGGATGGTCTGCACCGTCCATTGCGTGTAAGCGGCGCGGATATAATAAGGCGACTTGTCGGTGATGAACGCGGTCGCCGAACCGAAGGCGATGAACGGCACCTTCGCCTCCGTAATCAGATCCGCGAGCGCCAGCACGTTCGGCGTGAATTCCAGGCCTCCCAGCAGCGTGACCTTGTCGCGAACGATCAGCTCCTGCGCCAATTGTCGTGCGCGCGCCGGATTGTCACCGCCGACATCGCGGAAAAGAACCGTGACTTTGGGATTGCCGTTCTTGCCGTTGTGCTGATCGAGATAAAGCTCGACGCCCTGGCGATATTCGTTGCCCCAGCTTGCATAAGGACCGGAGAAAATGCCGATGACGCCGACTTTGACCTCGTTAGTTTGCGCTGCAACAGGAGCCGCGACAAAAAGACACGACAGAGTGAGAATCAAAAATCGCAGACGGTTGATGACCATGCCCATTTCATTCCTCCCATTCATCTTTTCATTCGCGCTGCTTGTTGTTGTCACAGCTGGCGCGAACGCTACACCATCTCCAGGCTACCCTCAAGATAGATAGGGAGCCTACCTGCCTGTTTGTCTTGCCAAACAAAAGACCAGCCGGTAGAAATGCAGACACCAGAGGAAAGCTAAAAAAAGAAAGATCCCGAGTGTCCAGCCTGATGGCAACTTTCGTCGCTCTAGCAGTCGATGGAATTGGCTACGGGATGATCCTTTTCCTGATTTCTGTCGGCCTAACCGTCACCCTGGGCGTCATGCGCATCGCGAATCTCGCCCATTGTGGATTCGCGATGATCGGCGGTTATCTCGCGCTTTTTCTTGTCAGTTCCTTGAAATTCGATTTCTTCTCGGCGCTTTTTTTCGCGACGATCGCGACAATGGTCATCGGCGCGCTGCTTGAGCGTACATTCTATCGCTGGGTCTACGCGACCGGCGATCTTGGACAGATCATGATGACGATCGGCCTCACCTTCGTGATGATCGCAACGATAAACCTTATCTTTGGCTCTTATGCCAACACCATTTCCCCGCCTCGATGGCTGTCGACGACAACCGAATTCGGGGCAATCACGATATCCACCTATCGCGTGTTCATTGTGTTTGTCAGCGTGATGCTGGCCGCGACGCTATGGGGGATTCTGGAATACACTGCGTTTGGTGCAAAGCTGCGCGCCTCCGTCGATAATCCGCGCATGGCACGATGCGTCGGCATTGATGTCCAGCACATGTTCGCATTCACCTTCACCATCGGCTGTGGTCTCGCCGCGGCCGCCGGGATACTTGGCACCCAGTTTCTGCCGCTCGAACCGTGGTACGCGCTTGTCTACCTCGTTCCCGTTCTCATGGTGGTTGCCGTCGGCGGCCTCGGAAGTCTGAAAGGCTCGTTCTACGCCGCGCTCGCCATCGGGATTCTGGACACGTTCGGACGCTACCTTTTCCCGAATGCGGGCGGGTTCTTCATCTACGCGGTCGTCCTTGCCGTTCTGGTCTGGCGTCCGCAAGGCCTTTACGGACGAGCGTAATCCGCATGACACCAAACGACGCGCAACGCACCGAGCAAATAGGACGCGCCTTCGCACGGCATCGCTGGTCGTGGATCGATCTCATTCCACTCATCTGCGCCGTCATCGTTTATCTCACGATGAAAGATTATCTGCCGCTCGCGACCCAGGTGCTCATCACCATTGTCTTTGCATTGTCTCTTGATCTCGCCCTCGGCTATGGCGGTATCGCCTCCCTGGGGCACGTCGCCTTTTTCGGCGTCGGCGCTTATGCTGCCGGGCTTTATGCACTTCACGTTTCTCCTGAACCGATCTCCGGCCTTACGGTTGGCGCCGTGGCCGGCACGGTCGCGGGTGCGGTGACGGGACGCTTGATCTTACGGACGGAAGGCCTGACCGTGATCATGCTCACACTTGCGATCGCGACCCTGCTACGTGAATTGGCCGTGACCTGGCGCTCCGTCACGGGCGGTGCGGACGGCCTGTTCGGCTACAAGATGTCACCAATTTTCGGCCTGTTTCCGTTCGACCTCGCCGGCCATACCGCGTACTGGTACGCAGTCGGCGTCACCGCCTTCGTCTATTTCATCTGCAAGATGATCGTGAATTCGCCCTTCGGCCTCACGGTGCGCGGCATCCGCGAAAATCCGATCCGTATGCGCGCCGTCGGGGTGTCCGTGACAAACCGGCTCGTGGGATTATACATGCTCTCCGGTGCGCTCGCAGCGATTGCGGGCGCGCTGTCAGCGCAGGTTGCACGCGTCGTCGGGCCGGACAGCCTCAACTTCGCGCTCTCTGGCAACCTGCTCGTCATGCTGATCCTCGGCGGCACCGGCAATCTGTACGGCGCGTTCCTTGGGGCTGCCGTCTTTGTCGTGCTGTCGGATCGGGCGGCTGCGGTCAGTCCCTTCCATTGGCTGTTTGCCGTCGGCATCGTTCTCATTCTTGCCGTTCGCTATGCGCCGCGCGGTCTGGTCGGACTTATCGAGACGGCTTGGGCACGCTGCAAATCCGGACTGCAAACGTGACGATGCTCGCCCTGGAACTCCGAGGATTGTCCAAGAATTTTGCGGCGATCCGTGTTGCCAATAACATTTCCTTCAATCTTCCCGTTGGCGCGCGGCATGGCCTGATCGGCCCGAACGGTGCTGGCAAGACAACGCTGGTTCACCTGATCAGCGGCCTGTTGCGCCCTTCCGCCGGTTCGATATCCCTTCTTGGCGCCGACATCACGCATCTTCCGCCCGAACGGCGCGTCGCTCTCGGGCTGGCGCGCACCTTCCAGATCACTTCGCTGTTTCCGGCGCTGACAGTCGCAGAGAATGTCGGCATCGCGCTTGGAGCGCGTCACGGCATCGATCAGCAAGCATGGGGCAGTATACTGCGCCGGCCGGACATCCTCGATGAAGCCGCGGCCCTGCTTGACCAGCTCGGCATCCTCGCACTGGCGTCGAACAGTGTTTCGGAGTTGCCCTATGGTCAGCGCCGCCTGGTGGAAATCGCCGTTGTCCTCGCGCTCAAGCCGAAGGTCCTCCTGCTCGACGAACCTGCGGCGGGGCTTTCTTCTTTCGACAGAGTCGTCCTGGTCGAGCTCCTCCTGCGGCTTCCTGCATCGCTCGCAGTACTCATCATCGAGCACGACATGAGCCTAATCTTCCGGGTTGCGCAGCGCATCACCGTAATGCTTGAAGGGGAGATCCTGACCGAGGGGAGCGTCGCTGAAACGCGTGCCGATCCCCGCGTACGCGATGTCTATCTTGGAACGCGCCGGCATGCGTAACCTTCTGTCCATTGCCGCGGTCACGAGCGGATACGTAAATACTACCGTGCTTGAGCAGGTCTCGCTCGATATCGGGTTGAACGAAACCTGGGCGCTGCTCGGTCGCAACGGCGTCGGCAAAACGACTTTGCTCGCCACGATCATGGGCTTAACGACCATGCGCGGCGGAGCCATCAAGTTCAGAGAACATGACATAACCACAATGCCAACGCACCAGCGCGCCCGGCTAGGCCTTGGTTATGTTCCGCAGGAGCGCGAGATCTTTCCTTCGCTTACGGTCGACGAGAACCTTTTGGTCGCGACTCGGCCCGGAGAATGGACTCGCGAACGCATCTTTGAACTATTTCCGCGCCTCGCCGACCGACGTCGCAATTACGGCAACCAGCTGTCGGGAGGAGAGCAGCAGATGCTTGCTGTTGGACGCGCCCTGGCCGGCAACCCTATGATTCTCCTGCTTGACGAGCCATTTGAGGGGCTGGCGCCCGTAATGATCGACAGTCTGATGGGAGGCCTCATCGAACTGCGTCGGCAGACGAAGATGGCGATGCTGCTCGTCGAGCAGCAGGTCGACATCGCGCTGGAACTGAGTGAATTTGCTTTGGTGCTTGATAAAGGCCTCGTGGTTTGGCGAGGTGAGAGTCAGTCTCTCAATAGTTCAGATAAAATTGCAGAGTTAATCAGTCTAGAAGAACCCGCATCGCTCGAAAATCGTGCGTTGGAGAAGGAACGGCGGTCGATCGATTACGACAATCGGGAACGCCGGCGTCGCGCACCTACCGATGCTTTTTTTGCACCCATCAGGAATCGGGACGAAGGAAAACTATCAAGGCCTCGTGGGCTCGACTCCTTCAGCCGCAAGGAGCGTCGCACTGGCTGACCCCGATCTGCTTGTTTACTGCTGCACTAGCGGCAGCTTC
>NZ_JBFWPA010000271.1:0-4404 GCF_050250235.1 Pseudorhodoplanes sp.
GTTCATTGTTTCACCTCTTCGATCTTGTCCTGGGTCCTCGTGTCGAAATCGGCGGCGTCGTGGCGTTCACGAAGCTGTTCCGACGGTGCACCTGCCATGCGGTTGACCATTCGACCGCGTTTCACAGCCGGCCGCGCCAGGATGGCGTCCGCCCAGCGTTGCACATGCTTGTAGTCTTGCACTGAGAGAAACTCGGCTGCGCCATACTGCCAGCCTTTTGCGAGCCCGCCATACCAGGGAAACACCGCGATATCTGCGATCGTGTATTCCTGGCCGGCGAGGTAATCGCTGTCAGCGAGGCGCCTGTCGAGAACGTCGAGTTGGCGCTTCACCTCCATGGCGAAGCGGTCGATGGCGTATTCGATCTTGCTGGGAGCATAGGCGTAGAAGTGGCCAAAACCGCCGCCAAGATACGGCGCGCTTCCCATTTGCCAGAATAGCCAGTTCAGCGTTTCGGTACGCGTGGGCAGATCCTTCGGCAGGAACGCATCGAACTTCTCGGCCAGATAAAGCAGGATCGAACCCGACTCGAAGACACGGATCGGGGCCGCGCCACTGCGGTCGATCAGGGCAGGGATCTTCGAGTTCGGATTGACGGCAACGAAGCCGCTTCCAAACTGATCGCCTTCGCTGATCTTGATGAGCCATGCATCATACTCTGCGCCAGAGTGACCAAGCGCGAGCAGTTCCTCCAGCATGATGGTGATTTTAACGCCGTTCGGCGTGCCCAGCGAATAGAGCTGCAGCGGATGTTTGCCGATCGGCAGATCCTTGTCGTGAGTGGCGCCCGAGATGGGCCGGTTGATGTTGGCGAACGCGCCACCGCTGGGCTTGGTCCACGTCCAAATCTTCGGCGGTGTATAGTCAGAGGAGCTCGTCATCTTGTTCTCCGCAACGTCTTCGGTCCGCTCACGCTGCCGGCGGATAGTTCGACGGGAAGAGCGAGCGCTTGGTCTCGTCATCATTCACCGTCTTGAATGTATGGTTCTTACCGACTGCGCGTGCCCGTGCGACTGCAGGGCGAGCGTCTACTGTTTGAAACAGCCGCTTGAGATTGGGATAGGGACCAAGAGGATCTTCCGCTCCTTTGAGCACCCGAGAGGCACGGTCCAACCAGCCCCAGGCCGAGATGTCTGCAATCGTGTAATCGTCGCCGACGATATAGGTCCTGCCTTCGAGGTGGTCGTTCAGCACCTGATAGTGCCGCTCGGCCTCCCTGCGATAGCGATTGACGGCGTAGTCTAATCCTTCGGGGGCGGCGAATTGGAAATGGACGGCCTGGCCTGAGAACGGGCCGAGGCCCGACGCCAAAAAGAGCGACCACGACAGGAGTTCGGGACGATCCTCCGGTTTGCCGAGAAATTTCCCGGTCTTTTCCGCGAGGTAGATCAGGATCGCGGTCGAGTCGAACACGCGAGCCTCTTTGCCGCCGGGGCCCTCGGTGTCGATGATTGCCGGCACCTTGCCGTTGGGATTGATGGCGCGGAACGACGGCGAGTGCTGTTCGCCCTTGCTGGTGTCGACGGGGACAGCCTCATAGGGAAGACCAGCCTCCTCAAGAAACAGCGCAACCTTCGCGGGGTTGGGCGTCGGGTGGAAATAGAAGCGGATCATGAGTCTCTCCTTTAGGTTTGGACGGATGAATGCACGGGCGATGGAGCAGGCCTGGAGGCAAGCAGCACCCCGATGACGATGACGGCGATCGATAGCCCTTCGGCGAGAGTGGGTGTCTCAGCGAGAACTGGAATCGCAAGCATCGCTACGACGGCGGGCAGCAGCGCGATGATGGCAGTTGCTGCCGAAGGCCCCAGCTGCGAGACGGCGCGATTGAACGAGAATATCGCGACACCGCTCATCAGCACGCCTTGGTAGATGATCTGCAGCAGAAGCTCGGACCAGGAGGCGAGGGCGAAGCGGCTAAGCCCGAAAAACAGATAGACCGGTAGAAAGAGAGCTGCTGACCAAATGCAGATCAGGGCGGCCGCCTGCGTTGCAGTGAGGCCGCTTGCGCGAAATATCAGCGTATAGGCGGCCCACAAGCCGCCGGCGCCGACGAGTGCCGCCACTCCCACTGGATCCGGCGCGCCGCGATTGAGCGCCGCGGCGGAAAGCAGGCATGCCAATCCCGCAAGGATCGCGGCATACCCTATCCATCGCATGGGGCCTTGCGATTGCCGCATGAATACGAAGGCGAAGACACCTGCGAAAACCGGCATGATTGTCGGCGCAATCGAAGCCGCCTCCGCGGCCGACGTAAGCCTTAGTCCAAGCGCGACGAGCAGGACAAAAGGGACGCCCCAGAGCATAGCAAAGACGAACCCCTGTCTCCATGCCGCCCAAGGGAGCCGCGACGATCCGCGCATGATCGTCGGAGCAAGAAGAAGCGCTCCGATGCCGAAGCGCAAAGCCGTGATATCCCAAATCCGGAGTTCGCGTGTAACGCTGAAGCGCGTGGCCACGAACCAGCCGGAGAAAATAATCACCGAAAGGCCCGCCCAAGCATAACCGGTAACGCGCGTGGGTCCGGCCGAGTGGACGGAGGCACTTTCGGTTGGCACGTCCCTGACCGATACCTCACAGTTCGCCATGACTCATGCCGCCTTGCGAGAGCGCAAAGCGGCGAGAATCTCCTCGGGCTCGAGGCGTTGGGTGTAGTCGACGTCGATATGGGCGAGTGTGACGCGGCCGTTGCCGGTCACGACGTAGGTCGATGGAACTGGAAGCTCCCAACTATCGTCGCCGTTAATCTCGGGAAGCGCCTTGTTGACGGAGCGCAGTGCCGCACGGATTTCTTCGGGCAGCGAATAGACAAGACCGAAGCTGCGGGCCACCCGGTTTTCCAGATCACTGAGGACATGGAAGGTGAGGGCGTTCGTCTCCGCTGTCGACAAGGTTCGGTCGGGCGCCTGAGGAGAAATCGCGACGAGGCTTGCCCCCGCGGCTGCGATCTGCGGCAGGATGGCCTGATAGGCTCGCAGCTGAATATTGCAATACGGACACCAGCCGCCACGATAGAAGGTGATCACGGTCGGGCCCTGTGCCAGGAGTGCCGAAAGGGTCACAGAGCCACCTTTCGCATCCGGCAGTGAAAAGTCCGGAGCAATGTCTCCTTCGGTGATTGCATTGTCGCGGGCGAAGCTTTGCCGAAGCTCTTCGATCTTGGCGGTGTACAATGCGAAGCGACCCGCCGGAGCCGTTTGCACAAACTGGGCTTTAAAGGCGTCGAGCTCTTGTTTCAGTCCCATGTGGCTTTCCCCCTGGGTTCAGCGTTTCGGCGAAAACTGTCGGCATTGAGTTTTATTACGTTCGTTCTAGAATGCAATCTCGTTACATTCATGCCAGGGTAAATTCTGCAGAGGGGTCCGGACGGACGAAGAATGGCTAGGCCGCGCGAATTCGAAGAGGGTGTCGTGCTCGACGCCGCCATGGAGTGTTTCTGGAACCGGGGCTACGAGGCCACGTCGATGCGGGATCTCGTCGACAAAACGGGGATCACTGGAGCAAGTCTGTACAATGCCTTCGGCGACAAGCGGGCAATCTATCAGCGCGCGCTTGATCGCTACGTCGAGGGGAGCGTTGCAGCCCGTCTTGCGCGCTGCGAGGAGCTCCCTCCGCTCGAGGCGATCGTCGCCTTTTTCGACGATATCGTGTCGCGATCGGTCGAGGATCGTTCCCGAAAAGGATGCATGCTTGTCAACGCAGCGCTGGACGTCGCACCCCATGATGACGAATTCCAGCGTATTGTCGCGGAGGTCATGACGCGTATCGAGCTTTTCTTCCGCGATTGCGTTCAGAAGGGCCAGGAGCAGGGCGCCATCACGTCGACGATGTCGGCGGAAGAACTGGGCCGGCACCTTTTGGGTGTGTTGCTCGGGGTTCGCGTTCTGGCCCGAGTCCGTCCGGATCGGATTTTGCTGGAAGGCGTCGTGCGTCCCGCGATCGAGCTTCTCGATATAGGCTCCAGTCCGCGACACCGAGATCATTGAGCTTGGTGTCTCGCTGACGTGATTTCGACTGTCGAAGCCGCGGCGCGACAAGCGAGATGCCAGCGCGCAGCGCGTTGAATCCAACAAGTCAGCTATTTGGCGGCGGCTTCCTCCGGGTCGAATCGCATCACAAGTCTGCGCGTTTGTAACGTCAGGGCACATTGCCGCGTAGTTGGGGAGACGCGTGTAGGCAAAAGGAGCCCTAAGTGTGCGTAGTCCTCAACTCGACAAACCATCAACACAGCGTGTCGTAATCGTCGGCGCGGGCTTTGCGGGGCTTGCCGCCGCAAAGCAGTTGGGCGGATCAGGCTTCGATGTGACCGTTGTCGACCGCCACAACTATCCTTTGTCCCAGCCTCTATTATATCAGGTCGCGACCGCTGGATTGTCGCCAGCGGACATTGCATCGCCGATCCGC
>NZ_JBFWPA010000272.1:0-4390 GCF_050250235.1 Pseudorhodoplanes sp.
ACGACGCAACGCCGATTTTGACGGACATCGATGTTTAGATCGAAGAAGAAGCTATTGCCTTCGCAGGTCGCGGAAGCCAGCGGCGCCATCTCCGGATTGGCGGTGGCGATAGCGGCCGGCGACGGCGGCTTCGGCGCACAGTGGGCTGGTCAGGGCGCACCACTTGCTCGCGCCCTCCCGGCGGCCGACCTTGTTGCTGCTCTTGTCAGCGAGATGGGAGCCTAGGTCCGTTTTCCACCCATTGCGGACACTGTGCACCGAGCGCATCATGACTCCGACGCTGGGGCGTCAAACTGGGGAAGATCGTGACGAAGCTGGAGAGGCCGGAATGATCTGGCAGGCCGCGCAAACCGTCGCCGCCTTCAATCTTGTCTGCACGGGTACCTACACCAGCGGCCAATTTATGGGGCGGACAGAAGAGAGGCGACCAGCAGCTATCGTCTTCCGGGTCGATCTCGATAGTGGGCGGTGGTGCAGCGGAGATTGCACCACAACTGCGTCAATCCAGCGTGTAAGCGAAACCCAGATCGTATTTCGCCAAAGGGGCGACATCATGCACTCACAAAGCGGCGACATGACCGATGAGGGCACGATTGTGAACCGCGAGAATGGCGAGCTTCTAGATCGCGAACGCTACTGGCTAGGAAACCAGATGCGCTACCGCATGATCACCGGCACCTGTGAACGGGCGCCCTTTAGCGGCTTTCCTGCGCGCCGTTTCTAGCGCGTTCGCGATTGATGCGACGGCCACTTTGTCGCCAAAGCACCTGTCGCTTTCCACCCTCTGCGGACTTGAGTCCTTGGTCGTTTCCTTCGATTACTGACATATGTGCCGCGACCGAGGGGCAGACATGTCTGTAGGAAATCCGCGCAAGCCCGCAAAACTCGATGCCGACGAGCTCGAGCGCTATCTGAAAATCTGGGAGAAATTGGTCGAACTCGACATATTTCATCAAACGCTAAAGCAGCAGCGCCTGGCTCACTTTATTCCGATCCAGCTCGCCTTGGGGGCGGCCTACGGTCTGTGCCTCGATAAGGCACTAATATTGGAGCCGACCCTTTCGCGCAGTCTAGTCGCGTGGACGGTGCTGGGCATCGGGGTGGCATTCTTCGCGTTTCGGCATTCGCGGGCTACCCTGTCGATGGACCAAAGGGCTCAACAGTATGTGATGACGGTCAAGAATGAAGCCCGGGGGATCGAGTTCGCGATTCGACATCATTTCCGTCGCTCCATTCCTCAGGGGCCGTGCAAGCCTAAGGCCGCGATGCTGCCTTACACCCACATGTTTTGGTACCTCAGTCCAGTGGCCTACAGGGCTGAAGCGGCGATCGCGAAGGGAGAGACCTTGCACGCGACCGCCGACGAGGGGACGGCCTCGCGCACCGAAGAAAGGCTAATTAGCTCGGTGAGCTTTGTCTGGATCATTCTCGGATTGGGCCCCGCTGGATTGCTGGCCTATCCGACGATCTTGGCGGGGATTGCTGCGTACGTATAACAATCGTCCGCTTTCCATCCGTTGCGGACGTTACGAAACCTGCTCGATCCATCGCTTGAAGAGGACAACGGGATCGACGTTCATTGCTGACGCCAGCGCCCGAAACTCAACCAAATCTACCCGACGCTGCCCTCGTTCGATGTTGCTGATGTAGCTTTGGTCCTTGCCGACCCGCTCAGCGAGGTCAGCCTGTCGCAACCCAGATTCCTTGCGAGCTGCGACGAGGATGGCGACGAGGCTGCCCTGAGCGTCGGTGTAGACCGACTTCGCCATCCCGCTCCCCACCAAGACCAAACTGGCGTTGAGCTACATGCGGAATTCCCATATGCATTTTCCGCATATGAATTGGTCGAGCCTCCGTCGATCCGTCATGACCCTCTCGGTGCTGCTAACTGTCACTTCCTGCGATTCTGCGCGAACCAACTCGACTCCCGAGGCCAACGGTATCGATCCGGCAAATGCTGCCGGCGGCAATGCTCTGACGGATTCCGGAATAGCGGCCCAGCACGCTCCGGCGCAGCTAGCCGAGGCATTCCGAGTAGCGTTTGCCGATCATCGGAACGCTGAACTAACGGTCGCAGGATACCGTGAGCCAGACGGCGGGATCGTATCTGACCAAACCTATGCGTTCCGACCGTTCAGCCTCGAATGGCTTGGGGGGACGGCAGCCTTGATAAGCCTCGGCCGAAATCTCGACGATAGTCACGTCTCATCAGGCGCATTGGCCATTCATTACCTAAACCCGACCGGAGACTCGTTCACCGTGATTGGATCTTGGCCTCGCATCGTCGATGGTGCTTCGTTTGGAGCAGAGCCGCTGGCAGTCGCAGTAAGTCGTTCGCTGGCGGAGTATCCGGTAGTTTACAGCGAAGGCGGCGGGACCTGGAGCGGAACCACCTGTGGATGGGCCCACCTTGTCGAGCTCAGACCGGGGCAACCGATTGCGACGGAGGGCATACCTATCTCTCACTCAAATGAGGGGGCGGATGGCACTGTCGCGACGTTAGATGGCGGGTCGGCCCGAACGATCGAGGGACGAATAGGCAATATCGACCGAGGACGTTCGTTCGACGTGATCTTCACCGGCACTGAGAGATTTGTTGAGCGCTACGCTTATCGTAATCACCGCTGGATGCCGACCGTGCGGGAATCTCGGGCCGCCTGTTAGGCCGGCGTAGCCAGCTCACCGTTCGACTAGGTGGAAGTTTGCACGAACAGCACCTTGGATTTCTGACTCGCCGGACTGATGACGCCCAGTTCACCGAGGCGAGGATCGAAGGACTGGCGCCGCTTCATGCTCAACAGATTGTCGAGCTTCATCTCCGGCAAGAGGTGGCTGCCGTAGAATCGCTGGATCTGCTGAATCCCGGTTCCCGCATTTCCAGCCAATACGATGAGGTCGATGTTGTCGCCCTCCAAAAGGCGGAGCATGATCGCCGTGTGGCGTAGGCTGTAGGCGGTTCGCCGCTTTCCTTCTCCATCGAACTCCAGCTCCGCAAACTTCACGAGGCGCTCGAATAGCGATCGCATCTTGTCCCGGGCGGTCACCCGATTGGGATACTGATTCAGGAAGAGGTAGCCGTTGCGGTCTTCCTTTAGCCGCTCGGCGATACGGCGAACGACTGGGATCGCGGAAGGCAGGCTAACTGCATGGCGTCCCCGAACTTTTCCGTGATGGACGTGAACACGCACGTGAGGCTCAGCGCCGTCGACGATCTCAACGTCCCGCAACCTCAACCTGGACCATTCGCTGGGCCGGATCAAAGAGGCGACCATGAAGACGATCAGGTCGTTGAGCTCTTCGAACAGCTGCCGATCTTGATCGCTCGCCTCGGCCACCATTTTGCCGGCAGCGATCAGCAATCGCCGATATTCGTCTTGGCTAAACCACGCCCGAGGATTGTCCCGCTGGGGAACCTTCGGCATCAGTGGCACCCCCGCTATGATGCCCTTCTCATAGGCATGGTTCAGGATGCTGCTGAGTGTGCTGAGCCGCTTCTTCTTCGTCGCCGGCGCCAGCACCTCCTTTTTGCCATTTTGAGCGGCAAAGGCGAGGTAATCGCGGATGTCAGCCGTGGTGATGGTGCGAACGTCCTTCCTACCGAAGAATCGCCCTAACCCGTTCACTGCGGTGATCGCCTGACGGTCGTCCCTTACTCGACGAAGACTCCGCCAGTCGGTTCCGGCTTCCCGAATTCGCGAATTCAGCCAAGCATCGGCGATCCGATCAAATCGATGGGGAGAGGTCGAATCCCGACCCGTCAGATGTCTGAAATTTGAAGCACCAAGACGACGTTCGAGACGAAGATCGTCGAGCAGAGCCTCCGCTCGCTTAGCCGCCAACCGCTCATCCGTTGTACGCATGGTCCGGATAATCGGTCGTCCGTCGAGATAGACCCGGGCATACCAATACGGGCTGCCACGACCTTTGCTCATGGGCTGCTTGTAGATGTAAAGCCCCCGGCGCAGTCGAACTGCCTCGGTCTTCTTGTGCTGGTCGAATACGAGATCGGTCATGGACGATGATATATTGTCTCATCGCAGTTGTTCAAGGCCCACCTCGGCCGGGACAACTGTGGAACTTTGACCCGTTATCGGTGCCAACTGTGAAGTCGGTTCTGCGAAACCAACGCATTGCTTTCGTCAATTTTATAGAGCCGTTTATAATGGCGCCGAAGTGGCGGAATTTCGCATTGGCCGAAGACCGCCCAATCGGGGCAGGCCGGCGGTCCAAACAATCCCGCCCCCTCCTAGACGATTGGTTGAACGATCCGATTCCGGCTTATATAGGCCTAGTCCGGCCCGGCTCGGAGACGTGGGTGAGTGGCTGAAACCAACGCTTTGCTAAAGCGTCATACGGGAAACCGTATCGAGGGTTCGAATCCCTCCGTCTC
>NZ_JBFWPA010000273.1:0-4362 GCF_050250235.1 Pseudorhodoplanes sp.
GGAGGCAAGGTCCTTTGGTGACTGGCTTGTGGTGGGCGTGGTGTCCGACTTGCGAGCCGAGGAATACAAGCGACTCCCTGTCCTAAACCAGGAAGAGCGCCTGAGCGTTGTAGAGGCGCTTTCTTGCGTAGACGAAGCCTTTATCATCCATCAAGCGCTCATATCCGAGACCATGGAGCGCATCATTGCCGATTATCACGTCGATGCGGTCGTCTACGCGGGCGATAGCACTCCCGACTTCTACAAGCCGGCTGAAAGGTCAGGCATCATGCATCGGCTCCCCTATCGCGCGGGCGTGAACTCGACCGATATCATTAGACGAATTATCTCACGCAAAGCCTTCGAGCGCTAAATCGGCGCTATCAGGTCGATACTCTCGAACGCTTGGTGGGCGGATTGGGATAATTGCGGCTTTCCGGATGGTTGCACGGCGCAAATGGATCCGCTTGACCCTCATGTGGAATGCGCTCTTTGACCGGCGGCAGTCTTAAGTAGTCTCCGTAACGGCGCCGAATGTATCGATCTGCATTTTGCGGCGCCAGCAGGTGCGCGCCCTCAAATTCGATTCTCTTAAGCGGAAAAATCTCAGCGCGATCATAAGCAGTTTGACGAAATGGGTTGACCAATTGACCCTGTTCGTTCTCACGATAGAAAAAAATATCGACCTGAAGTCCGTTGTGCCAGCGGGCGTCCCTATTCCTTGCTTGCCACTCGATGTAGTTGCTGTAGCGGTCGCGCAACTTCGCCATGACGGTTGACCGAAAGAGCGGGTCAGTGTCCTGGTTCTGAAAAAAGATGTCTGATGGAAGTTGGTCCGCAACACGGCAGAAGGCCCTATAGTCTGCCTCGGTCATGGCAACGTCTATATCGCAATCCCACGGTATCATGCCGCGATGTCGCAGCGCTCCAATTAGGGTGCCTGCCGTCATCCAGTACGAAATGCTCTCAGCCGTGCAGATATGATCCAATATCTTCAGCATCCGGATCATAACCAACTGACATTGACGGAGAGTGGTGTTGCCGTCCCGGCGGCGGTCGGGAAATAGCTGCGAGAGATCTGAGGACGGGGGCCTCATGCATGAACCCTCTTACCAAATTGGATTGGCGCTCCAGTCAGATTGCTTGTCCTGCTTGGCGGACCTCTTAGGTATGGCCCTCGCGGGCACGCCGACAACTGTAGACCCGTCGCGAATGTCGCACGCAACAGCTGCGCCCGCACCTACCTCACAGTCACACCCAATCTTGGCGTGGGGTCGGACGCATGCACCAACCCCAAGTGTTGTTCTTGCACCAATCGAAACGTGGCCGGACGTCGCGGCGTTCGGACCAAACGTCACGAAAGGACCAATCTGGCAGTCGTGGCTCACTACCGACCCGCTGTTCAGGATTGTGCCTGATCCAACCACAGCGGCTGACCTCACGGTTACGTATTCGGCCAAGTAACATCCCTTTTCGAGAACGGCGCTTTGACTCACGGACGCGGTTGGATGAATGATCGAAACCACCCTCCGACCGCGTTCAAGAACCTTGCCATGCACGAAGGCGCGCTGAGGGTTGTTCCCGATCGCGACGATTGCAAATGACTCATCCGGCACGTGCCGCAAAGGTGTAACCCATCCCGGCGGGTCAGGGTCAACAAAGCCCGCGATGGTCCAGCCGAGAAGTTCTGCCGTCTCGGCGACCACACGTGAGAAGAACCAACCGCCGAAAATGACAAGCGTCCCAGGCGGCCGGGGAACATCTGGGTTCATCGAGGTCCTTGCTTTCCTGAAACCCTCAATCCATCCTGACTCTGACGGGTCTGAGACGCCCGATGGTGATGCGACGAGAAAAGGACTGGATCCGGGCACACACGAGCAGCACTAGCTTATGGCCTTAGCGCGCAAAATACTAATACTTGGCGCCTCCTACGGTTCGCTTCTCGCCACCAAGTTTCTGTTAGCTGGCCAGACCGTCGGCCTCGTTTGTTCGGCCCAGGAGGCCGATCTCATTGCGAGAGAGGGCATTTTGTTGCGCATCGCATCGAAGCGACGCGGACAGCCCAACGAAATAAACTCCAAGAGGCTGCCGGGGCTTCTCAACGTAATGACTCCGGATGTTGCAGATCCTGATGAGTACGATCTGGTCTGCCTCGCGATGCAGGAGCCTCAGTACCGATCTCCTGATGTTTGGCAACTTTTGTCCCGGATTGGCGCTTCAGGAACGCCTGTGCTCTCGATTATGAACTTGCCTCCAATCCCGTACCTCGCTCGTATTCCCGCCCTCGATTTGAAGTCCCTTGAGTTCTGTTATGCCGATGCGAGACTCTGGGATGGATTCAGGCCTGGCATTTTCACGCAGGCCAGTGCGGATCCTCAAGCGTTCCGCCCGGCAGGAAGTCCAGCCAATGTCCTGCAGGTTACGCTCGCAACAAACTTCAAGGTGGCCCGCTTTGAAAACCCTGCCCATACCGCCATGCTGCGCGACCTTGAGACGGCCATCGAGGCGGGACGTTTCGGCCACTCGGATGGCAGTTTCTCAGGGATGCCGGTGAAACTTAAGGTGTGTGATTCAGTTTTTATTCCCCTCAGAAAATGGAGCATGATGTTGACGGGTAACTATCGTTGCGTGCGAGCCGAGGGGATATGCTCCATCCGCGAAGCGGTGCATTCCAATTTGCAGGTCTCACGCGACATCTATGATTGGGTCAATAGCGTGTTGCTGGCGATTGGCGCGAGCGAGTCAGACATCGTGCCCTTCGAGGACTACGCGAGGGCAGCTCTTGACCTTACCGTGCCCTCGTCGATAGCGCGTGTGCTTGCTTCCAGGGGAACAGAGATCGAGAGAGTAGATCTGCTCGTTCAATCCGTTGCTGCCTCCCGGGGATTGCGCAATCACCATGTCGATGCGAGCACGGACCTGGTAGATGTCTGGCTGCGGCGCAACCGCGGTTCCTGTGAGGCCGGCTCGTAAGCTCGAAACGCGAACGAATTTTCCCGAAAGCCCTCCCAAAGGGTTCGAGGCGGTCCAAGGGTAAAGGGTAGAAAAAACGGGTGGCTGTGGAGGCAGTCTTCGGCGAACTCGTCTCTGTTGTCGGTTCCCTGCTAACAGGGAGAAATACAGGGAGGATCGCTCCCGTAGCCGAGCGGCGCCCACCTAGAAAACGATAATTCTTGCGGGATTTCGATCAGTTAAGGAACCCACGCAAGATTTTCCGCGCCGCCAGAACAGGGAGATAACAGGGGCGGAGCAGGGAATGCTGGCAACCTTGCAGCGAACTCACCCCCGGACGTGGGTAAGCGTCCATTTCTAACACACTTGTTTTGCGGTTTGCGGACGCGATCTGTTCTCACTCTCAAATTTGCAGATGAGGAGAGCGAGATGGCGGGCGAGATTCGACTCCGGGAGCGCTACGGCGAGGCCTTCTGGCGGGCGCACCACGAAGCCTGGAAGCGTAGCGACTTGAATCAAAGGGAGTATTGCGAGGCGCAGGGTATCCCGCTCAAGGCGTTTGGCAATTGGCGGGCGAAGTTCAAGGCTGAGCCGCAGCCGCCTGAGCCGAAGCTGCTCTACCGGCGTGGCGGCCTAAGTCACAGGCTTAGTCACACCCTAAGTCATAGCCTTAGTCATATGACCAACGATCCGCTGTCGCGACCTATCGTCCCACCGGCATGCGAGGGTCGTCGGCGGAAGTTCAGCGCGGCAGACAAACGCCGGATTGTCGAGGAAGCTGCGCAAGCAGGTGCGAGCCTGTCCGCGGTGGCCCGGCGCTACGGGATCGCTGCGCGGGTTCTGTTTCGTTGGAAGCAGGAGCTGGCTGCAGCGACCGCGGCAGTATTCGTCGCGGTTCAGATCACCGACGCGGATGCACCGTCCGGTGTGGTGCCCACCGCTGAGGGGTACGCGTCATGACGCTGCTTCCTCCAGGCGTAAAGGTGCATTTGGCCTTCGGCTATACGGACATGCGCAAAGGCATCGACGGGCTCGCTATGTTGGTCCAGGGCGTGCTGCGGCAGGACCCCTTCTCGGGCCACCTGTTCGTGTTCCGGGGCCGCAAGGCCAACCTTATCAAGATCGTGTTCTGGGACGGGACCGGGCTGTGCCTGTTCACCAAGCGCCTCGAGCACGGCATCTTCCTGTGGCCATCGAACGTCGAGCCGGGTGGGACGCTGTCGTTGACCTCGGCGCAGTTGTCGTTGCTGATCGATGGCGTCGACTGGCGCGTGCCGGAACAGCGGTGGCGACCGGCAGTGGCGGGCTGATCGCTGCGGCTGATTGACTCACCGACACGTTGTTCGGTGAGAAGGTAGGCGAGTCAGCTTAGACTCGCGGCTCGTGGACATCGATCTTACCGCCTTGCCGGACGATGTGGAGACGCTGCAG
>NZ_JBFWPA010000274.1:0-4350 GCF_050250235.1 Pseudorhodoplanes sp.
CTCTTGAGGCCGCGCTCGACGATCGCTGGCAGCGTGGCGGGCCGGGATTGCTGTCGCGGCGATTTGATTTCGACTTCAGCGATCGTCGTGAATCGTCCGAACCAGGCGGGAGTTTCGAGTCGGTCGACTTGCGCGTTGCCGCTTGCGGCGCCGTGCTGGAGCTGGACCGCTTGTTGCGAGCCGCGCTCAAAGTAGGCAATGACTTTCGAGGGCGCGTTTTCCTGCCCGGCCGCGCCTTGATCGATCCACACGACCGCCTCCGGCCCGCAGACTTCGGTCGCTCCTTGCCGCACGCGGCAATTGCCCGCGAGGTGCCAGACGTCGTAGATGCCCTGTTGCCAATGCTCGGCCGAGTCGGCGGCCACCGAGACTGCGAATCGCTCATCTTCGCGCGGCAAAGTGATCGCGTCTTGAGCGAGCGCCAGTCGACAGAGCGCGATGATCGCCAGCGCGCAGACCGCAAGCCGGCGCGCACCGCATGCGCAGCGATTCCATGGCCTCGAACGAGGCGCGAGCCACCAGCGTTTCAAACCCGAGATCAGACGGGCATCCTTGCCAAGGGTGTTGAAAAGTGCGCAAACCTTTCGGCACGACAGGCCGCGCTGTCGAGCGCTTCGCCGCAAGCCGAAGCGCCGCCGACAATTGCGCAAAATGTCGCGACAAAAATTGCGGCGGATTATAAGTGCGGCTGGCGCGCAGGGTCAAGCGGCTTTGCGGCCGCTAGCAGAATTGATAAGTACTGTCCCGTGAAAGACTTGCGAGTTGTGATTTAGGGCGGATCGACCGTGATAGCATTTGGCCACCGCGCGCTGCTCAGGTTTCACCAAGAGCATGCTCCAACTCAGCGATTGAAATCATGAGCGTCATGGGATCAACGGGAGACGAAAGAAATCCGAACTCCGCATAGAATTTTTTGGCAGATTCGGAAATTGCGTGAACAAGGAGGACGCGTATTCCAGCAAGTTGGGCGGCCTGCAGTGTTCTCAGCGCGGCATCGCGCAAGAGCGCTTTGCCAAGTCCACTCCGATGGAAGTTGAGATCGACAGCCATGCGCCCCAGCACCATCGCGGGGATGGGGTCGGGCATATTGCGTCGAATTCGACCGCCAACGGCACTGTGGGCTATTGCGCCCGTTGCAAGACAGTAGTACGCGATCACACGATTCGACTTGCCATTGCAAACCACGTAGGTCCGGGATGCGCCGCCAACTTCGTTGCGGATTGCGCGGCGCCGAAGCCAATCGTCGAGCGTGGGCTCGCCGCTATTAAAATTGGTCAGATCGTGTTCAGGACCGATTGGTTCGGGCGCGCGAGGCGTTTCGCTCGTCGACTTCTTTTTCGACGGCATGGCCAATCAGTCCCAAGGTGCCGGAGTGCGCAACAGACGTCGCAATCGTGGATTATCGGCTGGCGGCCTGTCCAGCGCGGCTGCAAACGCGGCAAATGCTTTCTCATCCAACGTGAAATAGCAGCGATCGAGTAGCACAGATTCGGCCTCTCGCCGCGCCGCTTCGACCATAAACTCAGTCCTGCTCTTTCCTAAAGCCGCCGCGGCGCGGTCGATGAGCTCGCGCGCCTGCGCATGCAAGCGAAGATTTATGACGGCGTTACGGCTTGTATCTGTCGACATGAATTCTTTCCGGGTTAACGCCACAAGTATACGCTTCTGTATACACAATGTCAATACATCGCGCGACGGGGGCGATGCACGCGCTCACTGATTTATCGAATACAACAGCACGTTCAGCCCGATCCGGGCGGCGTCCTGGCGGGTGTAGCCGCGGCAGCCGAAGGCTTCGTGTTCCTCCAGCGCGCAGCTGATGTCGTAGGGCGAAAAGATCACGGCCCAGCGGTCGCCGATGCGGATGCCTTCGAGCTGGGGTTCGGTTTGACGCGTGCGGGCGGCGCCGGGCTTCGCGCCGGCGGCGGTTTCCGGATCGCGGAGCTGCACCCGCCGGATGTCGAAGCCGCCAAAGGCGGTCGTGAAGATCGGATCGTCAGCCGGGATGCGTTCGATCGAGAGATTGGGGAGCGTTTCGCCGATTTCGCGGCGGAAGGCCGCGGTGAACGGTTTCGACGCGCAGATGGCGTCGGCCATCAAGGTGCCGCCGCGCTCCAAATATTCTGCGAGCCGCGTCCGTTCTGCGGCGGTCAGTCGGAAATCGCGCCGGCCGTGCATGAACAACACCGGATAGCGGAACAAACTCGCGTCGCCGATGCCGATCATCTGCGGTGCGGCCTGCACCTGCAGCTGCAGCTCGCCGGCCGATGCGGCGCGGACCAGATTCACGAGTGCCCCCGGCGCGTCGTTGCAGCCGCCGCCGTGGTAGAGCTTGGCGATCTCGATGAAGCCGCGGTTGCCATGCTTCGCGACGTCCAGGTCCGCCAGCGGCAGGTCAAAACTCTGTTCCTTCCCCTTCGGCTCGCGATTGGTGGCGTAGGTCAGCACGTTGATGCCCACGGCGAGCGCATCGTCGATCCGTGCTTCGACCGGTTCGGGATAAGTCGTTGGTCGCCCGGGCTGGGCGAGTTCCCAGTAGCAGGAGAGGTCCTCGGTCGAGTAGATCACGGAGGTGCGGCAGCCGTATTCGACCGACCACAGCCGGCCCACGTACGCCGAATCCGGCCGCACCTGGTCCTCCATATTCCAGATCGGGTGTCCCGGCGTGACCTGCTGCAATTTGTACTCCGGTTCGGGGAAGACCGCGCTCATCAGCTGGCGGAAACTCTGATCGTACAAGTGGGAATCGCCGCAGCAGGCCTCGGCGAAAATGAAGCCGCCGCGGTCCACGTAGTCGCGGAGCTTGTTGGCATACGGCAAGAGGCCAATCGCGCGGCTGCCGCTGATGTAGAGCACGGGCGACTGCAGGAGATCTTCCACGGTGGCCCGCTCGGCATTAATCGTCTGCCAGGTGAGCCCGAGGTCCCATTTCTTTTCGGTGTAGGCGGTGAGATTCGCGGCGTCGCGGCGATGCTGGTTCCACAATTCGTTTTGGCCGTTGCCGTAATCGAGCTTGGCCATCACGACCGGCCGGCGCCCCTTGGCAAGGAACAACAGTGCGAGCGCGGTGCTGATTTGTGGCTGCTGCTCGGCGTGCCAGGTGCCTTGCCAAAAGTGCGACAAGCGATCCTGGTCGTTCACCAGATATTCTGTGCCTTCTCGGTACCAATCGTGGTCGCCGATGAAGCGCCGCGCGGAGAGCCGGCCGGCTCGCTCCAGGCCGTAGAGATAGTAATACAAGCAAGCCTGTCCCGAACCGTCGGGCCGGGGATTGCGGGTCACGGAAAAATGGTTTGCGAGCCAGCTGACTGCCCGCTCGAGGGCGTGATCTTCCGTGTGGGGGCGGCAGCAGTTGACGTGGCCGCCTTCGACGGTGGCATCCCCGGAGGCGAGCGCCGCGGTCGAGGTGGCGAGCGCGCCGATCCCCGCGCAGGTCATGCTGCCCGACCCCGCGTCGCCCGGTACATAGCCCCAGGAGCCGTCGTCGTTTTGGGTGTTCCGCCAGTAGTCGGCCGCCATCTGCCAGGTTTGCCGCTTGACCTTCGCACCGACGCTCTGGGCGTCGTACAGCGCGAGGACGGCGAATTGCGAATTGCTGTTGTCGCCGCCGGGGCCGGGATACGACCAGGCCCCCTTGCGATCCGCCTCGGTCACTTGCTTCGATTCGAGCCAGCGGACGTTGCGATCGATCAGGACCATGTCCCGGTTCGGTTCGGCCGCGCAGAAGACCATCGTCTGGAGTGCGACGACGTAGGTTCGCTCCAGTTTCAGGCCGCGCAGATATTCGAGGGCCTTTTGAATGACGGGATCGTCCGCGGGCACCCCGGCGTTCAAAAGCGAGAGCGTCACCAGCGCGGTGACGCCACCGGTGTAGCCCGCCATTTCGCCCCAATTGCCGCGGGGCGCCTGCTCACGCTTGAGATAGGCGATGCCGCGTTCGATGGCCTGGAGCACCTGGGCAGCGTCCAGCGGGGCCGCAGGCGGCTGTGCGGACGCTGGTTTGGGCGCCGTTTCACCCGCTACAATCGCTACGATTAGCGCCGTCGCGACCCACTTCGAGCGAGCGCTGCCTGACATCCGTAAACCCTTCGTCGCACCAGGGACAAGATTCCATAAGTAGTTTACGATTCAAGAGTTGAAGCGGCAACGACGCCGAGAGCAGTTGGTTTGTCTGGCATGAGATAGACCGATAGAATGCGCTCCGGAGGCTGTCAGTGGTCAGTTTGCTTTGTAGAAAGCTTTTCTTCGCCTTGTGGCGAGGAGCATTAGGTTATGTGTGAGCACCAGGAACATGCATTCGACGGCGCGTGTGCGATCGGTGCGGGCGCGCAAGTTCGCGGTGAGGCGACG
>NZ_JBFWPA010000275.1:0-4337 GCF_050250235.1 Pseudorhodoplanes sp.
GAAATCCACGAGCACCTCCAGGCGCAAGGTCGCCCAAGCGTACGGCATCTGGAGCGGCTCGAGGCTGCACTCACCGCCTGGACGGGCGAGGAACGCGCCCCGACCGCCGAGACGCTCGCCTACTCCGCCGGCGTACCGGCGCGGATTTGTGAGGTGCTGCTGTCGGACCTTGAAGAGGCGGGATCCGTTGAGCGGGACCAGAACGGCAGCATCGCAATCATCGTATCGCCGGAGACGTTCAAAAGCGGCGTCCGCGACCTCGTGGCGAAACTCAAGACCTTCCGCTACGAGGGCGAACGGCGTCTTCGCCTGATCGCCGACTATGCTGGCTCGGAGGAATGCCGCAGCGTCTTCATCCGGCGGTACTTCGGGGAGGAGTATCCACCGCGCTGCGGGACGTGCGATCGCTGTCGCGTCGACCGCGTTGTTACCGATCAGGCGAGCCCCGCACCGAAGAGCCGGTCGGAGAAAGGACCGCGCCCCCGCGACAGGCGCCAGCCACCTGCGCGGAGCGCGCGACGGCGACGCCAACGTGCACAGTCATGAGAACGATCGCCATTGCCGGTCCCCTTCAGGACGCCTACTTCAAGGGTTTCCGGCACCAACTGTCTGTCGCCGCTTCCTGGACACGAAATGCTCACTCCAACTGAAGCAATTGACGTCTTTCCCTTCGATAACAGCTACGCGCGGTTGCCGGAGCGCTTGTTTGCGCGCTTGCCGCCCACCCCAGTTGCCGCACCGCGCCTCATCCGGCTGAATGAAGCGCTCGCCCGGCACCTTCGGCTCGATCCCGACAAACTCGCCTCTCCGGAAGGCGTCGCAGTCCTCGCGGGCAATCGCGTGCCACAGTTGGGCGAGCCGCTCGCCATGGCCTATGCGGGCCACCAGTTCGGAGCGTTCGTGCCGCAGCTCGGCGATGGGCGCGCCATTCTTCTGGGCGAGGTTGTCGATGCCGACGGCATCCGGCGTGACATCCAGCTGAAAGGCTCCGGTCCCACCCCCTTCTCCCGCAATGGCGACGGTCGCGCAGCGCTTGGGCCTGTCCTGCGGGAGTACATCGTCAGCGAAGCGATGGCCGCACTTGGCATTCCCACCACCCGGTCGCTGGCGGTGGTCACGACCGGCGAGACCGTCCGCCGTGAAATGCCTCTGCCCGGCGCCGTCCTCACGCGCGTCGCTTCCAGTCACATTCGCGTCGGCACCTTCCAATACTTCGCCGTCCGCGCAGACGTGGATGCGCTCCGCCACCTCGCCGACCACGTGATTGCGCGCCACTACCCGGAAGCGACTGGCGCTGTGAATCCCTACCGGGCACTTCTCGATCAAGTCATAGCCCGGCAGGCTGATCTCATCGCCAGATGGCTGCACGTTGGTTTCATCCATGGCGTCATGAACACCGACAACATGTCGATTGCTGGTGAAACCATCGACTACGGGCCCTGCGCTTTCATGGACAGCTATGACCCTGCAACGGTCTACAGCTCCATCGATAGCGTCGGTCGCTATGCTTATGGCAATCAACCGCGCATCGCTCTGTGGAACCTCGCGCGGCTCGCAGAAGCACTCCTGCAGCTCCTTGATGAAGACAAGGACAACGCCGTTCAGAAGGCAAATGAAGCGCTCAACGGTTTCGGCGCCCGCTTCGAGGCGGCATATGTCGAAGGCCTCCGAAACAAGCTCGGCCTGCTTCAGCCGCAAGCAGACGACCTGTCACTCGCGCAGGGTCTTCTGGACCTCATGGCAAAGAACGGCGCTGATTTCACGTTGACCTTCCGCAACCTCGGCGAAGCTGCCGCCAGCCCTGAGGGTGACGCCGGTGTTCGCAACCTATTCACCGACCCGACCGCTTACGACGCCTGGGCCGAGGCATGGCGCCGTCGGCTGGCTGACGACGGCACTGTCGCTGTGCACGAGCGCATGTCGGTCATGCGCGCAGCCAATCCGGGCGTCATTCCGCGCAATCATCTCGTCGAGGAAGCCATCTCGGCTGCCGTGGACAACAACGATTTCACACCGTTCGAAGAACTGATCGCGGTGCTCGCGAGACCCTACGAGGACGTGCCGGCAACCCTGGCCCGGTATGCGGTCCCTCCCCGGCCAGACCAAGTGGTGCGCCAGACGTTTTGCGGGACTTAGAGAATCGCTTGCCGCCGGTGACAGCAATGGTGGGCGCCCCAGACATGGCGCGACGTGCGTCTTCTGAGGAGACCATAATTCACAGTTATCCTCGGTCGGGCTGCTAGAACGAAGCCGGCTTGTCGCAGCGCTTGTTCGGGGGATCGCCGATGCGCTGGTGCCACGAGCTAAAGGTGCTCTTTCAGCTCCGGATGCTTTTTCAAGATCAACTCAAGGACCTGATGGGCATCCGCTATCAGCGCGAGATCGCGCTTCTGCGATTCCTCGTCGCCGCGAAATTTCTGACGATGCTCTATATGATTGCGGACCTGACAGACGCCGTTCACGATCAGCTCGGTCACGTTGGTAATGGGCAACGCTTCGTTCGGCTTCCACACAAGGCCTTCTTTCATCTGCTTGCGTGGTCGGCCCTCGACAAGCGTCTTGGCTAGTCCTGATTTCTGGGCCTCCTGGAAGAACCCCTCGCCGAGCCTGTCCTTTGCGAACCTGTTCCAGTCAGCATCCGCGCGCTCAACATGCTCCTTGCAGAAGCCGGTCTTGCGGAGCGCGTTCTCAACCCCGCCGTAAAGATCGGTGAAGGCATATGCCGCGTCCGGGAATGCCCTTTGCTCCTTGGCCATGAAGTAGCGCCTTTCAATAGTTCGGCGAATCAGCTCGATCATGTTCGATCCTGCCAGACAGTCGACGCGCAGCAAAACGCACGCGCTGGGCCGTAGCGCACAGACCCGGGACCTCACGTGTCGAGCATGTCCCACTCGTCTCCGAGGACCCAACGAAGCGCGGATAGTTTGCCGTTTATCATACCCCATTCGAAATCAGACCACGGGCCGAGGTTCTTCTTGCCGTGCTTCTTCTCGACGCGCTTGGCGGCCTTGAGCGCACCCTCCCAGACATCGTGCTGGATGGGTCGCGTTGCGTGGTCCTTTACCGGAAATGTTTCCTTCTCGACGATCTTCGTCCGGCCCTCTTCGATGGCGATCCGCGTGTTCCAATGACGGTTGTACCAAACCTTGTCGAACAGTTCGTCCATCGCCGAGAGTATCTCGGACAGGCGGCGAGGCTCCTCGGCCCACTCAAGCTCGAACTTGAAATCCTCCAGAAGGTCCGGCTCAAGCTTGTTGAGCACCTCGCCGAGGCTGATGGCGTATGCCGATTTGCCTGTGAAGAGAGGCGCGAGATCAGGATGCGGATTGCGATTGTCGCCGGAGGGATCACTAAAATCCTTGGTGTTGTGGGTCACAAAGACGATGCGGCTCCCTTCGACCTTCCTTTTGGCCACGGCGTCGGCATAGGTCTCGATGATGATCGCATCGTCTATGCCATTCCGCTGCCGGTGAAAGGGAGCCTGCTTTGCTATCGCGCGATCGGCAGCACGAACCTTGATGGTGCCGGTCGTCTTGACGATGACGCCCTTTTCTAGCAGCGCCTCGATTCGTTCGATCGACCCGTTGACCGCCTCGCCGAGGGTGCCCGCGCGGTGATCGATGTCGTTGAGCTGGGCCAGCACGGCCGCCTTCTTGTCATCGGCACCGAACTGATCGACGGCTTCCCTCACGCGCTTCATCACGCTTGAAAGACCGCGTGCGCTCTCCTCCGCAACGCGCGCCTTGTTGCGCGCGAACTCCTCCCGGACGACTTGCGGAACGATCAGCTCGACCTCGCCGATCCTCACCAGCTCTTCCAGCGCGCTTATGAGCGTCTTCTGGCGATAGTCCTTGGCAATGTCGAGCCAGACGCAGGTGTCGGCAAGGACTCTAAGCGGCGGCCGGGCGTCTTTATCCTTGGGCTTGGTGCTCATGCGGGAGGCTGCCGCGGTTGCGGCGCCCATTCGACGGCTCCGATTTCGCCGGGATGGGCGGCACCTTCCTTGTCACGCCACTGGAAAATGACCTCCACCGGCATCGACAGTTTGCGGGCAAGGCCGTAGGTGATGCGCCACGCATCATGGGCATCCACGCCCTGCACGGAGATCCCGCGGGTGCCGAGAGGGCTGAAGCCCTCGTCGGTTTTTGTGCCCTTGACGATGCGGGCGTCGGTGACGCGCAGGAGTTCTTCAACACCCCCGAGCCGGTCGAGGCCGGCCTCGACAGCGGTGCGCACGAGCTCGTTCCAGTTGGGACGCGCTAACTCGCGACCGCCAAATTCCGCCTTGCGCAATTTGGTGTGCGTCAGCGATGGCAGCTCGTGCGGGTTGAAACGGA
>NZ_JBFWPA010000276.1:0-4331 GCF_050250235.1 Pseudorhodoplanes sp.
CCTTGTTCATTTTCATATAACGATGACCGGTTGATAGCAACTCCTGATCCTGTGTGATGGTCCCTTTGATCTATGATGGCCCCTCTGGGCGAGCGACTATTCCGCTTCATCATTAACGTAAATTCGGGTGCGTCGGACGACATTGGCCAACGGGTGCTGGCGTTCAATCGTGAGGCGATCCCATTCGCAAATTGGCACCCCATCCAATCGATGCGTGCTTCGGTTCCGGCATTATCGTTCGTCTCGCTGGCGTCCGACCGGACAAGTGAGGGCTCCTATCGGCGCTGCGTCGGCGGAGACGATCCGACAGCGCGGACCTTAACATGATGAAGCGACGACCGAGCTCTGACCTATCGAGCGCAGTGTTGGATCACGTCGGTTTTGAAGCCGCACTCAGTCCCGTTTAGACCGGATCCATTGCACCTGCCGCCCAGCCAAAGCACGGACATACAGAGGTATCTTGGCGGCAACGTACCCCGGCAGAAGTGCAAGATCGCGCCAGAACAACAGATTACGCCCGACCAAGTGCCAGTACGCGGCGAATACAACCGATGCCATGACGATTGCCAGCCCAGACAACCTGAACGCGAGCGTGGGGCCGCCGAGCAGTGCCAGGATGCCGCTCGCGCCGGTTATTGTCGGGAGCATGAGCCCAAACAGCGCCAGGGGTGGGACGGCCGTATGGAGCGCCAAGGTCAGCAGGCGGTAGTCCAGGCGGAGGACTGCCTGCGCAATCAACCAAGGAACCTGCTGGCGGATCACCTGCAGATGTCCGGTCTCCCATCGCGTTCTCTGTGTTTTCTGCCCTTCGAGGCTTGGCGGGAGCGCGCTGCGAACGCAGGCTTCGGGCAAGAACAGAGCGCCTTGGTCTCGGGCCGCAAGTTCCAGACCCAAGACCATATCCTCGACGATATGTCCTGTCGCCAACTGGGACGATGCGAGGGTTCGCCAGGGAAATGCCATCCCGGTTCCCGTGAGGAGGCAGGGAACCCGCAACGCCGAGAGTCCGGCGGGCCGCAGGATGTTCTTTATTTGCCAGGCGAAGTAGCCAACTCGAGCGAGTGGACCGGCGTCCTTCTTGGGCCGGACCAGCTCATAACGCGCCTGGACCGGACGGTTCCAGTGCCGGCATGCCGAATGCAATATTGCGAAGGTCCCGGGATCAGGCGTGCAATCAGCATCCAGTATGATCACCACGTCAGGCGGGCTGTTTGCCAGGTGCTTGACGGCAAAGTCGATTGCATAGCCCTTCCCGCGACGGCGGGGGTCCCGTCGTACGATGACGCTTGCTCCCGCAGATCGTGCGGCTGCAGCGGTTTCATCGGTACAGTTGTCCGCGACGACAAGGATGCTGCCGTGGCCGGCCAGCTCAGGGACGACCGCCGCAAGCGTTTGTTCGATGGTTCCGGCTTCATCATGCGCCGGGATAACGACAACATAGGTGGCGTTTTCCTCTAAACCTCTCGCAATGCGTGGCAAGGGGAGGAGAAGAGCGGCAATCAATTCAGCAGACAAAGTGGACGTCAGCAATAATAGGACGATTGCAGAAACCAGGAGTATCGCATGGGCTGCAACGATGAGAGCGTCGAATGACAGAATGGGCTCCTTTCAAAGGCGCTCTCGCCCTACATTAACCGGCGGCGAAAGGCCGGGGCTTGCAAGAGGAACATCCGTGGCTGAGATCAGTCTGCTCGATTCCTGGGGCTTTCTCAGAAAACTTGCGAGTTGCATCGCAATGCTAGGTTAATGTATATCTTTCGAGTGTTATTCGACGGACTCCGCCGAGGGCACAGAAATTGCTTTTATGTACCGCCGTATCATTCTGGCACCAGTGAGGTTCATTTTGTGTTCATGCTTAACAGCAAACGGGATCGATGATGTTGGTTGTCGAACATAGGGTGCATAGGGTGAGCTGCTATTCGGCAGCCCGGGCAGATGATGACGGGAGGCGCACTCGATGGTGTGAAAGATACACCTGAATTGGCGAATTTCGGGACATGGAGAAAATGATCTGATGCTTGTTGCCGTGTCCATGGCGTAATCGGCAAGACAATCTTGAAACCCTGGTGTCCTAGAAACCCTAGTGTCGCGTAAGATGAGCAAACACGAAACATCCCCCCTCAACGAAGAGCCTACATTCTCCACCGCGTCGCTGGACGTGTCCGATCTGCTGGGCATTGCAAAGAGGGGATGGGCGGTCATTGCGACTGGCGTCGTGCTGGGCCTCGCTTGCGGCTTATGGTTGCTGGCTACCATGCCTCCCACGTACAAAGCCGGTGTCCGGCTGGTTATGGAAAGGAGCGTCAACAACTACCTGCGGTCGAACAGGGTGAGCGATGGGCCGAGCCTGGCAGACGATTCATGGAGTCAAACTCACATCATTTCGTCTGAAGAAGTGGTAATGCCCGTCATCGACAAACTGAAACTCACAATGGATCCGGAGTTTGGCGGGGCTACGGCGACGGCACAAACACCGGATCACCATCGCAATATAATCTCTACAATTAAGAAGTTTGCAGGTGTTCCCCGGAGCCTTGTCGGTGAAATCAAGGAGTTCGCCGGATTGAAGGCTCCGGAGCCGGCGCAGAAGCCACCCGGTGATGACGTCGCATATAAGTTTTTGGTCAGCCGCCTTAATGCGTATTGGGAACATGGTGGCGCGGTGATGATCGTCACCTTCGAATCGAAGGATCCGCTCAAGGCGGCCAGCATCGCCAATGAAATCGCGGAAAGCTACATCAATTCAACAGTGGACTCGAAACGTAAGACGACCAGGCTTGCTGTCAAAGCAATGGGTGAGAGACTCGCCGAGCTCCGGTCGCAGGCGGCCGACGCCGAGCGAAAAGTTATCGAATACAAATTGGCGAATAAAATTATCAGCGTAGACCCGAAGTCCGCTGCATCAGGCCGCGTGAACAGCTTGAGTACGCATATCGCTTCGGCGCGCATCGCAATGCTTGATGCTCAGGCCAGACTGGAGGCGCAGCAGCGCGAGAATGCCAACGGTTCGAAGCGTTTTATACCGGACAACGACCTCATCATTGGTTTGCGTCAGCAATATTTCCATGCCGAAACCCGCGCCATCGACATGGAGAGTCGCGTAGGCAAGGATCATGCTGCGTCGATCCAGCTCCGCAAGCGGCTGAAAGAGATTTCAGCCGCAATCGCAGCAGAGCGCAAGCGGGTGGAAGAGTCATATGCTGTCGAATATGTACTGGCGAAGGCGAAGTATGAGCAGCTTGCGTCTTCGTTGAATCGGGCCATGAACGAAGAGTCGATGAACAGCACGATCGCAGCGCGCGTTCGCGAGTTGGAAAGCGCGGCTGAAACTCTTCGCACGCTCTACAATTCGACTTTGCAGCGGGTCAGTGAGGAAAACAAGCTTGATCACCGCCTGCTGATTCTTCCAGACGCGCGCATTCTGGCTCGTGCCTCCGTGCCAACGCAGACCGAGTCCTCGAAAAAGCGCCTGATGGTGTTGGCCGGCAGTTCGGTTCTCGGTCTCCTTTTGGGGGTGGGGCTGGCGTTTTTGAAGCACAATCCCATTGGCGTGTACAGAACGACGGAGCAGGTCAAGCGCTCTCTCGGGTTAATGGCGCTCATTATGCCGAAAGTAAAAAAGCGGCGTTCCGCCCATCTTGGCGAGTATGCTTTGGATCAGCCTTATTCAAGGTTCGCCGAGTCAGTGCGATTGTTATGGTCGCTCATCAACGTCGCGCAGCGTGAGAACAATGCAAAAGTCATCTGCGTCGTATCGGCGGTAGCGAATGAAGGCAAGACAACGATTGCCACAAATCTTGCCAACCAGGTTTCGATGCATGCCACGATGCGGACATTGCTGATCGATGCTGATTTTCACAAGCAGTCCCTGACGCAAGCCGTCACGCCGGACGCGCAGAATGGGCTGCGGGAAGCACTGGATCATCCAGAGCGCTTTTCGGACTTTGTCGTGAGGAAGGAGCGTTCCGGGGTCGAGGTCCTGCCGTGTCCGCTGCCGCATCGGCCACCAAACGCTGCACAGGCCCTTGGATCGGCAAAAATGGAGGATCTGCTGAACCGGGCGCGCGCCTCTTATGACCTCGTCGTCATTGAAGCTCCTCCGATCGCGGCGGTAGCAGATTTCAGATTGCTCGCTTCGTATTGCGACGGGTTCGTCTTTGTCGTCGAATGGGGAAAAACCAGTCAACGGTTGATACTCGAAACTTTCGGCGAAATTCCCAACCTCTGGGAGCGCGTCGTGTGTGTCGTGTTGAACAAGGCAGATCCAGCCGCTCTGCAGAGCATCGAGCACTATAAGGGTCGCGACTATCATAGCTATTTCCGCGACGATT
>NZ_JBFWPA010000277.1:0-4330 GCF_050250235.1 Pseudorhodoplanes sp.
ACATGGAAGAACCATTGATCCTCGGCCGATTGCTTCGCTTCGACCGAATTCATTCCATGTTTGCGGACGAAATCCACGCAATCGGCGATCCAGTCCACACTCTGCTCAATCGAAGTCACCATATTGGAGAATACGGACGGGCTCCCCGGTCCGGTGATCGTGAACATGTTGGGGAAGCCGGCAATAGCAAGCCCAAGCAACGTCTTGGGCGCTTCGTTCCATTTGTCGGCGAGCTTCATACCGTTGCGGCCGGTGATATCGATCTTGCGAAGCGATCCAGTCATCGCATCGAATCCGGTCGCGAGCACGATCGCGTCCAGCCGGTAATCGCCTTTCGTAGTTCGAACGCCGGTCTCAGTCAGTGTCTCAATCGGCTCTTCTTTCAGATCAATCAGCGTGACATTGTCGCGATTGAATGTCTCGTAATAATGGGTATCGACACAGAGCCGTTTCGAGCCGATCGGATGGTCACGCGGCATGAGCTTGCGCGCCATCTCAGGATCTTTGACGATGCCCGCGATCTTGCGCCGGACAAATTCGGCGGCCGCATCGTTCACCCGTTTGCTGGTGACAAAATCGGTGGCAGCATAGAGGAAGGCAAGCCCGCCCATCTGCCAGCGCTCCTCGAAAATGCGGTCCAGTTCCTCATCGCTAAGCGACTCTCCTGGAAAGCCATTCTGCCGCATGAGCGCATTATTGCGGGTTCCGCGGGCCGCTATCCTTCGCTCGCGATAGTTTTCTTTCCATTCCCTCTCGTATTCTGCCCCCATCGGGCGGTTATGGCCCGGGATGCTGAAATTCGCCGTGCGCTGGAAAACTGCCAAATGCTTCGCCTGCACCGCTAGATGCGGCGTTATCTGCACGCCGGTTGCTCCGGTTCCAATCAAGCCGACCTTGAGGCCAGAGAACTCAACGCCCTCCGCAGGCCACTCCATCGTGCGGTAAATCTTACCTTTAAAGATGTCCAAACCTTTGATTGCTGGATCGATCGGAATTGAAAGGCAGCCGGTGGCCATAACGCAGAACCGACAACAGAAGCACTCGCCCTTCTCCGTGACGATCGTCCACAGCGATCGGCCCTCATCAAATGTCGCAGACACGACCCTTGTGTTGAACTGCAGTTGCTTCCGCAGGCCGAGCCGATCCGCGACGAAATTCATGTAGCGGAGGATTTCCGGCTGCGGGGCATAACGCTCGCTCCAGCTCCATTCCTGCTGAATCTCCTCCGAAAATGAATACGAGTATTGTACGCTTTCGATATCGCAGCGCGCGCCCGGATAGCGATTCCAAAACCAAGTTCCGCCGAGTCCGTCGCCCGCTTCCAGCGCGCGAACCGAGCAGCCAATTTCCTGCATACAGTAGACACTGTAGAGACCGGCAAAGCCCGCTCCCACGACAATCACATCGTAGTAGGTGCCAATCGTGCTCGCTTCGTCTCTGACCAACACTTGCTCGGTCATTATCTTCCTCCAGACCGCCCCGTTTGGGGTGGCTCGTCGCACCTTGTTCTGCTGCGTTCGGGGCGTACACGGAACGTGCAGCGCGATTGTTGTTATGTCAACAGTATTTGGGTGATTTGTAAGCATCGCCTACATCTGCGGCAGAATTTTCCTTGACATAACAACGATCGACAACGAGGATTGCTATAACAGCCCGCAAGAGGCTGAACACTACGCGCAAAGCAATAACCCGGGACGTTCCGGAGTCCAGCAAGGGTCATGGGAGGACTGATCAATGAAAAATAGGTGGTTTCGCGCACTCGTTTTGGCGGCCGGCGCGCTGGCGGCGGGCTGGGCGACAGCCGCCTCCGCCCAAGACGGCAAGAAGGAAATCGTCTTCGGTTTCAGCGCATCGCTGACCGGAAAATTTGCGACCGAGGCAACCGATCTGAAACACGGATATCAGCTTTGGGCTGACGAGGTGAACCGCGCTGGCGGCATTTCTGTCAAGGGACAGAAGCTGCCGGTCAGGCTAGTCGAATATGATGATGCAAGCGATGCGAACGCCGCGATTCGCAATTACGAGCGGCTGATAACCAGGGACAATGTCGATTTCATTCTCAGTCCGTGGGGAAGTGGTCACAACTTCGCGATCTCGGCGATCGCGGAGAAATACAAATACCCCTCGGTTCTCGCGACTGCTGCCGCAGACCGGATCTTCGAGCGGAAGTTCAAGTATATTTTCGCGGCAACGCAGGTCGCTTCAAGCTTTTACGAGGCGCTCGGCGACTATCTCGAGACGGTGAAGGGCGAGATCAAGACCGTAGGGATTGCCTACGAGAATTTCCTGTTCACTCAGAGCTTGCACGATCATCTGCTCAAGAAGCTTGCGGCGGTTGGCGTGAAGGTGGTTGCCGACGAGCAATATCCTTTGGGCGGGCAGGATTTCACCGCATTGCTCACGAAGATGAAGGCTGCGAATCCCGATGCATTCATCGCCATCAATATCATGCCCTCGTCGGTCTACCTTACGAGGCAAATGGCGGAGGTCGGCTTCAAGCCCAAGCTCTATGCCGTGAATATCGGTCCGATGTATGCGCAGGAATTTATCGGGCAACTCGGCAAGAGCGCAGAGCGTGTCGTCGAGAATGGCTTCTGGCATCCGGCTCTTCCCTACAAGGGTGCGCAGGCCTTCTACGATGAGTTCGAGAAGCGCTACAAGAAGCCACCGTCCACCGATGCCACCTATGCCTATATCGCAGGGACGATCATGCAACAAGCGATCGAAAAGGCGGGCACCCTTGACCGCGAGAAAGTCGCCGACATGCTGCGAACCGGGAAGTTCGACACAATCCTCGGGGACTATGAGTTCGACGACCGGGGCGTCAACAAGGACCAGTTAAGCTTCATTACGCAGGTCCAAAACGGCAGGCGTGTTGTCGTGTGGCCGAAGTCGGTTTCGAGCTCCAGCATCCAGTTGCCATACTAACCGATCCAGTCCGAACCTCTGTACCTACAACGACGTGAGGAGCGAAGCTTTCATGCTTCGCTTCTCACGACCTCTAGGAACTTGGCACGGTGACGACAACGACATTCCTGCAATTACTGGTCTTCGGGCTTGTTTGGGGCGGGCTCTACGCGCTCATTGCCAGCGGCTTGAACATCGTCTTCGGAGTGATGAAGATCCTCAACATCGCTCATGGCGAGCTGTTGATGATCGGCGCGTATATAAGCTTTTGGATGTTCACGCTCTGGCATGTAAGCCCTCTCGTCAGTGTGCCGATCGCCGCGGTCGCCATGGGGTTGCTCGGCATCGCCATTCAGAAGGCACTGGTCGAGCCTATCGGAGAGCGAATTCGCTCCGTCGCCGGCTTCGAAAACGCCACTCTCATTGTCTTCTTCGGCGTATTGCTGATTTTGCAGAACCTCGCGACGCAACTCTGGACCGCCGATTATCGAGTCACAAGCTACCTCACAGCGCCCGTGAACTTGGGCTTCGACCTTTCGGTCGCGGCCAACCGTCTCGTGGTGCTGGCTTGCGCGATCGTCCTTACCATTCTGATGTTCTTGTTCCTCCGATACACTTTCGCCGGAAAAGCCATCCGCGCGGTCAGTCAGGATCGCGACACCGCGCGTCTGATGGGCATCGATGCCAAGAATATCGGGTTGCTCGGTTTCGGCCTTGCTGCCGCCATCGCTGGCGCGGCCGGCGCGCTCGCCAGCATGATCTATGTGATCACACCGACGATCGGCTTGCTATTCACGATCAAAGCTTTCACGGTGATGGTCATTGGCGGCCTCGGAAACCAGGTCGGCATCTTCCTGGCCGGCCTGGCGCTGGGCGTACTGGAATCGTTCGCGAGCTATGCGATCGGCGCTGAATTCAAGGATGCGACCGGCTATATTTTGCTGATCGGCTTCATTCTCTGGCGCGCCAGAACCTCGGCGGCTTTTGCCGGAGAAATCAAGTGAAGATCGCCGGATTGATCGGCCTCTGGGTCACACTCGCGGCCATCCTGATTGCGCTACCGTTCTGGGTGTCGGCCTATTACGTCTCCCTCGCCGTGACGCTGTTAATGGCCATCACCCTCGCCACCAGCTGGAACGTGTTCTCTGGCATGACCGGTTATGTGTCGCTTGGACAGGGCATTTTCTTTGGGATCGGTGCCTATAGCTTCGCGGTTAGCCATGTCCTGTTCGAATTGCCGCCTGCCCTCTGTTTTATGATCAGCGCCCTCATCCCCGCACTATCAGCAACGGTTATCGGTTACGTTCTCCTCAGCACGCGCATGAGAGTCGCGTATTTCGCAGTCATCATGCTGGGATTGAATGAAATCACCAAAACAATCGTCGCCAACACCAAGGCGATCGGATCGTCGTACGGCATAAGC
>NZ_JBFWPA010000278.1:0-4330 GCF_050250235.1 Pseudorhodoplanes sp.
CACGCAATGGCCACCGCCGAGGGACTCCGAGATCAGGAGAAATCCCAATGGCTTCACCGTCGAAGGCCGGCATGTCCGCAAGGATGGCTCGACTTTTCCAGTCGAGGTCAATGTCAACTTCGCTCACCTGGACCGCGATTACATCGTTTCCGTGGTGCGGGACATCACCGAGCGGAAGGAAGCGGAGACGTCGCTGCGGGCCAGCGAGGAGCGTTTTCGCCTCATCACCACCAACATGCTCGACATGGTCAGCCAGACGGATGCCGCGGGGATCGTGCAGTACGCGACTCCGTCGAATCAACAGGCCTTTGGGTATCCGATGGAAGAGTTCATCGGCAAATCGACCTTCGGGTATCTCCACCCGGATGATCGCGAGCGGGCCATCGTCATGTTCCAGAACGCCCTGGCAACGAGAAGCAGAGGAGGCGGCGAGTTCCGTTTTCGACATGTGGACGGGCATTATCTCTGGCTGGAAGTCATCGGAAACGTCCTTGTCGACGACGATGGCAAGGTGTGCGGCACCATTCTCGCCAGCCGCGACATCACGGAGCGCAAACAGGCCGAAAAACAGTTGCTGCTTCAAAGCGCCGCCCTGGAGGCGGCCGCCAACAGCATCGTCATCACCGATCGGCAGGGCGACATCGCCTGGGTCAATCCCGCTTTCACGCGCATGACCGGCTACACGCTCGAAGAAGTCCTTGGGAAGAATCCGCGCCTTCTGAAATCGGGCAAACAGGAGCGGGCGCTCTACGAGAACCTGTGGAACACCATCCTGGCGGGAAAAGTCTGGCGCGGCGAACTTGTCAACCGCCGCAAGGACGGCAGCCTGTACGCGGAGGAATTGACCATCACCCCAGTGTTCGCAAGTGGCTCTGAGATCACGCACTTCATCGCCATCAAGCAAGACATCACCGAGCGACGGCGGGGCGAGGATGCACTGCGCAAAAGCGAGCAACACTTCAGCTTCCTGTTCGACAACATGCTAAACGGCGTCGCAAACTGCCGGATGGAGTTCGAGGACGGCTGCGCTTGGGATTACACTTATCTCGATGTGAATGCTGCCTTCGAAAAACTGACGGGTTTGAAGGGCGTAAAAGGCAAACGCGTGTCGGAGGTCATTCCGGGAATCCGCACGCTCGATCCGGAGTTGTTTGAGATTCTCGGTCGTGTGGCGCAAACAGGCAACCCGGAGCATTTCGAGATTTATCTGCGCGCGCTGAAGATGTGGTTCGAAATCGGTGCTTACTGCCCCGAGTCGGATCATTTCGTGGCCGTGTTCGACGTGATCACCGAGCGCAAGCAGGCTGAGACATCCCTGCGCGCCAGCGAGGCCAAGCTGAAGGCCATAAGTACGGCGGCGCTCGATGCGATCATCATGATCGACAGCGAAGGCAACGTCATGTTCTGGAACCCGGCCGCGGAAAGAACCCTGGGCTATTCAGCCTCCGAAATCATGGGCAAGAACCTGCATGGACTCTCGACCCCGAAGCGCTACAAGCCTGATTTTGATCGGGGCCTGGCGGAATTCAAGCGAACTGGCCAGGGACCGTTGATCGGCAAGACCGTGGAAGCGTCGGCACTACACCGCGACGGCCACGAATTCCCCGTCGAGGTGTCGTTGGCATCGGTACGCCTGAACGACCAGTGGTGCGCGGTCGGTGTCGTGCGCGATATCAGCGCGCGGAAGCAGGCAGAGGCATCGCTCCGGCTCAGCGAGGAACGCTTTCGCAATTCCTTCGACTTCGCGGGCATCGCCATGGGCGTGATGGATTTGGATGGTCGCTTCTTGCAGGTCAATCCCGCTTGCTGCGCGATGCTGGGATACACGGAAGAAGAATTACTGCACACCTCGTCCCAGGCAATTACTCACCCGGATGACGTGAGTGGCGACCTCGCGAATCGGGACGAACTCCTCGCAGGCAAGATCTCATCCTACCAGATCGAGAAACGCAATATCGACAATTCGGGACGAACGTTGTGGGTCCTGAAGACCGCGTCCCTGGTCCGCGACGCGGAAGGCCGACCGTTGCAAATTCTGGCGCAGGTCCAGGATATTACCGCAGGCAAACAAACTGAGCAGAAGCTCCAACAAAGCGAGGAGCGTTTCGCGCTTGCCGTCGAAGGGGCCAATGATGGCATCTGGGACTGGAACTTCGCCACGAGAAAGGTCTACTTCTCGCCGCGGTACAAGGCCATGATCGGTTATGCCGACCACGAGATGAAAGATCGCTTTGTCGAGTGGCAGCAACGCGTGCACCCCGACGATCTGGCCGGTACCATGGCGCAACTGCGCGCCTACCTCAAAAAACGAAGTCCCACCTACCAGCCGGAATTTCGCCTGCGGTGCAAGGACGGATCGTATCGCTGGATTCTGGCACGTGCCAAAGCCATTTGGGATGAAAAGGGCAAGGCGATCCGACTCACCGGCTCGCACACGGACATTACCGACCGGAAAAAGGCCGAGGAGGAACTGCGACTCAGCGAGGAACGCTTCCGCCGCATCACGACGAACATGCTCGATCTGGTGGTGCAAGTTGATCCCGAGGGCGCTTATGAGTATGTCACGCCGTCCACGCTTTCGGTCCTCGGTTATCGATCCGAAGACCTGATCGGCAAGTCGTTTTTCCCGCTCATGCACCCCGAAGACCTTGAAAGAACCTTCCTCGCGTTCAAGACCGCGATGGAAACCGGCACCCCCGCCTATGGCGAATATCGATTCCGGAAAGCCAACGGCGAATACATCTGGCTCGAAGCGATAGGGACTCGGTTGCTGGACGACGACGGGAAGGTTTGCGGCGGTCTCATCGCGTGTCGCGACATCACCGAGCGCAAGCGGGCGAGGGAAGCGCTGCGGGCTTCGCGCGACCTGCTCAGTTCGGTCCTGGAACATGCGCCAATCCGGGTGTTCTGGAAAGATCGCAATTTGCGTTACCTCGGCTGCAACAGCCTGTTCGCGCACGACGCCGGCGTGGCGCATCCCGAGGACTTGCTTGGCAAGGACGATTTCCACTTCGGCTGGAGCGAGCAGGCAGAGCGCTATCGCGCCGACGACCAACGGGTGATGGATCTCGACCAGCCGATAATCGGTTACGAGGAGCCGCAGACATCGCCGGCGGGGGACACGATCTGGCTGCGCACCTCCAAGGTTCCCTTGCACGATGGGGAGGGAAAAGTGATCGGCATGCTGGGCATCTACGACGACATCTCAGAACAAAAACAAGCCAACGAGGAAATCCGTAGACTCAACGCCGAGTTGGAGCAAAAGGTACTCGATCGCACCGCGCAGCTGGAAGCCGCCAACAAGGAACTCGAATCGTTTGCCTACAGCGTCTCGCACGACCTGCGGGCTCCTTTGCGCGGCATCGACGGTTTTAGCCAGGCCCTGCTGGAAGACTACAACGACAAGCTCGACGCTGACGGCCAGGACTATTTGCGGCGGGTGCGAGCCGCCGTCCAGCGCATGAATCGATTGATCGAGGACATCTTGCAACTCTCGCGGCTAAATCGCTCGGCCAAGAAGAGCGAGGAAGTCGATTTGAGCGTGATCGCCGCCCATGTCGTCGCGGAGTTGCGGGCGGCCGACCCGGCCCGGCACGTCGACATCCGGCTGAAGTCCGGTTTGATGGCCAACGGCGATGGCCGACTTCTGGAGGTCGTGCTCACGAACCTCATCGGCAATGCCTGGAAGTTCACGAGCAAGACTGAAGATGCGCGGATCGAACTGGGTGTGTCAGAAACGGACGGCAAGTGTGTGTTTTTCGTCCGCGACAACGGCGCCGGCTTTGACATGGCCAATGTGGACCGCCTGTTCGGCGCTTTCCAGCGGTTGCACACCGAGGCCGAGTTTCCGGGCACGGGCATCGGCTTGGCGACGGTGCAGCGAGTTATCCGCCGCCATGGCGGGGAGGTTTGGGCGGAAGGGGCGGTGGGCAAGGGGGCGACGTTTTACTTTACAATCGGCCCAAACGGGAGGGCACCATGAACGTGAAGAGCGTCCTGTCCACGGTCGGCAAGAAAAGCGTCATTAATGGGAGCATTCCCAAGGCCGTGATGCGCTACGCCATCCCCGTTTTGGCCGTGGCCGTGGTATCACTGATTCGGGTCTTATTTTGGGAGGTCCTTGGCCATGATTACGAATACCTGCTCTTTTGGCCTGTGGTCATACTGGCTACCGCGTATGGAGGTTTTGGGCCTGGCGTGTGGGCTACGTTTCTCTGCGCGTTGGTGGTCATGGTGCTCTTCAGTTGGCCGTTGACCAAGCTCGGTCCCGGGACGTTGGTTGGTTTCCTGGTATTCATTGCAGTTGGTACGTTGTGTAGTTTTCTGATTC
>NZ_JBFWPA010000279.1:0-4132 GCF_050250235.1 Pseudorhodoplanes sp.
AACCCCCCGCCTGGTGTAAACGACGCCCTGTCCATGAGATTCATGTGGACGAAGAAAACATCTTTAAGATGGCGCCAGATGAGCATCTAAGGTTGTGGCCGTCCTTTATGAATGACGGCGTTTTCATTACTTTCCTGCAAGGTTTTACGGCCTCGCATCGGGTTCCTTGCCGCCCGGCTGTCGAGTTAAAAAACTTGGTTACCTCAATAACTTGCGGCGCTTGACGGTCCGAGGGGAATTCTCCTAAGGGGCCCTCGCCTTCCTCGAACAATCTCCAGACGATCGCGAAAATGAACGGCAGATGAACGGCACATTCAGGAGATATTCCGAGCGCCGGGTTTACGGTTAGGCAACACAAGGCGAGAAAGGCGCAATCACGCGCCCAAAAGCCGGGAGATAAGCGGTCCGCGCAACCTGCCGTAGCGGGAAAAGTGCGGAAAGACGAGGGCGGAACACTCATGTGGTCCGATGAAAAAGGGGAGGTCGTTCTGCTCAAGGATCCAGAAAAATGATTATCGAGTCACCATTAGACTTGATCTTCCGCGACCTGTTCTATCGCCTTCCTGCGTTCGCGGGCGGTCTTGACGTCTTCCTGAAGCTCGAGGGCTTCAACATCACCGGCTCCATCAAGGTCAAGGCGGCCATCGGGCTCGTCGAGGATCTCGAGCGCCGTGGCATTGCCAAGCCGCATGAGACGGTCATCGTCGAGTCCTCGTCGGGCAATCTTGGCCTGGCGCTGAGCCTCGTCTGCGCCATCAAGGGCTATAAATTCATCTGTGTGACCGATCCGAACGCCAACCGTGCCACCATCCGCGGCATCGAGCTCTATGGCGCCAAGGTCATCGTTGTCGAAGAGCGCGATCCGGTTGGCGGCTTCCTCGGCAGCCGCCTGAAGAAGATCGAGCAGATCCTTCAGGCCGACCCCAAGGCCGTCTGGCTCAACCAGTATTCCAATATCGCCAACAAGAACGTCCACGCCGAGCAGACGGCGAACGAGATCGCGCGCGAGTTCAGCAAGATCGACTGGATGTTCATCGGCAGCGGAACGACCGGCACGCTTTCCGGCGTGTCGGAGACGCTGCGCCAGAAGTTTCCGGGCATCAAGATCGTCGCCGTCGAGCCTGAAGGCTCGGTGACCTTCGGCGGCGCGCCGGGCAAGCGCAGCATTCCCGGCATCGGTACCAGCGTGCGTCCCAAGCTCGCCGACCTCGCCAATCCGGACAAGGTCGTGACGATCAGCGAGGCGAAGACGGTCGAAACCTGTCTCGCCTTCGCCAGGGACAATCACCTCCTCGTCGGCGGCAGCACGGGCACCGTGCTCGCGGGCATACGGGAAGTCGCGCCCGAGTTCGAGCGCGGAGACACGATCGTCGCGATCTCGCCGGACCTCGGCGAAAAGTACCTCGATACGGTCTACGACCCGGCCTGGGTTGCCGAGCATATCGTTCTCAAGGATGAGAGCGGCGCGCCGGCGAACGCTTACAATGGGAGAATCAACGGTGGCAGTCGCACCGACATTCCACGTTATTCCCGGCTCGACAGTTAAAACCGTTATCGAAAACAACAGGAAGAAGGTCTTTGAAGCCGTGGAGGCGGCCTACCGCCTCCACGCTGCCGGAGACTCCGTCAACCCCGACAGCTACTTCCTGCGGTTCCCGGACAAGCCGAGTTCGCGCATCATCGCGCTGCCGGCGCATCTGGGCGGTGCGGTACAGAAGAGCGGCATCAAGTGGATATCGAGCTTCCCGTCGAACCGGGCGAGCAACCTGGCGCGCGCCTCGGCGGTGCTGATCCTTAATGACGGCGAGACCGGCTATCCCCTCGCCTGCATCGAGGCTTCGCTCATCAGCTCGACGCGCACCGCGGCCTCCGCGGCGCTCGCAGCCGAGCACATGACGCCCGATCCGTTCACGGGAACGCTGGGCGTCATCGGCACCGGTGTCATCGCCCGCAACACGGTCGAGTGGCTGCTGTTCCGGAAATGGACGTTCAGCAAGGTCAATCTGTTCGATCTCGACCGCAAGGAAGCCGAGCAATTTGCCAAACGGCTGCGCGAGCAGCACAAGATCGAGGCCGAGATTCGCTCGAGCATCGAGGAGACGCTGCGCGATTCCTCTCTGAGCCTCTTCACGACGACGGCGCTCGAGCCTTATCTCTCGGACGAGAAGCTCTTCGCCCATGCGCCGACAGTGTTACATTTGTCACTGCGCGATATTGCCGTGAATGTCATACTCGCGGCCCAGAATGTCGTGGACGATGTCGATCACTGCCTCAAGGCCAAGACATCGCCGCATCTCGCCGAGATCGCGACGGGCAACCGGAATTTCCTTGCCGGCACCTTGGTCGACGTTATGGAGAAGAAGGTCACGCCGGATCGCAACAAGGCGCGTATCTTCTCGCCTTTCGGGCTTGGCGTGCTGGATCTGGCGGTCGGCAACTACGTGCTGGACGAGGCCATCGCCTCGAAGGCCGGAATTGCGCTGCCGGATTTCTTCAGCAATTCGGCGCGCTGGTAGAAGACTCAATTCGCACTGAAGCGACGAGGAGACGTTTTGCATGTCACGCGTATGGAGCTGGAACGAGTGGGATCCGCTCGAAGAGGTGATCGTAGGCAACCCGCTCAATGCGCGGTTCCCCTACCCCGACCGGTCGACCCAGGTGGCCGAGTTTCCCGATCGCGCCATCGCGGATATTCCGCGCGGATCGTATGGCGAGAAGATCCTCGAGGAATCCGAGGAGGATCTGCTCGAATTCGTCGACGTGCTGAAGAAGGCGGGCGTCACCGTCAAACGCCCCGACACCTGGCCGCATGACGCCAAGTTCTCCACCATCAACTGGGAGTCGGAGGGCTATTACAATTATTGCCCGCGCGACATCATGCTGGTGATCGGTGACCAGATCATCGAGACGCCGAACGTCATCCGCGCCCGCCAGCAGGAGACCTTCAGCTATCGCAAGATCCTGATGGACTATATGAAGTCCGGCGCGAAATGGTACAGCGCCCCCAAGCCCATGCTGCTCGACTCGCTCTTCGAGGGCGTCGACATGGAGAAGCCCACCCCGCGCAATGACGAGCCGGCTTTCGATGCGGCCAATATCCTGCGCTTCGGCGAGGATTTGCTCTATCTGGTGAGCGCTACCGGCAATGAACTTGGCGGCCAATGGCTGCAATCGATCCTCGGCGACAGGTTCCGCATCCACTATCTCAAGGATGTCTATTACGGCAGCCACATCGACTCGACCTTCGTGGCGCTGCGCCCCGGCCTGATCCTCGCCAACCCGTCGCGCATCAATGACGACACCCTGCCGAAATTCCTCAAGCAGTGGAAAGTCCTCTACAGCCCGCCGATGGAGAATACCGACCGCTACGCGCCGGACTATCTCGAAAAGTGCATCGGCAGCGACTGGATCGACATGAACGCCTTCAGCATCGGCCCCAATACGCTGGTGGTCGATCGCGACCAGAAGGGCCTTATCAAGCTCCTGGAAAAGAACGGCGTCGACTGCATACCGCTCAAATTGCGGCATTCGAAACTGATGGGCGGTGGGTTCCATTGCGTGACCCTGGATATCCGCCGCAAGTCGAAGGGGCTCGAGCGCTATTTCGACTAGCGCCCATGCTTCTGCTATGCGCAAGCGGTCCGGAGCATCTCGCCCGCTGAGGAGCTCCGGCCGCGCGATCATTTGAGGAAAAGCCGTGGCCGGAACCTTTGTCGCCATTGTCTGCGCGATTCTTTTCGTCCTCGCCTTCATCGCCTGGCGGCGATATCTGTGGGCTGCGGAAAAGCTGCCGCAGGCGGACACGAGCCCCGTCAGCCTGACCGACATTTTTGACGACAACCATCTCGTCAAGATCCCGCACCAGAAGGGCATACGCTGGCTGAGCGAAGTGTTCAGCCGATCGGCCGAACGCTATCCCGATCTTACCGCGTTGCAGATCCCCCATACCGGCGACTCGCTGACCTTCGCCCGGCTCGATGCCGAAGCCGAGCGCGTGGCCGCGGCGCTCTCGCATTATCTGGACGGACCGGACCAGGTCGTCGCCGTCGCCATGTCGCAGGATAATTGGCAGATCGTCGCCGCCCATCTCGGAATCCTGCGCGCCGGCGGCACCGTGATGTTCCTCGACACG
>NZ_JBFWPA010000280.1:0-4127 GCF_050250235.1 Pseudorhodoplanes sp.
CGATCCATGTGATGGCTGAGCTGCGCGGCGATCAGTTCACGATGCCCGCCATGGAGGCGCTAGATCGAAGGAAGATTTTTTCAGCCGCCGAACTGCGCAACGGAGTGAGGCTGATCGGCGCGACCTACGAGGCATTCGGCCTCAAGGACTCCGACTTTTCCGCCATGGGCCTGCTGGTGATCGCCTTCGCGCGCCATTGCCGCGACGACTATTACGTTGAGATCGAGAAGGAGAAGTTTCGCTCGATGCTGCGCGCGCAGTCCGAGTTGGACCCCGCCGAGCTTGAGGCGCTCCTCGTCAACAAGCCCTCGAACTACGCGACGAACACCAATGCCTATCAGCCGTTCTTGGATTTGGGGGATCGGATCGTCTCGAACGTCAACCTTCTGTCGCGCTTTCTCTACGCATTCAAGAATGTCCACCTCGGCAGCCGCCGGCGCTTTCAGATCCACGCGGGCTTCATCTTCGAAGACATGGTGAAACGCGATCTTGAGCGCATGGGATTCACCGTCACGAACATCAAACGGATCAATCGGAAGGAGTTCGACGTCGTCGCCACGCGCGGCGGTGTCATCTTCAACATTCAGTGCAAGAATAATTGGATTGATCTCTCGAAGATTGAGGCTGAGCGCGCGCTGTTCGTCCGATATAACCGATCCCTGACGAACTACTATACGCGCGCGCTGAAGAAGGAGCGGGGTCGCGAGCATCTACTCAAGCAGGAACTGGGGATGGACAAGGTCGTGCATTACGTGGTGAGCCGATTTCCGGTGATCGGCGCCGACTCGGCGGTGATCAACTATAATCAGATCGATCGGCTTCGTTTCGCCGGCCAGGCGGGCGCGTGACCAATCCTGCGAATATTCGCGATCTGCTATTGCGGTTCACAGGCCCCGATCTGACGCAGACGCTTGCGCGGATCGAGAGCGCGGTGCGCGGTGTGGCAGCGAAGGATTGCGATAGCTTTCTCGAGGGCGCTGGCGTGGGTCGGGAGGCGTTGGCCGCGGCGGCCGAAATGAAGCGCCTGGCCGGGCAGATCAATGTGACGATCCATGCGCTCGGCATCCTGCTCTGCCTTCCGCACATCCTCGAACCAGAGGAGCGGGTCGAATATGTCTCGCTCGGCGCCGGGAATACCGGGCGCGAGTTCGACCTGGAGACCAACCTGCGGGTCGCCGAGTTCAAATTCATTCGATGGCGGGGCGGCGCGGAATCGATCCGCCAGAATTCCGTGTTCAAGGATTATCTGCTGCTCGCGGAGCATCCGACGGCGAAGCGAAAATATCTCTATCTGCTCGGCACCGAACACGCGCTCAAATTCCTGCGGGGCGGTCGCGCCCTATCGAGCGTGCTGAGCCGGAATGACAAGTTGCAGAAGATATTCGCGGACCGCTTCGGCGAGGCGTTTCGGACGGTCCGGGACTATTACGCCGTCCACGCCGGCGCGGTCCAGATCGAGGACGTGTCGCCGTGGCTTTCGGAGCTGGCGGAAGAGTTGATCGCGGAGCCCGACGCTGGCCCAGTCGACTAGGGAGCAGGGCGAGTGACGCGTGCGCGTCGCGCGGCGCGGCCCGCTGGCGTGCGCGTCGCGGTCAAGAGCGCTTCCTCCGCAGATTTCTGCGGTCCCATGAAGTCCATGCGATCGGCGATATAGGCACCGAACGCGGGCGCGTCTTTGGCCGATGGCATCGTGACGCCGTATGTGAGCGGAAGGAATGCTGTCAGCGCGATACGGTAGAGCGGCGCGGCATATTCGAAAATCGTCCGCTGCGGCGTGGTGAGGTATAGATTGCTGCGCTCGACAGGATTGCCGTGGAGAAAGTCGTTTCTGCATTCGTAGAGCACCTGATAGAGCCAAGATGCCAAGGTGCGCTTCACCTTGGTCTTGCCGCCCGTGTCGTGCGCGAGTTGGCCGATTTCCGGGTTTGCCCACGGCGTCCGCTCGATCATCTCGAACACCTTGTCCCGGTTGGCCTGCCCGCTTCCGCCAGGATGCACGAGGATCTCGAAAGCGCTGACCCAGAGCGAGACGACCCGCCCGACGTCGTAGAACGTCGTATCCGTCCCGGCCGGCAAGAGCGAGGCGTTATACGCCATGTCGAGCGAGCGCATTAGCGCAACGTCCTCCCAGGCGGGCTCTGCAGCTTCATAGCGTCGACGCCAGCGCGCCATGAGCGCGGCAAGGAGCGGCTGGTCGATGTCGCTTTCGCCGAGTGACGTGCGGAATAGGGCCGGCGACGATTGGCCTTTGAAGCGAGAGAGCTCATGCGTGCCGAGGATTGCCGGTGTGCTCCCGATCACATCCTCATAGTGTCGGTCGAGCATCCAGGGGTAGATCGCGAAGGCCTCGCCGAAGAGCACGCGATGCCCGCGCGGATATCGAAGCTCCAGCGCCCGGCCGTGCGTGACCGCGGAGAGCGCGATGAGGTCGCGGAAGCTCGCCAGCGCCGTGACGTCGCGAAAGGTCGGCGGTGCGGCCGTGTTCAGGATCAGGACCGAGGGCTCGAACTTCTGCCCGAAGTTATCGGCGAAACGGTTGAGGAAGCGCCTGAGCGTCGGGTGCGTCCGCTTGAGGGCCGCAACGCGGCGATCGTGCGCGGGAGCGAGCGCGGCGATCTCGCAGCCGATCGCAGCTTCCAGCGGAATATTCGGCAGGACGAATACCGGCGTCCAATCAGCAGCCATGGTTATTCCTGTTTAGATCGCTAGCGCTCCACTTCTTCATTCGTAAGGAAGTTCGCCGAACAAGCCGATCATGAGGTCGCCGTCGTAGAGCGAGAACGGAATCTCTACATAATGATCACGGTGACGTGGCAAGGCACGTCCGTCATTTGGGCCGTTCTTAGTGTGTCCGCGAACGTGCTCACCGTCCTCCTTGACATACGGCAGCACAACGAGGCGGCCGTGATTGGTGGAGAGGATCGTCCCTTCCTTCCAGATCGTCGCGCCTTCGGACTCGCGCGTCGACGATGTCTCCTTGACCTGCCAGCCGACACCACCATCCGGCTCGTACCAGAATACAATGCCGTTTGAGACCAGCACACGTTCGCCTCGTGCAAGAGCTTCGGCGAGCATCCGCTGAACGCTCGCGAGCTGAAGCAATTGATTGGCGCGGGGCAAAAGGATCTGTCGGATTTTGGCCTTTGCCTTTCCCCAATGAGTGCTGGCGCTCAGACCGAATCCATTGGCGATCTTCGCGCGTTCGGCGGTCAGTGCGGCCTTCTCGCCGACGTGATAGGGTTTCGACCAAACGCCATCCGGGCCCAGATATAGAAGGGCGTGGGTCCATCGGTTGTTCGAGCGACCCACTTTTGCCACCCTCAGATAGGGCATTTTGGCCAGTTGTTCGGCGAGGTCCTGACGATAGCGCTCGGAGTCCGGCGCGAGCTTCAGGGCGGCGGCGTCGGGCGGCTCGCCATCGGTGTGACGGCGCAAGGCTTCCGCTAGCATCAGCACTTCTTCGTCTTGCAGACGCCGTTTCGCCTGCAGGGCCTTGTCGATCTTGAGTTCGAGCGATCGCTTGACGACGGGGTCCATGGGACGCGCGGAGAGTGCCTGCCGCAAGGTTGGATTGAGTGCATTGGCGGCCGCGATGGCAGCTTCGCGATCGGGATAATGGTCGGCAAAGACGGTGTCGTTATCCCCCGGCACCATGCGCTCGCGCCAGATCGGCGCGAGTTCGCCCTTGTCGATGAGCTCCTGCATGAACCAGCGCTCGAACAGGGGACGGTAGTGGGGCCAGACGGCCAGGACGATGTCAGACGCCCGTTTCAGCTCGGACCATTTCACCATAAAGGGGCGCCTCCGACGCGAGGCCGCGTGGCCTGAAGCTTCATCATCATGCGGCCTTCTCCTGCCGCGACCGGATATCGGCGATCCACTTTTCTAGCGCGTCAATTTCGGTTTCGATTGCCGATGGCGCGGGCAGCCGCGGATTGATCTCACCGGGCTGACTGTGAAGGAGCGCCGAGCAACGCCCGAACGCTTCACGCATAGCGGTGCAATCGACATCGGTGAGGACTGTGAGCTTGATGAGGCCCGTTGTGTCCACCTTACGGGACAGGCGGCGGATTACCGGCCCGACCACTTCCTCGACGGCGCGCTCCCAGGTCGTGCGGAGTTGGTCC
>NZ_JBFWPA010000281.1:0-4105 GCF_050250235.1 Pseudorhodoplanes sp.
GCCTCCCATACCAAAGCTCACGACCGGACCTAGCGCTCTATCAAGGCGTCCAGCCAACAGCCACTCAGGAAACGCCGGCCGGTACTCCTCAATTAAGAACCCGTCTATTGTCGCGTCGGGCCGAGCAAGACGTACGCGGCTTGAAATTTCATTGCACGCCCGCAAAACCGCCTCGGCGTCTTTCAATGGAAGAACGACCCCCCCGACTTCGGTCTTGTGACGAATGGACGGCGAGACGATCTTGGCGACGAATGGGGCGCGCAAGCGCTCAATTTGCGAAGCGATGGCTTCAACGGAGCGACAAACAACAAACTCCGGGCTGCCAATACCAATGCAATTTAAGAGCGCTTTTGCCTCGGACTCTGTTGGCTGACGCTCTGAGCAAAGCGCTCTTTGGATGATCTCGTTAGCGGCTGCGTATCGGCGGGAGAGCATCAAGTGTCGCCTCGACCGCGAATGGGGCAAGCGTACACATTCCAAGTGTACACTTGGGATACGCTAGCGCGGCCCTGTAGCGACGGGCGGCCCCGGGCTTTGCCCTGACGCATTTCACTCCCCTAACAGCTAGTTTAGGTAAAGTTAGCAATAGTACAATTTACATGTCAAGGTAGTACACATAGAGGTTTTCAGATACTGTACCCTACATGTTTAAGCCGGTGAAGACTGATCAGGGGGAGAAGACTTGCTGTGACCAAGCGGCGCCGCCAAACGGCGGCAAACTGGCTTCGTTGTGAGCGGAGGTTGTCGGAGCTTCAGTTTTTCCAAGGTGGAACTGGCAGAACGGGCGCAAAATCAGTGGCAGCGGGCAGACGTCGAATGCTATCGGGCGCGTAGGCGTCTGCAGTCCGCGCAAGGTCAGCATGACGATCTCGCTTGCATTCCTCTCCCCCGCCCTCGTCAAGGCCGCGCTCGACGGACGCCTGCCTCGCGGCATCGGCGTCAGACGACAGGGGATCGTCACCAAGCAGCGCATCCTCAAGAGCGGCAAGGCTGTGGGCGGCATTCCATTTACCCGGGGTCCCCTCGCCTATCTCCTTCGCAACCGGTTCTACATCGGCGAGGTGATGTTCAAGAACGAGGTTCTCCCCGGCGAGCAGCCGGCCATTCTCGAGCGATCCCTGTTCGATGCGGTCCAGGCAAAGCTCACCGAACAGACCACCAATCACACCAGGACCCGCCTGCAGTCGGAGGCGCTGCTCATGGGACGCCTCTATGACGACTGCGGCAACCGGATGGGGCCGACCCATGCGCGCAAGGGCGGCATCAAATACCGGTACTATCTCTCCTCCGCCCTGACCGATGGCCGCCCCGAGGCAGCCGGGTCGGTCAGCCGAGTCCCCGCCCACGAGATCGAAGCTCTCGTCTGCCAAGCGGTGCGGGAGCATCTCGAACTGCCGGGCGACCTCGACGACAGAGCGATGATCGCCACTCATGTCACCCGCGTCGAGGTGCATCTAAACGAACTCGTCATCCAGATTCGTCACGGCGACGACGAAAGCGACGAAAACAACGCACCCACCGTGATTTGCGTCCCCTGGCAGAAGCAACCCACCAAGCGTCGCCGCGAGATCCTGCTCCCCTCCTCGGACGCATCGAACGACACGCGTCCCATCCGTTCCGAGACGCGTGCAACCCTGATCGAGGCGATCGCGCGAGGGCGTCGCTGGCTCAACGAACTCACCACCGATCCGCAAACAAAAGCCGAGACCATCGCTCAGCGCGAAGGCTGCCCGCCTGCGGTCCGCAAAAGGTTGAGCGTCATCGCCATAAAGGCATGACGGCCCAGCTCGTCACCGACGCGCTGGTGATGGCAATCTGGCGGCGAGGCAAGCCCGACGCGCTGCTGCATCACTCTGACCGCGGCAGCCAATACACCAGCGAGCAGTTCCAGCGGCTGATGGCCGACAACGGCGTCGTCTGTTCGATGAGCCGCTCCGGCAACGTCTGGGACAATGCGGCGATGGAGAGCTTCTTTTCGTCGCTGAAGACCGAACGAACGGCGCGGAAGCTTTATCGGACCAGGAATGAAGCCAGAGCCGACGTGTTCGACTACATTGAGCGCTTCTACAATCCACAGCGCAGACACTCTACGATCGGATACCTGAGCCCGATGGAGTTCGAGCGGAAGGCCGGGTTAGCTTAGGCGGGTGTCAACGAAACCGGGTGCAGGCCAACACTCCATACCTAGAGCTTGAGCGCACTCCCGAGTATTGCATCGTTATGTTCGCCAAGCGATGGAGCCTGGAGCTCATCTGTTGCCGATCCGCGGAAATTCGGATCAACAGGCACGGGTAATGCCGGGATCGCTGAGAGGGCTCGGTTCGTTACACGGTAGTCGAAAAGGCGACGCGACACGAAATGCGGATCCCGCATAGCAGCACGTATATCAACAACGATGGAGCAACAACAATCAGTGCCTACAAATTTTGAAGACCACACTTGCGCACTTTGAGATCGTATGATCTCCGATATGCGTCTAATCGTTGCTTGCGGATTTTTCTGGTCATCCCTGAATTCGTTTTCAAGCTCGATGATGTCGCAGAAGATCTCCCAGAATTTTTGCTCCATTGGCGCGGCCGCTAAGACCTTTCCGTCTTGCGTCCCGTAGAGCCGGTAACGAGGTGAGCCCCCAGTAGCCAGATCGGTGCCGTTTCCCGGCCATCGATCGGCGGCAACCCCGTTTCCAAGCGCCCAGTACATGAATGTGAACAAGTTGTCGGCCATCGCGATGTCGATTAGACATCCTTTCCCGGTCTTGCGACGGGCTTCAAGAGCTAACAGAATGTTGATGACAGCCGGATAGCTGCCACCGGCTATGTCTCCGATGAGGGCTGGGGGAACGACGGGATTCTTGGCACCTCCCATCGACAGTGCCAATAGACCCGTGTCGCCAAGATAATTCAGGTCGTGACCCGCGGTGGCACGCTTGGGTCCGTCTTGGCCATACCCTGTGATCGAACAATAGATCAGCTTTGGATTGAGAGCGGACACCTCGAGGTAGCCTAGCCCAAGCCTGCTCATGACACCGGGACGAAACTGTTCAACAAGAACATCCGCGCGTCGAATAAGCGGATAAAGTTTCTCTAGATCCTTGGGATCTTTTAGATTCAATGCGACGCTTTTTTTTCCACGATTTAGGAGCGCAAAGTTGACACTGTCGTCACCCCACTTTGGATCGTAATGGCGCATGTCGTCGCCGCCATCGCGCCGCTCAATCTTTATGACCTCAGCTCCTGCTTCTACAAGCAAAAGCGTCGCAATGGGACCTGGAAGCAATGTCGAGAAGTCAAGCACTAAGCAACCATCGAGCGGTCGTATCATTGCGACTCCAGCTAGACTGAGAGATAAGTGGCGCGCGCAGCGAAGAGACTATCCAACGTTCCTTGAAAACGGAGATGCCCTTTTTCGATAACATACGCGCGATCAGCTACCGCTTTCGCAAAATGAAGATTCTGCTCGGAAAGTAGTATAGCCAAGCCATCACGTTTCATTTCTCTAACTGCGGCAGCCATCTGTTGAACAATGACGGGTGCGAGGCCTTCCGATGGCTCGTCAAGTAGAATAAGTCGCGGGTTTCCCATCAGCGTTCGCGCGACGGTCAACATCTGCTGCTCGCCGCCGGACATCTCGCTACCAAGTCGATTCCGCATGCGACCAAGATTTGGGAAAATTTCAAACAACCGCTCTACAGTCCAAAGCGGAGCATTTGGGCGACGTGGCTGCTGCCCTACATAAAGGTTCTCCATTACCGTTAGCCGCCCAAATATACGACGGTTTTCGGGTACGTAACCAAGTCCAAGCCGAGCAATGGCACTTGTCCGCAATTCAGCAATGCTGCGCCCATCAAAATGTCGGTCACCAGTGGTACGCTGCACCAGATTCATAATCGCTTTAAGCGTTGTGGTTTTACCAGCGCCGTTCTTTCCAACCAAAACAACAACTTCGCCTTCATTTACGTTGATATCGACCTGAAAGAGGATTTGTGCGCGGCCGTACCAAGCATTCAGCTCAGCTACTTGAAGTCCTGTCATGACAGCACCACCCCGACAGAAGGGTCGTCACCGAGATAAATGCGCTGCACTTCTGGATCCGCCCGGACGTCCTT
>NZ_JBFWPA010000282.1:0-4095 GCF_050250235.1 Pseudorhodoplanes sp.
GCAAGCATTTGCAGCCGGTGCGCGTCTATTATGAGGACACGGATTTCTCTGACTTACCGTTATCGTAGTATGGAAACTTGCCGTTTTCCTCTGCCTTGCGGCGGTTTTCAGGGAAAAGTTTCATGCCGAAGAGGGCGGCGCTGTTCAGGTAGGGCGTATATTCGTAAGGCATCCGCTTGCGGCCCGGATGCACCACAATGCAGTCGATCAAGTTACGGAAAGCGATGCGGGTTTCGATCGCTTTTGGATCGATCTTGAGCGCGGTGACGAGTTTCTTTACCTCCGAACGGTAAAGCACACCGAACTTCGGATGGTCGAACGGAATCACATTCTCGCCGCCGTTGCCCAGCAGCCGCAAGCGCGCATCAACATTCTCCCGCTCCAGGTCGCACTCATCAATTCGCTTGAGTAGCTCATCCGGTTTGCGACGGCTGTTTGCGATTGCATATGACAAGCGCTCTATCTCAGTAGTCAGTGTACGGCGTCGGCGCTCTAGGTTGGCGCGTTCACTGCCTTTCTTTCGATCCTTCTTGCGTTCTTCCTGCCAAGCATCCATCGCTTCTTCGATGGCTTTTGGAGAAAGCAACTTCGCATCGATCTTGAGGGAAACATCCTCAAGTAGAACGTCCATATCAAAGCTACGGGTGTGCTCGCAGGTGCCTCGCTGATGCGCGTTGGCGCATGCGGCGCGCGGCGCGCCGTTCCGGGACGATTGCGCAATTCGCATATGCCCGTTGCAAACGCTGCACCGAAGGACGCCGGCGAGCGGGTGCTCATTGTTGCGCGGAATCAGGGGGCGGCGTTGTGGCTTGCCGGTCGGTCCGAACATACGGACAGCACGCGTGCTGCGAACCTTCTGTACGGTATCCCAGAGTTCTTGCCGAATGATCCGCATCTCCGGGTTCTTGACCAGGATGCGGCGTTCTTCCGGATTGCGGCGCTTCTGCCTCTTCTGTGTCTCCGGGTTAAGAATTGTAGAACGAACGTTCCAATGTATTTCGCCGATGTACAGCTCGTTGCCGAGAATTCCGCGACCATGACGACCGCCAGTGATGCACTGATGATTCCAGGTTGTACGACCAGCCTTGTTCTTGTGACGGGTGGCACCTGGTGAGGGCACGCCTTCGCGAGTAAGGTCCGCGGCAATCTGTCGGGTAGAACGGCCTGAAGCATACTCCTTGAAAATGCGAAGTACGATCTTCGCTTCATTTTTGTCGATCAAGCGCTCACCGGGCGCGCCAGGCTTCAGCCGATAACCGTATGCATAAGCGCCCGGAATCTTTCCGTTGGCGACGGCGTTGTCGTGCCCGCGCCGAACTTTCTCGGCAAGCTGCGGCTTGTAAATCGTGTTGTAGAGACTCGCGATGCTGATATCGGTCGCTGTCGCGTAGATGCCTTTCTGATCCATCAGGTCAACGCCGTTGAACTCAAAGACCTGCTTTAGACGCTGGATCGTGGCGGGATCGCGCGACAGGCGATCGAAATGCTCAACGACGATCACGTCGAAGTCATGGTTTCGAACACCGTTGAGAAGTCGTTGATAGCCATCCCGCGCGTCTTCCGTAAGACCAGACTTCGCGGCGTCGACGAATTCACCGATGACATCCAAATTGTTGCGTTCGGCGACCTTTCGGCAAAGCAATAGCTGGCCATCAATCGATGTCGCCTTTTGCATGTCGCTGGAATAACGGGCGTACAGCACCGCTCTCTTCTTGGGTAACGCTGTCGTCATGCCGTTCCCCTATGGACTGTCTGAAATCATCTTTCTCATCCCGCGCAATTTGCCTTCCGATGGCGCGCGCTAACTCGAGCCAAACTTCCTCATTGTCGGGGTTGTCCCAGCTCTGAGGATGGGAAGGGTCAAGCGGTCGGATGATCGCTTTTGGTCCCCGAGACGATCGCATCCGGGTACACATTACATAGTAGCGCTGGCGAGCGCGTCTGCAAGCATCAATGGCGTGTCGAGCGCAATCTCTCGAACTTTTTCGTTTGCCATCGCATGAACCTGCACAGAGTTAAATGAGTAGCTGAATTCTCCTCTCAACGAGTTTGACAAACGTGCGCGCCAAGATAAACGCGGTCACCGCTGGCACCGCGAAGTGCGGTGTCGCGCGTTTGCGTTGCGCTTAGATCTTCGTCGTAGCGATACGGAAACGCGGCGGAAAGCGCTGCGAAAAAATACTTTCGCTATCGAAATCATTTGGCGCGGATCACGCCGCGTCTGCTAAGCGCCGATTTCGCCAAACAGGTCTAGCGCCTAGTGCAGAGGTCGCCGCGTAGTCTCCGGGCGCGCTCCACTGGCTTCGATCATGGATACGGGACGACCTGAAAATGTTGAGGACCGCTGATGGCCGAAGCGGACGTCGATGTCCTCCACCATTGTCGAACATCCTGCGGGGTCTTATCTATCCCTAGCTCGGCGCTCCTCGTTGGGCGGAATCGGCGAGCCAGTTCCAGATCTCATTTTTCGTCGGATGCATAATGAGCGATGAGGGGCAGACGCCGCCGGTCGTAACGTTGGCGCAATTCGAAGCATGCGACCTGGAGGGGCCGATCGCCTCCATAAACCAAGTGGGCATGCCCGCGCTATGGCTTGCGTTTGAAAGCGCGGCAGCCACGACCCAATCGCCTTGCAGAGATGTCTTCAGCCTGCTCGCCATCATCTGCAGCATCCATCTCAATCCCGGTGATCGCGGCAGGATCTGGGGAGCCGGCGTACAGCTTGGAGGCCGGCGAAGCATGATCCCCAGCGACCTTCGGGGAGCCCAGTCAGATATCCTTGAGAAGCTGCTACCCCGCGTACGACATCCGGCGCTCCGGGCCCGTATTGCTGACGTCGTTTGGACAAACGATCTTCGGAAGGCCCACGTGGCCAAGATCGCCATCGATGCCTATTGTGAGTGCGTGGAAGGACTTTCGAGCGGGGTGCTCACCGCGGCCTTTCCCGTCGACGGTCGGGATCTGGTTGATGCGCAGACGCCGGCACTACGTGCCCTGCAGATCGCCTCGGCCATAAAAGGACGTACCGCGAAGCTGCCCGACCGCGTCACGACCGTGATGACAAATCTCTATGGGCAAGCCCGAACAGAAGCACAGCCGGTGATCTTCTGCCGTTTCGCGCAGTTGGGCGTCGAATACAAACTTGTCGATCCCAAGACGGCGGCGGTCGATCTCGAGAACGTCGCTAGTGAAAAGCCGGCAATTTATCCCATGGCAATCCTTTCAGCTCTCGACTACGCGGGCGAGCTGTATCGTCGTGCGGGCGACAATGAAAGCGAGCGGCGCTGCGAACTTGCTGCCGTACAGCAGCTTCTGCGTATGCGTGACGAGTGCGGCCAAGCAGGCGCGAAAGCGTCGTGGGTGATGGATGCGCTCCTTCGGCTCCGCCACATCAAGTGTGACGAAGCAGTCCAGCTCGAGCAGGAGCTGGAAGTCGAACTGCGCCAGTTACAACGCGCCTCGATGCGCGAAATGGCGACCTTCTCCATCGACATTCGGATGGACAGCGAGCGCGATCGCATTCTTAGCCTGTTCGAACGGATGAGCTTCTCCGAAGCCCTCAAATCGTTTGCGCTGCTGGAAAGCTCTCCAAAGACGGACGATCTCAAAGAGCAAGCGCTAGGCCTAGCTGAACAGACTCCGCTGAGCGCCATGATGGGCGGTAAGCATGTCGACGGAGAGGGCAAGATCATCGTGAACACATCCGCCGCTGGGTCCGGAGATCCGCCGGAAGACTGGTTCACCCGCATGATCGGGCAGGCCGAATCCCGTCGCCGCGCGGTCGTCGTGGCCAATAGTATTGATCCCGTTCGGTTGCTGATCGGCAGGATGGTAGCGGTCGAAGAGCGACATTTCCGTTCGATCGTTCGCCACTCGCCCTTCGTCCCCCCGCTTCAAGCGCCTCTGGTTGAACTCGGTTTCGCGCGCTTCTTTCAGGGAGATTTTGCCTCTGCGGCTTATCTCTTATTCCCTCAGCTCGAAGCGAGCCTTAGGCACCTTCTGAGGGCTCATGGGGCCGATCCGACCAAGCGACGCGATGACGCCACAGAAGAAGACCGAAGCTTGGATGCGATCTTCAACAACCATCGCTCGGAG
>NZ_JBFWPA010000283.1:0-4092 GCF_050250235.1 Pseudorhodoplanes sp.
CCTATCCGCGAAGCGCTGCAACTGGTAGAACGCGACGGACTCATTGCCCGCGAGCAGCGTAAGGGCGTCCGCGTCGCGATCCTGACGACCGAAGATTTGGATGAGCTCTATGCCTGCCGGATTTCGTTAGAGGTAACTGCCGCGCGTCTCAGTGCGAAGAACGCTACTGACATCGAAATCAAACGTCTCTGCGAGAGCCAAGCGCAGTGCGAGGAACGTTATCGCAAGAATGACGTCGTGGGCCATTTCAGGGCCAATGTTGAAATGAGCCAGCGCATCTTCGAAGCGGCACATAACCGACAATTGGTTAGACTGTTGGCCTCGATTCATAAACAGGCTCTTCGTTATAGATACATTGCTTATCAGAATTCTGGTGCTGCCAGAAAGAATTCGATAAATAATAATGCCAAACTTGTCGATGCGATCCGACGTCGTGATTCTGAAAAAGCGGCAAGTCTCATGCGGAGCAGCATTGAATCATCTCACGGCCTTATTCGTGATTGTTTAATCGACCGCGACGAAAAACGACGCACCGCAATGCTGCGGCCAAAAAAGCGCTGAGCGTGAGGGACTATAGTTTGGCGCTATCGCAGGCGCAGTCCTTTCTCGTGCCGTTCACCCAGCTCGTCGCTCTGGCTCTTTTCGCATTTTCTCGATTTTCATATTGTCTTTTCGCTAACGCGATAAGAGCCGCGAAGCGTGGTCAGCGATTCAAGTTTCGTCGTCAAGGCTGCTGGGAGTGCCTTCAATTGGAGACATGACACAGTTCGAATGATCTCACCAACGACGAAGTTCGAGCCGGTCTCTGGGCCCCATCTCCCGAATTCGGGAATATGTCGGCAGGCACGTGGAGATTTCTGCCCGACAGCCACGACGGTTCTTTCGGTTTGCACGGAATAAACTTGAGATCTTGCTCGTCCTATATAGTTATGGCGAGATCATTCACGACGTGGAAATTCGTCGGGCAACGTTATTCACGAATTAGAATTCTTGATGCTGGCTGCGTGCACAGCATGACCACTCACCTGTGCTCCATCTTCGGTTTGCAGGCTTCGATAGGCAAACCAGGAGCACAACGTAATGATGCCTTGAATGAAGAAAACAAAGTGAAAGTCAGAGATGCTGGCGGAGTTTTCGCCGCCTGCAAGAAATGAAATCATGCCCGACGCAAGGGCGATGCTGAGGGCCAAGGCCAGTTGTCCGAAAATGTAATACAATGCGCTGAATTGGGTGAGATCCTCCGTTGCGATTTCGGCATACGAGAGGTTGCCAGCCGAAGACCATTGCATGGCGCGAAAAAGCCCGAGAGCAAAGATGTGAGCAGCCACGATCCAAATGGGCGTTGTGGCGCTTGTCAAAGCAAAGGCGGCCACCAGGGCCGCCGCAATCGGCGTGTTCCAGATGAGAACGCTTCGGAATCCGAAGCGCCTGAGCATCTGGGGAACACCGAAGCGCATGACGAGCGAACCACAGGCCGTCAGAAATGTCAGCGCGCCCGATTGCGCCGCCGTCATGCCGAAACCGATCTGAAACATCAGTGGCAGTAGAAACGAGACCGATGCGAGACCGATGGTGTCGAGCCCGCCTCCGGTGATGAGGCTGACGCGAAGCGTCCTCAATCGAAAAAGGCTCAGGCTCAGCAGCGGGTTGGTAGTCCGCATGCAATACCAGACGAATGCCGCAAGAATTGCCCCCGCAATTGCCAGTTCGGCCGCCGCGCCCCAGACGGGTAGACCGTGTGTTCCCAAGGAACTCAAACCAAAGATGAGCAGCGCGATCCCGAGGCTGAACAAGACAAAGCCCGGGATGTCGAGCCGCGCGCGGCGCGTGAGATGCCTTGTAGGAAAAAGAAGAAAAGCTGCGACAGCTGCCGCCAGAATAACGGGCGCATTGATCAAAAAGATCCAACGCCACGATATATAGGTTGCAAGGGTGCCGCCAACGAGAGGCGCCACGATTTGTGCGGTTTGCCGCGCAATGGACTGGTAGTTACTTAATCTCAAGGTTTGGTTACGCGGAAAAAACCCCAGGATGACGACCTGACCCAGCGTGCCGATCAGAGCAGCTCCAAATCCCTGTACAATGCGGACTCCCGTCAAGGTCCAAATGTCGGTCGCCAGTCCACCGAGAGCGGACGACAATCCAAAAATCAAAATCGCCATCCCATAGACATTGCGCAATCCAAAACGATCCGCCAGCCAGCTGCTGAGCGGCATCGAGATGATCAGGCTCGCGATATAGACAGTGATGAGTTGACCCAAATGGCTCGGCGGTTCTCCGAGGCTTCGGCCGATATCGGGAAGTGCCGTGAGGATGCTGTAATGTGACAGCGTCACCATGAAGTTGCAGCACGCGATGATGACCGGAATCATCACCGAGATTCCTGGCGACGATCGACCCTCAAGGGACGCCGAATCTGAGCTGGGCACCTGCATACCGGACTTTATGAAAGCTCTACAAGGTGCGCCACTATATTTTGAGCACCGTCTTAACGAATGCAAGATAACCCCGCCGCTCGATGAGGCGTTGATGGCAGGCATCGCAACAGAACATCCCGCAACCGTGAGGAACGGTGATCAGCACGAACTGACCGTGCAGCGATGCTGGTCTTCCCGGCTCCGAGCTTCCGGTCAGAAGATGCCCGGGCATTGGTTGCTCGCCCGCGCATGCGGCCGGGCAGGCTTGAACTGACGAGGCGTCTGCTCCGACCTCGCTTACGTGCCTCAATCTTCACGGATGATGTCTATCGGGCTTCAATCACATCGCGACCTTCCAGGGGAGCGCATAAGGGTCGTGTGATTGTGCTGACGCTTTAGGCCCTGGACGCTTTTATCGGGTCCCTTGCATTGCAGCCGCTCTACATCGCTGGAATAGCTTGTCTGTTCTTGTTTGCAGGCATGTTTGTTTTGTGTTCGAGACAGCGGCATCTACCCAAACTATCGGCACGCATTGCGCGGCTGCCCGCTAATCGGCTTCATATCCCACTCGGACACCAAACAAGCGCGACTGGTGACGCCCTGCGGCGCCGGCACATCCCGTGGCAGGATGAAGGTCCCTTTGGTGCCGGCCGGCAACCTGATCTTCTGCGTGACCCTGAATTTTTCAGGAGACGTGTAGGGCTTCCACTCGCTCCCATTGAAACGGACGCCATGGCTCATGCCGGCAACCGTAAGCGAGCCGGCGTCAACCAGTTCGGCGAGCCCCGCGCGACCGGGCAGGATCCCGTAACGCTTCACTGGATGAGCCGCCACCACCGACTCCACGTCAATCTGCGCGATGCCACGCGTGAAGGCCTCCTGCACTTCGCGCCACAACGGCTCGCCGCGCCCGCCCTCGGGCAACCGGATGGCGTTGCGCACGCGGCCACCGGCCACGTGCTGTACGCCGGGCACCCGGAACGCGGAAGCGTTCTCGGCAGCGCCAATCTCATCGGCTTCACGACCCAGAAGCATGGCCGCCATCTGCTGCGCGGTGCCGTCCTTCATACTGGCTTCGGATACCGGTATCAGGCAGCCCATATGCGCGGTGAACCAGACCTTGTTACGCGGCACACCCATGACACCGACCAGCGGCCGGCCCCGGTCGGATACAGGGGAAGGCTCGGTTGCGGCTACCCGTCGCTGTCCGGAACCGTCACCAGGCATTTCCGGCGGCGTTTCGGAATGCGCGACCACGCCAACAATCCGTTCGGTCGCGCCGACGATATCCCAAATCACGGCACTGCGACTGGTGAGCGCCAGATAGAGCGGGTCGTTGCCGGGCGCGATCTCGACAGTAGCCACATAGGTCACTTTGTCTTCGTTGCCGATCGAGGCGTTCGACAACGCAGCGGCGCCATTGGTGCCCAGAAGCAGCAACCGCGCACCGACGGCCGCAACCGGCACCTCACATCCCTTCGCCGCCAGCTCGAAGCGCGCCTTACGAACACTCGCATCACGCTCACGTTGTGCGTCCTGGCGCGCTTCGTTCAGCCGCTTCCCGAACTCCGTGAACTCGTCCGGTGAGATCCGTCCATCCTTGTCCTGGTCGAACGCATCAAACTGCACGCGCACCGCCGTTTCGTACTCGGCGAACGACACCGCGCCGTCGCCG
>NZ_JBFWPA010000284.1:0-4030 GCF_050250235.1 Pseudorhodoplanes sp.
TGCCGCCAGCCTGGAAACCGCTTAGAACGATAGCGTTCCTGGGATCGGGACCGAAACTGGCGACATGATGCAGGACGCGGCCGCCGGTGAGCATTCCGCTGGCGGAGACGACGATAAGCGGCCCGCTGCGGCGGTTCAGCTCTTTCGACTCCTCCACAGTTCGGACCCTCTCCGCCACATCGTTCATAGCCTTGCAGTCTTCCCAGGAAACGCGATGCTCGTCGTGAAAGCGATGATAGATTTCGGTAGCACTGATCCCCATCGGGCTGTTGAGGTAGACCGGTACGTAGGGGATCGCGCCACTGTTGCGCAGCCGCGCGATCTGCAACATGACGCCCTGAATCCGTCCCACCGCGAAAGCGGGAATGACGATGACGCCTCCCCTTTTTGAGACGCGATTTATGACGTCGGCAAGCTCCTGCGCCGCATCCACGTGCGGATGCTTGCGGTTGCCGTAGGTAGATTCGCTGACGAGAATGTCGGCGCCTTCGAATGCTTGCGGCTCACGCATCATGGGATCGGTCTGGCGCCCAAGATCACCGCTGAAGTGGATGCTTCGAGAACCTGCCTGTAATCTGATCTGCGCCGCCCCGAGTAAGTGTCCGGCACGAATGAAACGCGCCTCTAGCTCGTCTCCCAGCTCCAGCTCGTTGCCGAAGTCGACAGCGTCGATCTGCTCGAGCGCACGGTTCGCGTCGTCCTGCGTGTAAAGCGGCAAAGGGGTCTTGTGCTTCGAATAGCTCTTCCTGCGGGCATAGCGCGCCTCTTCTTCCTGCAGGTGGCCGCTGTCGGGAAGCAGAAGTCCGCAAAGCTCGGCCGTCGCGGGCGTACAATGTATCCTTCCCCTGAACCCATCACGTACCAGCGCCGGAAGATAGCCCGAGTGATCCAGATGTGCGTGGGTGAGCAACACCGCGTCGATCGATTGCGGCGGGATGGGGAAGGGATTCCAATTGCGCAACCGGAGTTGCTTGTAGCCCTGGAAGAGTCCGCAATCGACGAGGATTCTCCGACCGCCCTTTTCTACCAGATAGCGTGATCCGGTCACCGTTCCGGTGGCGCCCAGAAATTGTAAAGTAGCGTCGTTGCTTGATCCCATTTCCAATTGCTCCCGTCCTCGTTTCAACGGTCGCGGGATGTGTCCGGTCCCGCGGACCTGCGAGCGAAAAAGTGGTGCAGCGGGACCAGTAGAAGTGCAGCGTACCACCCGTAAAGGAAGCTTCCGACTGCACCGGCTAAAAATCCCTCGACAGTGAGCCATTCGAAGCCTGGCAAGAGCGGAGCCCAGGCTTCCACCATATGAAACCGGCCCGGAACGAGCAGGCCGAAGGCGACGCACAGAAGATAGCTGATCAGCACGAAAAGACTGAGCGTCCACCCCCAGATCCAGATGCCGCGCCCGATCGATATTTCAGACATGCTATCTCCTCCTGCTTCGGTTCGACCAGGCAATATTGCCGGTGGATATTCGGACAGGACAGGATTTCAGAATTTTCCGGTTCCTGCCGCTGGCCTTTTGCTGTTTGTTGCTCTTCAACGGCTTTCCTCTTGGAACGCCTCACGCGGCAGTTGAGCTAGTATCTTGCAAAGACCCTGTGTCCTGCGTCTCCAAAGGCTATGACCTCATAAGACTGTCGCTGTGCGCCCATTTCCATTCCGGGAGAGCCAAGTGGCATCCCGGCAACCGCCAGACCATCCACGCCTTGCGGCCGCTCGCGGAGTAGTTTTGCGATCGCGTCGGCGGGAACATGGCCTTCAATGACATAACCCGACACGATCATAGTGTGGCATGAGCGCAAATCTTGCGGTACATTTTGCGCATCTTTGAAGGCGCTCATATCGGGTTCGTCCACTGTCGCCACCCGGGCGTCCATATTGTCGCTGACATGGTCCGCCCAGGCTTCGCAGCACCCGCATTGCGGATCGCGGTGCATGGTATAGCTGGTCGCCTGCGCAACATTCGTGCAGGCCGCCAACGTGGTTAGCAGCACACCTGCCGCATATTTTCTTACTGCTCGTCGCATTCGGTGCCGTACCCCTTTTCCGAAGCCGCTACTTTTGCTCATCCTCCATGGGTCTAATCACGGAAGATCAGAGGCTGCTTGCACAGAAGGCAAGAGGTTTTGGCCTCAAGTTTCAGGTGCCTCTGAATCAACTACGAATGACGGGCGCAAATCCCTCAAGAAAAATTTTCGAGGGGTCAGTGCAATTCCTGCGTATGATAAATACCAGCAACAAATCGGAATTGATCTGGGTCATGGACGATAGAGAAATCGATAGGCTTCTTCAGAAGCTAGCGCTTGAGAATATGCCGGTGAGCATCGTTCCCGAGTTTTACGATGGTATTTGGGAGCGGATCGGCCGACTCCAGCAGGCGAGAGAGTCGCGGCACAAAATGATGGCGGCGTTCTGTATTGTTGCTCTCGGGCTTGGGGCGGGCATGGCGACAACCGGGGTTCCAGCGGCGTCACAAAAGCATCGCTATGCGATCGTTGAAGGAGCCGACCTGTCCCCCGCAGCTTTGTTGCATATCAGCCGATGAAACTTTCGCCGCTCAATGTCCTCGCGCTCCTCATCCTTGCAATTCTTGCTGGATCCATAGGCGCCGTTGCGACGAACCATTGGCTCAATGAGGAGAGCGATCGCGCGGGTCTGCACGCTTTCGTCCATGAAGAGCTGCAATTGACAGCCGAGCAGGATGCGCGCCTCGAAGCGCTTGAGGCTCAGTTCGCGATTGAGAAGAGGCACCTGGAGTTGTCGCTTCAAGCTGCCAATGCCGGGCTTGCTGCTGCGATGGATGATGAACATCGCTACGGCCCCAAGGTCGGTACCGCGATCGATGCAGTCCACGAAAGAATGGGTGACCTTCAGAAGGCGACTGTCCGCCATGTCTTCGACATGCGGGCACTGCTGAACGCCAGGCAGCAGGAAGCCTTCGACCGACAGGTTGGAAGTGCCCTTACCAGCGAACCCCGAGAATGAATCGGCGTGCGGGGCGAAACGCTAGAAGATGAAAAGCGGATTGTCGCATCAGCCAGGATCGGAGGCCGTGCGGCCTTTGACCAGCTTGCTCGCCACTACGCGCCCGGACTGCTGGTCCTGGCCGAGAGGATGATGGGCAACTCGGCCGATGGCGAAGATGCTGTGCAAGATGCCTTGGCGGCCGCTTGGTTGGCACTCCGGCAATTCGATCAGAAGCGTCCCCTGGGGCCATGGCTTGCGACCATCACGATGAACAAGTGCCGCGATGGCCTGCGCAGGCGGAGGCTCGCATTGTTCTTTCATATCGATGGCAGCGAGCAAGACTACGTTATCCCTGATGATCGTCCCGACCAGGAGAGAGAGCTCGTAAGCCGTCAGGAGCTCGCGAGGGTAAAACGGGAGATATCCTTCCTTCCCCAAAAGCTCAGGGAGCCATTTGTGCTCGTAGCGCTCGAATCCTACAGCCAGGCCGAAGCTGCCCAAATTCTCGGCATCAGTGAAAAGGCCGTAGAAACCCGCATCTACCGCGCCCGAAACTCTCTCAAGGAAAAGTTCGAGAAATTTTGAGGGGCGGACTGTTTTCCTTCGTAGATTAACCAGAACAGCCAGACCAGAGATAGCAAATGACATCAATTGATCGACGAAAGTTTTTGACCGCCGGCACAGCTTCTCTCGGCGCTCTGGGATTCGTGGGCGCAATGCCTGCCTGGGCGCGCGGGACGCTGGACGGGACTCTCGCCCGCCGCGGAAGTGACGTCCTTTCAGGTGACTACCAGACGATGACAGTCGCGGACGCCATGTTTACGACAGGGACTCGTCGCGGACCTGGCGTTACCGTCAACGGGACAATTCCTGGACCGCTATTGCGGCTGAAAGAGGGCCAGAATCTGGTCGTCGATCTCGTCAACGACAGTTCGATGGGCACTTCGATCCATTGGCATGGGTTGTTGGTGCCTTTTCTGATGGACGGCGTGCCGGGCGTTACCATGGCTGCGGTCGAGCCGGGTGAGCGATTTCGCTACGAATTCCCGATCCGTCAGGCGGGGAC
>NZ_JBFWPA010000285.1:0-4024 GCF_050250235.1 Pseudorhodoplanes sp.
CGCGCAACCATTGAGACGAGCGGCGTGATGCCGATACCACCCGCGATAAAGACGGAATAGTCTGCGTCCTCCGCGAGACGGAAGTTGTTGCGCGGCAGAGATATCTTGACGATGTCCCCGACAGACCACTTCTCGTGGATATGGCGAGATCCACCGCGACTATTCCTCTCTTTGGCAACGCCGATCATGTAGTACGCGGTGGCGTCCCCAGCATTCAGCAGCGAATAGCTTCTGACCATGCCGGCAGGCAAGTGGCAGTCGATATGGGAGCCCGGCCCACAAGTAGGAAGGTGTCGCGAGCCTACAGGTGCCAGGGTGAAACTTCGCACGCGTGAGGCCTCGTCGGCGATGGCTACGATCTGAACTTCCAACTCGCCAACTGTCATTCGCCATGCACCTATCAAAGCTCGTAGCCGAAATCCTTACCGAGTTCTGCTCGCATATGCCGGCGCCCTGCATCGGCCCAGCGTTCGTGTTCGGGCAGTTGCAACGAAACGGCGCGTACCATGAAGATATCTGGGTCTTTCACACCAAGCGGCTGAATTCCGCGCTCCTGATAAGCTGCAAGAGCTTCGAGAAGATAGCGACGCGTCATGACGATTCCAGTGTCGCTGGAGCAGAGATTTTCGGTGGTCCGATCGTAGATTGGTGAGATGCCGGTTTGGCAGGCCGCATCTTGCACCCAAAGGCCGGGCAAACCGGAGAACCAAGTCGTTTGTTGGCTCGCATAGTCAAACGCAAAATTCGATTCGGGGCTGAACTTGGTCCAGAATTCCGCATAAGGTGCAGACGGGGTCTTCTGCGCGAAAGCCTGCTTGCTGGCATGGCCAGTCTCGCGGCCATCGTGTCCATCTTGGAAGATTTGACGTGTCTTCTGCGGCAACGGTTGCGTCGGATGATATGAGAACATCAGACAGATGGTATTCTCGTCGTCCATCGGCACCCAAGCATGGCCACTGAGATCTGGAAACTTTGATTGCGGCGGCACCAGCGAATAGAAGGGCATAACAAATTGATTAACGCGCCAGTATAGCGTTGCCTCGTCAAAGCGCCGCCGTGCCGCAATACTCATGCCAAAATCCTGACGGATGCATTCGAAAGTTGGACGGAGATCTTTCTTAGCGACCCACTGATTGATGGATCCCTTGTTATCGATACGACCGTGCAGAATCGGTGCGTGGGCCGAGTCGATTTCTCCCTCGAGCGCCTGCAGCCAGTTGCATTCCTGAATGCGCAGCGAGAGGTTGACATTCTCCTCCGGCACAAGATTCCATTCCATGTTCGGCAACGGAGGCGGTTCTTTTTCCGGACCCATGTAGGTCCAGATGACGCCGTTGCGCTCTGCGCACGGATACGCCTTGATCCTGACCTTCTCCTTGAAGCGACTGCGGATGGGCTCCGCCGGCATATCAACAACGGTGCCCGTCACATCATATTTCCAGCCGTGATAGATGCAGCGTAAACCGCAGTCTTCGTTCCGTGCATACATCATAGGCGCACCGCGGTGCGCACACGCATTGGCCATCAGTCCTACCTTGCCGTCGGTTGCACGAAATACCACCAAATCTTCGCATAGTAGCTTCAAGCGTTTGGGCTGCCCGTTCGGCTCCAGGTCCTTCGAAAGATAGAAGGGGATCCAATAGAGGCGGAACAACTGACCGATCGGTGTTCCGGGACCGACGCGAACCAGCCTCTCATTCTCGGCATGGGATAGCATGACAGCGCTCCTCTCAAAAATTCATGGCTTGAAGCGACTTCAATTTGTCGCAAATCTTGGACCCGCTGAGGTCGAGAAGCTCGGTGACTTGAGCGCCAAAGCCGAGACGCACGAGCACGCCTTCCGGATCACAGTCGGCCAACGGCTCGCGTGGTACCGGAGGCAGCCTACCTGACCGCAAGATTTCAAGAATGCACTCCACGCGGCGTCGCTCGAGTTGCTCAAGCGCCGTTTCGATCATTGGCGATTCGGCGCGGCAATCCGGCAACTCCGGATAAGAAGCGCGGCGGACCCACCCGCCGGCCCCATTCTCGACTGTCTCGGCCTCGACTAAGAACGGGATTGACAAAAACAGCCTAAGCGACATTTCGTTGGTCGTACGCCTTGTTGCGTCTATGACTGCATCGCGCACGCTAGCTGTCGACGAGCAACCAGTCGCCATGTCGTACTCCGTATTTATTGCGTATACGTAATATAGTCGATGCTGGGCGGCAAGACAAGCCTGCCCGCTTTCTTACGGTATGAGGCCAACACATCGCGCGGTGCCGACAACCCGCCGCTTTCAGCGCCTGATTTCCTCACGAACCATGGAACCTGAAATGAGCTCCCGTCGCGACAAACTTGGCATAAACGCCACATTCAAAAACAACGATCCAGTGGAGATTGCGCGCAAGCTCAGGCTTAGCGATGGAATCGGGTTTTTGGCCCGCGTCCTCAGTGCAAAGGCCAATTTGCTTTTTCAACAACTTACCAAACAGGACGACATCACACCGCGCCAATTCGGTGCTCTTCTTACGCTTCATCAGAAGGGAGCGTTGACGCTGACTGAACTCGCTCGGGAATTGCGGGTGGATCGCAGCACGCTGGGCGAGATGATGCGGCGGATGACGATTGAGGGACTGGTATCTCGTTCCGAGAATGCAGAGGATTTGCGCTCGTACCGTGTCGCCATCACGCCGATCGGCCGAAAGGTCTTGCTGTCGCTCGTTTCTGGCGCGGCTCAGCTTCAGGACGCTCTGCTTGAGTGCATTCCGCCCCACCAGCGACGCGACTTCTATCAGGCGCTTAAGGCTTTCGCGGCTACGTCGCAGGATGCAGGAGACACCTGATTGTCCTATGATTTCTGAGGGCAGTCCCAGCAGCCTGTCACGGAGAAAACCGTGAGTATTGATGCAGAATATTGATTGAAAGACGCACCTGCATCTATTATGTATACGTATTTGTTGGGGCGCCGAAGAAGCGCCGATGAGGGAGAACGTTCATGCGCGCGCTGCTGCTGTTGCTCACTTTTGTTTTCGCCACGCCTGCTTTCGCTCAAGGCTATCCGGAGCGACCGATCCGCGTGATCGTTCCATATCCGGCCGGAGGCTCGACCGACATCTTGGCGCGAGCGATCCAACAGCCGCTGACCGAAATTCTCGGCAAACCGATCGTCATCGAAAACAAGCCGGGCGCCGGAGGGATCATTGGCACGACCGAGGCAGCTCGATCGGCTCCAGATGGATATACGATCGTGTTCGGCAATCTGGGCCCGAATGCGCTCAACGCCAGCTTGTACAAGAAGCTAAGCTACGATCCGGTTCGTGATTTCGCACCGATCTCAGTCGTCGCTGAAATGCCGCTTCTCCTGGTGACGGCACCTTCGAGCGGTATTTCCAGTGTTGCCGATGTCATCGCACGGGGTAAGAAAGATGCGGATGCTCTAACCTATGCGTCGGTTGGTCTTGGCTCCGCTTCGCATGTGACCGGAGAACTGTTCAAACGCCAAGCCGGAATTGAGATGCGCCATGTTCCGTATCGCGGGGGCGCACCGGCGACCACGGATACGCTTGCCGGCCACGTCTCAATCTATTTCATCACTCCATTGGAGGCGCTCGGGCACATGCAAGCGGGCGCACTGAAGCCGCTCGGCGTCAGCACGCTGACGCGCACTTCGCTGTTTCCCGATATTCCAACGATCAGCGAAACGTTGCCTGGATTTGATGTTGTCGTCTGGTTTGGCCTTCTTGCTCCTGCAGGAACGCCAACCGAAATCGTAGCTAAACTCAATGACGCGGTTGTGCGCGCGGTCGCCACCTCGCAAGTACAAGAGGCTCTGAAGAAATTGGGAGTCGAACCCAAGAGTTCGACGTCGAGCACCTTTGCAGCTACTATCCGCGCCGACGTCGAGAAATGGGCAAAGGTCGTCAGCTTAGCCAAGATCAAGCTTGACTGAGCAGCTTTGTATGCTCAGCGCTTAGCCCTACCTCTTAGGACGGCTATCAATTGGCGTACCGAACTGGGCTCTTTAGCGGCGGAGGCAGAATG
>NZ_JBFWPA010000286.1:0-4013 GCF_050250235.1 Pseudorhodoplanes sp.
TCATGCTGCTTATGCCGCTCGCGCTTCTCTATGCGGTGATGCTCGGAGTGCCGCTGATCTACGTGATAAGCGACGCTCTGAACACCACGGGTTCTGGCGCTACGCCTTTCTTCTCTACGGTTTCAAACCCAACTTATCTTGGCGTTCTTCTTCGGACTTTTGAAATTTCCACTGTCTCAACTGTGGTCTGTCTTATTCTGGGATTTCCCCTCGCTTTTGCCTTGTGGCGCGCCACCCCGCTGGTGCGCACGCTTCTTCTGGTCGCAGTTCTGTTCCCTTACTGGACCAGTGTTGTGGTCAGGGCTTTCGGGTGGCAAGTGATGCTTAAGCGGAATGGATTTATTTCCACTCTGCTACAGTCGTCCGGTCTCGTCTCCTCTGATATTCAGCTCAGTAACAGCCGGCTTGGGCTTTATCTGGGCTTAGTCCAGATCCTTCTTCCCTCGCTTGTTCTTCCAGTTCTCGCGACATTGTCGCGTCTCGATTCACGATTGCTCGAAGCCGCCTATACCAATGGCGCGCAACCGGTCACGGCTATCCGCACCGTGATCGTTCCGCTGGCAATGCCCGGCATCGTTATTGGATGCTTGATCGTCTTCGCGGTTGCTGCGGGCTCTTTCGTCATACCGGTTCTCCTTGGCGGACTCGGCGATACGATGCTTGCGCAGGTTATCGCCTATCAGACCGCTGAGATGCTGAATTGGCCGGTTGCGATGGCTCTTTCGCTGCTGCTTATTCTGATGACCCTGATCGTGTTGATGCTGATCAGTGCGGTTGGGCGACGGCAGGCGATCTACAGATGACCATCATGAGGGATTTTGCAGCAGCCTGGCTTGATCGGATTGGGGGCGTCCTTGGATGGTCCTTCATTGTCTTGGTCTGTTTCATATTGGTTGCGCCGGGTTTGGTGCTCATTCCGATGTCACTGACAACGACGACCTATCTCTCTTTTCCGACCGATGGGCTTTCCTTGCGCTGGTATCAAGAGCTGCTTTTGGACGATCATTGGCGCGAAGGCCTTGCCAACAGCATCGTCGTCGCGATTGGTTCGACAACTCTCGCGATCGCAACGGGGGCGCCGGCTGCGGTAGCTGTGCATCGATTTGGATCCCGATTTCTGTCAGGCGAGGCCGCGGCGGCCCTGCCTCTCGTTATGCCGACTGTGGTGTTGGGGGCGGGCCTGTATCATTGGTATCTCGATATGGGCTGGGTGGGTACAAAAACCGGATTGATCGCAGCCCATGCCTTCCTCGGCGCTCCGATGGTGTTGCTGACGACGCTGGCGACGCTGCGGCGCGTCAATCCTGAGCTGGAGCAGGCGGCGCTGACAATGGGTGCCAACAACTGGGTTGTCCTTTTTACCGTGACCCTACCGCTTGCCCTTCCGGGATTAATTGCAGGCGGCTTGTTCGCATTTATCATTTCCTTTGACGAGATCGCGCTCGCTTTCTTTCTGACTGATGCGGGAATGAAGACGCTGCCGAAAATCCTCTTTGATGAAGCCTCGTATACGCTGCGGCCCACGCTCGCTGCAGCCTCTACAATCCTTATTGTCGCTTCGGCGCTCGCCGCGGCCTTCGCACTATTCTCCGCTAGAAAATCTGGATCGAGCGCGCGGCAGGACAGATGACGGAAGTGATGGCAGCCGTGAGCCTAAATGACGTTCGGAAATCCTTCGGACGCGTGGAGGTCGTGAGAGACATCAATCTGGATATCTCATCCGGTGAATATGTTTGCGTGCTCGGGCCGAGTGGGTCCGGAAAGACCACATTATTGCGCCTGATTGCAGGACTGGAACTCCCGGATGCAGGACAGGTTTCTTTTCTTGGAAAGCCCGCAACCCGCCTGCCGCCTTATCGGCGCAATCTTGGCGTCGTTTTTCAAAGTTACGCTTTGTTTCCGCATATGTCGGTTGTGGATAATGTTGCTTATCCCTTGCGCATGCGCGGGATCGATCGCGCCGCGCGGCGCCTGCGCGCGACGGCTATCCTTCAAAGAGTGGGCATGGAGGGGTTTGAGCAGCGCCGTCCAGCACAATTGAGCGGCGGCCAACAGCAGCGCGTCGCGCTGGCTCGCGCCCTGGTTTGCGATCCTCCACTGCTTTTGCTCGATGAACCATTGTCCGCTCTCGACCGGGAATTGCGTGAGAGCATGCGTGTCGAGCTGCGGCAAATTCAGCGCGAATTCAAGGTTTCTGTTCTGCATGTGACGCACGATCAGGAAGAGGCTTTGTCGTTGTCCGACCGCATTGTTCTGATGTCCGGCGGACGGATCGTGCAGGCCGGCACGCCGGCAGAACTTTACGAAAGGCCTCTCGCGCCGTTCGTTGCTCGCTTTCTGGGGGGAGCTGTCGCATCGGCTCAAAATCAAGATAGTGACTCTGCGCCAACTCAATCCTTTTCTGTCGAGGCAAGCGGAAAGCTTTTCCGGGTGCGCAGCGCTGTGCCCGTGGCGGCGCGGCAAAAAGGGTGGCTCGTTCTTCGCAGGGAATGGCTCAAGGTTGTCGAACAGGCAAAGGGCGGGGAAAGCTCCGGTCTGATTACGGCGATTTCCTATCTTGGCGAAGCTTACGAATTAAGGCTGCGCGTTGCGGGCGACGCAAGCATCACCCTGCGAATTGATCCTGATAAGTTCGATAGCAGGATGAAAGAGGGTAACACGATATTTTTCGACCAACTGAAGGATGGGTGGTTCATTCCCGATGCATAAGAATCCGACTATAGGTGCGGCTTTCATGGCGTCGCTTGCGCGCGACCCGCAAAGAGCTGCATTTTTCGCGAACAGCAGGAAATCCAGCATCGGCGATCTCGCACAGCGCGCCGCGGCTGTCAGAGATTTTCTTGTCGGGCACGATGTTAAGCCGGGCGACCGGGTTATTCTTTGCATGGACGGCTTACATGCCGAGGAATGGATGGCTTGTTATTTCGGCATCCATCTTCTGGGAGCTTGGTGTGTTCCGCTCAATCCAAAGGCCGTGGCTGCGAACGCGACATTTTTTATCGAGGATCTTGAGCCGACGGCCATATTGACGGCCACAGACGGCGTGGCAGCCTGGGGACAGACAGGAATAGATGCGCGCCGCATCATTGCAGTCGATTTCGCCGACAGCTCTGTCCGTGCCGTCGTTGACGGCAGGGCATGGCCCCTCAATCTCTCATCGACCGTGAAGTCGGCCGAGAAAGAAGAGGGGGGCGACCTTATCTACACGACCGGCACGACAGGGCGTCCCAAGGGCGTTATTTTGCCGAGCGATATCGAGTTTGAGACGGGCCGACGCTACGCGGTCGCGCAGACTCTCGAAAGGGGAAAGGTCATCCACAGTCCGATCCCGCTTTTTACAGCGAGTGCGATCATGACGCTCGTTTTGCCGATCATTGCAACGGATGCCGCATTTTCAATCGACGGGACTTTCAGTCCGGCTTTGTCGCTCGACAAGGCGCGCGCGGCGGGATGCAATGTTTTCAAGGCCGTGCCATCACATTATCTTTTGATCGGCAACGAAGCGCAAGTAGAGCCACTGGAGTCCGTGCGCCTTGCGATTACGACGGCAGCGCCGCTTTCGGCCACCGGCTATGGACAGATCAAGCGTCTGTTTCCGAATGCCGAGATTATGGCCCTGTTTGGGTCGACCGAATCCGCTGGCGCCTTCACGATCATCAGCCAGGAGCAATTGCAGCGTTCTCTTGGTTCGCTGGGAACACCGATCGAGGAATGCAAGATCGAGCTGCGCAACCCTGTCATCAACGAGACCGGTGAGGAAGAGGGCGATCTTGTCCTCCGAGGCTCCGTTCTCGCGGCGGGCTATTGGCGGCGCGATGCGAGCGTCGTGGAGGCCACCTTTATCGGCGGCGGCGTGCGCACGGGCGACCGGGCGACCCGTGTTGGCGATGACTTCGTGCTCGGTGGGCGAACATCGTCGGTTATCAATCGGGGCGGCCTGAAGATTGATCCTGCCGAGATTGAGAGCGTCATCAATGTGCTCTCCTGGGTCGAAGATTCCTGTGTGCTTCCAA
>NZ_JBFWPA010000287.1:0-3934 GCF_050250235.1 Pseudorhodoplanes sp.
AACCCCAAATCTGCGAGCGAATACTTCATGTCCATCGCGATAATGGGCTCATCCTCAACCACGAGAACACCCACCGAGGAATTCGATTCCTTCATGGACGACCTCCTTTTGGTTCGTTCCCCGAAAAACGGTATGTCAACTAGTAGACCGACCGGAGGTTCCCCGAGTGCTAGTTCCACTGTTCTAGCGCGCGGGATGCTTCGTGATTACACAACAGCGCCATCGGGGAGGTAGCGTTAAACACCCATTGGGGCGCGGCGGGCGCCCTGGCAATCAAATTTTGAAATTGCTGCCCCGTGTTGTAGTGCAGGGCCGCCCCCATTAGGCGCATTGATATGCATGCACAGTACCATCAACGCCGAAAGTAAAGCGCTACTATTAAAGCCACCGATAAAGACTGCTGATTCTTCAGCGCTCCCCGTCCGATATCCGTCTCTACATTCTGTGTGATGAAAGCGAGATTCGGATTAGGTTCCATCATGTGTGATGCTTGGATGGTTATTTCGGACAAATAGTGACGAGGCGTGTGTGAATCAAAAAAGCCCAAGCACCAAGAGACTGCTGCTATTACTGATAATTTTGAGAGAAGGATTTTAGCTTCTGCGGTAATCGGCAGCAATGGCGGGTCGCGACCGGCGATAATGAGCACGAGTCTACGCCCCAACCCGATAACGTAGTGGGTAGCGGTCTCACTGAGAATCGAAATTACGAACTCGTCCCTGAGCGACATCTCCACGATCACATCGGAAAAATAACGGCGCCAGCTTGGACTATCCCAAGAGATTGTCCTTCAACCTATAATAGCCAACGGCCGGTGCGAGAAACCAAGGTTTTCCCGTATAAAACGGCATGGTCCGAAATGCTCGGCTTTGGAAAACACTTGGCGTGGTCGCTCGTTGAAGCAACAGATTGGCAATCTTCGAGCCGAGATATGTGCTCATCGATACGCCATTGCCACAATAGCCCATGGCGTAGTGGATACCTTCATGGACACCGAAATGCGGCAGGGAATCGAAAGTGTATGCAATGAAGCCCATCCAGGAATGCGAGATCCGTGCTTTGCTGAGCTCCGGAAACACTTTCACCATGGCTGCGTGTAGACTTGGCGCACTCGTCCGTGGATCGGTTTCGGTCAGCGCTACCCGCCCGCCAAATAGAATGCGACGTCCGTCAGGTGACGGCCGATAATAGTAGATCACCTTGCGCGTATCGTTCATCTGGTAGCCCTTTGGAAAAAGGGTCCGCACCAGATTTGGGTCTAGCGGTTCGGTCGCGATCATATAGCTCCCGATAGGGATGATCCGTCTCTGCCACCAGCGCGTCGTACTGCCGGTGTAGCCATTGGTTGCAAGAATAATGTCTCTCGTACGGATTTGCCCATGGGCTGTTGTGACCGTGAAGTGGCCTGGAGCGCCTGACAGATTCGTTGCTGGCTGATGGGCGCAGACTTGCGCCCCGGCCTTTTCGGCGCGCTTCAGCAGCTCCATGTGGTAGAGCTTGGGGTGCAAGCCACCGCGGCTCGGGTAAATCAGAGCGCCATGAAAAGCGTTGGTGCCGATCTCCTCCAGTGCGCCCTTCCTGTCAACCAGGCGGCAGGATTCGAATTCCGCCGGTTCAGTGTCAGCAAGCTTTCGAAGACGATGTACGGATCGTGGTGTATGGGCACCGATGCAATGCCCGTTCCGGGACAGATCACATTTTATATCCTCATCAGCGATCAGATCGAGCAGATGTTTGTAGGCTTCATATCCCTCACGCTTGACAGCATACGCTGTGTCCTTGCCGAACGCAGAAGACAGTTCGCTGAAGGTATTTCGGATTCCGGGTCCGATATGACCGCCATTGCGAGTGCTACATCCGAAGCCGGGGCGATCAGCTTCGAGAACCACCACTTGTCGGCCAGCGCGCGCAAGCGTTAGGGCAGCGGATATCCCGGTAAAGCCGGACCCGATGATAACGACATCCGCGACGTTCGGGGAGGACTGGTTTTTCCTGTCAGGCTCTCCTTCAACGTCCCACCAATAGGGCGTCGCTTTGAACTGAGGTACAAAGATGTCTTCGGGCATGCTCTTGCGCTGTGGTCTAGTATTTTTCTTCGCCAACGATTTGGGCCAAGATGGTCTCCCGAAGCGCGATGAAATCGCTGCGCGACTTCACGGCGCGAGCTCCCATGGCATGCTCTGCATACAAGCGGGAGAACGGCGCGGGGTGTTGCTCGATAATCCGTCCTGGCGACGGCGCCATGACCACGACGGAGGTTGCACAGAAGACTGCCTCCTCCACATCATGCGTAATGAACAGAACAGTCTTTCCGGTTTCATGCCAGATTCTGACGATCTCGCGCTGCATGCGGTCGCGCGTTAATGCGTCCAACGCACCGAATGGTTCATCAACAAGCAGGATGCGGGTATCGTTTGCCAGAGCTCGCGCCAGCGAGACGCGCTGCTGCATGCCGCCCGATAGTTCATAGGGCCGCCGCTCCTTGACATGAGATAAACCCACGAGGCCGAGATATCTCTCTACGATTGCAGTGCGCTCTCCTCTTGGAACCCCGCGAGATTTCGGACCGATTTCGATGTTGTCGTAGACATTGAGCCAGGGAAACAGAGCGGGCTGCTGAAGAACCACGGTCCGGTCCGCGCCGGGGGTCGTAATTTCTTTGCCGTTGAGGCGTGCCGAGCCTCCTGTCGGTCTCATAAATCCCGCGATAATATGGAGCAGAGTGCTCTTTCCGCAGCCCGAAGGCCCGACCACGGCCACGAATTCCCCTTCGCGGATTTCGAGATTAATCGATTTGAGCGCCTCGACGCGATCGAACCGCATGGTCAGATCGCGGATGCTGAGCAATGGCTGACCAAAGCAGCCTTTCGCCTTGCCCATCTCTCCCAGCGTCGCCATGGCTAATTCTTTCCAGCCCAAGGCACGATCCATCGTTCGATGGCCGACGCCGCCTTGTCCAGAATCAAGGCTATAACTCCGATTACTATAATGCCCATGAACACATACTCAGTGCGCAGATACTGACTGGAATTGAGGATGATGAATCCGACCCCGCTCGTCGCCGCCACGATCTCGGCCGCAACAAGCGATCCAAAAGTCACGCCGATCGTAAGCCGCGCCGCAGTAAAGAGCGCGGGCAGCGTTGACGGGAATATCACAGACCAGAAAACCTGCTGTTCAGTGAGCCCAAGAGAACGTGCGACCCGCAGATGGCTTTCCTGAACACTTCGTACGGCCGCCGCCGCGGAAACAACCACCACCGGAAATCCGGAGAGGAACAATAACACGACCTTGGACATCTCTCCGATGCCGAACCACAGGACGAGAAGCATGTAGTAGCCCAGCGGCGGAAGCGGCCGAAAGAACTGTACGAAAGGATCGACGATGGCATTCGCAACCTGGCTCCGCCCCATGAGGAGTCCAAGCGGGACACCCAGCACAATCGCCGCAGAAAAGCCGGCAAAGACCCGAAACAGACTATAAGCCACATGGACGATAAGCGTGTGGCCTCGATAGCCATCGACCTGGGCGTCGACAAGCGCGCCCCACACCGCTGATGGCGACGGCAGGAATGTGGGAGAAATCGCGCCGCTGTTTGACAGCGCGATCCAAAGGCAAAAAAAGACGAGTACGCTAATCGCACTGATCAGGAAACTGCCAAGCCCCGAAAGCATGCGAACACCGGTGCTGCGGGGCGAAGGTCGAGCGCTTTCGGCTTGCGTCGTGTCTAAGGCCATTGTCCGTATCGTCCCCTGTCTTTTACCGTCAGGCTGCTCGGGACCAGCCTTAATAAGCTGGTCCCGAGTTACCTCATCATTCGTAAGGCGGGACACTCGCGCTCTCGAGGAAGCTCGCGTCGATCGCCTTGGCGAGCTCGTCGGAAGTAGGAGCCTTGGCAATCAGCTTGTTGGAGGCAAGAAATTCACCGATGCGA
>NZ_JBFWPA010000288.1:0-3869 GCF_050250235.1 Pseudorhodoplanes sp.
CGCGTGGCAAACAGTTCTACTGTGTCCCGGTCCCCACTCCAATGGCACAACTCGCCGAGGCATGAGTACGTCTGTTGCCCACCACGGTGATCATTTGCAGCGGGGCGGCTCGAAAAGATCGCGGTGGTACGGGAAAGCCACCTCGGCGAACCGGTCTCAGTCATTCTCGAACCGGTCTGCGGCGGGCGAAAACGGAAATCGAAAAACGCCTCGCGGAGACTGCGGCCGCGAATACACCGCAATGTCGACTAACGCCACGGCAATTGCCGGGCAGAGACTCCGATTGCCGAGCTAACCCGCCGGAATGTCGACAGTTCTCACACTCCCGAAAATCAGGTCAACGAGAACACACTGGGTGGCTGGGGAAGCAGTCGTTGTCGAACCCGTCTGGGCTTAAAATTCCCTGCTCCGTGCCCAAAAACAGGGATTTTTTCGCGAAAACAGGCATTTCCAGGCAGATTTGCAGCGAAAATTCGAGCAGTTGCAGCAGCTTAGAGGCAAATTCCCTATTCAAATTAGCAGGGAATTTTCGTCAGATAACAGCGAATTGCTTTGATCGAGCAGGGTATAAAAATACAAGAACGCATTTTCAGGGTAACCGTCCATTTCTCGCACGCTTGTTCTACTACCGAGCACGATCTGTTCTCACCTTCGATTTTGCCGACAGAGAGCACGAGATGCCATTGGGCCCGCGCCAGGCCCTGGCATTTGGGACAGTGACGGTTGCGGCAAGAGTTGTAGGCGATGCGGGTCGCACCGCAATCATCGCATTGCTCGACATGGCCGCCGAGTGCCGCCGTCCGACACGCCGTGATGGCGCCCATGATGCGACGCTCGACGCCCCCGAGATGACCGCCATGCGGCCTGTCGGAACGCTTCGCCATGGCGGCGGAAGATATCCGCCAGCTCCAGAGAGCTCGGGATTGCCTCCAGGAAGCGCACGACCTCATCCGCGCTCAACACAACCGGCAGCTTGCTCGGCTCACGCGCATAGGCAATGCGCTCCGGCAATGTAGCCTGGCCGAGCGTCACGCCATAGAAGAACCGCAGCGCGCAGACGATCTGGTTCAGCGCCGGCCACGAGACCCCCGTTGCGACCAGATGAAGCTGGAAGGCGTGGACATCCTCCAGGCCGAGACGATCAGGCGAGCGACCAAAATACCGGCTGAACTTCGAAACGGCGCTGAGGTACGATTGTTGCGTCGCCGGCGACAAATTGCGGACCGTCATGTCCTCGATCATACGGCGGCGAAGAGGGTTGATCTCAGCCATCGGAAAACCTCCTGTCTGAAGGGTTGGGCTGCGGAAAACCCACGATCCTCTCAGACAGGAGGCGACTACTGCGACCGCCCCTTAACTGCCGCGCCAGCGGCTTCGTTGTGTGCTCGGCATGCTCAGCAGCTTGGAGGTGAAAGTCCTCCGCTCAACCTGATGGAGGTGAAGGGCTAGGGAACCTCTGATCAACGGCCCGAAGATGGCACACTGGCGCCATTGATTCGGAGGTGGCGCCGATGGACGGACAACTGAGCTTTGCGTCGCTGGACTTTGCGGGGAAGAAGAAGCGGACGAAGCGCGACGTGTTTCTGGCCGAGATGGCAGCGGTGGTGCCGTGGTCGGTTCTGGAGTCGCTGATCGAGCCGCACTATCCGAAGGTTGGGCCGCAGGGCGGCCGGCGGCCGTTTCCGATCGCCGTGATGTTGCGCATCTATTGCCTGCAGCAGTGGTACACCTTGTCCGATCCGGGTGCCGAGGAGGCGCTCTACGACATCCAATCGATGCGTGCGTTCTGCAATCTTGAACTCGGCCGCGATCCGATCCCCGACGAAACGACGATCTTGAACTTCCGGCACCTGCTCGAGGCACATGGGCTGACGAAGGCGGTGTTCGAAGCGGTGGCGGATCACCTGGAAGCGCGTGGCGCATTGCTGCGTGGCGGCACGATCGTGGACGCGACGCTGATCGCCGCCTCGCCCTCCACCAAGAACGCGGCGGGGCCAGCGTGACCCCGAGATGCGCTCGTCGAAGAAGGGCAACCAGTGGTATTTCGGCATGAAGGCGCACATCGGTGTCGATGCCCGCAGCGGGCTTGTGCACACGGTGGGTGTGACCAGCGGCAGTGTGCACGACGCGACCGTGATGGACCGCCTGATCCGTGATGACGACACTGCGATGTATGGCGATAAGGGCTACGCTAATTTAGCGGCGCCAAGAAGCGCGCGGCCGAACCGGCGGGGGTGCTGTGGGCGGTGAAGGAGAAAACGACGCCCGGAGGCAGGCTGACGGCCCGGCAGCGCGCCCGCAATCGCCGGTTCGGCAAGGTGCGCGCGAAGGTCGAGCATGTGTTCCGCATCATGAAGTGTCAATTCGGCTATCGCAAAGTGCGCTATCGTGCCTCGCCAAGAACGCTGCTCAGGTGTTCTCGCGGCTGGCGCTCGCCAACCTGTACCTTGCCCGCAGATCGATTGCGTCCGCCTGACATAATCAGGGGCCAATCCAACCTGCGCATCACCGTTAAACGGGTAACTTTGCAAACGTCGATCGCTCTGAAGGTAATTTCGCGCGCGGTCGTTGATCAGAGGTTCCTTAGATCGCCTTTGCCGTACAACACAAGCGCGTGAGAATAGAGATTCACGCCCCTTTTGACGCGCGAAGGGCACAGGCAAACGCCGATCCATCGCCTCCCGGCCGTAGCGGCGACCCGAGTAGCTCGGGCGCGCTCTCCAGGCTCATTCGTCGCATTTGATCTGCCTCGACGGATGCTCCGAGGAGAAATAAACTCGATGCGATCTTAAGGAGTTCATCATCTTAAGGAGTTCATCATGGATTGGGCTCGCGTCGCCTTTGGACTTATTGGTCTGACTGCCGTTCTGCTTGGGGGGCAAGTCGTCGCCCAGACGCCTGACACGAGTTATCCGAACCGGCCGATCAAGATTATCAGCGCCTCGCCCGCAGGCGGCGGTGTCGATCTTTCGGCGCGGATCGTTGCCGATCACCTGCAGAAGCTTTGGGGCCAGCCGGTGACGGTGGAGAACAGGACTGGAGGTAGCAATAACATCGCGGGGGAAGCAGTCGCGCGGGCAGAGCCCGATGGCTACACGCTTCTCGCCACGCCTCCCGGTACCATCACCGCAAATGCGGCTCTGTTCAAACAGCTCAACTACGATCCGGCCGCGCTTGAGCCGGTGGCAATCATGGCGGTCGGCCCCAACGTGCTGGCGGTGAAGAGCGCCTCGCCCGCCAAGACCGTCATGGAGCTGATCGCCCACGTTAAGGCCAATGCGGGGAAGCTCAGCTACGCCTCCCAGGGCAACGGCTCGACCACGCATCTCACCGCCGAGCTGTTCAAGAGCCGGACCGGTATTCAGCTTGTTCACGTCCCCTACCGGGGCGCGGCGCCGGCGGTGAATGACCTGGCCGGCGGGCATGTGGATTTGATGTTCTCCGACCTCGGTACCATCCTGCCGCTCCACCGTGGCGGCAGGGTCAGGATTATCGCTGTGGCAACGCTTAAACGCCTGCCGCAGCTTCCGGACGTGCCCACCATCGACGCGAGCGGTGTCAAAGGGTTCAGCTCGACCACGTTCTTCTCGTTGATGGCACCGCCCAAAACGCCCTCGGAAATCCGAGCCAAACTTAACAAGGCGATCGTCGCTGCCATGCAGACGCCCGAGGTGGAGGCCAAGCTGAAGTCGATCTTCGTCGAGTCGAGCAATCTTGACACCATGGCGATGGGCGAGTTCATCAAATCCGAGGCCAAACTCTGGGGTGACGTGATCCGCGCCGCCAACATCAAGGTCGAGCAGTAGGCGGGCGCTCCTCACCCGTGGCGATCTAAACGAAATACAGGATGACGTTTCGCCTGGACCGTT
>NZ_JBFWPA010000289.1:0-3813 GCF_050250235.1 Pseudorhodoplanes sp.
GCTCCGGCCTCCTGCTCCTTCAGCATTCCGATGATCTGCTCTTCCGTGAACCGCGAGGGTCGCATCGCCCGTCTCCGTGATCGACGGACTCTACCCAAATCTGGAGGAAGTTCAGGGGCTCAGGTCATGGTCGTTAAGCTCGGAAGTTTTTGAAGCCGTGTCCCAGCTCTGCACGATCTGTCCGCCATACACCTTCCTGTCGGGGAGTTGGGTCCATCGGCGGAACCACTCCCATCGAATAAGATTGACTCCGAGCGGAACCGGACTCTGGAGGTATTGTGCAGCAAAGGCCATCGAGCCCATTTGCTGCTTCATAGAATCAAGGACTTCTTGAGGCTCGCGCTCGTAGTGCAGGAGTTCACCTCTGGAGCGATGTGCCATTGCTTCCTTCCACCGAGGTCGACGAAACCATCCCGAACGTGGACTTAGGCTGGTCTCGAGCTGATCCACCCGAATTCAACTTTCACTTCCGCCTATGAAACTAGAAACCTGTCCCCAAACGAGCAGCAAACAAGGTGGTTCGATCGCGTGGACGCCTCGCCTGGAAAGCGGCGAACACTGCCCTGAGATTTTCGATCGCCGGTAGCGGGAGCGCCCAATCTAGCGCCGTGTAGCCGAGTGGCTCACGTGGCACGTCGATGTTGCGAGGCCGCCATCGGTATAACGACCAAGCCCGATACTGCAGCATCGAGCGTATGTCGGCATCGGTATCCGTCAGTTTCGCAAGAAAGGACGGCGTCACGCAAATGTTGGCGAGGCATTCGTACGATTCCGGATCTTTGCTGGCGGAATAGACGTGATTGAACTGAAGGTCGCGCGGCCGGCGACGAATGTCATTGCACCATAAGAAGATGTCGCTGGGAGCCTTGTTGTCATCGAGACCGACTTGATGCCCGTCGATTTCGACAATTTCTCCTCGCCTTAGCCTGGCGAATGACGCGTATCACGGGCCGGCATCCGGTTTGTCTTACGGTGTCGGGATGACTGAAGAGCGTTAGCGACGCGACCGCCTGAGCAAGTGACTTGTAGGGTGATGCGGAGACAATTTCCCGCAGAGCCGAGTAGCCGTTCAGCTCGAAGTCGAGCAGGGTCGCCGGAACAGGCATGCGAAGAATAGCCTATCAGTCATATATGACTCATAGTCTATGGTGAGCGGCACCGCAAATCGCTTGTCGTGCACGCATGGATGTGCGGCAGCGGATTGGGCTGAATCTTGCGGAACTCCGCAAGCGTCTCTGCCTGTCGCAGGAAGAGCTCGCGCACAGGTCCGGCATCCACCAGACTTATCTCAGCGGCGTGGAGCGGGGCCGGCGCAACCCGACCGCCGTGCTGCTGCAGCGTCTGGCTACCGCGTTGGATACAGCTATCGATGTGTTGGTGCGGCGGCGGGGTGAATCGCCTTCACCGAAAGAATCCGCGACCTCTAGTGCCGCTCCGCTGGCTGGCTAAAAAATGTTGTCCAGATTGTAGGTCGGCCCGCGTGTCGAGTTGATCAGCTGCGACAGCGCATCGGCCTGATCGTCGTGTAACCCATTTGGGAATGCCAATAGCTCCTCTTGGAAGGCTGGGAGCCACGGAGCCTCCATCGGCAGGAGGACTGTTCCGGCCTCGATACTCGCGGAGCACGCCGACATGCGGACGACCTTGTCGCCGTCAGGCTTGATCGGTTTGGCAAAGACCTGATCGCGACGAAGATCCTGGATCAGGCTCATGCCCGAGCCTTTGTCTTCAATTAGAACCTTATCAGCTTTCCATCTCCGGTGCTGCTGGATGATTTTCTTCTTCAGCTCCGGATATTCGAGGCGATACCTTACCACGTCGATGATATGAATTTCCCGGCCCTTGACCAGAGCGGTGATGCCAACCGAGTAGTCGTTCAACTCGGTAGCTTTCGACGCGGTATCCCAACTCTGAACGATCCGTCCGCGATATGCTTCGCGGTCCGGCAAGGCTGAGTATCTTCGGAACCACTCCCAGCGGATCAGGTTGCCCCCCAACGGGACCGGCCTTTGCATGTATTGGGCCGAGAACGCCATCGACCCCATCTGCTCCTTGATCGCGGCGAGAATCTCTTCAGTCTCGCGCTCCGGGTGAAGCAGTTCGCCGGGCAATTGAAGCCACTTCCGCCCTCCCCCGAGGGGAATATACCCTTTGGTTTCCGCGATCGCCGGCAGATTGAGGTGCTCCCACCCGTCGCTGCGCAAAACGTGGCCGGCGAGATCGTCGATGTGCAGCCGTTGCATGACCAAGATGATCGCGTCATTCCGTTTATCGTCGAGGCGAGAGATCAGGGTCTGGTTGTACCAGTCGTTGACGCTCTTTCGCATCACGTCCGACTGCGCATCTGCTGCCTTCATCGGGTCGTCGATGATGATGATCGAGCCGCCACGGCCGGTAAGCGCGCCACCCGTGGTAGCGGTTAGACGATAGCCGCCGCTCGTCGTCCGTACTTCCTCTTCGGTGTCTTTACGGGGGTCGATCCGCATGTAGGGAAAGAGCTGCTGATACCAACCACTGTCGACCACCCGGCGGAAGCTGTTGGCATGCGCCGTGGTCAGCGAACGGGCATACGAGATGCAAACAAGCCTGCGGCGCGGATTGTGCCCCAAGACCCAAGCCGGGAGCGCGATCGACGCGGCCAGCGATTTGAGGCTGCGGGGCGGCATGGTGATCACCAGTCGCTTGGTTCGGCCAGCCGCGACCTTCGACAGTGCGTATGAAATGGCATCCAGGTGCCAATTGTGCTCGTACCTGATCGCAGGTTCGAGCTCGTTGAAGCAGCGCTCAGTGAACGCACTCAGATTTTTGCGCAGAATTGCATCGAGATACCGTCGCTCCGAGATGCCCAACGCTTTCAGCATGGTCAGGTCCGTAGTCATTCGTCTTCCTCGAACGACCCCAAGCCTGGTGCGTTGGCCTGCACCCGCGCCAGTATGGCGTGGTCCTCTTCCGACAGGACCTTCATGTCAGCAGCATCAAATTGTGAATGCGCCTCGTCTACGAGACCTAAGTCACGTGCAATCCGTAGGACCTGCTCCGTCGCTTTCGGCTTACCGTTCAGCGCGTCGCTCATGTTCTTTCTGAACAGCGCCTCCAGGCCGGCCATCTTCTTCTCGCTGTCGCCCGTGCGTACCTTCACCTTTGCATAGAGCACCTCTTCAGCGATCTTTTTGTAGCTCTTGCGGCCCTTCTTCTTGCCCTTTGGATTGCCGGATTGACCCGGCTTGAATTGCGAATGCACGGGCGGTTTTCCGTAGCCGACCTGATAGTCGGGCTTGTCATCCTCGCTCATCGCAGGCTCTCCGCCAGAGCTTGCGTTTGCATGCGCTCCGAGGCGCGCCGCGCGGCAACCTCGTCGAACGTCTCGCCTGTCTCTAAGAGGATCGCATCATCCTTGGCATACAGCTGCCACCGGCGGATTGCGGTGTCGCAGTAAGCCGGATCGAGTTCGATTGCGCGGGCGCGACGTCCCGTCTTTTCTGCCGCGATGAAGATGGTGCCGGATCCACAAAACGGATCGAGCACGATCCCTCCCCGCGGTGAGCAATCCTTCAAGGCGTCAGCGACCATCGCCACCGGCTTTACGGTCGGATGCATCGCCAGGGCCTCTCGCGCTTCACGGGTCGGCGATGTCGCTCCCCGGTAGTGCCAGACATTTGTCCGGTGGCGCCCGTTCTGACCTAGCTCGAACGCATTGAAGTGGGGCGCCGTCCCATTCTTGAACACGCAGATCAGCTCGTGCTGCGAGCGGTAGAAGCTGCCCATTCCAGCATTGCCCTTCACCCAGACAATGAGGTTCTTGAGGCTCGAAAA
>NZ_JBFWPA010000290.1:0-3760 GCF_050250235.1 Pseudorhodoplanes sp.
GTGCTGGCCGAGTATTTCTACGAGGACTGGTCGAAGGTCGCCATCGTACTTGGTGACGGAAATGGAGCGACCACGGCTAATTTCCTCGAAGCAAAGAAGCTGTTACCTCCCACCAATTTTGATGGCGATGACGAACTCGGCAGTGAGAAGCTTCGTTGGATCGTCAAAGGAGAGTTCGACTTCTCGGAGTTCGCGGCCTGATGAGGTCTTACACAGTCCGCGAATGGGACAAGCTCACTTATGGTGACGGCGACGGGCAGATCCCGGCGCATTTCGCTGACCGACTGGCGAGCTTGGCGCTGCGCTCACCCTTTGCCGGCAGGGGCGGCAGCGGCGTGCTTGAACACGGCCGCCGTGCGCTCCGTGCGCGGGGCGTGGTCGGGATCCTAGCCGCCAAGGACTGTAGCCTGGAGATTCTGCCTAAGATCGATGTCGCGTCTTGGGAGAATGTCGACCAGCAGAATGCGGCGATACGTAAGCGCCTGATTCACATGTTGGCCGTCGCGCTCGATCTGAAGGTCGATCTTGGGACGATAACGGAGCTTGCATGGCAGCGTGAGACGTTGCTTGAAATCCTGGTTCGCATTTTTTGCGAGAAGCTCACCGAAGCGGTCCGAAAGGGCATGCCGCGCCGGTATGTTGAGGAGGCAGACGACCTATCTTCCTTGCGCGGTAGGCTCAATGTCGTGCGCCAGTTCACCCGCCACGCGGTCAACCCTTCCCGTCTCGCCTGCCGGTTCGATGTCCTTTCCGAGGACACCCCCTTAAACCGGATTATGAAGGCGGCGGTCGCCCATCTATATCGAACATCTCGAAGTTCAGCGAACCAACAACGCTTGCGCGAACTGGCTTTCGTCTATGCGGATATAACAGAGGCTCAGCCGGCGGCTCTCCGATGGGATGAAGTCGTGATCGACCGGACCAACCGCCGATGGCAGGAGCTGCTGGGCATGGCCCGGCTTTTTTTGCTCAATCGCTATCAGACTACGACTGGAGGCCTGAGCCAGGGGACCGCGCTACTTTTTGAAATGAACTCACTATTCGAAGAATACGTCGGTCGCCTCATTTCTCGGGCTTTGACAGGTACTGATCTTACGGTGACGTTACAAGGCGGCCGCCTTTTCTGTCTGACCGCAGAAGCTACCGAGCGTGGACTTTTTCAGACAAAGCCAGACATCCTAATTCGCCGAGCAGGTGTCACGACGCATGTGATCGATACAAAATGGAAGCGAATCACTTCCCGGATTGACGATCCTAAGCAGGGCGTCTCGCAAGGCGATGTCTACCAGATGATGGCCTATGCACAGCTCTACCGTGCTCCGCGTCTTACACTCCTGTATCCGCATCATCCGGGGTTGGGCGGCGAGGAAGACGTTCACTCTCGACACCGAATAACCGGGCATGACACCATCCTCGAAACTGCAAGCATTGATGTGGCGAACGGTAACAAGGTTCTTGACCGGCTCCGGAGTCTGCTCCTGGCCTCCGAAAGTGCGACTAACCTAACAGGCTAGCGGTTTTCGGAGTATACTGATCTGAAGAAGCTCGAGTTGCAGTATCGAATGCGCCGGGCCCGCGCCCGATCGTTGCAAACTTTCGGTCGGGCGCTCGGCCGATCTTTAGGATCAGCCTAGTGGGCTCCGAACGGGTTCGCCGCCATCCCCACCACCGCGCTTGATCCGCCTCACAGTGCGGCTTCTCCCGCGGTCCCCGCGCTTCTCGGGTCCGGGTCCCCATAGATGGCCGAACGATCCGCTGTCGTTCGACCTATCAGCCTGACGCAATTCAGGCTGCCGAACTTTCAAGTTCTGCAATCTTCTCGAATTCGGACAGGATTTCTCGGTGATGTTGCGTCAAGTACCGAACCACGCGCGCATTGCCGAGCAGCGCGCCTAGAAATCCCTTGGCGAGAACGAAATCGAGGTGATCGACACCGTAGGATTGCTCCGCCATTTTGAATTCGCGTTCGAGATTCGTGGACTCTCGCTCCATCAGCGCGATCTGATTCTCGGTAAGCCCTTTGATGACCTTTTGCTTCGCGGACTCGATCAGCTGATCTTGCGGTGTGGCGGCGACCAATGATCTCGCATAGGTGATCGAATACTTGTTCATCGCGACCATGAGCTCCGATGCCTCCATTTGCCGCATAGGAGTCATCTTCCTGATCTCGGTGAACGAATTGATCGGCACATGCTTGTCCTTGAGGAGCTCTACTGCCTCGGGACAGATGCCCTCCAACAATCTGCGCTTTTTCCGGATACCAGCGACGTTCACGTTCAAGGCTTTGGCAATCCGCTCTTCTGGTACGCCGCGTTCGACGGCATTCAGGATCATCTTGTGCTCTTGAACGATCGCAATGCGGCTGACCCGACGATTGTAGGTGAACGCCTCGTCATCGGTGGAAATCAGACAGGCGACCTCCGTCTCGCCCATTTCTTTCAGAATCTCGACCCGTAGATGCCCGTCTAGAAGCAGGAATTTGCCCGCCTCGCTTCGATCGCGCGCCACGATCGGCGGTTCGATAATCCCTACCTCCTGGATCGAGGCCGCTATTTGCGCGTATTTTGGAGTTTTCTTTACATTAGGCGCGACGATCCGAAGCGGCTGGATACTTGAAATCAAGATGCGCTGACCGACCTCCTCGAAGGCCATCCGCACCGAGGTTTCGGGATTTTTTGGAGCCATGCTCAACCCTGTCTGCCGATTGGAATGCGCTCCGCCAAATTCCGCGGCAGGGTGCCCAGCCCTTCCGCACGCAATAGCGTGACAAAATTTTCGTCGGCGAAGAGATGGCGTAACGCCTCGGTCACGAATACCAGTCGGTCATGGGTGGCCCCCGCTTTCCGAATAAGAAGTCGTTTCTTGTCGGTATCCGCTCGATAGGCTCGCAGAAGGGCATCCGCTGACATCGTACTCGTGCGTCGTTGCTGCGTAGTCTTGAGTCCTTTACCGCGCCGCCTTCGTTGCTCGACGACGCGCTTGGCGATCAACAGCCTGCGGCCACGTAGAATGTTTTTCTCATAGGCTTGCTGCAACGCGCGCTGCGTGCCCGCGTCATCAGCCTCGGCAATCTCGACGGCAACACTGACCGGAATCTGACCTGATTCAACCGCACGCAGGAGACGATGTTCGCCTTTCTCCAGTAGCCGGATCACACCGCGGACGTACTCCAGGGATAGATCGGTCTTGCGTGCGATCTCAGCCTCTTTATAGCCCCGGCGCTTCAGGCCTTCGATATCATGGAGCAGATCGATGGCGCGGTGCTGCCTACGGGCACAATTCTCGACAAGGCTCATCACCAGGCAATCTTCAGCGGTTGCTTCAACCACCAACGCCGGGATCTCTCGCTCTCCTAACGCCTGGAAGGCCTCAACACGACCTTGACCGCATATCAAGTCGTATTGGGGTCCGTCCGAACGGTCATGCCTAGTTACGGTTATGGGCTTTTTCAGTCCCAAGTGCTCGATGTTCGCGACGATCTCCTTGAATAGCCGCTTGTTACGCAATCGCGGATTGATCACGTTGATCCGGTCGATCGGCACCATTTGGACGGACGAAACGGCGGAGTTTGTCATGCAACCTCCAAAATCTTCACCCGCGCGGCCATGCCATAAAGCGCATCGAGCGTGTCGTAACGATAGGCATCAAGCGAGATACCGTTGTACTCCGCGAGCCGCAGCTTCGGCAGACTCATGTCGAGCCTTGGTAACAAGTAATAGTCACGTGCCGCCTTGTTCGCCCGATCCATTCGAACCGCGAC
>NZ_JBFWPA010000291.1:0-3736 GCF_050250235.1 Pseudorhodoplanes sp.
AGTCACGCGACGGAAAGCCGACTCTGCGCGAACGTCGAGATAAGCCCCCTTTCGCCGCAAAACGTCATTGCCGGATGCTGGTTTCGTGTTGACGAGAAACCGCCGAGTGCGCACCAGTAGGAAGCTGCTCGCTAATGGGCTGGACGCGACGCCGCCGGCTTACGGACTTGCCTCCATCGTTCCGGTGGACAGGGTGGCGGGTATCGTCCACCTCGTACGGGAGCGTCCGCGGAACGGGCCGGTCCGAATTTCGAGGCAACCGGGTCGACGGTCGATCTGAGGCGAAGCGACTCGCAAACTCACGAGACGAAGCGAGGTCATCCTACAGATAGCGTGAAAGTAGAGATCATCGGATACCACTTTCACGCTTGCGCGCTCGTATAAGTCCGATCGCTGCAACCGCTGCAAGTAGAAGGATTAGAGCCAACAAAACCAAAGTGTCGGCAGTCAAAAGCGCGGTCATGCCAGTCAGCCTTGTTAGAACTCTTGCGTGCAATATGGGCGCAATTACCTTGGCGGAGGCACGGTGAGAATGTCGACACTCAAAGATCTTAGAGCTTCTTCAGTCACACTACCAATTAGAAGCTTCAAAAAGCCGGTGCGGCCTTGGGTGCCCATGACCAGCAGATCGGGCGTGATCGCCGAAACCGAACGCGAAATGACTTCAGAGGGATCGCCTTCTTCGACGCGCAGAGACCATTGTCTTGTGTTAAAATTATTAGTCACAAGAAATGCGGCCAATTCATCGATAGCTCGCTGACGCTCGCTCGCGACGTATCGGTTGATATCCGATTTATCCGCATTAGCAATGAACATTTTTCCCCGTGCCAGTGCTACAAATGCGTGAACTAAAGTGGCGCCAGCATCTCCGATTAGACCTGAGGCCACCGCGACGCGAAGAGCGTTTGCCGAAATGTCTGTCATATCAACGGGCGCCATAACTCGCTCGTATTGCCGTTGAGCTTCGTTATTGACCATGAGAACAGGGAAGGCTGCTTTGCGTATGACGCGCTCAATTGTGGTGCCAACAAATATATCGAGCAGTTGCCGTTTTCGGTGACTTCCCATCACAACAAGATCCGCGTCGATTTCGATTGCAGTCTTTAAAATGCCATCGAAGGGGTTTCCTGTTTTGACTAGAGCCTGAGCGCGCACGTTTTGCAATTCGGGCATCGAGCGCAACTGCTCATCGATAATGCGTTCTGCTTCCCGCTTTTCTAAGGCGATGAGTTCATCAGGCTGATCGTCATCGACGACGTGCAAAACATGCAACTGCGCGCCTATCGGCTGTGCCAACAGGCCTGCCTGCCGCAGCGCGCGGTTAGAGCGGGTTGAAAAATCTGTCGACGCGACAATCCTCTTCATCTTGATCCTCGCTTCTTGCGTTGCGGCCGACAATTACTTGCCGCTATGTAGACCGAATATGAGTAGAAAGAGCGGCAAAAATGTCGCATTCGTCTTTCGGCTGCGGTTGCTTAGCCTTCTCCAACGTTATGCTTATTGTGGCACTCGGCCAACAACCAAAGTTAACGCACAGGCTCGTCGTGGCCGTTCATCCGCCCGTGTGATGCGGTCGCGGATGTGCTCCCGACTTGGATGGGACGGCTTCCGAACGACGACAGGAGCAACGCGATCAGGTTTGGTCTTTGCGGCTGGCACGCCACGCGGTCGCGTGTGCTGTTTAACCTGACGGCGTATCTTAGCAGGGTCGATCTTGAGCCCGGCGTACGACCGGATCGATATGATCGTCGAGAAGAAGCTTCCGAGAGAGTTTATATCTCTTCAGCACAGAGCCAAAATTCTCCCGCAGTCGCGCAGTTCTAAAGTTGCCGCCGGCTCCGGCTGGCCTTCGATGACGACCGGAACACCGTTTCATGGCTCTCCGACGCAGGGGTGGGGTGCCCGCGGCAGCACAGTGATCTTCCAGAACGAACAGGATCAGCGTCTGGCCAGTGTCCAAAATTGCGCTTGCCACCAAAGGTCGTTCGTAAACCTTTCCAGCCCGGCAATCGATTCCTCTGTCCAGCCGGTCCATCTCGGATCCTCCGTGATCCAGGCCAGCGCAAATACGGTGGAATCGACTTGATCGTCATATTTGCTATTTGGAAACGAGAGCAGCTCGTGAAGATAGACGGCGAGCCAAGGTGCTTCTTTTGGAAACAATACGAAACCGCCCTCAATCTTTGCCGTTTGCGAACGCAACCGCATGATTTTATCGCCGCCTAGGGAGGGCGCCGGCCGCACGATGCTAAATTGTTCGGCGCGCAATTCCTGAATTAGTGGCGTTCCAGAGGCCTTGTCCTCAACCAACACGAACCGCGCCTTATGCTGGCGTGCCAGCCGCTTGACCGCTCTCTTGAGGTCAGGAAATTCCAATTTTTCGCGGAAGACGTCGAGCAGATACACTCTGCTGCTAGTCAGGCCCCAGGTCGTGCAGACGCTGTAGTTTGCAAGCTCAGTGTCCTTGTTGGCGGTGTCCCAAGCCTGTATGACCATGTCGAAGCGTGCCGGCGTCTCCTCCGGCGTATAAAATTTCAGCCAGGGACGTTGAACGATGAAGCCGGATTCCGGCTCAGGATTTTGCTGAAACTGAGCGGCAAAGTTATACGCTGAAGCTGCTCTCAAGCCCTCCAAGGTTTCGCGTGACACAAGATTTGGTTGCAGGACGTCACCTTTCTTGCGGCGAACGTCTAGTGAGCCGTACGGGGTCCGAACCAACATCTAATCGTCCTCCTCTGCTATCGCTGGGAATGACAAAACGCGCCAGCGGTCCTCGCGCTCTTGCACGTGGGCCACAAGGTCGTCGGCATGTAGTCTTTGTTGCACGATAACGATCGAACCCGCTTCCTGGTTGTTCAACCGGCTGCGGAGAGTGTTGTCATACCAATCGTTTACGGCAGTGCGTCGGACGTCGGACAGGGCGTCGTCTGCCTTGAGCGCGTCATCGATGATAATGATATCTGCGCCGCGGCCGGTAAGGGTGCCTCCGACTGAAGTCGAAAGCCGAACGCCGCCTTGGGTTGTCTCGAAGTCAAAAACAGCTTCCCGGCCGCGTGCCAGCCTCGTGTCGAAAAGTGATTGGTAAAAGGGGCTTGTCATCAGACGCCGCGAATTCCGTGCCAAGGCATCGGAAAGCTCCTGACCGTAAGTCACAGACAAGAGCTGGGCCCATGGCCGATGGCCTAGCACCCAAGCCGGAAAAGCCACTGAAGCCGCAAACGATTTTAGATGGCGCGGAGGGACGTTTAGGATCAGCCGCGGGCATAGACCGAGATAGACCTCTAGCAGGGAATTGGCGATGAATTCGTGATGCCAATTATAATGGAACTCAGCGTGCGGGTTCAGTTCCAAAATAGAGCGATGCGTGAACGCATTAAAATCTTTCCGATAGATTTCGGCGACCATGTCTCCAACTGAGCGTTTCATCGGTCGAACGGATCCCGGCTGTACTTCCAAAGGCGGTCGTGGACTGCCCGGATGACCTCAATATCCGCAGGGGATACAGGGTACTGGCTGGGCCGCGCGGCGGCCGCGCGTGCTTCGATTTCGTCGACCCAATCAAGAAATTTGAGCATGGCCTTGGGGTCGCCTGCCGCGGCTTTGGTTGCCAGCTGCATGGTGGTAGCCTGCACCTTCGAAATCTTGCGCTTCTTGCCATCAATGGTCGCCGTCACCTGACCGTGTGCCGCTTCCATGATGAGGGTGCTGAGGTTCTTGCAGATCGGAAGAGCGTCGT
>NZ_JBFWPA010000292.1:0-3690 GCF_050250235.1 Pseudorhodoplanes sp.
GCGTTGCAATGATCGTCGGAACCGCTCCAGGCAGCACGACTTTAATAAACTGCTGCCACCGGGAGGCTCCGAATGACGAAGCAAGCAATAGCTTGTCTCTGTCCGATTGCTGGAATGCGCTGTGAACCGACAAAATGGTGACAAACAGCGATATCGACACGGCAAGGGCGATAACAGCGGCAATGGATGCGCCGAGCCAAATAATGAATACGGGGCCCAAAGCCATCTTGGGGGTTGCATTCAACACCACGACGTATGGGTCGGCGACGTCACTGAGAAAACGCCACCACCAGAACATCCCGGCAATTATGATTCCGCCTATTGTGCCGATGAAAAACCCTGCCAGGGTTTCCCAGACCGTGATCGCAATGTGGTAACCGAGGGAGCCATCACCCGTCAGCTCAGCGAGCTTTTCCAGGATTTGAGATGGCTGACTTATGATGAACGGATCGACGAGTCCCGTCATGGTTGCGATCTGCCAGATCGCCAGGAACAGGATGAAGACCAGGATCTGAACGCCGGCAACCTGCAACTGACGAAGCCGCAACGCCTGCAAATATGCCGCGTGCCTGGGGGAGGTCGCGCCTCGCGTGAGGAAACCGCTACCGGTCGCGTTGCTCAACGTCGAGGTCCTCCCAAATCGCTTTGCAGAACGAGCGGAACTCGGGCGCGTCTCGCGACGTCATGGGCGTTCGCTCTCCCGGGACCGACAGCTCGATATCATAGGCATTTCGCACTTGGGCCGGACGACCACTGAGCACGATAACGCGATCGGACATGGACACCGCTTCCTCGATGTCGTGCGTTACAAGCAGCGCAGTCTTTCTCCGCTCCTTGATAATGCGCAGCACATCCCGCTCGAGAAGCAGTTTCGTCTGGTAATCGAGTGCGGAGAAGGGCTCGTCCAGTAGCAGAATGTCGGGATCGGTCGCAAGCGTTCGGACGATCGCCACACGTTGACGCATGCCACCGGAAAGCTGATAGGGATATGCGTCCTCAAAACCGCCGAGCCCATAGAGAGCGAGCAGCTCGCGTGCTCTCTCTCGCCCCTCGCGATCGCTCTTTCCTTGAATCTCCAGCCCCAGCACTGCGTTCTGCAGTACTGTTCTCCATTCGAAGAGATGGTCCTTCTGCAACAAAATGCCGACACGCGGTGTGGTGCCAACGAGTGGAACACCGTCCAGCAGTATCTGACCTTCCGTCGGCTTGATAAGGCCCGAAATCAAAGCGAGCAGTGTAGATTTTCCGCAACCACTGGGGCCGACGATGCTGCAAAACTCCAGATGGCGAACTGTGAGCTCAAGATTTTTCAGGGCCAGCGTCTCGCCAGAGCGAGTCAGATACGCGAACGAGATGTTATCGCCACGGATACGCTCCGCACCGGTCATTGCTGCTTGACCATCTGCATCGCTTTCTGGGCAAAGGTCGGATTAACGATCTTGCTGTAGGGAACCCTTTCTTTCAGCACCCCACCCCCGATCATCAAGTCGATCATCCGGTTCATGCCCGTCTCGCTTATCAAGGGGTTCGTTGCCCAGATTTTGATCTTCTTGTACTCGCTTATAACCGCCTCAATTGTCGCTGCCGGCACATTCTTGAAGAACGGCTGCACCATTTTTGTGATTTCAGCGGGTGTACTTTTCTCGGTAAGCAGAAGACCTCGATAGATCGCATTCGTGAAACCTTGAATGATTTTTGGGTTCTTCTCGATATAGCTGACGGAAGCAATATACGCAGTATACGGCATCGGCCCCGCCAACGCATGAACGGATGCAACACGATAACCCTTGTTTTGTGCAACCATCTGAACCACGCCGGGCTCGAAGGCTTGTGCAAACTGCGTGGAGGGCTCCAAAAACGACGGCAGAATATTAGCCGAATTCGGGATGTTCCGGATATTCACGTCCTTTCCGGCGACAAGCCCAGCTTTCTTGATCAATTCTTCCAATACGAGCGCCGGAGTTGATCCTTTGCCGGACGTAACGATCGTTTTGCCCTTCAGGTCTTGGATCTTGAAACTCGGCATCGGCGTCTTCGCCAGGATAAACGATCCATCACCATTTGTGAGCTGCGCAAAATTTACGAACCGCCTGTCAGGACCGGCGGATTGGGTCAGTGATGCTGCCTCAGGGCCAGTGAGCGCGATATTCGAGTTCCCGCTAATAACCTCCGTCAATGTAGCCTGCATACCCCAGGTCGTCTTAGGACCATCGATCTTAATGCCTTCCTTTTGAAAGGCTCCACTTTGGAGTGCGACGTACTGAGGTGTGTAGAATAGACTGCGCAGCACTTCGTTGAGCTTGAACGTCTGCTCCTGAGCTCGCGCCGCAGGCGCCAGGATAACCAAGCATACCGCAGCAAATATTCCGCCAAAGGGACTGATTGACTGCTTCAAGCTCTTCATGGCTATTCCCCGAGAAAGTCTTGCCCGTTGCCCATCGTGCCGCATCGCCAGACTAAGTCAGTCTAGGACTAATTTTCGACGGCTGACAACCCATGAACTGTCGCTCCAATTGGAGCGCTCCCCGAAGGGTGCCGTGTTCGTCGCTAGTACCCTCTATCGCTGATGCGTGAGTCGCGATTCAAGGTAGGATGACCGATGGCATCTCTGAAGCAACGCCGATCACATTGACGGACATGGAACGCACGGAACCCGACGGCTCGGTGCGCTCGATCAGAACGGAATACTTGTCGGCGGCAGCGCGAGACCGGCCGGCGTGTCTGCTGCACTATGGGCATGGCGTCGAAGTGGCGCGTGCGCTATGCTGGGCGCCGTCTCATAGGTCTCGATGAGCCGGGCAGCCGGGCCGCGCTGCCGAAGTACACGGCCGAGACGACGCGGCGTATCCTGCGTGTGCTCGACCTCAAGCCGCCCGACGGCCATGCCCGCTGGAGCAGACCGCTGATCGCCGCCGCGCTCGGTGATATCGACGTCCAGCAGGTCTGACGCCTTCTCACGGCGCAGAAGATCGACCTTGCCGCCCGCAAGACCTGGTACGAGAGCGACGATCCCGCGTTCGCTGCCAAGATGGCCGAGGTGGTCGCGCTCTATATGGCTCCGCCTGAGAACGCGCTCGTCATCTGCGTCGACGTTAAACCGTCGATCCAGGTGCTGGAACGCGCCCAGGGCTATCTGAAGCTGCCGGGCAGATGTTCGACAGCACGAAAGGGCCGGCTGAACGACGAACGAAGGCAGGAATCGTGACTGGCCGAGGAGCCAGCTTCCGGAGCGCACATCCCTGATTGCACTATAGAATGTACACATATAATCAGGCGAAAATGGCGATCGTCGCTGCGGCTGGGTTAATCGTCCGCATAAGGAAATTGAGCTGCATGACGAAGTCTGCATAAAATATCGTCACGAATGGGTTCTGCTTGAGCATCCCCGTGATGGCGTTTCAATGCATGTTGCCTTGACGTATTGCTTCCGCAAAGGACGAAACCTGCTCTGCGAGCTTAACTGGCTCGCGGCTATCCATCAGCGAAATATCGGCGCTTCAATCGCTCAAACAAGCTGTTCGGATGGTACTGGCCGTTTGGATCCATCTTTTCGCGACGCCAGTACTCGTTATACAGATGAACAGAAACATATGGTCAAGGCACTTGTGTCACCACAATGCCGAAAGCGAATGGGCGAGAAGGGGTGTGCAGATTAAGTTTGCTGCCGCGGTACGACCGGGGCGTCCCGCG
>NZ_JBFWPA010000293.1:0-3672 GCF_050250235.1 Pseudorhodoplanes sp.
GTCGCGAATCCGGGCTTCATCAATCTGGATGACCTGGCCCATCGGCTTCTCGTCACTCATCGGTTGCTCCTTCAGTCTATGAAGAAGCCGTCAGTTCTGAAAGTGCGAAAGATTCTGTACGTTATCCATCACGGTATCGCCAGCCTTAAGAGGGCGGCCAACTAATGCCATCGTCTTAGCAAGCCACAGGACGGCATTGATGGGGTGCTCTAAGCAATCAAAAGCAGTTCCCTTCGTGCATCAAGAATTCGAGACGTGAGTTGATGCGTTCCCAGGACGGATCTTCCACCGCGGCCATGGAGATTTCTTTTATTATCTGCATAACGGCGGGGAAGGCAGTATTCCAGCAGCGGTATTCACGACCAAGCGATCGATGCAGCTAGGATAGTCAACAGCAAAGCGCGCGGCTACTCAGCGTCCCAATGACTCACCGGAGATCGCCGCTTTGTCGGAACCGAGCTCGCTAAACACCTCTCGCAGATGTCGGGCATACCCGGATATTTCCAGGTCTTGCCCGGCTGGCTTATCGGATAGACTGTTGCCCACCATGTCGATGGGGTATGTCAAAAAATGTTCACCGTGTGCGGCCAGATTTCGCGTGTAGGCTTCAGCGTGCCCGCCGGTGCCATGAAAAACTAGTGGCGGCTTAGATGAGTCACCGCTGCGAAGGTATCGGGTACGAATGCCACCAGCAGTTGTCCATCCCTGCTCGAATGGAACGCCCATGAGGTCCAAACACTTTCGTGAGCTGGCTTTCCAGACATCGCCCTAGGTGCTCGCTTCGCCCCGATGCGTTCGCGCCGACTTACGTCTGAAACGCGAGGGTGTGAAGTAGCAGGCGAAAAATGTGCATTACGTGCACGCCGTCGCACCGCATCGCTTATAACAGTTAACGGATCACGGCATCACGTAAAACGAGCTCGCACCTGTCAGCTCTTCTTACGACCCCGACGAGTCGCAAAGGGAATTAACGGGTCCCGTCTAATCGCACCGCGAAGCGGAAGGAGCCCATGAAGCCGCTGGCTGTCGCTCGGGAACAAACTGGCAAGCTCCCCGATAAATTTAGTTTCGTGCTGTGCCAGAATATCGAGTCAAAGAATTGGCCGCAACTGTTGCCCAAAAATTTCATCGCGGAGTGAGCGCGCGGAAATCGTCAGATCAAGTGAAGCCTCAACAAAAAAAGCTATCTTAAAGTCGGCAAAGCTGTACGGCGCCCAACGCGCGGGTTGCTATGAACGGTTGACCAGATGCGGACCCGCGTAACCGATCAGCCACGCCTCGCCCATTAGAGATCGAGAACCAGCCGTGAACCGCGCGCGCGAGATACGCATATCATGATGTGTCGATCCTGCTCTTCTTCCATCAGCACCAGGTCGCGATGCTCTACCTCGCCGGAAATCAGGCCGGTCTTGCAGGTTCCGCATGTACCGCTTTCACATGAACTTGCGGTCGGCACGCCATTTTCGCGCAGTGCTTCAAGGATAGATCGGTCGGCCGGGACCAAAACGGTTTTTCCCGATTTGGCCAGCTCAACCTCAAACGGACGATCGTCACTTAGCGTGACTTCAAAAGGCTTGAAATCCTCGAAGTTTATCCGTCCGTCTGGCCAGTGGTCCGACATCGCACGGATGTCGTTCATTAACAGCTTGGGTCCGCAGCAATAAATGCCCATATTCTGCGGCTTTTCGAGATGAGGCCAGAAATCATAGGCATTCTGGCTGTCGCCATCGTCGTGATGCAACACCAGACGATCGCCGAATGCTTCCCGCATCTCGTCGCGATAGGCGGTTTCGACGGGGTTGCGTGTGCAATAGATGATCTGGAAGTCGCGGCCGTCCTGCGCGAGCCGTAGCGCCATTGAATAGATTGGAGTGACACCGATGCCGCCTGCGATCAGCAGATATTTCGACGCGGGCTTAAGAGGGAAGGAGTTTTCGGGTTGTAGAACGGGTATTTCGTATCCTTCTAACGCATTGGCATGCATAGATTGCGAGCCGCCCCGCGAGCTGGTTTCCTTTTTGACTGCAATCACATAGCGATTCGTCGCCTCACCGGAGCCGACCAAAGAATAGCGGCGCATGGCTCCAGAAGGCGTCTGCACGGTGACATGAGCACCTGGTGTGTAAGGCGCGAGGTATGCGGCTGACGCGGGTTCGAGCGTGAATTCCACTATACTGGGTGTGAGAGCGCGCCGCGCAGCGACCCTCATCTTAATTGAAACTGCCTGTTGGCCCATGGCGAGGTATCTCTGTGGCCCTATCTTCTTTGATACTTAGAAAGCTAATTAATAGGAGTCAATGTCTGGACGGGTAGTCGCGCGTTTAGTAAGATCAGTCCTTAGTGTTCTAATGATTGAAAATGGATCAGCCGCGCTTAAAGGCTGGCCAAGCTTTCGGTCGCGGCCGATCTTCGACCGGTACTCGTGGCCGTTCCATCAGCGTTCACAATCGAGGTCGAATCGGGAGACGAGAAAGTGCCGAATTGCCAGATGACGGAACCGGTTTTCTCCGATCGGCTGAAAGCCGCAAATCTTTCGGCGCTATGGGAGAATTTGGCAGCGGCAGTCCCGGAACAGCCGGTCGTCCGATGTTCTCCGGCTTCCTGGAATTATCAGCAGGATATTCGGCCGCTAATCCTCGAAGCAGGCCGAACCGTGACCGCCGAACAGGCGGAGCGACGTGTGCTTTTGCTTTCCAATCCCGGCTTGCAGGGCATGGGCATCACCCACACGCTGGTTTGCGGCATCCAGATGATTGTCGGCGGTGAAATCGCCTCCAGTCATCGTCATACGCAGTCAGCGATGCGCATCGTGCTGGAAGGCGAGGGCGCCTACACCGCGGTGAACGGCGACCGCATGTCGATGGAATTTGGCGATTATATCACGACGCCGGCCTGGACTTGGCACGACCATGGCAAGCAAACCGAAGGCGAAATGATCTGGCTTGATGGCCTGGATCTTCCGATCGTCAATTATCTCGCTCTGTCCTTCTTTGAGGATCATCCCGACGATCAGCATCCGCAAACGGTACCGGGCGATGATTCGATATTCCGATATGGAAGCGGCATGCTGCCGCTCACGCCGCTACCGCAAGATCCGCATTCGCCGGTGTACAAATATCCGTATTCCAAGGTCCGGGAAGTGCTTTCGCGCATGGTCATATCGGGCGCACCGGACGCCTTCCATGGCTACAAGCTTCGATACGCCCATCCGTTCACGGGCGGGCACACGCTGCCGACTATCGGCAGCTTCGTCCAATTGCTTCCCGCAGGCTTTCGTACGCAGCCGGTGCGCGCGACCGATGCACGGGTATTCGTCGTGCTGGAGGGGAGTTGTTCGTTCGATCTTGGCGGCACGACGTGGACATGCGGCAAACGCGACGTGATGGTGGTGCCGAACTGGACGTCCTACACCCTGCAAGCGGACGCGGAAGCGGTGGTGTTCAGCTTTTCCGATTGTGCACTGCAGGAAAAGCTCGGGCTTTGGCGCGAGCAGCACGGCAGCGACGATAAGCACGCCTGAGCCTGCAATTCTCCGCAGCCGAAAATTTTGCGTTCGTGAGCCGTAGCGCATTCGCCGCGGTTCAACGCGATTATGAATGCTGGCGTCGCATTCCGGCGCGGATCGTCGGAAGCCGATTTCGCCTCGGCCTCGCGCCTTTTTCTCGCCCGACG
>NZ_JBFWPA010000294.1:0-3648 GCF_050250235.1 Pseudorhodoplanes sp.
AGGTGCCCGAAGGACATTTCCATTGTCGGCCATAACGACATGCCACTTGTTGATATCATGTCTCCTCCCCTGACTACAATTCGAATTCCTCATCGAGAAATGGGAAGTGAAGCAGCGCGGCTACTGATGTTGGAGATCGCCGGTGAAGCGCCCTTGAAGCGGCACATCATACTCAGGCCATCGCTGATCATCCGCAGCTCAACTTCCGCGCCGCCCCAAAAACCTGCGCGCAAGAAAAACCTTTAGTACACCCTCCTGTCGCGTCGGAGACCATCGAGAGATAAGCGCTAACTTCGACGCTGCGGAGCATGCAATCCTGCCCGTTCCATGATGGCTTTTGTTGAAAGAAGCGCATCATGTATGATGCGTTTTTCGTCAAGCATCACCGGCTTTCCGTCGCGCTTAAGGATACGTCCATCGACCGAGACAAGATCAATGTTCGAGGTCTGCGCATGATGAACAAGCAGACGAACCCAGTCAGCGCTTTCCAGCGTACTCATGTTAATCTGATCAATTCCGACGAGAATAAAATCTGCACGTTTCCCGGGCGTTAGAGAGCCGATCAAGTGATCGAGCCCAAGGTCGCGTGCCCCGTCAATTGTCGCCATCTCCAATACCCGGCGCATGGTCAAATTCTGATTCTCGTGCCTTGCATGCTCGACATCGATAATCGCTCTCATCGTTGCGAACATATCGGAGTTGGTGACCGCGAGAGTATCGACGGACAGACTTACGAGAATGCCGGCATCGAGCATTTCTGTAGTCTGCGGGAATCCCATACCCACCTGCAGTTCAGTGAATGGGCTAAGACTTAGGTGCGTTCCAGCTTCTGCCATCATCTGCCGATCTTCCGGCGTAGCATGGATCGCATGCACAAGTTGAACATCGGGACCAAGCAGACCGTCCCGGCCAAGTGCCGCAATTGCTTTTGAATGACGCGCGGCGGCACGATGCTGTGCCACGTGGGTCGTGATCGGAACGCCAAGACGGCGCGCAACCTCAAATTCTCGCAAATAAGCGTCTCGCCGGTCCTCAGGGCGCGGTCCTTCTGCCCCTCGCAGGGCTACACCAAGCGTCAAGAGACCGCTGTCGCTGAACCACTCGCGCTGCACGCGCGAGAGATCTTCGAGATCCATGGTATCTTGGTCGGGCTGCCCCTCTGCCCAACCGTAGCTGAAACGCCCTCGCAAACCGGTCTCCAAATGCGCAAGGATATTGGCATCCGCATGCTCCGGAACGACAATGTTATGCGCCCAGTTGTGAACGCAGGTGATGCCGGACGCCAAAGCTTCGGCAAGACTGAGCTGAACCGCCCGATACATGTCTTCAGGGGTGTAATGAGGACCTAGTCTTACCTTCATCGGAAAATATGTCAGTTTCGGATCGTAGAAGCCGACTAATCCGCGAAATAGACCGTTCCATAGATGCCAATGCGTATCGACGAAGCCAGGCAATGCTATTTTTTTCCTTGCATCGATGACAGCAGCGTTAGGCGCCGATAGCCCGTGACCAACGGCAATAATTTCGCCGTTGCGAACGTGGATATCTCCTCCTGCAAAATCCCCAAGTGCGGGGTCCATCGTCAATATTTCAGCGCCCTGGATAAGAAACTCCTCGCGCGGAGGAAGCCGATCGCTAATGCGGGCCACGCGCCCATCCAGCTTCGATCTCCACGCAGAAAGCGCACTCTCGGGACCTGCGTAGCGCCCGCCATGAATGATGCAATCATCAGGCAAGTCGAGGCCAGTACAGCTACAGCGTTGCACGGACAATCTCCATTATGTACGGCATAACAACTCGTCGGCGGCATCAACATACACCTTATGCAATCGATTGCAATTGCACTTTCCGCATGGTAACTAAGCGCCGGCTGACACCATCATGAACTGAGTGAGATACGTGCGCGCATTCGTAAACGATCTGAAGCAACAGGCTATAGCCCCCGTTTTTGAACCTCGCGAAGAAGGCTATCAATCCGCTACCCGTATCTTCAATTCGGCAATCGATACCCGGCCGCTTGCGGTGCTCCGCTGTACAAAACCAGAGCATATCGCTGCGGGTATCAAAGCAGCCCGCAAAGCGAATGTTTCCATTTCAGTTAGAGGCGGCGGCCATAATTCCGCTGGTCTTGCGCTGCGCGGCGGCGGACTCCTGCTTGACTGCTCCACGTGGCGCGATGTGCATGTCGACAACGAACTGCGCCGTGCGAAAGTATCGCCGGGAGCGACTTGGGCGAATTTCGATCTGGCAGCTCAACAATTTGGATTGGCTACCCCAGGCGGCGTGGTGTCCTCCACCGGCGTGGCTGGTCTCTCACTTGGAGGCGGAGTTGGCGCATTGCGTGGCCGGCACGGCCTTGCCTGCGACAATTTCCGTTCCATCAATCTTGTTTTAGCGAACGGATCAGAAGTTACAGCAAGCGCCAGCGAAAACCCGGATTTATTCTGGGCGCTACGTGGCGGCGCAAGCAATTTTGGTATCGTCACGTCATTCGAATTTCAATTACATCCAGCCAGCCGAGTTGTAACCGGTTTTCTCACCTATCCTATCGAAGAAGCTGAGGAAGTTCTTCACCATTTCTGGCAACGAGAGAAAAGCATTCCCGACGACTGCGTATTTGAGTTCTTTTTCATGTACGATCAGAACGGACGCGCTGTCGTCCGGGTTGTGCCGCGATTCATTGGAACGGAAGAGGAAAGCAAGCCCACGCTCGATCCGTTGCGGCAATTTCGAAATCCAGAGGATAACTTGCGGGAGTTTTCCTATTGCGACTCGCAAAGTTTTCTCGATGCAGGGTCACAATGGGGCTTCCGATCCCTTTGGCGAACCAAAACCATCAAAACTTATGAACCGGAGTTTGTCTCTCATATCGTCGACATGATCATAAACGCCCCTTCTAAACGCTGCATGGTGATCGTCGAGCACTTCCACGGCGCGGTTCACCGTATCGCCGACGATAGCGCCGCCGTTGGATTCCGGCAGGCAAAGTTCAATTTAATGATGGTTGGCCAATGGGAGAAACCCGCTGAGGACGAAGCCGGAGCACAATGGGTCAAAACCCTGGCAGCCCGTGTCGCGCATCTGTCTGGCACCGGTGCATATGTCAATTATTTTGGCCCTGACGCCACCCAGGACGACGTTCGCAATGCTTACGGCGCCAAGAAATATGCCCGCCTGCAAACCATCAAGTTGAAGTATGACCCGGATAACGTTTTTCGGTGTAATCAGAATATATTGCCTGCAACCGCTTCCCCGGCTACGAGCGCAGAGCAGCAGTAAACACGCATGAATAACCCTGATGCCACTGCTCTTGCACAACCATTTCGTATCGCCGCTCTTTGCGGGAGTCTCCGAGAGCATTCCTTCAATCGGGGGCTCATCCGCGCCGCGATCGAAGAAGCTCCAGAGGGAATTCACATTGTTGATGTCCCCGGCCTGCGTGACGTCCCTCCTTTTGATGTAGATGTAATGCACAGCGCTGGAGCGCCGGCAGTCGTTCGACACTTCGTCGACGCTGTCCGAGAGGCCGATGCCATCATCATTGCAACTGATCTGCCCCCTTTGAAGTGGTCCTCCCTGAAGTATGATTTTCGGACGGAGGATAAGATTGATGGCAAGGAAGAGACATACGGCTGAAGAGATCGTTGC
>NZ_JBFWPA010000295.1:0-3563 GCF_050250235.1 Pseudorhodoplanes sp.
CATCATCTCTCGGGTCTTTGCTGAGGGGTTGAGCTCCCGGCTCAATCAGCCTGTCGTTGTCGAACCTCGCCCCGGTGCAGGTGGCAATACCGCTTCAGCCCGTCTGCTGCAGTCTCCACCCGACGGATACACGCTGATGTCGATGACAGGCGGCCATGCCGTCTCGGCGGCTATTTACAAGTCATTACCGTTCAGTCCGATCGACGACTTTCAAATGATTTCGACGTATGGTTACTTTGCGTTCCTGGTTGCGGTTCGCAAGGACAAGCCAATCCAGACGCTCGTCGACCTTATCAGGACGGCGAAGGCATCTCCCGGAGCGCTCACCTACTCGTCGCCTGGCGTCGGCTCCACCCAACACCTTGCCGGCGAACTATTCTCGGCGTTGTCAGAAATTAAGATGACTCATGTACCTTATCGTGGCGGCAGCGCGCCGGTAACCGATCTCATCGGTGGTCAGATTGATATGTCATTTGATTCGATGTCGGTCATCGAGCCGCACTACAGGAGTGGGGCTCTGCGAGTGCTTGGCGTGACCAGCAAAGTGCGGTGGCCGAGTTTTCCTGAAATCCCGTCAATTGCAGAAACAGTTCCGGGGTACGACGTTCAGAGTTGGATGGGCCTCGCCGCGCCACGCGGTATGTCACCGGAGGTTGTGCAAAAGCTTAACACGGCGGTTCGTTCGGTTTTCGAGTCCCCCGCGGCTCTTGAACGGCTTCGAGGCCTTGGAATGAATCCGGCCTCGAGCTCGCCCGAAGAGATGAAGACGTTGGTCGACACACAGATCGCCAAGTGGAAAAAGGTGGTCGCCGATGCCAAAATTCCGCAACGCTGATCTTGCGAGAGCGTGCTAGACGGGTAGTGAAGCGCAATGCTTGGCGCTCCTGTGCCTAATGGTGGTCTCATTCGTGCGTTCGACACACATTGGAGTGAGCGAAATGCCAGTTTCGCGTCGTGAAGCTCTTGCTCTTGTGAGCGGTTCGGCGGCACTTCTCGCCCATCCGAGTGGCGCCAGGGCGCAAGCCTATCCCACGCGTCCGATTACCCTGGTCGCACCGTTCCCGGCCGGCGGAGCAGTCGATACCATCGGCCGACTGCTCGCTGAGCGGATGCAGGGATCATTGGGACAAGCTGTAGTCGTCGAGAACGTGAGCGGCGCGGCTGGCAGCGTCGGGCCTGGGCGGGTCGCGCGAGCGCCGAGCGACGGGTACACACTCAGTCTCGGGACCTCCGGGACCCACGTCCTGAACGCCGCCACCATGACATTGCAATACGACGTTTTGGCCGACTTCGGGCCGATCGCTCTGCTGTCGAGCCAGCCTCTGATGATTGTCGCAAGGAAGGACTTGCCCGCGAAAAGCCTCGGGGAATTGATTGCATGGTTGCGGGCAAATCCGGACAAGGCGACTCAAGGAACCACGGGCCTGGGAAGCACCAATCACTTGGCCGGCGTTCTGTTTCAACGGATCACCAATACTCGATTTGCATTCGTTCCATATCGTGGCACGAACCTCGCAATGCAGGATCTGATTGGCGGTCGGATCGATATGATCTTCGATCTTGCCTCGCTCTCCATACCTCTGGTGAAGGCTGGGACGATCAATGGCTACGCGGTCCTGGCGAAGAACCGGCTGGCGGGAGTGCCGGATGTGCCGACCTCGGACGAGGCGGGCCTGGCAGGATTTTACAGTTCGATCTGGATGGGGCTTTGGGCACCGAAGGGTACGCCGAGAAACATTGTCGCCAAGCTTAACGCGGCCGTGACCGATGCATTGGCTGATCCAGCCGTAAGCAAGCGCCTCATCGAGCTTGGCCACGAACTGTTTCCGGCCGAGCAAAGGTCGCCGGAAGCTCTTGCTGCGTTCCAGAAGAGCGAAGCCAATAAATGGTGGCCAATTGTCAAAGCTGCGGGCCTCAAGTGAGGGGGCGCCGGGCACCGCCTTGGCTTGCTTGGAAAGGGAGTGCGATGCGAATTCGGGGCGGGGTACGCCGAATTTTCCGAATCTGCGTGTAACCTTTGCCGACCGCTGAGCGAAGATTGAATTGTCGATCCATGCCCGAGCGCGTTTCGGACCCACCACGTACCCCGGAAAGTGGTTTCGCAACTTGATATTTTCCGTTTGCTCAACCCGGAGTTGGACATGAAGCGTTTCGTTTCGCTCGTCGCGCTGTTCATCATCGTCGCTGCTCCTTCGGCTGCGAGCGCACAGGAACGATTCGTTACAAAAAAGAGCCCCCACTCCGTCGCGGTGACCCTGGACCGACTGTCCGACGCATTGAAGCAACGCGGCATTTCAATCGTGGCACGCGTCGATCACGCATCGGCGGCAGAAAAGGTCGGCGAAAAATTGGAACCGACGCAACTGCTGATTTTCGGAAATCCGAAGCTGGGCACGCCTCTGATGCGATCGAATCAGAAGATCGGCCTCGATTTGCCGATGAAGGTTCTGGCCTGGCGCGACCGATCCGGTCAGGTGTGGATCGCATACTTGAAACCGAACGTCTTGAAGAGCGACTATGCGATCTCGGACAACGATAAGACCTTTTCCGCGATGGAGCAGGCGCTCGATGCACTGACCAATGAGGCAGTCCGCGCCAATTGACAAGCATGCGCGCCAAAGTTAGCCGGGACGCCGATCTTCCCTGCAAACCAACTGCAATCTATCCTACCCAGACGCCGAAAAATTCCATAAGGAGAGAGCAGATGCCGAGCAACATCCCCGTGAGCCCCGTTACCCTTGAAGAATACAGCGCCATGGACATGGCGGAGCGGCGCAAGGTGTGGCTGCAGATTTCCGATATCACCGAGGCTGAGTTCGAGGCTCATATGGCCGAGGAGAAGGCGCGCGAAGCGATCGTTCCCAAGGTCGGAAGCGAGGCTCCCGATTTCGTTGCCGATGTGCTGGACCGGCAGCGACAGCGAACCGGCGAAAAAGTCCAACTGTCGGCACTTCGCGGCACTCCGGTTGGCATCATCTTCGGTTCGTACACTTGACCCCCCTTCCGCAATAAGGCCGTGCGCCTTAACGAACTCTACGCTACCTACAAAGATCGGGTCCGGTTCTACCTCGTGTATATCCGGGAAGCGCACCCGCATGACGGCTGGCGCGTGCCGAATAATCTGATCGAGAACATCATTTACGACGAGCCGCGGACCGACGCGGAGCGCACTGAAGTCGCTTCAGCGTGCCAAATCAATCTCGACATTCAAATGCCGATGCTCATCGACCGCATCGACAATGATGTCGACAACAAGTACGTCGGCCTGCCGATGCGGATGTTCCTGGTCGATGCTGACGGCAAGATCGCCTTCGCCGGTAAAAAAGGCCCGTTTGGCTGGGACGACCAGGCATTCGAAGAGGCCGTCAAGAAGCTGGTCGGATGAAGCAACATCCTTGAGATTTGCCCCGCCTTTCCGCGGGGCAGATCTCGCCTCATGTCCCCGACATCAAGTTCCGGCTCAACTTCGCTCCCTTCGCCCGGCGCAGGCGTTATCCGTGTTGGTCGAGCTCGTCTGCGGTCGGCCGCTTGCATGATCGTTGCCGGTCGCGGCGACTTCCGCG
>NZ_JBFWPA010000296.1:0-3425 GCF_050250235.1 Pseudorhodoplanes sp.
CGTTCAGACGAAGGCTTCTGGCTACCGGATTTCCGGCTCATCTTCACTCCCTGACGGTTACGATGAGCCAGAAATCCTCCTTTCAGCAATCCGCCCAATCTGTCTCAAAGGCCCTGACGCCGGACAGATCGGACTGCTTTGAAACTTGAATGCGAAGTCCTTTTAGATGGGCCACAAGCTTATCTTTTGGCTCACTCAACAGCAGTGCGTCGGGGATATCTTCACTTAAGCCCCACGCCCAATGGGCAAGCTTGTCTCTATATTTCATTGATGGTCTAACGAGCGATGTTATTAAAGCTGAGACGGCGCGAAACGTATCTTCCGGCAAGCTGACCTCCGCTGCCGATGAAAGCATTTTTAGTTGTGCTGTTCTGTTTTCTATCCCGTGGAAAATCGCCACGGCAGCGTCTTCATGCGCATGAAGCAAGATTGCTAGAAATAAGCCGAGAAGCGTTTCGATATCAGACCATTGCGAGATATATTGAGCTACCTTGACGGCGATTTTTGGTCTTAAGATCATCGCGTCGTTGACGCCCCATATCGTGACGGCGTTGGGCTTAACCCTGGAAATGGGCTGCATGTCAAAAGGACCCATGGACAACAACAGAAATGAACCGGACGCGTGGGCTCGATTTGAACGCGCTGTATATGCTGCGGTCAAGAGCGGGCCGAAGCACAAGATCGTGCCGCAGACAATGAACAGGAAGGAGCGTCCTGCGAGCAAGGAGCGTGTCCATAATGGTCCTGGCGGCTCACTCTGCCAAGCACTCCCACCTCAAATTCTTGGCGGTCTGGCGGTCTGAACTTTGGCGACGTCTAACTCGTTGAGAGGATTCGCAAAGTTGCTCGCCGAATTGGCCACCGCAAACCGTCAGACCGCCAGATCGCCACTCCGCCAAGGTGGGGAAGCTGGCAGACTGACGACGGCGCGACGGTCGAGTCGCAAAATGCATGGGTTATGTGGGCGACGTGCGATTGAAATGAACTAAGCGACGCTGATTATGCAACGAAGGTATGGTTCGAAACATGCAGGAAAAAAGTTCGCCGCTTGATCGCACGGACGATGAGACGCTCGTTAGCGCTAAGCAACGAGATGCGAAGGGTCGGCTATTGCCCGGACATACTGTGTGGCGAAATCACCTGCCTAGGACTACGCGCAAGGGCTCACGTAATTTAATTACGAAAGCGTTTGTTGAAGCATTACGGAATGATTTCGAATTGCATGGCGCTACGGCAATCGAGAATTGCAGAATATTCGAGCCTGCGGCCTATCTTAGGCTAATTGCTTCGCTGTTGCCAAAAGAGATTACTAAGCGTCCTGAGGAACAAATGAGCGATGCCGAGTTGGAATGCGAGTTAACCCGCCTTATGCAGCAGATGGTATTGGGCTGAGCCGTTGCTGCGAAGAGGGGACACAATTGTCGTAATATCCGAGCGTCCAGAAATATCACGACATGATGGTGGCGGACGAGGGCGTGAAGCGGGCGTTGGTGGCGGAAGGCGCGTGAGAGCGCAATGAATCCGGGAGCGCTTTGCCGCTCCCGGATCTTGAAATCGCCGCCATTCGGAATGGCGGCGCAATTCAACGCAGATCATTTGTTGACGAGAGGATCGTGTCCTTTCGCCTCGCGCGCAATCGCGACGCCAGCCACGGTCGATCTGTGGCCGCCGAAGCATCCTTTCATGCCGTTGGCGAGTTCATATCCTTGCGCGCCAGCCATCCAGCTGCCGCTCAAATTGGCCGCGTAAACCAGCGCCGGCACGTCGTCGAAGGTCCAAACGACCATGCCCTCGACCTGAAACCATCTGCCTTTGTGCGAAAAGGGTGTCGAGGTCCATGTGCCGTTCGCATTGAATGTTTGATTGAACGACCCGGTGATGCTGCCGTCGCATCCCCAGTCTGTCGTTAAAACCCAATCGCCGACAACATTCGCCATAGCATTTCTCCAATCGATTTTTTTGCAACGCCAGCGGAAACCGCGTTAGCTCAATTCTAAAAACAAACAGGTCCGCCGACGCAGCAGCTTCAACCAACCTTGAACGTCCGTTGCGATTAAAAGTTCCTCGTTAAACTCACAAATATTATTGTAACTAAGATAGCTGCCCCGCCTGCAAACAGGGACACGTGCCTTATTTTGGGGGGCACAAAACCGACGCCTCAGTCGCCAACGTGCGGGCGGCCGCTTCTCCGACGCACCTCATACCATGCAGGACGGCGCAACTGTTCGAAGAATCACAGGTCACGAGCCCATTCTCGTTTTATCCCACCATGAGGGGCGAGAGGAAGATGGCTGGCGCGGAGCGCCTTTGTGACGGCCTCTTTTATTCGCGCCGGCAGAGGCGTCACCGAGCATTTTTGCGTCGACAATGCGTGACAACAACCCAGATACGGATGATGAAGATGAGTGATAAAGGCCTTATCAAGCCCCCTTTCCTGGAAATCGAAGGGACACTTGTGCCAGTACGCATACAACTGTCCCGCCCCCTCAAATCTAAGGGTGCGCATGAAGCGAGTCATTATCGCCGTCTTAGGCCGTGTGGACGAATTTGATCAAGCACAGGCCTGCGGCGAAACTGACGATGGATCGGAAATTCCTGGCCGTCTTCTCGCAGCGTAGGGCGACGCGCTTGAAGCGCTTCATTTTGCCGAACGTTTGTTCGATGCGGGCACGCCCCCTGTAAAGCAGCTTGGGAAAGAACTTCGGTTTATCCTTCGTCGTCGAACGATACGGAATGGCCGGACAAATTCCGCGCTTGCGCGCTGCTTCGCGATTTGTTTTCGCATCATAGCCTTTGCAACCGTCAGCTATTTGTTATGAGCTGGGCCCTAAGGCAGGATTTCCAGTGACTGGATCCAGACATAGCGGCCGGCGAGGCCGACTTCGACTTCTCCCACCAGACGGACGCGCGTTTCCGGCGTGACCGCTCGACCGGCGAAGACAGGCGAGCTGATCTCGACGCGGATGTCTCCCGTTGCGTCGCGGAAGAGGAAATAGTCCGATCGTTGATGCGAGACGATGTTTCCCTTCAGGGTTACAAAGCTGCCGGGGCGGGCTCGCGAAACCGCAGCGACGGCGCTTGGCCGGCTGGTGGTTGCGGCAGAGGGACCGGTAAACTGGGCCATGGCCGCCGTCATGGGAACCGAAGACAGAATCAGCGCGACCATCACATGTTTCATGTTGAAACCTCCCCTGCTGCCGCAGATTGCTTCACGACGACGATTGAAAGCAACACGCAGGCTGCCGCAAGCATGTAGAACATGGCTCGCCTCGCCACCGCCGTCGCCTTCTGGCTGTGAATGAGTCTGGACCCTAGCACTACTTTGGCAGATTTTGAAGGATCGTGCTTTTTTGGGATTCCCTTGGGTCATTTTGCGTGATTCATGGGTGGTCGGCGTTTTGGAGGGCCGACCATGGACGAGAGCT
>NZ_JBFWPA010000297.1:0-3425 GCF_050250235.1 Pseudorhodoplanes sp.
TACGACAAGAAGCTCTACGATCGCCTCCGCGAGGGCCATGCGCGGCCAGTGCGCGAGCATCTCCAAGCCGGCCTCGAGTACCAGGACAAGCTCGCCCGTTTCCTGGAGAACCACGACGAACCGCGGACAGCGGCGACGTTCTCCCCGGAAGTTCAGCAGGCCGCGGCGGTCATCTCGTTTCTGTCCCCCGGTCTGCGTTTCTTGCACCAAGGTCAGTTCGAGGGCCGCAAAAAACGCATCTCGCCGCACCTTGTGCGTGGCCCGAAGGAACCCGTCTCCGAGCAGCTAAAGGAGTTTTACGACCGCCTGCTGGCGGTGCTTCGCATGCCGGCCGTGCGCGATGGCCAGTGGCAATTGCTCGAATGCACGCCTGCCTGGGATGGGAACTGGACGAACGATTGCTTCCTGGTTTTCGGCTGGCAAGGGCCGAAGGGAGAAGCACTCGTGGTTGCCGTGAACTATGCCTCCAATCAGAGCCAATGTCATGTTCGGTTGCCTTTCCCGGATCTCGCCGGCAAGAAATGGCAATTGCAGGATCAGCTTAGCCCGGCCAGCTACGAGTGGAACGGCGATGACCTGCAAGGGCGCGGGCTGTTTCTGGATATGGCTCCCTGGCAGGCCTCCATCTTTTCCCTTACGAATGGAAGGGTGCTGCCATGAGTGACGCGATCGTTTCACTGCTCAAGGTTCACGATTATTTCCGCGAAGCGTCCGAGGAGGCCCAAAATGACGTCCTGCGACTTGCACGGGTCACGCAGCATGCCCCAGGGACAGTCGTTCACGAGCCGAACGAGTTAATCACGACGGTCAGCTTCGTGCTCAATGGGCGGCTTAAGGCGGTCCGGGTCGATGACCGCGGCAATGAATCCCTGTTCCGGATGATTGAACGCGGCGAACAGTTTGGCATGATGGTCGGGGCCCTAGCAGAACCAGTTCCTATCCGGGTCATCGCGTTGTCGCCCACCACAATCCTCAACCTGGATTACGAGCAGGCGATGGAGTTAACGCTCGTCCATCCGGATCTGCGTCGTCTGTGGCTCAAATCGTTCGCCGGACTTCTCAAACGGCACTTCCTGGGCACGGCTCCCCGGCGGGGGCCGATGATGGTGGCGCTGGTTTACGATTCCCCCGCTGCTCGTGGGGTGATCGCACGGCTCCTCAACCGCTTGCACGAGGTGGGGGAAAAACTCGCTGTGTTCAGCGATTCAGACGAGTGGAAGGGGATGTCAGGTGTGAGATTCCGGGCCCTCCGCGTTGAAGGCCGGTATCTGGAACGCGAGGGAATCCGTGAACAGGTGGCCGAGTGGCAGGACGCGACGCGCATCGTCTTTGACGTCCATGCGGATCTCGCCGCGGACAGGATGATGGCGCTGATGGAGATCGTCGATCGCGTTGTTTTCTTTTCGCCGACCTCCGCCGGCGAGGCCGCAGTCCGCCGTCTTCAAGCCATGGACGTGAAAGCGCGCGGGTGGCGCGACAAGACCTGTGTCGCCTGGATCCTGGACGGCCCCGTTCCGGTGGCCCCAGTCTTGCCTAACCTCCGCGACGTGGCCAGCCGCGATTTCAAGATCGTCCAAGCGCCGTCCCAGTTGCCCTGGGGTCGGTCCCTGGAGGGTGGCCTGGAGCGCTTGGTGCATCACCTCCGTGGCATCCGCATCGGCGTGGCCCTCGGCGGCGGGGCCGCTCGAGGCATGTCCCACCTCGGCGTCCTCAAGGCACTCGAACAAAATGGTATTGTCGTCGATATGATCGCGGGGACGAGCGCCGGCGCGATGACGGGCATCTTCTACGCGTCCGGTCTCGACTGCGACTACTGCGCCAGCTCATTTGCCCACGACCTGCGGCCCGGGTGGATCTTTCGCCACCTTCCGCGCGGCAGCCACTGGTATCTCGTCTACAAATACCGTCGTGGCCAATTTGATCCGATGCTCCGCAAGTACCTTCACGACTGGAGGCTCGAACAGCTTGCCGTCCCTTGCCTGTCCGTCACCGTCGATCTGGTGGCGGGAAACTCCGTGGTCCGTGAGCAAGGCGACGCCGTCCATGCCATCCTCGAAAGCATCAACCTGCCGGTGATTTCCGTCCCGATTTGCCGCGATGGTCAGGCGCTGATCGACGGCGGGATTGTCAACAATATTCCCGCCGACGTGCTGGTGTCGATGGGCTGCAACTTCGTGATTGCCGTCAGCGTGACGGCCAAGATGGAGAAGGAGTTTTGCGACATTACCCAGGATAAGCCGGCCCCCCGCAAGAAGCCGAGCATTGTGCAGACGATCCTCCGCAGTCTTCTGGTCCAAAACTACAGTCTGAACGCCTTCGGGGTCAGCCCGGCCGACGTGGTGATCGCCCCCGACGTTTGCGGTTTCGACCTCACGGAGTTCGTGCGCGCCAAGGAAATGGCCGCGATTGGCGAGGCAGCAGCTCTTGAGGAGATCTCGAAGATCCAACAACTTCTAACCAGGCTCGACCCCCAGCTTTTTCCTACAACCGCTAAATCGCCTGAAACGGTGGTGGACTCCTGCCCGGCGCGGGTGTCGGTTGGGCCATCGACATCGCTTGAAGGCCATTCAGTTACAGCAAGCAAATGACACTCAACCCAGCCATCGGCGAACACAAACCAGATCGATATCGAGACATTAACATGAAAGCCAAAAAAGCATCCAGGAAACTGGCGACCATCGAGTGTAGCTCGGCCTTTCGGCCCCATCCGACCCGCGAGGAACTCCGGGCGCTGGGGAAGAGTCTGCGCGACAAATGCCCACGCGAGGACCACGCAATTTGGCAAGCACCGAAAAATCGCGCTGATCCTCTTGCGTTGATGGAGGAGTCGAACAAGGGGCGCATGCCCCAGCTCATTCCAATTCGCCATGGCCGCATGCTGCATTCGCCGTTTACCTTCTATCGTGGAGCTGCGCTCAATATGGCCGCGGACCTGGCCGGCACGCCTGCAAGTGGAATTCGGGTTCAGGCCTGCGGCGACTGCCATCTACTAAATTTTGGCTCGTATGGGACCCCCGAACGGCGCGTGATCTTCGACATCAACGACCTTGACGAAACCCTCCCGGCTCCCTGGGAGTGGGATGTAAAACGCCTGGCCGCTAGCTTCGTGCTGGCCTGCCGCGACAACGGCTTCAGCGAAGATGACGCCCGCGATGCCGTGCTGAGTTGCGTGCGGTCCTATCGCAAACACATGGCGGAATACAGCGCCATGCACGTGCTGGATGTGTGGTATGCAAGCATCGATGTGGAGAAACTGATCCCGACACTCGGGGACGAAGTTGCCCGCAAACGGTTCCAGAAGCGTCTGGCCAAAGCCCGCGAGCGCAGCCTTCTGGAACATGAATTTCCGGAACTCGTTACTACCTCTGGCCTTACCCCGGCAATCAAGGAAAGCCTGCCATTAATCTTTCATCCGCAAGAAAAGG
>NZ_JBFWPA010000298.1:0-3407 GCF_050250235.1 Pseudorhodoplanes sp.
CCCGAGATTCGTCGGATGCTTTACGAGCCGAACACGCCCGTGCTGGGAGGCGTAGGTCTCGACGGCATGTGCCATCCCGTCCACGGAGCCGTCGTCGATCACAAGAATTTCGGAGCTTATCCCGGACAGATTATTATCGAGCCACTCGTTCAGGCTGTTGATGTTGGCGACAATAACCTTCTCCTCATTGTAGCCCGGAATGACTACCGTAAGCTCCACAGCCGAGTCGACCATCCAATAACTTCCAGTCTAGCCTTTGCGCGATAGCCGTAAGGGCGCGTTGGGACGCTACAAATACGGGAAAAAACGCATCAGTCCAAGTGTGACGTTCAATGCCCGATCAGCCTCATAGATGCTCTTCCCGTCCCGATACGACTGATCTTTTCCAGGCTAGATCAAGATATTCAGTCTCATCATCGAGTCGCTTGATCCCATCATCACGGTTCGGATAGACGAGTGCGCATGGAAAAATTCAACATCCTGAGTCATGCGCAAGAATCACGCAACGATTCGAGAGCGTCATTAGTGTCAAAGAGGCGCCAGTGAAGAAGATTGCAACTATACTTGGCGCGCGCCCGCAATTCATCAAGGCCAGTGTTGTCTCCGAGGCGATCGTCCGTTGCGGAGGCGCTCTAAACGAAGTGGTCATGCACACGGGCCAACATTTCGAGCCAAATACGTCCGACATATTCTTTTCGGAACTTAGGATGCCTGCCCCCACCTACGAGTTCAATATCCATGGCGGCGGTCACGGGGAAATGACCGGGCGTATGCTGATCGAGATCGAACGTGCTCTTGTGTTCGAGGTCCCGAATGCCGTGCTGGTTTATGGTGACACCAACTCAACGCTCGCCGGCGCTCTCGCCGCGAGCAAGCTTGGCATCCCCGTCGCGCATGTCGAGGCGGGCTTGCGCTCCTTCAATATGACGATGCCCGAGGAAATCAATCGTATCCTTACCGACCGCATCTCGCGGTGGCTGTTTACGCCGACGAAGGCCGCAAGTGAACAGCTCCTGCGGGAAGGCATAGCCAAAACGCAAATCGTGCCGGTTGGGGACGTCATGTATGACGTCGCGCTCAAGTATGGTTCACGCCTAGACCTGACGAAGGGCATCGTCGGAACGCTCGGGCTGCAGCCGGGTCAATACGTCCTTGCGACCGTGCACCGCGCGGAGAACACGAACAGCGCTTCGAGATTCGAAACGATCGTGAGTGCCCTCCTCAAAATTGCCGAACATATGACGGTCGTGTGGCCGCTACACCCGCGTGTGCGCAATCTTCTCGTATCGCAAGGTCGCATGGCGCTAGTCTCCGGCAACTTGCACATGATCGAGCCGGTCGGCTACCTCGACATGGTTCAACTGGAGAAACACGCCGCAGTGATTGCCACTGACTCAGGCGGTGTGCAGAAGGAAGCGTTTTTCCATCGCGTCCCTTGCGTCACCATTCGAGACGAAACGGAATGGGTCGAACTGGTTCAGGCAGGCTGGAACCGGCTAGCACCCCCAACCAGCGCTACCGCGGTTGTCGCGGCTATCAAAGATGCGATCGGATCACGAGGAGCCGATATCGAACCTTACGGCAGTGGAGATACCGCGGATAGAATCGTGAACACTCTGCGAAATGACCTACGGGCATGACGGGCATCTTTGGTGGAAGCCATACTTATCGCCCACGCGCTCTGGATCGATGAACCCATTCCGCAAGAACTGCGTCCACATGTCGGCGGTATCGTTAGTGCCTTTCCCGCACCGCGGAAAATCGGATGTCCGGCCATTGCTCGATCGCGTAGCTCAACGCCCAGGCGTTCCTCGCGAGGAACACGAGCGCCGAGTCCTTATCCCGTGCGATGCTCGAGTTATGGGCTTCGGAAAATTGCTGCAGACGTTCCGCCTTGTCACTGGACACCCACCTCGCTGTTTCGTAGGGCGCGGACTCAAGTCTGACAGCAACGCCATATTCCTGATTTAATCGCGCGACCAGCACATCCAATTGAAGCGATCCAACAGCGCCCAGGATCGGCCACGATCCCGTAATTGGCCGGAATACTTGCACAACTCCTTCTTCGGCCATGTCGTTTAACCCCTTGTTGAGCTGCTTCGATCGCATAGCGTCTTCCATACCGATACGGCGTAACACCTCCGGAGCGAAGTTTGGAATTCCTTCGAACCTGAGAATTTCGCCTTCGGTGAGAGTGTCCCCAACGCGCAACGTGCCGTGGTTTGGAATGCCGATAATGTCGCCCGGGAACGCTTCGTCGATCGTTTCCCGCTGTTGAGCGAAGAAGAAAATGGGCGCGCTGATTGTCATCGATCGGCGTTCTCGCGCATTGAGCAGTTTCATCCCTCGCCGAAACTTACCCGAGCACAAGCGCACGAATGCGACACGATCCCGATGGTTCGGGTCCATGTTGGCTTGAACCTTGAAAACAAAGCCAGTGACGGAACTCTCCTCCGGAACGACAACGCGTTCGCTGGCCTTGCGCGGCAACGCTCCTGGCGCCCATCGCACTAAGAAATTGAGCAACTCTTCGACGCAGAAATCCTTAAGGGCGCTTCCAAAAATGACTGGAGACAGATGTCCTTCCAAGAACGCCTGAGCATCGAATTGGGGAAGACTGCTGAGACATAGCGCGAGGCTTTCGAGCGCTGGCTCCGCAATCCGCTTTTCAATTATCGGATGAGACGAGATCGAACTTAAATCTTTGATCTCCTCAACGCGCTCAAATCCACCCGTCCGTGCTTGCTTAGGGAGCAGCAGGCGCAACCCTTCGATGTCCAGGCATCCGCGGAAATCGACTCCCATGCCGATGGGCCAAGTCAAAGGCGTCAGATCCAATGCCAGGCCGGACGAGATTTCATCCAGCAGCGCCAGGGGGTCCAAGCCTTCACGATCGACCTTGTTGATGAATGTGATGATTGGGATGTCGCGCAGGCGGCACACTTCAAATAGTTTGCGTGTCTGGCTCTCTATTCCTTTCGCAGCGTCAATGACCATGACGGCAGCGTCAACCGCGCTTAATGTCCGGTAGGTGTCTTCGCTGAAATCGGCGTGCCCTGGCGTATCGAGAAGGTTGAATACCATCCCGCCGTATTCGAACGTCATGACAGTGCTGCTGACTGAGATTCCCCGCGACTGCTCGATTTCAAGCCAATCGGAGCGTGTCCGTCTGCGCTCGCCGCGCGCTTTGACATGCCCCGCCATCTGGATTGCACCACCAAACAGCAGCAGTTTCTCCGTCAACGTTGTCTTGCCGGCATCCGGATGCGAAATAATCGCGAAATTACGCCGTCTCTCGGCTGGCGACAATTTTGCTTGATCGGCCGACGGGTCGTCGGCGGGCATTTGAAGCATTGGATAGTCCGCTATTTTGAATGTTAACGCGCATGCATGCAGGCAGACAGGGG
>NZ_JBFWPA010000299.1:0-3341 GCF_050250235.1 Pseudorhodoplanes sp.
CCTGGCGCATTTTGAACGACTGCGAGACGATGCCTGGAACTGCGCACGACGGCACGTTCGATCCGGAAGCATTCGAGTCGTTTATCGCTGAGGCGCGGCGCCTGTGTGCGGAAGCCGACAGGCTAGGCTCTTGCGACTCCGTACTGGGCCAAATCATGTCGCACGCGCCGGCCGACAGTGATGGCGTCTGGCCATTCGGCCCCGCCCGGGACGTGCTGGATCGTGGCGATCACGAGCGCATGCGCGAAGGCTTCGAGGTCGGCACACATAATAACCGCGGCATTGTCAGTAAGTCCTACGCCGAAGGGGGAAGACAGGAGAGGAAACTCGCTGACCGATACCGGAAACATGCGTCGGCTCTGCACAATTCGCACCCGCTTGTCGCCGCCATGCTGGAGAGGATCGCCGAAGGCTATGATCTCGACGGCAAGCGCGAGGACGACCGGGCGAAGATGATGATCGAGCGGGGTTAGACATGTCGGGTGAATACCCTTCCGATAGAGAACGCAGGCTAATACCTAAATGTGGCCAACAAGAAGAGCCAAGCAAACCATCGTGAGTCCACGCCCGGTGCGCGTGGCTTATATCACGCCGAACCCGACGTCACACGAACTCCTGGACGCTCTATTCGACGAGGCGATGTCACGATGGGGAGGCCGGCGAACGCCAATCGTGCAAAGCGATGGGGCGGACCTCGGCGCTGACGATTGGAAGCTGCTGGATCTCTGGGACGCGGACATCATCTATTCGTACGTGAACCTTGACGGTGCGCTTCACCGCCGCCTTGCCCATCGGCTGGCCCCGAGCAAGATAATCATTCATCCCAGGGAAGATCGGAATCGGCTACGTCCCAACCTAGCTGAAGATTCAAGCCTCCTGAGCTCTGCGTCAGTGGTGCCGCTGCTCGGCAAGTGGCGGTCGTTTCGCGGGCAGGCCATCCCGGATGTGCTAGACAAGGAGCGCCATGTCGGCGTGCCGCGCGACCTAGCAGACTCATTCGGCTTTGCTAGCAACTCCTTGAACGACCATGCCCTGCTACCCTACGCGCGGCGCGCCAGCCTGCGACCGCCCAACAACGATCGCTACGCACAACGCTTCGGGTCGCCCGACGAGATTACCTACATTGAAAGCGTCGCCGAGGTGGAAACCAGGGTCGCGGAACAAGCAGGTCTGCTGTGTCTGGCTCAGATGTCGGACATGTTCGCGCCGTACCTGGCGGCCCTACATGATCGACGCTCATCGTGGGAGGACCATCTCAGCATCATCGTCGGCGACGAAGTTGCCGATCGGCTTCTGTTCTGGAATGGCATCCACCGATATCAGTCGTTGATGGAGCCGGGGCATACTCAACTGTTGCGGATTTCCCCAAATCGTTTTGCCGAGGGGCTTCCTGCCTGGGTATCCCGGCTGACGTCGGGCCTCCGCAATCGTCGCCACTTCAACGGCAACGCGGCGCCGCGGACCGTCGTCAAGTCGTGCTCGGTCGACGAGGAGGCGCTGTCCCGGATTGCTACAGCAATCAGAGCGCCTGGTATGCTGATGAGCTTGGCTGAAAGACTAGGCCGGGACAGTGTCTTTGCACCCTTGCGGGACTACCAGCCGCCGAATGAGCGGGGCGGACCAGCCGCAATTTTCATCTCTGGGTGGCACAGTCCTGCGCCCAAGGTCGACAGCCGCGTCCGCTTTGAGCGAGACCAGTTCGAGCTTCCCTTGACGGTACCTTTTCACCTGCGAGACATGGCGATAGGCCCGACTACTGGCGGCACATGGGCGGTTGATCTGCGGATCGATCGCCACGAGGATCATTCCCGCTACGACAATCAACGCCATCGCTGGATGTTCCCGCGCCGCGTGCGGCTCGAGCAGGCGGTGCGGTTGGAGAACTATGGGCCAGACCGAATGGCGCTGACGCCTTTGCCAAGGCCGACCGGAGAGGGTGATCTCTGTCTGAGAGACAGCCTGCAATGGAAGCGTCCGATCATCACGCTTGCCTCAGATCTCGGCAGTTTCACACACGCGGTGTCGGCCCATCATCCCGAGGCGCCCCGACAGGATCGGCCTCTCGAAGGTTTGGGTCTCGCTCATCGATTCATACCGGTCGAGGTCTCCGACAAGGGCCGCGACCTATTGGGCGTTTTTCAACTCTTTCGGTCCTTGCCGGAGGCACTGATATTCTTGACCAACCCTTATTGGCTGTCGGTCATCGAGCGCCTTTGCCCCACGGAGCCCGACGCGAACCAGGAGCGGGTCGATGAGCTCGGTCGCGAATTGCGGCAGACGCTTGAGGCGCACGGAGAAGCAATCGACTTCGGTCGCTTGGCCAAGCGGGTCATGAGTCGAACTTCCGGTTGGCTGCAGGCGGACAGTAAGCGTGGCGATTACATCAGATACAGCGACCTGATGGCCGCCATGCCAAACAATCTCAGGAATAACGAGGGGCGACACACGCTCGAGCAGTCAGTGCAATATCTGCGCGATCGCAACTTTCTGCGCCAGGGCTACGCATGGAAATGCAAAGTTTGCCAGCATCCCAATTGGATTAACTTAGAGGACATTGTCCCGATCCTTCGCTGCGAGGTCTGTCGCGTTAAGGAGTCGTCTCCCGTCCAGGGCAATACGAACGTGCATTTTCGTCTTAACCCGTTCGTCGCGACGGCCTTCTCGTCTTCCTCAGCACAGGCGGCGGTCGCTTGGGTTCTGAACCGGCTCGCCAACCGGGCGTCTTGGTCGTTTATGTTCTCACCGGCCCTCAACGTCTACAAAGTGGGAGAGCCGAACCCGTTCACCGACCTTGATGTGCTTGCCGCTATCGACGGCGAGCTGTTCCTGTTGGAGGTGAAGCGCGGCTTTGCAGGCGTCAATGAGCGGGAGGTTGAGACGCTTGTCGAGGTTGCGACGAGGCTGAGACCTGACGTCGCTGGATTTGCAGTTCAGCGTCCGAGGGCGGAATGTCCGCTGAACCAGGAGGCACTAGAGCAGATCGAGCGCAGGCTTGCAGCTGTCGACGTCGAGTTTCAGTTGTGGACATCAGACGATCAGGATCCCTGGCGCTGGCCCAACGATATTCCGGTCGCCTATGGACGCACAATGGACTGGAGCGCATGGTAGCTCGGTACTTCTAGCCCCACTCTCTCAACGGTGTCCGTGTTCTGTCAGTTACCGGAAGTGGTGCGTAACGAGTTGGTAAAGCCAATTGTCGGCAGCGCGATGTCGGCTAGGTGTTTGATCCCGGCATTTGATGGTGCAATCTTTTCGCATGAATGGAAGGATGCACTATGGGCCAGGTTCACCACGGGAGCGCCACGACGACAGCGGCAGTCCGTCGAGCGATACAGCATAGT
>NZ_JBFWPA010000300.1:0-3336 GCF_050250235.1 Pseudorhodoplanes sp.
CCGAAGAGATTCGAACTCCTGACCCCCAGATTCGTAGTCTATCGGCCTAAATAATAAAGTAAAATCAATAACTTATAATATTGGACACTGTCAACAGTTTGAAGGTCCGGGTAGCCGCCCTCCACACATCGCCGTCGCTCGTACACCCAAGCATTGGATGGGCTCAAACCGAGCTTTATCGAGCGAGACGCCGATCGATGGGTCATAGACGCACCGGGCAGGCTTGTTTGCTTTTCTTGAAATGTACTCCATTCGTGAGTCGCGGCGTAGACCGATCAGCTTCGCATAGCTCGAAGAACTATCTCATTGGATCTTAAGCGAAACCTTCGAGACAGCCTCTCTCCACCAGGCCAAGTCCGTGTTGATGAAGTTTTTCATTTCGGAGGAGTTCAGCGGCCAAACCTCAAGGCCAGCTTTGGCGTAGAGCGACTTTATCTCAGGGTCGTTGAGTGCGACGCCGATTTCGCTGCTCAGCTTGTCGACGATGCCGCGTTCTGTTCCCTTTCGCACGAAAACTCCAATCCAAGCGCCGACTGCTGCACCGGATACGCCAAGCTCTCCAATCGAAGGGATATCGGGCGCAACCGCGGTTCGTTCGCGATCCAAAACGGCCAGGATGCGGACCTTGTTGTCGTGTGCAAGCGGCAGCAAGGTCGCGAGGTCGGACACCGTAGCCTCCACCTCGCCGGCATAGACAGCCGCAGCCGCAGGCCCGGTCCCTTTATAGGGTACTGCCTGCATTCTTGAACCCGTCTGGCCTTTGAATATCTCGCCGGCCAAATGCATGTGTGTTCCGACTGCAGCCACACTGTAGTTGATGCCCTTCGGTTGCGTCTTTGAATATTCAATCAGCTCGGCAATCGATTTTATCGGCAGATTGCCATTCACAGCGATTCCCACCGGGACCTTTGCGAGCATGGCGACCGGCTCGAGGTCACTGGCTGGATCAAACTGCACCTTGCGAAGATTCGGTACGATAGACACTGCGCCTGAAGGCGTTGAGATCAGCGTGTAACCGTCATTTTGCGCAGACAGGGCAAATTCGATACCCGCCTGCCCGCCTGCACCAGGCCTCGATTCAATGACAAAGGGCTTTCCCAGCTTTTCCGTAAGGCGCAGCGACACAGATCGAATCGTCAGATCGGCGCTGCCGCCCGCAGCGAAAGGAACGATGATTCGAACGGGACGATTGGGATAATCCTGGGCGATAGCCACACTAGCATTGCTCAGCGTAGCCGCGATGAACGCGGCCCGCAACAGATGCCCTGTCATCGATCCTCCCGGACGTTGATTTTTCTTCTCCGGGTATTTTATTGATCTGGATCAAGTTCAATGACTCAAAAGTTCGCATGCAACCTATCGATGCGGCTCATTCGTCCCGGGAGCAATCCCACGGGTCTCAATCATTCATGTTTGCGACTCTGGAATGCGAACACGCAGACCGGCAAGCGCATCGCTCATTGCAATCTGACAACTGAGACGGCTGTTCGGTTCGCGAGGTGACGATGTCGCGTCCAGCATCGCGTTTTCATCGACGCTGACGGGTGGCAATTTGTCGAGATAGCACTCGTCAACATACACATGACATGTTCCGCACATCGCCGTTCCACCACACTCGGCGACGATGCCCTTGATGCCATTCGCAAGCGCTCCCTTCATCACGCTTTGGCCCTTCGGGATATCAACGACCTTCTGGGTACCGTCCGGATAGGTGAATGTAACAGCCGGCATACTCTCTGAGTTCTCCCTGTATCTCCTTAATGGAAGGCCGACACTGCGTTCAGCATTCGCTTATAAGCTTGGTCGTCAGGCAGGCCTGTAGACCCTCGATGGCATTCTCGGAGCCGTGGCCGCTTTCCTTGACGCCGCCGAAAGGCGCCTCCGGTGTGGAAATGGCGAAATTGTTGATTCCGACCATTCCGGCCTCGAGGCCGTCACCCATCGCCCGGGCACGCGCTCCATTTGTGGAGAACACATAGGCTGCGAGCCCGAAAGGAAGGCGGTTTGCACGTGCCACCGCCTCGTCCTCGTCCGCGACCGGATTGATGAGAGCCAGCGGGCCGAACGGCTCTTCGTTCATCGTTCGCGCCGTCTCCGGGACGTTCGCAAGGACGGTCGGTTTCCAGTAATAGCCACGATTGCCGATACGCTCGCCACCCGCGCAGGACCGCGAACCGGCGCGGATCGCGTCCTCGATCAGCACCGCCATCGCGTCGATCCGTTTCGGATGCGCCAGAGGACCCATCCTGTTGCGTTCGTCGGTGCCGGGACCGACAGGAAGCGCCTCGGCACGCGCCGCGAAGCCCTCGACGAACCGATCGAAGATGCGGTTCTGAACATAGAATCGGGTCGGCGATACGCAGACCTGACCGTCATTCATGAACTTGGCGGCCAAGAAGAGGTCGAGCACGGAATCGACATCGACATCGTCGAACACCAGAACAGGCGCGTGCCCACCCAATTCCATGGTGGTACGCTTCATGGTCTCTGCGCTCATTTTCATGAGTTGCTTGCCGACCGGGATGGAGCCGGTGAAAGAGACTTTCTTAATGATCGGCGATCGCAGCAGATGGGTCGAAATCTCATGCGGCACGCCGAACACAATGGACAGCACGCCGTCCGGCAGGCCGGCATCGACCAGCGCCTCGGCAATCGCGAGTGCGCTTGCCGGCGCCTCCTCGGGAGGCTTCATGATGCAACTACAGCCTGCAGCCAGCGCAGCGCCGATCTTGCGTGCGGGATTGACCACTGGAAAATTCCACGGGGCGAATGCCGCGACAGGCCCGACCGGCTCCTGCATCACACGAAGCTGATTGTTGCCGACCGCGCTTGGAATGATCCGGCCGTAGGCGCGGCGGCCCTCCTCCGCGTACCATTCCAAAGTATCGGCTGCCATTGCCGTTTCAATGCGCGCCTCGGCGAGCGGCTTTCCTTCCTCCAGGGTGACAAGCCGCGTGATGTGTTCGGCCCGCTCGCGTATCAGCGACGCGGCCATTTTCAGAATCTCGCCGCGCTTTCGCGCCGGTACGCGCTTCCAGCTTCGGAACGATTGTTCGGCCGCGTGCAAGGCGCGGTCCAGGTCCGAGGCGGCTGCATGAGGCAGATATCCGAGAACGTCTTCGGTTGCCGGATCGATCACGGGCTGGGTTGTGCGGCCTTCCGCCCCGATCCACTTGCCGTCAATCAGCATCCGGAGTTTCGGATAAGGAGAACTCATTATGCTCTGCCAGTCTTGCGGTCTCAGACCGGATAGACGAGATAGCGAGGCGTCACCGTGGTATCGAGCACGGCCTTCTTTGACCTGAAGCAGGCGCGCCCGTCCTCGATCCCTATTAC
>NZ_JBFWPA010000301.1:0-3272 GCF_050250235.1 Pseudorhodoplanes sp.
GTCCGAGGTGAATTCGTCGTTCGCGGCGGCCACATCCTAACAATGGATCCCGCTCTTGGAGATTTTCCGTCGGCCGATGTGCACGTCCGCGACGGAGCGATCGTTGCTGTCGCCACCGATATCGATGCACCCGGCGCACAGCTGATTGATGCGCGCGATATGATTGTGATGCCCGGATTTGTCGATACTCATTGGCATCTGTGGAGCACGGCGCTGCGGATGATCGTACGCGCCGACGACCCCAAGACGGGCTATTTCCCGACCACGATCCGACTCGGCCGGCATTTCAAACCAGCGGACTCGTATATCGCAGTCCGTCTTGGGGCCGCTGAAGGACTTCTTTCGGGAATTACCACCGTCCACGATTGGTCGCACAACACTGTAACGCCCGAACATGCCGCCGCCGAACTTCAAGCGCTGAAAGATACCGGCCTTCGTGCCCGGTTCTCATATGGAACGGGACAGGGCCATCCGGCCGACAAAGCAATGGACCTTACGGGACTGGAGACCATTCAAAAGCGCTGGACAGGCGACATGCTCGGAGTTGGTGTGTGTATGCGCACGCCGGGCGCAGCAGGGCAGTGCGGCGCCATACCCGTGGAGCTCTTTCGAACGGAAATGGAGGCGATCCGTAAGCTGGGACTGCCAATGACAGTCCATTGTGGACCGAAGGGGCTCGTTGACCTCATGGGCAGGAATGATTTTCTTGGTCCCGACATGTTGCTGGTTCATCCGCAAGGCATGACCGAAGCGGAGCTACGGAAAATCGGCGACACGCGGACACCGTGGAGCATCGCGCCGGTCATCGAGATGTCCTACTCCGCTGTCCGCAATGGTCAAATTCAATATCATGAGCTTGAGGCGATGAACACGCAGCTTGGCCTGTCGATCGATTCGTCCGCAGCGACGAATGCAGATTTCTTCAACGTCATGCGCGCTCTGATGTGGTCCGATTGGCAGCGCCGCGGGGCTCCGCAGAAGCTCTAGCCGAAGCGGCTTGCCGAACTCGCCACAATCGAAGGAGCCAAACTGCTGGGGATCTCTGATAAGACGGGTTCGCTGACTCCTGGCAAGCGCGCCGATCTCGTCACGATCCGCAAGAGTGACATCAACATGGCGCCGGTCGGCGACCCATATTACGCCATCGTCTTCTTCGGCCAGCCCTCCAACATCGAAACCGTGATGGTTGACGGCCGTGTATTGGTACGTGATGGGAAGCTGACTTCAATCAACCTCATCAAGACGGTAGGCGGGGCAACGGAATCCGTTCGCGGCATCCTTGAGCGTGCGAAAGCCGGCTAGCGAAATGAGTGTGCCAAGAGTTGGTCGACCGCACGATGCCACGCGTACTTGGCGACAAGTTTGGAAGTTCAGTCCACATCACGCGACCGGACCGGGGAAACGCCAAACGGAGAATTCGCGCGGTGTTCGCCGCAAATTTCGAGGAGAGAATTGGTTCTTGGGCGTACCGGAGAATTCCCCAGCCGAAATTCTTCAAACCGTACCGAGGGTTTGCAGGGAAAGCCGCCAAAATAAAAAGTCGTTGTATAACAATGGCTTATGCGTGGCGGAGGAACCAGTCACGAGCGAACCCGTCTCCAAGGCCTCAATTTCACTGCTAACAGGGAAAAATACAGGGAATCTTGCTGATTCTTGGCGTTCCAGTGGAAATGCCGCGATAGTCTGGCAGCAAAATCATATGTTTAGTCGAAAATTCCCTACGTGACAGAGCAGGGAATTTGGATCGCAAATCAGGGAATTCGGGAAGCCGATCAGGGAGGCTAGGTAACCGTCAAGAGGCTAGAGGCTGACGCTTACGCTAGGACCTAGGACCCAGCTGTGCGCGAGAACAGATCATGTTCGGTAGCCGCAGTACACAGCCCTCAATTTGCAGATGGAGAGGACGAGATGTTGGGTCCGGCTGCCTAGCTTAGCGACCAGTGCGCGCTTCATGTCGCGCACTGCGTGTCAGAAGCAGCGACGTAGTCGTCAACGCGCCGGATGTACACGGCTCTCCTTTCATCATCGATCCATGCGCCTGCAAAGGCTTCCTTCACATAGTCAGCAACAACAGAATTGTCCCACCGTCCAGTGGCGGCCACCGCATTCAGCATGTGGTTCATGTAGCCACTCGCAAAATAACCCGGATCATCGCTGTTCAAGGACACCGAGAGACCAAGGCCACGCATCCGCTCGATACGATCGACACGCCGCGGCTTCGGGTCACCCTTTCGCCAAGTCGGGCAGGCCGTGAAATGGATGTTCCGCTCGGTTGCGGCGCCGACCAGTGAATGGTCGTCTAGCACGTTGATCCCATGGTCAATTCGCTCGACTTTGATATCGTGGATGCACTGGCGGATGTGCTCTCGAGCGTTGACCATGTCGACGTCGCAGTGGGCCGTCAGGCGATATCCCTGATCGCGCGCGGCATCGTAAACAGTCTGGAACTTATTCGGTGGATGGCCGTCTTCGACATTGTCGAGACCGAGGCCAGCGATCTTGTCGCGATATGGGCATGCGGCCTCCAGCATGTTGACGGCGCTCTCCAGCGTCAGATCGCGATTGATGCACATGATGAGCTGGCTTTCGATCCCGAGTGCCTCGCGCGCAATCTTCTGCGCCGCCCCAAGCCCTTCGATCACGGCGCCGAAGGGGACGCCGCGATCGGTATGCGCCTGTGGGTCGAATGAGACCTCGGCGTAGACGATATTATTGGTCCTGCACTGACGGAAATATTCGAGCGCCAGTTCGTAGAAGTCCTGGTCGGTTTGCATGACCTTCAGCCCCTCGAAATACAGCGCAAGGAACATCTTGTATTGCTGGATATCCAGGGCCTGATCGCCGGACCCCTCCGGCACTTGCAATGATGCAAAGCTCGCATCACCCAGGCTCAGTTTGTTGCGAACTGCAAAGCGCCGCTTCATCTCGACCGAAAGTGTCCCTTCGATATGCAGGTGCAACTCCGCCTTTGGAAGGCCAGCAATGAATTCCGCGGTTGCAACCATCCCCATATCTCCGTTCTTTCTTCGGATCGGAAAGCACAATAGCTACTGGAAGAAGAGATGAGAAGTTTTTGGAACCTGCTGCATCGAATTGCGTCAAGAAGCCGTTAGAATTGCCGCGAGTCTGAGCTTTACAGTGCGCCAAATTATCTTATTATAGAAGCTAATTAAGGAAGATAAAAGATGGACGCGGGTTTCAGAACAGAGCTTGTTCGAACCGGAAGCGGAGCGAGCGCGCCTGATATAGGGTAAGGTCTAAATTGTGCCACC
>NZ_JBFWPA010000302.1:0-3266 GCF_050250235.1 Pseudorhodoplanes sp.
CCAGCTTGCGGTGTTGTTGGCCGGATCGGCGTCCACCAGCGTATTCCAAAACCACGTTTCGCCCTGGCGCCAATCTATGAGAAGATGCTTTGCAAGGAAGGACGCGACCACCATGCGCACGCGATTGTGCATCCATCCGGTTGCCCAAAGTTCTCGCATGCCCGCATCAACGATAGGGTAGCCTGTCCTGCCTTGTTGCCACGCGCGTAGAGCTTCATCGTCACTGCGCCATGGCATGGCGTCGAACTTGGGCTGCAGGTTCTGCCTCGCCATGTCGGGATTATAGTAGAGCAGGTGGTATGAGAACTCCCGCCATCCCAACTCCGATCGGAATTTTTCCAGATTGCGATGAGGCGTTGAAAGATGGGACGCGTTAGCAGCTGCGGTGACCGCGTGCCAAACTTGCCGGGCGCAGATATTGCCGAAGCGCAGATATGGCGAAAGCCGCGATGTCGCGGAACGATCGGGAAAATCCCTGCTATCGGCGTATTCGCCGAAATGCTCGTCCAGAAATTTTTCGAGCTGATCATGAGCACCCGCTTCTCCGCGCCGCCAGCTTGATCTCAGTCCACCAGCCCAATCTGGGGACGAGGGCTCGAGCGCCAGCTTGCTGAGTTCAATTGCCATTGGCTCTCGGTCGAAGGAGCCATTGAACAGGTCAAGCTGTGACGGGGCGGGTAACGGCTGATCGGGTTCGCCGGCATCGTGCGCAGCACGCCAAAATGCGGAAAATACACGAAACGGCCCGCCGGCCTTTGTCTTCATCGACCACGGCTCGTAAAGCAGATGGCCATTGAAACTCTGGGCTTCTGTCCCCTGCGCCTTGAGTGCGGTCTTGACCCCTTCGTCGATTCGGCGCTCGGCCGCTCCGTATCGGCGATTCCAGTATACCGCCGCAGCCTTGCAGCTAGCCGCAAGCCTAGGGATAGCCGTCGCCGCCGCTCCTCTGTGGATCAAAAGCTGCCCACCACGTCTACGCAACTCGGTATCCAACTCCCGCAAAGCGCCATGAAGCCACCATCGGGCCGCGCCACCAAGCGGGCGGACCCCTGCGGACTCCTCGTCGTGGAGGAAGATGCAGATGATTTTTCGGCCTGAACTGGCGGCAGCATTCAGCGCCGGGTTGTCGGCTAGACGAAGATCGTCGCGAAACCAGACGATAACTGGACGCTCTGAATCGATGGTTGCTACGTCGTCGGCCATGTGATTCCGGCTAACCGTTCAGTCGCCAGATTTCAAAGTTCAGCACAGATGCAAACGCGACCCATACCGCAAGCGGCACCAGACACAACGCTGCGACAAGATCGAGCCTGCGAAAACGGACGATCGTTGCCAGGATGAGCAAAGATTGGGGAACTATGTTCAGAAGCCCGGCCAGGGGGTTATTCAAGGCGAAAAATAGCCACGACCACCCCGCATTGAACGCGAGTTGCAAGAAGAATAGCGCCAATGCTTTTCGACGTTCGGCATCCCTGTCAGCGACCTTCAGGATGCGCCAGACTGCATAGGCCATCAACAGGTAGAGGGCCGTCCAGACAGGCGCAAAGATCCAGTTCGGCGGGTTGAATGACGGTTTGATAAGCCCGGCATACCAAGAGACCAGGTTGGGATACGTTGCCCACTGCCCCAAAAGCGATGCGACGATTACCGGGACAACCGCAATCGAGGCCGTCGACCACCACGACAACTTGTTGTGAATGTCTGTTGAATCTGTTCGCACAACCATACCTGGATACGGATCGACGCATTAAGCAGTTAGCTTTATGCTTTCCTACGGACAGCAGAAAACAATGGATCATTTCTGCTTCAATTTCGCACGCCTTTCGAGGCTCTGCCGACCGGCCGTCAAGCGGGGCCACGCAGCGGTATGATCAAACAACTAGCCTCTCCCGCCGGGCTGATTACACTCGCGCAACAAGAATGACCTTCTCAATGATTCCGACGTGACGTTATGCTGCTTGGCTCACCACCTCGCGACGCCAGCATCCCTGGCTGGGGTCCACGCTTCTTGGAAGTCGTATGGCTGACGATAGCCAAAGATCGTCTAGCTCGCCCAACTTCGCTGCGTCGAAGTCGGCGATATGCTCCCAGTACCTGCCGTTCTCGACAAAGTAAGCCAACTGCGATTCCAGCGCCTCCGCGCGCTTTACAGAAGTTGCGTCGGTTGCCGCTCTGGACATCGTTTTCATTGCTTCGAGCCGACGCACCGTCATTTTCTGGAACAAGTCGAGGCTGCTGCGCGGGATGGCGAGACGGCTCTCTGGGAGCTGCGAAAGATTTAGGCACAGCGTCCCCTCGCGGAGAGCATATTGAAACAACCGGCAGGATTTAGCTTCCAGGTTTCGGAGCGTGACGTCATCGCGCAGCGGATCGGGCGATCCCTTGCCGTAAAAGTGCGTAGGGCCATCGGGCGCGTAGATCATGTCGCAGCCGGCGAAGGCTAGTATATCGGGTTTCAGAGTTTTCAATGCCCAGTAAGCGGCCGTAAACGCCATCGTTCCGCCCGCGTAGACAAAGCCGCCAAACCAGTTTTGAGCCGGGACAAATTCGGTCGATTTCACGATCGCCGAACAGCGCGGTATTGTACTTGGCAAGCGCCCATCGGGAAAGTCGTCGGCGTGTACGAGATAGTCCCAATCCTCTCTAACACGCCACGCGTTGTTGATCGCGACGATGGAACTGAAAACTTCGCGCTGCCAAAGCCTGCTGTGCACTGCATCCGGCGCGCTTCCAAGGATCAACACGGTATTCAGCATTTGACGTCCTGATTAAGCTAAATGTGGGTCGACCGAACGGCCGACCCATACCTTCCGGCGTGCATCACGCATGCCTGTCGCGTGATGCGAAGGACCCGGAGCCTCATGATTTCGATATCTCAACTTTACTGATGTTCATGACCTCATTAGATCGCTAGCTATATGCGATCGTGATGCTGCGCATCTGTACTCAGTAATCTCTCTCCATTGCCAAGCGCTCACTCGACGAAGACCACTGTTCCAGCTTCCGTGAGCTTGCTCCCTCACCATCACTGCGCCAAGCCCACTGAAAATGGCACTTTATGGAAACATTAGCGGCCGATTGACGTGCCCGGCTCTCCGAGTTTCGTATGCCGGGGGGCAGCACTCAAAGAGCCGGGCTCGCGCCATAGTAGCTTCCACCCAACAGTTCCCTGCGGCCTCACGGACCGCAGGATAGAAGCGCAACGTCTGGCGCGAAGCCCGACATGCTTTTGGTGAGGGGCCAATTCATGTCGGGTACATCGGCAT
>NZ_JBFWPA010000303.1:0-3243 GCF_050250235.1 Pseudorhodoplanes sp.
CCGCGGCTTTGGTTGCCAGCTGCATGGTGGTAGCCTGCACCTTCGAAATCTTGCGCTTCTTGCCATCAATGGTCGCCGTCACCTGACCGTGTGCCGCTTCCATGATGAGGGTGCTGAGGTTCTTGCTTCCCTTAGGCCGCCCAGCCTTGTTGCCGGATTCGCCCTTTTTGAATTGGGTATGCTTCGGCGGCTTGGCGCGGCCGACATCATAGTCATTGTCCCGGAGAGCGTTCCGTCCTGCGGTCGCCTTCGGATATCGCGACTGTTTTGATCGCGCCATGCACTTCACCTCCTTCATCGAGGGGCCGGTCGCACTTGCGGTTGTCGGCCTCGCATTCGGTCGATCAAACTAAGAAGCCTAAGCAACGCACGCGGATTGCCAGCATGAGCTTTGGCAGCCAGGCCGAGGACGATCGCTTGCGCTCTTGTAGTAGGTCGCGGTATCCCGTTGACAGTCACCGTGACCTGGCGGCGAGCCGCCCGTCGGAAAAGTGTGTTGAGATTTCTACTGCCCGTCCGGCGTTTACGCGGGTTTCCGGAGACACCCTTCTTGAATTGAGAGTGCTTCAACGGTTTGCCGTGACCGCCTCCGGAGCGTTTTGACCCACCGGGCCTTTTTGACTTCGCCATCATCAATCTCCTTCCTGGAACGATCGGCGTCGGCACAGCCCGCAGGTCAAAGGAACCTAACAACGGGTTTTAAAATTCTGCGAGTTGATCCGCCCCACCGTCAAGCTCGTAATTAAGGTGATCTTAGGAACTTGACAAGAGGTTCTAATTAATAAAAATATGGCTGACCGATTTCTGGTGCGCTCGCTCAGGCGCCGCGACCGCGCTTGCGTGGCTCCGATTGCGCAAGTGCGTCGTGCAGGTAACGCGCGGGGGTCGCCAATTCAAAAAAGGATGTCGAGATAGCGTTGCGCTGTTTGCGGAATTCAGCAGCCGCCAGTTCCCCGTGCCGGACACCTGTTGAAAGCTGCTGCAAATTGTCCTGCATCGACATAGTGGGGGAGACGATCAGCAGGAACACCGGATCCGCATTATTGAACGCGAGGGCACCTGGAGCTGCTTTTTCCATGATCTTCTTATCGTCAAAAAGCTCGTTTGGTTCCTGCTTCAGAATTCGATCGTGCTGAGCCTCAAGATCAGCGCGCTCCCGTCGCAGCACGGAGACGACAAAGGCCTGTGGCCATCCGTGTGCTAGAAGCCGCAGACCGAGGTGCACGGCAAAAGCCTCATATTCTGAGAACAAAATTTCTACGCCTTTACCGGGCGCATCTTCACTATAGAATGCATACTGGTTTTTTTCAGGGTCGTTCGATCGTGCGTTGCGGCCCAGATTACGGTCGGTATCAAGCAGCCGCTTAATGCGCGTGCGCAGAGCAGCGCTGGGCTTTTTGGTGGGCTCGTCCGATAATGCGGCTATCGCTTCTTCAATTTGATTGCGCTTGAACGTTTTCACGACTTTACCAAGCTGGTCCAACAGGGCACGACCCGACCCGCACATTAATGAAGTATCTATGCGGGTTCTAATTTAAGTTGTCAAATGGAGTTTTTAGGACGTGTGGTCGACTGTTGCAGCGATCGTCGCGCTATCGAGTGTCTGGAGGAGCTGTGGCAAGCGAGCTTGGTTAGCGCTGTGACTTCATGGTGGTCGCAATTCATGGGCCTATAGCCGGCGTCTTTTCGAGCGGGCTTGTTCGCCCTTGTTATCGACCTTTCTCACTTTCGGCCTTTCCTCGTTGATCCGCGATTGCGTCCTCTCGCTCCTCAACTGGTCGAAGCTAGACTTCAAATCAAGATGGATGGTTTTCATCCCATGAAGGTCGTCGAAACGCTGGACGACAACGTCCGCATAGTGCGGATCCAATTCGATGCCATAGCCGCGCCGGCCGGTCTTTTCAGCTGCGAGAAGGGTAGTACCGCTTCCGGCGAAGGCATCAAGCACGATGCCGCCACGCTTTGAGCAGTCGAGGATAGCGTCGCTGACGAGTGCTAGAGGCTTCGTCGTCGGATGTCCGGCAAGAGCGGCATCGCGGTCCTTTCCGAAACTGCTCATACTCGGATAAGGCCAGATGTTCGTTCTGTTTCGGCCAAACCGGCCGAGCTCGACATTGTTGATATGCTTTACCCGTCCATGTTTGTAAACGAAGATCAATTCATGGGCTGATCGATACAGCGAGCCCATACCGGCGTTGCTTTTGGACCAGACACAGAGGTTCTTGAGTTCGTCGTAGACCTCGTCGGCAGCATCGGTCAATTCGCGCATGTGCCGCCAATCCATGCAGACGAAATGGATCGAGCCATCGACACTGAAATCTGCCAAGTTGGAGAGCGCGCGTTTCAGGAAGCTCGTGAATTCGCGCTGAGTCATCTCGCCGGACGCCATCGCGAATTCTCGGTGTTTGACCTTGCCCAGGCCCGAGACGTTGCCGGCGATCCGAACATTGTAGGGCGGATCGGTAAACACCATTTGCGCCCGCTTGCCGCGCAGGAGGCGCTCGTAACTCGCGGGCTTAAGTGCGTCCCCGCACAAAAGGAAATGATCGCCGATACGCCAAAGATCACCTGGTTGGGATACCGCAGGTTCGGAACGGTCGATCTCTGGGACGATGTCGGCTTCGTCCGGCTCGGTGTCGCTGGCCTCGCTGATGAGAATGTCGATTTCGGCGGTGTCAAACCCCGTTACCGTGACGTCGAAGTTTGGTTCGACGGAGAGTTCCTGCAGTTCCAAGGCTAGCAGCTCCCGATCCCAGCCGGCCTTTTCGGCGAGCCTGTTGTCTGCGATCACATATGCCCGGATCTGGGCGGGGGAGAGGTGATCGACCCGGACCGTCGGGACGTCTGTCATACCCACAGAGATTGCCGCCTCGACCCGGGCGTGGCCCGCAACGATCCCGTCAGACCCATCGAGCAATACCGGGTTTATGAATCCGAATTCTTGGATGCTGGCTGCGATCTGTTTGATTTGACGAGGGGTGTGCGTCCGCGGGTTTTTAGCCCTCGGTTTGAGCTTCCGGGGGTCCTTATATTTGATGGTCAGCGTGCCCACGGTGACCTCCAAGCCTAAGGTCCAGAAGCAAAGCGGACCGACAAAATCGCGAATCAAATACAGGGTAACCGTCCATTCCTAGCACGTCGCTCAGGCTGCGGTGGCTAGCCGGGCCCAGTTCCAAGGCAGCAGATCATCGAGCTGGGCCATGGGATGGCCGTTGGACATGCGTTCCAGCACGTCCCGGAGGT
>NZ_JBFWPA010000304.1:0-3233 GCF_050250235.1 Pseudorhodoplanes sp.
GCAGGTGCAACCTGGGTAGGCAACGAAGGAAAACTTGGATGTCAATCCTCTCCAGAACTCAGTCAATCGGATCAAGGTATCTCCAGCACTGGAATCTGGTCGGCCGAGACACCGCCTTGGACACAATTCTTGCACGGCACGACGACAGGCTTCTAGCTGACGCTGGACTTACCCGCGAGGCGCTCGGATTTCCCGGCGCCGGTTCGCGGTCGAAGTGGAATCGGTCGAACATGCCCTGGCTACTCTAACGAGTACCCCGCGCCGAGGTCCTAACTTTGCCTTTTGAAGTGGCTAGCCATTACTGTGCTTGCGTCCCCGGTGGCGCGACCTCGCTCTCCAGATCCCAGTGAACTTCATCCAGCCGGAAGGCTCTAACTCAGCGAACCGACATGCAGAATCGAGTGTTGCGGGGGGTTGCAAGCCTTTGTCTAGGCGTCTTTGTGTTTTCCCTACAGGATCCATTGGTCAAGTCGGTATCGTCCGCGTACCCTGTTTCCGAAGTGATGGCGGTAAGGGCCTTGGCCTCATTTCCGATCCTCGTGGTTCTTGTCCACCTCGACGTCGGACTGGGTGCGCTGCTTACAAAAAGATACATAACTCTGACCATCCGAGGATTCACGCAGTTCTTTTCGTACGCGCTTTATTACCTAGCCATCGCAGCGTTGACGCTCGCCGATGCCGTATCTCTCTTCTTCATGGCTCCGCTTTTCATAATGGGGCTCGCAAGCCCATACTTGGGAGAGCGGATTTCCATCGGAACCTTGGCTGGCGTTCTGCTCGGTTTGGTGGGGGTTCTGATAATGCTCCGCCCTGGAGCAGGTTTGCTGGACTGGGCCGCGTTTCTCTCCCTTGGATCAGCACTTCTCTATGCATTTTCACAAGTGATCGCGCGTCATATCAGCGAAACCGAATCCGCGACTACGATGGGATTCTACCAGAACGTAGCGTTTCTAGCAGGATCGATCGTGTTCGCTGTTGCGTTTCGCGTGGCAGGCTTCACGCATGCAGAACACCCCAGCCTGGCATTCTTGGTTAGGCCCTGGGTATGGCCAACATCGATCGATCTGCTGAAGATGACCGGATGCGGCGTAGTTGCTTCTGCAGGAATGGTGCTTCTCTCTCAAGCCTATCGTCTAGCGCCGGCAAACCGTGTTGCAACTTTCGAATACACTGGCATGATCTGGACTCCGCTGTGGGGATATGTGTTCTTCGCGGAGTTGCCGCGCGCCACCACCGTGGCAGGCGCTCTGATCATTATCGTGGCCGGCTTGTTCGCTCTCCACGGTTCGCAGCATGTTGAAAAACGTCGACATCGAGCCATTGTTCGAGCGAACGCTTTGGAGTCTGGTTGTCGATGCCAGCTAGACCCGCCTTAACTGTCGCTTGGGAGACCCGCGCACGGTCGTTGACGATGCTTCTGACGTCGGGAAGCGATTTCGGCGAATCGAGGTTGGAGCAATGATGATGATTCGACTTGCATGTCCTGTCGCTGCCGGCGATCGAAATCAGCAAACCGTGTATGGCAGTTCGCTGCGTCGGTCGTGGTCAATCACAATCGTGCTCTTGAGCGGCGGGACGGCGCGTTGAATGCAGTCAATTCGCTCGCAAATGCGGCATGAAACGCCGATGGGCTCGAACGCAGAGCTTTTGGCAAAATCCAGCCGGTCCGCGTAGACGAAATCACCAGCGTCGGAGATCTCGCATCCGAGCGCGATCGCATAGCGTCGATGAGGAGAACCGAATCCACCGTCTTCCTTGGTGATTTCGGTGGCGATACTGAGATAGCGCACGCCGTCCGGTGTCTCGGCCAACTGGCAATTCATGCGGCCGGGGGTTTCGAATGCCTGATGAGCGTTCCACAACGGGCAAGCTGCACCATAGCGCGCGAACTGCAATTTCGCGGCGCTGTGGCGCTTGGTGATGTTCCCGGAACGGTCGATGCGCGCGAAAAAGACCGGCACGCCCTTCATCCGAGGCCTTTGCAAGGTCGAAAGGCGATGCGCCACCTGCTCAAGGCTGGCGCCGAAGCGCATAGCAAGCAGGTGCAAGTCATGTCGAAGTTCTTTTGCCGTGGCCAGGAAGGGACGGTATGGCAACATGAGCGCGCCGGCAAAATAGTTCTGGAGGCCAATCCTGCATATCTCCGCCGCTTCGGAGGTTCGGAAGCCCACTCGCTTGATGATGGCCTCGATCTCCGCCCGGTGGTCCAAGGCGCCGATCTGGAATGCCATTTGAAAACTGCGCGTCGATGCAGGCGAGTACGAGTTCAAGTACAGCACGCGCGCGGCGGCGTCGAAGCGCCTGATTATCCGCTCGCCATTGGCAGCACGCGCAATACGAACCTGATGCTGTTGCTCCAGATGACCTGCCAACGCGGCACCGACATCTCGATCCGGCATGCCCAGGGCCTTCGCCAGGTGCTCGGCCGACCGGTCGAGCTCATCAATGTAGTTGTCAACAAAATGAAAGAAATCCCGCACCTCCTCGTAAGGTGTCGGCTCGGCAAAAGCGTTGGTCCGGATCAGCTGGTCGTCGAAGCTGGCAAGCTGCTCGCTATTCCTGCGATATGCCTGATGACAGGTGATCAGTGCATGCGCGAGAGACGGCGCGTTTTGGGCAACGAGCTTGAGTTCCTGAAATCCGGCTGAAACACCGCTGAATATCGGGTCGGCAAGGGCCTCGCTGAGTGCCGAGAGCAGCCGGTCGGCCTCGCTGCCGCCGATCGAAGCGATATCGACCTGGAATTTCTCGGCCAGCGCAAGAAGGACTGCTGCTGATACCGGTCGCTGATTGTTTTCGATCTGGTTCAGATAGCTGGTCGAAATCCCTAGCCGCTCGGCGAAGACGGCCTGGGTGGCCTTGCTCGCCTCCCGCAGTTCGCGGACGCGGCGTCCAATGAAGAGCTTACCGTTCGCCATTTGCAATTTCGCATGTTGCTGTTTGCAATTCCATACATTTCGCAATCGCACGCGGTCAAGCCTTTCCCGTGCATTGCCGGTGAACTAATGCGGAGCGTTATTCCAGTGGAGGCGCTCATGCGATTGTCCAGCAAAGCAAACCCGCATTTGAGGCAAAGCCGGCTCGCCGCGACGCCATTGCCGACGGCTTTGAACTTTGCACCGAAGGCTGACCGCTGATGCGGGCCGTTCTCGAACAACTCGAGGTGCGTCGTGCGCAAGCCCGGATGGGTGGAGGACAGAAGCGTGTCGACGCCCAGCACGCGAAAGGCAAGC
>NZ_JBFWPA010000305.1:0-3211 GCF_050250235.1 Pseudorhodoplanes sp.
GAACGAGGCGGTTTTTGGCCTTGCATGAGCCTCTTGCGGAGAGGTGCCGGAGTGGTCGATCGGGACGGTCTCGAAAACCGTTGTGCCTTCACGGGTACCGTGGGTTCGAATCCCACCCTCTCCGCCATAAATTATTGATATTGCAGAGAAAATTGGCAGACGATGCAAAAGTTGCCAAACAGCTTGAGTTATCCGACGCTTGCGGCTGGGCATTCTCCAAAAGCGATGCCGGAGAATGGAAAATAGGCGCACAATTGGTAATTGTGGGGCGGTTTTATCCGGCGACGATGGACTAGGTCCCCCGCCTATGGCCCTTGACTATCGATAAATATGCATCGAAAGAGTCCGAATGCGTGTCGAAGATGGTACCTTCAGGCAATTTGCTCTTATAAGCCCTTATCGGGACATCTGATAATGCTCTAGAATCAATGCTTTAAAATCTTTTTTGTTCCTGTTATGTTCTTATGATAGACTATTGTTTCTAGTCTTCTCGGGAGCTTTCTGCCGCCGTAACGTAATGCGCTCTACGAGCGCTTCGTAGAGCGAACTTTTATTTGCCGCGTCCGGTCGAGGCTCTAAGTGACTGATCGATATTTGAAGGAGTTAGCCAATCTCCATGCGGTCTATGAAACTGCCAATCAGCTAGATTCTGTTCCGCTTAAAGCGGCGATTGAAAGTGCTGCGGCTCGCTCGGCGGTCATGCTTGGTTCGGGAGGGTCATTCTCGGTTGCCTCGTTCGCGGCTTACATCCACCAACTTAGAACCGCTCGTCTGGCATCGCCGTCAACGCCGCTCGACTACATGACGCTGCCACTCCGTGACGCCACCGTAATGTGTTTTACGGCTAGCGGACGCAACAAGGATATCTGCGCCGCGTTTGATGAAGCGGCACAGCGAGAAGCTAAGCCGTTAATTGGACTTGTCATGCGTGAGCACTCGCCGCTCCACGATTTGGCAGAGCGCTACAAGTATAGCCGTATTGTTTCCGCTTCATCGAAACTGTTCGAAGACGGATTTCTTGCTGTGGCGTCGTTGTTGGGCTCGGCGATATTGATTCTCAAAGCTTATCGTGCCCTGGTTGGCGATATCACGCCTCTTCCCACGACGCTCGACGAATTCATGCAATCACGCGTCAGTGTTTCGCTTAATCAGTTAATCAAACATACGCTGTCGGTCGTTGGGGCGGAGACGACCAGCGTTCTCTATTCCTCCTCTTTGAAGCCAGCCGCGATCGATATCGAGTCGCGTTTCGTTGAGGCAGCGCTCGGAAACATCCACGTAACTGATCTTCGCAATTTTGGCCACGGCCGGCATCATTGGTTCGCTAAGCGCCCGGATAAGACGGCAATTTTGGCGTTGATAGGCGACGATCAGGAAGTGTTGGCGAACCGAACGCTTGAACTCATTCCACACGATGTGCCTCAGGCTCGGATCGATTTCGTGGGTCCGCGAGACGAGCAAGCGCTTGCGGGCCTCATTGTCAGCCTTCATCTCGCTGCCGCCGCCGGTCAGGTCCGAAAGATTGATCCAGGCAAGCCCGGCGTACCGGAGTTCGGGCGCAAGCTTTATCACCTCGCCCCAGCACGACGGCGCAAGGCACGCCGCACCGAATTGACGGATATCGCGGTTTGGCGGAAAGAAATGGTGGGAGGCCTAAAGACTTCGACTCAAATTAATGAGTTGCGCGTACTTTGCGAGCGCGGGATTGAAAGAATCACTCAGTCCTGCTTTGCCGGTGTAGTGTTCGACTACGACGGCACGCTTTGCGAACCAGATGCACGATTTCAGCCCCTTTCGAAGGGTGTCGCGACCGGACTGAATAAGCTACTTGCCCATGGTGCGATCATAGGGATCGCGACGGGACGCGGTGGCTCGGCGGCTGAGCGAATTCAGGAAGTGATTGAGAAGTCTTATTGGAAAAACGTCCTGATCGGCTTTTACAATGGCGCAGTGGTGCAGAGCCTGATGGACGGACCGCCGACGCCGGGTAGGGCAACGCCGGACGTTCTTTGCGTTGAAGAAAAGCTCCGTACAGCGCAGCATTTTTCCGCATGCTCCTTCCGATCGAACAATTTTCAGATTGCTATATCGCTTCCGAGTTTGGAAGAGCCTTCGACCTCAGTCCGCATCGCCACATCGATTGTCGAACAATCAGGCGTCAAGGCGGCTATAACCTGTTCGAACCACTCAGTTGACATCGTCTTCAGTGGTGGCGGGAAGACAGCGGTGGTCGAGGCCATTCGCAAGCGAGTACAAGTGGACGACCGGGCGCCAGTGCTTCGCGTGGGAGACAAAGGCCGATGGCCCGGCAACGATTGCGAGCTTCTTGACGATGCCTTCGGACTAAGCGTCGATGAAGTGAGCGCCAGCACCGAATCTTGTTGGGGATTATCACCCCGGGGGGTTCTAGGTGTACAGGCCACACTTTATTATCTTGATAGAATTGATTGGCAGCATGGATCTGGCTCTATTCATTTGGAGTAGGATTTGAAAGATGAGGGATGAGCTCGCAGAAGCTCTCCTGGCCAAGGTCATGAACTGGTCGGATGAAGAAAAGGCTCGGGAACGCCCTATCCTTCAGGATTTTGCGCGCTATAAGTACGACGAGTATCAACAATACGCCCCCGGCCGCCGTTTCATCGAAAGTCTCGCGCTCTGGCTGCGGCAGTTTAGGTCCTTAGAGGAACGGCGTATCGCCTATGAGTTTTTTCGCTCGCGCCTCGTTTTTATTTCTACGGCGGAGATGCGCCATCTCGTTGAGCTTGCATTCCCTGTAGTGGTCCGGCCGAGTCTGATTGCCAAGGCAGCGGCAGTCTTAGGAGTAGACCCGCAGCGCTGCAAACATGTCGTATCCAGCACTGCTTATTCGCAGGTGCTTCGCCAAACGCTCTTTCTTGGCTTGAGCGATGGCGCTTGCACCGACGTCTTTCGCCGATCCCATCCCTTCGTGAGTAACGAGCAACTTTGGCATGCCTACGATATCTCGGATGAGAAAGCGGCCTCTATGGGTGCGAAGCTGAAGAAAGCGTTGACAGTTCAGCTCGGACGCGAGCCGAATGATGAAGAGTGCAAATTTCACACGATCTGCCTTCTCGACGATTTCACTGCTAGTGGAACCTCGTACATCCGGTTCGAGGATGGCAAATGGGATGGCTAGATTCCCAAGATCCTGCAAAAGCTGTGCGAGGACGACGCCGCGCTCAGCAAGATT
>NZ_JBFWPA010000306.1:0-3210 GCF_050250235.1 Pseudorhodoplanes sp.
CACACGGACTCTACCGAGAAATTTGCCGCTAGACGAGACGCTTTCCATGAATCTGTTGGGATAAGAGCTTCTCTTGCCTTCGCGTCTGCTTCGCGCTCCCATGAATCTGTGCTGGACTCATCCAAGTTGTCGAAGATCGCATCAACATCGCTGTTGTCCAAGTGCAAGGCAAGATGAGCCAACTCGTGCAGAAGAGTAAACCAGAAATTGTCCAGGCGGTCATGGCGGAGTGTAAGCGCAATCAAACGTGCTCCATCCGGCAGCGCAATCGCAGCTCCGTCAAGAAACGTTTTCGGAAGGTGCTTTTCGATTACAAGGTGGATGCCGTTCTTGTTGAGAAACTCCCGGGCCAATAGCGGTCCTTGATCGAGGTAGCTGAGCTTAACCACCTCCGAGAGAAACTCATCCGTAACGCAGCCTTTTTGGAACTCTGGCAATGTCCGGCGCAGCGACTCGCTGGCGACTCTGATTCGCCAGGCAAGAAGCGCATGCTCGTTGGCCGTCGACCCTCCGCGAACACGTTGTCGGTTCAGTGCGGGGATAGCTAGCTTCCCTCGCAGCGGCCCCATGAAGCCCACCATGAGGTCCTCTAGCTGCTTCTTCGCCTCGCCGACGGTGCCGGAAAAGTCGTGAAACCATCCACGCTTGATCATGTCGGCCAGCGGAAGGCACTTGCCTAGTTCAACGAGATCGCTGGCCGGTAACTGAGCGCCAGGTTCATGGAGAAGGACCTCTGCGGGGATACCGAACTTCGTCACCAAATTGCGGATCATGGTCAGGCTGAGAGGCCGCTGGCCATTGAGCACTTCGGAGACCTTGCCACGGCTGCCGATGTAGGGAACCAAGTCCTTCGGCTTAAGCCCTTGCTGCTCCATGCGAAACTTGATGGCGGCAATCGGATCGGGAAGGCCGATCGGAAACTTCTCCTCCTCGTATTTCTCGACAAGAAAAGTGAGAAGTTCGAGCTCGTCTCCTGCGGGCGTTCCGGGCTTGGCGTCAAAGATGGCGTCGATGCGGGCGAGAGCCTCTTCGTGCTCAGCATCAGTCTTGATTATCTTGGCTAACATGTCTTCGCCCTGCGATCAGATGGTCTGTGCGTCGATATCGTCATACTCCTTGTGCGTCCCCACGAACCGGACATAGATGGTGAAGAACTCGTAGTTGATCCACACCACAAGGCGATATTTGTTGCCGCAAATATTGAAGACCACGCGACCATCCTTGAGAATGGACGCGCTCCCATATTTCGCCTTGACGTCCGATGGATTTGACCAGGAGGCATTCTTGGCTTCCGCAAACCACGCCTTTAGCTCCTCTTCGGCGGCGGGCTCGCGTGTCCAATATTCCACCAGTCTCTTCCGTGAAATGATCCTCATGGAATGTTACCATGCTCCCATATTATCGTCAAGAACATGTTTCCCATTTAGGGAGCATTTGGAATCGTCTGGCGCAGCCTCGTCGAGGCCGGATGTCGCCGGCGCAACTTGTTGTGCCGTATCGCTTTGCGGGCTGTGTTCGCCGGCTTGAGTTTTGAACAAATCGCACGGGCGATCGACCGGAATCTCGACTGACCGAATCAGCGGCGCGAATGTGCGGCCGTGCAGTTCCCAGCGGCGGTCCCAAGTCTCCGTCGGCAGGATCGCCGTGCTGTGCGTCAGGACCGCGTGCCTCCATTCGTCACTGCTTGCAAACGGACGTTCAGCACCAAGGCTCATGTCCTTGGCGTTTAAAAACCCGAGATAGACAAGCACTACTGGGACGCCGATCGATGTGAGTTTGCATGCCATGGCAAAGCGGTTTGACATCTGGTAGCGATTGTCGCGCGATAGCTGCCAAGTCTTCCCCGTTGCGTCATGAAAGATTGAATTGGCCCAGGCGATTGCCTGGACAATATGATCATGATTAGTCCTCCCACCGTTGGAGGCATCTAACTTCAGGGGCTTCCCGCGTTCTTCCCCCGTCAGTTCGCCAACGTGAGCCTTTGCTTCGACGAGTAAAAGTCCCGACGTTCCATCCACCGTGCAAGTGCTAGCGATGTCAAAACTAGGTGAGGTCTGGAGGCCGCCTCGGTAGATGCGAAACCACCAGGTTCGTATTTGCCGACATTGATCCTCGGCTAAAAGGTTCGCCACACGGTGGAACTGCGCCTCGGACAATTTGTCAAAGCCGCAAGGCATCCAGTGGTCCGACTTGGCAACCTCGGCAAATGGGCAAGCAAGAGCCGTCAGACGAGCGGACACTTCGGCCGGTGTTCCATGAGTGATCCAATGGCAACGTGGCTTGCTCCCACGTTGTTGACTCTTACGAAGCTTGCCGAGAAGGTCATTCACGCCTCGATCTCCTCGTGCGCAGCATTGTCAGAATCCTCGTCATCCATCGGCCGATTGTCGTCGACTGCCACGTCGTCGCCTGGAGCTTCGTCATAAGCTTCGTCCGGAAGCATCGCAATTGCGTCACGAATATCGACGCGGCCAGATACGAGTGCAAAGGCGATGCGTATGCGATAATCCCACAATAGGGCAATCTCTTGCTGAATATGTTCCGTGGCGACGTCCAGTGCCGTGGTGTTCTGCTTTACGATGGTGAGAATCTCTTGCTGTTCCACAATAGGCGGCAATGCCAGCGGAAATGCTCCAATTGTTGTGCTGTTTGTGGAGGCGAGGTTGGTAGTTCGCTTAGCCGTAGTCTCGAAGTAGAACCGTCCGTGACGCGATACCATTAAGAGAACAAGATAGTCCGGAATCATTCGGGTAGCTTTCGGGCGAACCGCGAACACATGATTCTGATGAAGGCAGTGTTCAATCTCGCCGCGCCAGACACAACCACGGCCCAACTTGTCGATATCACCGCCCTCGGTCATCAAAACATCCCCAGCCATGAGTTCGGCACCGACTGCTTCCAACATTGGAACAGCGACAGTCTTGACCACACTCAGATCCACGCGACCAGTTTGCACATTCGCGACTCGAAGATAGGGTCTGTCCTGAAGTGTTTGGGATTCGTAGCGTTTTCCCAGAGTGATCCCGGTCTGAATCTTCGCCACCCGTTTCAATGGAAGTAAATCCCAGTCGTCCGGCACGTCGCCGAGCAAAGGGACGCCGGAGGGTTTGAGGCGGACGTTAGGATCAAGGCCGCGGGTGACGGCTCGGTGGATGATGGCTTGCTTCTGTTCGTTCAAAAGGGCGATGAGCTTTCGCTTTGCCCAGATGT
>NZ_JBFWPA010000307.1:0-3206 GCF_050250235.1 Pseudorhodoplanes sp.
TGTTCGCAAAACTGGAGCAGATCGTCTCCGCAGACGCGATCCTGGCGTCAAACACGTCATCACTGTCGATCAGTCGTATCGCTTCGGCCTGCAAGCTTCCCCAGCGCTGCGCTGGGCTTCATTTCTTCAACCCGGTTCCGCTCATGCGCGTCGTCGAAGTCGTCGGTGGAGTACGAACCTCCCGCCAAGTCGTTGAGACACTGGTCAGTATGGTCCGGCAGATCGGGCATACGCCGATTGTCGGCACCGACACCCCTGGCTTTATCGTCAACCATCTGGGGCGCGGTCTGTACACCGAAGGGCTGCGCGTTGTTCAGGAAAGGATTGCGCCGCCCTTTATTGTGGATCGGATATTGCGTGAAACATGCGGCTTTCGCATGGGTCCGTTCGAGCTCCTCGATCTCACGGGTCTCGACGTGTCCTTTCCCGTCATGGAGCAAATCTATCGGCAATTTTACGAAGAACCACGATTTCGGCCTTCGCCGCTGGCTGCCCGGCAAGTTGCAGCCGGCCTGTTTGGACGTAAGACCGATGAGGGCTTCTATGAGTATCGCGAGGGTCAAAAGGTTGAGCCGGAAGTTACGGGCTTTGCCGCTGAAGTCTCGGACCGGCCGATCTGGATCGGGCCTGGAGAGCAAAAGGCACGATCGCTTATAACGAGAATTCTCGGCACTGCGGGAGTCCGGCTGAACGAGAGCGAAACGCCGGGCGCCGTAGATGCATGCATCCTGCTGCCGATCGGCACCGATGCAACCACAGCCGCGATCAGAGCCAAGATAGACGCGCGGCGGACCGTCGCAATCGATCCATTGTTCATCTCAGACAAGCATCTCACAGTGATGCCGACTCCCGTGACCGAATCAGGCATCACAGCATTCATTGCACACGCAATGCAGAACGCCGGGGTCACTGCGTCGCTTGTTCAAGACAGTCCGGGCTTTATCGCGCAACGCGTCGTGGCAACGATCGTCAATATCGCTTGCGACGCGGCTCAACAGCAGATCGCCAGTCCAAGTGACATCGATACGGGCGCCCGCCTCGGCCTGGGCTATCCCACCGGACCGCTGGCCTGGGGCGATCTTGTCGGGGCAGGAACAGTTCTGGATATTCTCGATCAACTCCATCAATTCTACGGCGACCCGCGCTACCGGGCGAGCCCCTGGCTGCGTCGGCGCGCGATGCTAAATCTGTCTCTCGTTCATGAAGCGGCGTAGTGCTGACAAGCCGCTGGCGGCGCGAGCGTCCCCGGTTGTGCTGACGTGGCGTAACGTATACTGATCGGGGCGAGAGCACCCAGATTCGCTGGAACGGCCGATGGCGCGCACACGCTCAGAGAACTACGACGACATACGACAGAGCATCCTGACGGGAGCCGTCAATTTGATTTCCCGGCAAGGATATACGCGCACGACGGTCGCGGAGTTGGCCGACGCCTGCAAACTGTCGCGTGGCGCGCTTTATCATTATTTCGACTCGAAAGAAGCTATCCTGTTTGCCATCCTAGATACTCATGTCCGCGATCTGATTGCGCGGCTGGATACTTCGCTTCTCGGCATTTCCGATCCATATTTAAAGTTTCAAAGGGCGGTGCGCACGATTGTCGAAATAAATGCCAAATCACCAAAGGAACAGCGTATCCTTTTGTATGATATCAAGTTTCTGAGCAAAACCGAGCAGAAGGCCATCTACGACCTCGAAAGGAGGATTGTGGATAAAATGGCCGAATGCCTGGTTCACTTGGATCGCAAGCACAACATCACAGCACGGACCCGAAAAGTCTATACGATGCTCGTGTTTGGCATGATCAACTACACGTTTACCTGGTTCGATCCAAAGGGGGAAGTATCGCCCGCGGAATTCGCCGACATGGCTGTTCAGCTCTTCCTCAATGGCCTTCACAGCAAGCTTGCTACGACAAGTTCTTCCGAGAATCGCAAGTCGGCATGAAGCGGAAACAATTGTCGCGACTTGCCCCTTGGTGCGTCGATGCCTGATGTCAATTATCGTGTCGATGGCGGCGTAGCGACAATCACGCTAAATCGCCCTGAACTTCGCAATGCCATGACGTTGCCGATGCGGCAGTCGGTGAGATCATTGCTTCGTTCTGCCGGCGATGATCCGTCCATCCGCTGCGTAGTTCTCGAAGGAGCCGGCGGTCATTTCATGGGCGGCAGCGACGTCAAGGACTTCGAAGCTCCGGCTAGAGAAATGGACCCCGATGCGCGGCGCCGCTATTTCGAGGACCGCATTTCCAATCTGATGCCCTTGATCGATGCAATTCGGGGAAATCCAAAACCGATTGTAGCCAAGATACGCGGTGCTTGCGCCGGTCTTGGCCTCGGTATCGTCGCCGCATGCGATTTCGCGTATGCTGCAAGATCTGCATTCTTCTCAGCAGCCTATGTGCATTTGGGCGCCCCTCCCGATGGAGGGTTGACGCACTATATTCCACGTCTGGCAGGTTCGCGACGCGCGATGGAGATATTTGTTTTCGGCGACCGGATTTCCGCCGAGGAGGCCCGTAGTCTGTCGATCGTCAACGAAGTCTTTCCGGACGAGCATTTTGATGCGTCCGTGGAAAAGATTATTGCCAGGCTCTGCGCGGCCCCAACCGTCGCCGTGGGCATGACCAAGCACCTCGTCCACGCATCGACATCATCCAGTCTGGAAACTCAGATGGCCGAAGAGCGCCGGCTATTCGCCGATTGCACGGCCACGGAAGATTTCGTCGAAGGTATCACCGCCTTTCTCGAAAAGCGGAAGACGCGCTTCAGCGGACGCTAGCCCGCAACATCAGTCTCGAAGCCCCCTTCTGGCGCAGGTCGATCGCGATTCTATGACTCGCACCGCAGACGTGCTGAAATCGCTGAGAAAATCGCCGCGCCCGATTGGATCCCGGCCCCTTGAGCCATGCGCCAAGTTATGCTATTTATTGAACGGACATCCGGTTTATTAAAGAGCAAACTTGATCCCAACAATGGTGTAACGATGAACGTGGTGCAGCGCGGTTCAATTTGGAGCCATCTCATCAAGCCTGATCGCGTCCGCAGTGCGCTTTATAATGATCCGGAAATCTTCGAGCTTGAACTGAAGAACATCTGGTATCGAAGCTGGGTCTACGTGGGCCACGAAAGCGAGGTTTCGAAGCCCCATGACTTCGTTATGAAGTCTATCGGCCCTCAACAAGTCATTATGACACGCGATGG
>NZ_JBFWPA010000308.1:0-3162 GCF_050250235.1 Pseudorhodoplanes sp.
GGGCGTGCAATGATATTTGAAGCCGCGTACGACTAGCTCGGCCCGACGCGACAATAGACGGGTTCTTAATTGAGGAGTACCGGCCGGCGTTTCCTGAGTGGCTGTTGGCTGGACGCCTTGATAGAGCGCTAGGTCCGGTCGTGAGCTTTGGTATGGGAGGCGTCCATACGGAGTTGGTGCGGATCATCGAGCATAAGCTAGCGCCCCTGCGCCCTCAGGATGTCGATTCTTTAATTGACGCCACACCTCTTCGGAGAGTTCTCGAAGGCTATCGAGGCAAGCCTGCTTTTGACCGGCAAGTAGCACGAGATGCGATCGTGTCGATTTCAGACTTCATCTGCGCACCGGAATTCGAAAAGCACGTAAGCGAAATTGAAATCAATCCAATCAGCATCAGTGCCAACGGCGCCTGTGCGCTAGATGCACTTTTAATTTTGCGGGGCCTAACAGTATGAGAGACTTGCAACCCCTTCTGCGACCCCGGTCCGTGGCGGTTGTCGGAGCGTCGTCAAATCCTCGCAAATCAGGCGGTCTCCTGTTCAGTAACCTGGTGAACGGTGGGTTCGTCGGCGACCTTTATCCAATCAACCCAGGCGCAAAAGAGGTCTTTGGCCGCCAAGCCTACCCCTCGATCTCTCAAACTCCGAAGAAAGTGGACCTCGCTTTTGTTGCTCTTCCGAGGGATGCCGCGTTGGGCGCGGTAGAGGAATGCGGCCGCGCGGGATGCCGCGCTGTCTGCATCATCGCGGCGGGCTTTTCCGAAGTCGGAGAGCTGGGAAAGGCTGATCAACTCAAGCTCAAGAAGCTTGCCGAGCAGTACGATCTACTCCTCATCGGGCCCAATACCATCGGGATTATCGATGCGCATACGTCGATGATGGGCAGTTTCGTTGGCTATCCACGTTGGGAGAAAGGTGGAATTTCACTCTTTGCACAAAGCGGAATCTATAATGGCGCCGTGATGCTTGAATTCATGAATCAGGACGTCCAACGCCCCGGCGTGATGACGAGTCTTGCCGTCGGAAACAAAGTGGATGTTGACGAAATTGACTTTCTTGATTTTGCCGGAGCAGATCCCGAGACCAGCGTCGTTGGGCTCTATCTTGAATCAATCGACAATCCGCGTGCTTTCATGGAGAAGGCTGCGGAGGTTCGCACTCGTAAGCCAGTTGTTGTTTTGAAGTCGGGCCGTACTGCCGAAGGTGCGCGCGCGTCGGCCTCGCACACCGGCTCCATGATGACGGACGACGCGCTGCTCCAAGTTGGCTTTAAACAATTTGGCATTGCTCGAGCAGATGACGAACGAGAGTTTATGAATGCTCTCCGCACTCTGGAAATGCTTCCACGACCGAAAGGGCGACGGATCGCGATCGCGACCACAAGTGGTGCGCTTGGCGTTATGTCGACCGATATGCTGGTTTCCGAAGGTCTTCAGATGGCAGAGTTCAGCACGGAGACCACCGCCAAACTACAAGAAATCCTGCCTGCATTCATTCCTCCCGCGAACCCTTTTGATTTCTGGATTTCCGTCGATCTTAAAGGTTCGAAATTTGCGCATGAGCAAGGTCTAGAACCTATCTTTCAAGATCCAAACGTGGACGCGGTTATAGGAATTCTCTTGGCGCCAGCCGGGGCTGCATTTGACGAGTTTGGATCGCTGCTCCGTCGCTTGCGCGACAAGTACGAAAAGCCTTTCGTCGTTGTCATTTATGGCGACGATACCGGGAAAAAATGGCTCGAGGATTTGGAGGGGGCCAGAATTCCTGTTTTTGACAGTACGCGAGCAGCGGTGCGCGCTCTTTCTCTCGCGATTCAAGCAACCTGTTAGGGCGCGACCGGCGCATCGTAAGAGGCGCCGTTTGGAACTACCTGAACCCAGGAGAGACAGATGAAGAAATACATGTTGGCAGTCACGATCGCAGCAGTCGTTGCTTTAAGTCAGACCACTCCGACTATGGCACAGCAAACCATCAAGATTGGAGATCTAAACAGCTACAATCGCTTCTCGGCAGTGAGCATTCCCTACCGCAACGGGTTGAATCTTGCGATTGACGAGTTCAATGCGGCGGGTGGTGCTCAAGGGCGGAAAGTCGAAATCATTAGCCAAGATGACGGTGGTGTTCCCGCCGATGCCGTGCGGGCGGCCGATGAACTCGTGTCGCGCCGCAATGTTGATTTCATGGTCGGCGGGTTCCTCTCGCCCGTAGCCTTTGCCCTCGCTGACTTCGCAAAGCAAAAGAAGATCCTCTACATCGTATCGCAGGCCGCGTCAGATAACTTAACGATGGCACAGGGAAATCGCTACACGTTCCGCAATCGCTCGAGCACCTACATGGTCGTTAAGGTGCTCGCCAAGGAAGCGGCAAAGACCGGTAAGAAGAAGTGGGCGATCATCGCGCCGAACTACGAATATGGGCAGGCTGCCGCGGAGAACTTCAAAATTCAAATGAAGGAGCTCGTTCCGGGGTTTGAGGTTGTTGCGGAGCAATACCCGCCACTCGGAAAAATTGACGCCGGCGCTACAATCGAAGCAATCCAGAGCGCAAAACCTGAAGCGATCTTCAACGTATTATTTGGCGCGGATCTCGTGAAGCTGGTGCGGGAGGGCGGTCCTCGAGGTCTTTTCGAGAATCGTTCTGTCGTCAGTTATGAAACCGGCCAGCCGGAATGGCTCGATATCTTGAAAGAAGATGCTCCGAAGGGTTGGATCGTTAACGGCTATCCTTGGTACTCGATCAAAGATCCAGCTCACCAGAAATTCGTTAGCGACTATCAAGCCAAGTACAAGGACTATCCGCGTCACGGATCCTTTATTGGGTACGTGATGGGGCAGCTCGTCGGGGAAATGCTGAAGAAGGCGCCGGACACAAAGACAGACACCCTCATTAAGACGCTTGAGGGGCTGTCGGTTACGACACCAGTCGGCAAAATGACAATGCGCGCGGAAGATCACCAGCTCACTTATGGTACTTACATGGGCAAGCTGGACGTAAAAGACGGCCGCGGCGTCATGATCGACACAACTTACTATGACGGTGCAGACGTCATGATTCCGCTTTCGGAAGTAGCTAAGTCCCGTCCAAAGGACTGACAGCAAGGGTGCGCGATCTATTCGATCGCGCACCCAATTCAAATCAACCATGTTAAAAAATGAAGCGAGCA
>NZ_JBFWPA010000309.1:0-3142 GCF_050250235.1 Pseudorhodoplanes sp.
ATCAGCGTGACGATCTCGCCGTCATGCACCTCCATGTCGACGCCCTTGAGGGCGGCGATGTTGCCGTAATAGCTTTTCACGCCCTGCACGGAGAGGAGCGGCTCAGTCATGAGATGCCCCTCTTAAACCTCCTCCTAAACGGGGGAGGTCGGACGGCGAAGCCGTCCGGGTGGGGGTCACGTGCGTCACTAGGGCAGACGCGATGACGGTGAGCACGCCTTCGAGATTCGACAGAACTTCATTATTCCAGAATCGTAAAACTGTGATGTGCTTCGCAGCGAGCCAGCGCCCCCGTCTTTCGTCATGTTTTCTGGTGAGTTCGTTGTGCTGTCCACCGTCGAGTTCGATCGCCAATCGTGCGGCTGGACAGTAGAAGTCCAAGACAAAGGGCCCAACTGGATGTTGGCGCCGGAAGCCAAAGCCATTTATTTGGCCTCGCTGCAACGCGTACCAAAGTTTTCGCTCAGCGCGCGTCAGATCACGCCGCAAGTCGCGAGCGCGTGTCGTCATTTCTCTAGTTTTGGAAAAGCGAGACTTGAGGACGACCCCCTCCCGATCGCTGCGCGATCGACCTCCCCCTTTCAGGGGGAGGTTTCGGCCCTGCCGCGCCTCGGCCATCACAGCCCCACCTCCGCTTCGACTTTCTCAACATCCTCGTCCTCGACGCCGAGATAGGCGGCGATGACGCGTTGATCGTTGCGGATTTCCTCCGGCGAGCCGTCGGAAATCTTCGTGCCGTAGTCGAGCACGACGATGTGGTCGGAAATTTCCATCACCACCGACATGTCGTGCTCGATCAGGAGGATCGACACGGGGAAGTCCTGACGGATGGAATTGAGAAGCACGTTGAGTTCGGCGCTTTCGCGTGGATTGAGGCCCGCCGCCGGCTCGTCGAGACAGAGCAGCACCGGGCTCGTGCACATCGCGCGGGCGATCTCGAGACGGCGCTGGTCGCCGTAGGGCAGATCGCCCGCGGGATCGTCGGCGCGGTCGATCAGGCGGATCTTCTCCAGCCAGAAGCGGGCGCGCTCGATCGCCTCGGCTTCGGCGCTCCTGTAGACGGGAAGCCCCAGGAGCCCGAGGAACGTGAAGCCGGAGGCGAGCATCAACGGATTGTGCTGCGCGATCAGCAGATTCTCGAGCACCGTCATGCCCTGGAACAGGCGGATGTTCTGGAACGTCCGCGCGACCCGCGCCTTCTGCGTCACCAGGAAATCCGGCAGCCGTTCCAGCAGGAACAGCGCGTCGTCGCCGCGCTTGATGCTGCGGCGGCTGGAATCGGTGAGAGCCGGCAGTTCCTCCCAGATACCGTCGCCGCCGTGGCGTAGCGCGATGCGCCCTTCCGTCGGCTTGTAGAAGCCGGTGATGCAGTTGAAGACCGTGGTCTTGCCGGCGCCGTTCGGGCCGATCAGCGCGGTGATCTCGCCGCTGCTTGCCGTGAAGGAAAGGTCGTTGACGGCGACGAGACCGCCGAAGCGCATGGTGAGATGCTCGACCTGCAGGATCGGAGCGCCGCGGGCGTTGCTCATCCGTGGCCCTCGCTCACATGCGCGCCGGAGATCGCCTTGCGTCGATGCAGGAATGCGGACGGTTCGCGCGTGCCGATCAGTCCGCGCGGGCGCCAGATCATGATCAGCACCATCGCGAAGCCGAAAATCAGCATGCGGAATTGCGTCGGATCGAAGTCGTTGCCGAAAATCTCCTTGAGGAAGTCGAGGTCGCGCATGATCTCGGTGCCGCCGATCATCACCGCGGCCGCGATGGCGACGCCGATCTGGCTGCCCATGCCGCCGAGCACGACGATCGCGAGGATGATCGCCGACTCCATGAAAGTGAAGGATTCCGGACTGATGAAGCCTTGCCGAGCGGCGAAGAAGGAACCGGCGAAGCCGCCGAACATCGCGCCCATGGCGAAGGCGGTGAGCTTGGTGTTGGTGGTGTTGATGCCGAGCGAGCGGCAGGCGATTTCGTCCTCGCGCAGCGCCTCCCAAGCGCGGCCGACCGGCAGGCGGCGTAGCCGCACCGTTACCCACGCGGTGACCATCGCGAGAAGGAGGATGACGTAATAAAGGAAGATGGTGCGGTGCAGCGGCGTGAACTCGAGGCCGAAGACCGCGGCGAACCCTTGGTCCGACGCGTTGAACGGAATGCCGAAGAATGTCGGCCTTGGGATGCCGCTGATGCCGGCATAGCCGTTCGTGACGGAAACCCAATTGGTGACGACGATGCGGATGATCTCGCCGAAGGCGAGCGTGACGATGGCGAGATAGTCGCCACGAAGCCGCAGCACCGGGAAGCCAAGCAGGATGCCCCAGAACGCCGCCAGCATTCCGGAGAGCGGCAACAGAATCCAGAACGAGAAGCCGAAGGTCTTGGCGAGCAGGGCGTAGGCATAGGAGCCGACGGCGTAGAACGCGACATAGCCGAGGTCGAGAAGCCCGGCGAGTCCGACGACGATATTCAGGCCCCAGCCGAGCATCACGTAGATGAGAATCTGGATGCCGAAATTGTCGATCCATTTCACCGCGCCCTGCGTCCCATTGATGCCGAGCACCAGCAGCGGATAGACGACGACGAAACCCAAAGCGAACGGCGTGAACCATTGCGCGAGGCCCTCGCGGATCGCGATCTCCCGCGCGCCGCGGATGCGGGCAGAAGCGCTTTGTGCGCGTTTTCGCGGCTCGAGCACCAGCAAAAAGAAAAGGCGCCCGATGACCACGGCCGCAACCAGTCCGAACATCAGCGGCCAGCGCGTCTCCAGCGTGAGTTCGTTGGAGATGTTGGTGACCGTCTTGAAACCGACCAGGGGAGCGAACAGTCCGATCGAGATCAGCGTCGTGAAGAACGCGTCCTTCACAATATGAGCGACATCCACCCGCCCCGCGGGCTTTGCCGCCGTGCCGTGGATCGCGGCTTGCGTCGCCACGTCACACCTTCTCGACGTCAGGGCGTCCGAGGATACCCTGCGGCAGGAAGATCAGCGTGATCGCGAGAATGGAGAACGCGGCCACGTCCTTGTAGTCGATGGAGAAGTAGGCCGACCACCGCGTTTCGATCAGGCCGATGAGCAGTCCGCCGAGAAGCGCGCCCGGCAGCGAGCCGATGCCGCCGAGCACCGCCGCGGTGAACGCCTTCACGCCCG
>NZ_JBFWPA010000310.1:0-3097 GCF_050250235.1 Pseudorhodoplanes sp.
GAGCTTGATGGTTGACGGGAGCACATTGCCCGACGAGGACGCGCATGATCGGGAAGCGCACCGATGGCTAGATCCGTGGCGCGCTAATGCCTGGAACGCCGCGCTCGGCATCGTCGGGGGAGAGTTTCGCGAGGGTGACCCGCTGCCGATCCTCTGGCATTGGCTATACTTCCTGCCGACGCCGAACTGCGCGGAAACAGCAGAAGATGGCCTGCCCATACGTGCGGGAAGCCTCGCAGCGTGGGCGCGCGTTATGTTCGCGGGCGCGCGGATCCGGCAGTTTCAGCCTCTCCGGCTTGGTGAACCTGCGTCCTGTCATGAACGGGTCGAGAAGGCAGTGAGGAAGCAGGGTCGCTCAGGGCTGCTTACCTTCGTCACAACCCGAAACGAGATCAGCCAAAACGGATTTTCCTGCCTCGTCGAAGAGCAGAATTACGTCTTCATCGATAAGCAAATGGTGTCTGCAAATCAGTTGCCCCAGAATGGCGACATTCCAGACGCCGATTTGCATCTCGATATCAGCCCCGATTCCGTTCTGCTCTTTCGCTTCTCGGCGCTGACCTATAATGCGCATCGCATCCACTACGACGAAAGCTATGCGCGCGAGGAAGGCTATCCGGGTGTTGTGGTGCATGGGCCGCTGACCGCGCTTCTTCTTGGCGAACTGGCCCGCAAAGCTGCCACGAATCCTGCGACGGAATTCGAGTTTCGTACTCTTGAGCCGCTCTTTGTCAATTCGCAGATCCGATTGCGGGGGCGGGGGGAGTCGGATCAAGAGGTCCGACTCGTGGCATACGATCCGTACGGACGACCGGCAGTAACGGCGCGAGCGATGTTCGAAACCACGGTCGGTCGCAGCAGGCTTTAGTCACCAAAAACGATAGATCTGAGGGGAAAATGGCAGGCGTATTTGAGTTGCGGGTCGCTTGGGGCGATTGCGATGAAGCAGGAATCATCTTCTACCCGAACTACTTCTACTGGATGGATTGTGCATATCAGGGGTTGCTGAGAAGGGCGGGGTTGGATCAGAGGAAGTTGATCGAAAGATTTTCTATCCTCGCGACGATACTGGTCGGCGCACACGCAGAGTTTCGAGCGCCGGCAAGCTACGAAGACGTAATTTCGGTGGATGCGCTGGTCTCGAATTGGGGAGAGAAGAGCTTCAAAATCTCCTACAAAGGTATGCGCGGCGATGTCGTGATCTTTGAAGGATACGAGATGCGCGTGTGGGCGGTACGGACAGCCGAAGGCAAGATCAAGGCCGACGTAATCCCCGGCGCGTTCAAGGATCTGCTTGCGTCGCCACATGCATCAGAAGGCTGACTGCAGGGTGTGTTGGGATCATCGACTGCTTGTGAAACGTGTCTTTCTATTCCCAAGTTGCGTCGCCGAAAAAGCAGAGCGTACTTGCCGCCGGTCTTCAATTTACTTGGTCATTCGACGACGAGCATGTGTTGCGAGCGACGCGCCATCCCGGCCTGGACCAGCTTGTGGAGACAGCCCTCAGCAAGCTGCTTCTCAAATCTTTGATGGAACTGACCTTGGTCATCCAACAGGCTCACGGCAGTTCCAAGTTCGAGATATTGCGGGATGACATGCGCACCGAGTTCGCCAAGCAACTGCGCGAGTGCCGGCTGGCCGCGTAACGACCCAGCGCCTCTCGATGATGCCCCGCACAAGGCGATCGGCATTCCCTGTAGTGGTGTTTCGCTCTTTGCGCCGAGCGAGGACAGCCATCGGAGGGCATTTTTCAAGAGCGCGGAATAGGCCCCGGTGTATTCGTCGGAGCTCATGAACATCCCGTCCGCCTGTGACAGCTGGTTGCGGAGTGTGGTCGCATGGATCGGCGTCTCGTTCGTAGCTTCATTGCGTTCGGAAAAATTCGGTAGGTCAAGGTTGTTCAGGTCAATCAGCGTGGCTTTAGCTACGTCCTTGAATTCGCGATTTGTCAGCGCCGCGGCCGCTGTTGCGAGCCGCCGGTGAACGGATCCGATCTGGCTGCTGGCGGACAGAAAAACCAAGTCTATCAAGATAACCGCCTTTTTGAATTGTCACCTTGAAAAGCCACCCCGTATGCACCCATCGATGCGCGGCGCAACCGGCGCAAAACTTGACATCAAAAACCTCCGTCTGTAAAGAAAATCCATATAACGACCGATGTTCGTATACCGAACGAACGTTGGACAAACAAGCTGGCGATCGGAACATGGATGACCTGACGCGCGTGCCGCTCGATCTGCCTGCCTGGTCCAAGGATGATGGTGCGCGGCGCGTGCCGTATTGGCTGTTCCAGCGCGAGGACATCTATTCCCTTGAAAAGCAAAAGCTGTTCGAGGGCCCGACGTGGAATTTTCTGTGCCTAGAAGCGGAGCTGCAGGCGCCAGGCGATTTCGTGGCGGTCGATGTCGGCGAGAAGCCCGTTATCGCGACGCGCGATACGGATGGCGAGATCTACGGTTTTGAGAATCGCTGCGCGCATCGTGGTTCGCTGCTGGCGCTGGAAGATCGCGGCAACGTCAAAGATTTCACGTGCGTTTATCACGCCTGGCGGCACAACCTTCAGGGCGACCTGGTGGCCGTCGCGTTCAAGGATGGCATCCGCGGGCGGGGCGGCATCGCAACGGACTTCTGCATGTCCGAGCAAGGGCCGAAGAAGATGCGGATCGCGACGCTCTATGGTCTGGTCTTCGGTAGCTTCGACGAAGACGTGGAGGATATCGAGACCTATATCGGCGAAGCGGTGCTCGATCGCATCCGCCGGGTTCTGGACGGACGCAAGCCAGTAGTGCTCGGTCGCTTCACGCAGATCTTGCCAAATAACTGGAAGCTTTATGTCGAGAACACCAAGGACAGCTATCACGCCAGCATCCTGCATACGTTCTTCACGACCTTCGAGATCAACCGGCTTTCGCAGAAAGGCGGCATCATCGTCAGCGAGAATGGTGGTTGCCATGTGAGCTATTCCGAGATCGATCGGCAGGCCGAGGCGGAGAAGGCCAAGAGCTTCTATTCCGAGCAAAATATCCGCTCGCAATCGGACCTGAAGCTGTCCGACATGTCCCTGCTCGGGAGCTTCAAGGAGTTCGAGGACGACATA
>NZ_JBFWPA010000311.1:0-3093 GCF_050250235.1 Pseudorhodoplanes sp.
GAACGGACATGGGGGCGTGGGATGATCGGTCTCCTTGGTACACCGAAGCGCATCACATACGCAGCTTCGGCTACCTAGCCAAGATGGCGGGCTGCCCGATTTATATCCAGCATTCAACAAATCCGCTCAGCTTCGAGGAAATCCGCAAAAGCCGGGCCGAAGGAATACGCATGATTGCGCAGACCGGCTCGCCCTGGCTGTTTTTTACCCGGGACGACTGGCGGATCAATGTGCCGCTAAGGAATCGCGAGGCAATAGAGGCGACGTGGGAAGCGCTTCGCGACGGAACGATCGACGCTGTCGGTTCGGATCATGTGGTTGCTCGCGGCACCAGAAAGAAGATGGAAGCCGAAGGAGTCTGGTCCAAAGAGAAGAGCGGCTTTCCCTCGCGCGTTGAGGCGCATTTGCCCGCGATGCTTCACGCAGGGATCAATGAAAAGAGGATTACCTGGGAGAGGCTCGTAGAGGTGTGCTGCGAAAATCCCGCACGGATCTTCGGCCTCTATCCCAAAAAGGGAGCAATTCTCCCGGGAAGCGATGCTGATTTGGTTGTTATCGACATCGATAGAGAAGTGGAGGTGCGAGACGACATGATTCACAGCCGTCCTGGTTGGTCTCTGATGTCTGGGCGCAAGATCAAAGGATGGCCGGTCATGACCATGCTGCGTGGTCGTGTGATCGCAGAATGGCCCGACGATGCGCCTCGCCCGCAAATTGTCGGTGAACCGTTTGGACGCTATTTGCCGCGCAAGGGCCGGCCCGACAATGGCAAGCTTTACTGAAAGACCGGGGACACTTGATGAAAGGGTAGCCAAATGACTCGTGCAACGAATATGACGGCGAATGCCATCTTTACGACTGCGCTAGGTATGTTGTGGTTGTCTCTTCCAGTCTCTGCTTACGGCCAAAAGAAGGATGCGCAGGCAGCACCGCCTCCAATTAAGGTGACCGTAGGCGTTACGGCGGTGGGCGCCGTGCAATGGCCTTATTACGTTGCTGAAGCCAAGGGCTTCTACAAAGAAGCGAACATCGACATTCAAGTCACTGCGATGGAGTCGAATACCCGAACTGTGCAAGCGTTAATCGGCGGTGGCGTTCATATCGCTGGAGGAAGTCCGGACCCGCTGCTGAAGGCGGTCGCGACCGGTAATGCTGACCTGATCATCGTCGGCTCTGTCATTAATCGCCCGATATATAGCTTCGTGACGCGGGGCGACATTCGATCGTTTAACGATCTGAAGGGTAAGCGGGTCGGCGTGTCCGCCCTCAAGTCTATGGACGGTCTATGGATGGACGAGGTTCTTAAGAAGAACGGCGTCCGCAATGAAGTCGAAGTTGTCGAAATTGGAGGGACGAGCGCGCGGTATGCCGCACTCCGCGCGAATGCGATTGCGGGCGCTTGGCTCGGCCAGCCGCAAGACTTCAAGGCGATAAGCGAAGGGTTTCGGCTGCTTGGCTATTCCACGATGGCCTATGACCAGCTGATCTGGAGCAGCTACAGCACGTCGCGCAAAATCGCGGAAAAAGATCCGGAGTTGATCGAGCGGTTCCTGGCCGTGCAGCGCAAGGCACACCGGTGGCTGTATGATCCTGCGAACAAGGAAGAAGCCATTCGCATTCTCGCGGAAAAATCGAACACCGCTCTCAAGGATGCGGCGGCTACATACGATCTGTGGATTGGCCAAGAATCTCTGTCGAAGAACGGCGAGGCAACATCGGCGGGCATTCAATCGATGATTGGTTACTTGGTTGCTGCCGGCGAGCTGAAGAATACAATCACGGTCAACCAGGTCTTCGAAAACAAGTTTATGGAGCGGGTTCTCGCCAAGTAAGTCTTCGAGAGACCGTTAGTGGTACTTGCGAGGGCGCAATGGCCAATCTCGTCATAGAGCGCGCCACCATCTTGCCAATGGGCGAGCGTGTGGCCATTTTGCCCAACCACCATTTGATAATCAGGGACGGAAATATCCAGCAGCTTGGCGAGGGACCGGCACCTGAGGATGCGATTCCGGCCGGGGCGCGTCGCATTGACGCCGCCGGCCGGCTTGCGATGCCGGGTTTGATCAACACCCATACACATTCGTACCAAACGCTGCTCCGAGGTGCGTTCGACAATCTGAATTTACTGCCTTGGCTTAGAAAGGTGTACAGCGCTGGAGCAGTCCTGCATCCGGAGGATTGCCTGATCAGCGCGCAACTGGCAGCTCTTGAATTGGTTCGTTCCGGCGTGACGACAGTGTGCGATCATCACTTCACGAACCAATCCGTTAATCACCCTGCAGCGACGACCGAAGGTTTGCTCTCGGCAGGGATTCGCGTCGTTGTTGCGCGTACCGTGATGGACGGCGGCGAGGTGGTCCCGTCGGTTCTGGTGGAGACGGCGGATCAGGCATTTCGCGAAACCGACAGTTTGATGCAGCGCTTTTCGACCCGCCCGCTTCCTTTTGGAAGGCTCAGTTTTATGACGGGGCCAAATACCCCGCCTGTTTCATCGAGTCCCAGCCTCTGCAGCGCTTGCCGCGAATACGCGGACCATCGCGGCATTGGCATTAGCAGCCATATTGCTGAAGCATGCGGAGTGCTTGACTTGGTACGCAAGAAGTATGGCGCTGGCGGTGTCGTCGAGCTGGTGCATCGCCACGGTTTGACGGGCGAGGGCAGCGTATTTGCACATGTCGTGCATGTTTCGCCATATGAGATACGGCTGCTGGCGGAAACCGGAACGGCGGTTTCCCATAACCCCGTAAGCAATATGCTGCTGGGCGATGGAGTCGCCCCGGTGAGCGAGATGCTTGCCGCTGGAGTTACGGTGAGTCTCGGCACGGATGGCGCTGCATCGAATCACACACAAGACATGTTTCAGGTCATGAAATTCGCTTCTTTGTTGCAGCGCGTTCATCATCTCGATGCGCAAATAATCACGCCTTACCAGATTATCAGGATGGCCACGCATGGTGGCGCGAGGACGTTAGGACTTGAACGCTTCTGTGGCACTTTGGAAAATGGCAAGAGGGGCGACGTAATCATCGTGGATTTGAATAGCCACCCCCGAAACGTTGGAGCGCACAACGTCGTCAATCAACTCGTGCACGT
>NZ_JBFWPA010000312.1:0-2883 GCF_050250235.1 Pseudorhodoplanes sp.
TGGAGGACAGCGCAAACTGGTTGCCCATGTGAGCTTCACCGGTGCCGACGCGCGCCGTGAGAAGGATTGCCGCGAAGGCCACGATAATTCCGCAGAGGGTATGCGCCCAAAAGAGGTGACGCTGAGTATCGATGCCGGAAAGCCGCGATGCCTGGATATTGCTGCCGATGGAATAGATATGCCTTCCGAACCTGGTCCAATTCAGCATCACATAGAGCAGAACCAGAATTGACAGCGTTGCAATGACCGGGGCCGGGATGCCGAGGAACCGACCATAGCCAAATATCTGGCCGAAATCGCGCGGCATACCCGAAACCGGCATGCCGCTTGAGAGCAGAAGCGCCACTCCAAGCGCAACCGACATGGTTCCGAGCGTCATGATGAAGGAGTGAACCTTCATGTAGGCGACGCCAATGCCGTTGACGACGCCGACAATGGTGCCGGCTGCGAGACCTCCAAGCGCGCCGAGTGTCATGGCGAGAATCGTTGAATCGGGCGAGCGCAGAATGATGTCGCCTGCGATGAGATTAGCCACGACACTCACCAGGGCGATATTCGAACCCACCGAAAGGTCAAAATTGCCCGTCAGCAGCACGAGCAACTGAGCCATTGCCACGACGCTCAGGTAACTGGATTGCCTGAAGACGTTGAAGATATTTTCTGCGGACCAGAAGCGCGGCTCGATGAGACCCAGAATAAGAAATGCCACCGCGAGTAAAAATGGGAGAATGCCGACTGCAACGAAAAAGCTCTTGGTCGTCTGAAAAATATCATCCGATTGCGCACGTGGCGTATCGTTTTCCCTCATCTTCGCTCCCCGCGGGTCATATTTGTCGCGCTGAGAAATACGCTCAGCATGGAGGGTCGTTTGCGACCTCTCCTGATTATTCATTTTGCGCCTGCCCAACGCAAAGGCCAGCCACCGGCGGGATATGCCGGTGGCTGGTCCGCAGCATCAATCTACATTGAATACCGGCTTCCAGCCGGCCGGCGCGATGGTAACGTTCTTGTCGAAGGTCTTGATGTTGTCCCGACTGATAATGAAGGAATTGGGCGCCACGTCCTTGATTTCCAGTTTCTTCTCCAGCGCCCGAACGGCGAGATCAATCGCCATGGCGGGCTGCATCACTTCGGAAGCAGACACGGTTGCTTCCACGTCACCGCTTTCAACCAAGGCGAGCGTTTGCGGCGTGACGAAGCCTGCGACCAATCCCACATTCTTGCGGCCTTTGTCGCGCAGGATATCGTAGGCGGCTTCGATCGCCGGAGCGTTCCCGACGACATATTTTACGTCCGGGAAGGCGAGCAGGCCGTCTTCAACCACGGGGAACTGGGCTGCCTTGCTGCTGGCGGCATACAGCGATTTAACGACATCGATATCCGAGCCCTTGATCGCATCACGAAACCCCGATTCCATGAAGCCGACATAGCTCGCGCCGGCCGGACCCGCCATGTAGAGCGTTTTCACTTTTCCGGAGCCGGCGGGATGTTTCCCGGCGAGATATTTGCCGAAGGTTTCTCCAATTTTGCCATAAGACGTGACGACGCGTCCCGTGATCTTGTCAGAAGTCACGCCGTTGATCGTGTCGATGACAACCACGCCGCGCGCCGCGGCCGCGGCGATCGCATCATTCAGTCCTGTGCGGGACACGGACACCAGAACGATAGCCTGCGCGCCTCGCGTTACGCAGCTTTCGACCTGGTCGATCTGTCTTGCAACGTTTTCATATCCGCCGGCTGATTTTGCCTCCAGCTGGATCTTGAGACGTTGAGCTTCGGTGATGCCCCCGTAGAGAACCGACACCATGAAGGGATTGTCGGTGTGCGGAAGCAGGAGACAGACATTCCATTTCTTGGTGATCGCTGAAGGCTCAAGGGACGTATATTTTGTGGAAACAAGATTTTTTTGAGAGAGATCAAAGGCAGGTTCGGTTCGAACGGCATCAATCGTCCAAGCCTGCAAGGCGCTTGACGCGGTCGTTATCATTATTGCCGATAAGGCCGCTTTGTAGAAAAGACGGATCATAGCCATTTTCATAAGCACTCTCCGCTTGATTGGAATAAGACCTACACACGCAACCGTTCAGTTTCGCATTCAGCTTCTCGACAATTTCGCCTATCAATGGCTGACATGCGGCGTGATTCCGATGGCTCCTGCATTCGTTTTGCGGGGAATCTGGCTGTGCGCCGCAACATTGATGCGGCGCTGGAGCGCGGCGGATTGTCCGATTCCCCAGACGAGCGCAGATCTCAGATCAAGCAACGCGCGCGGCCAGCGCGTGCCGATCCTGCCGTAGAGTCGCGAGAACCGCTGGGTGGCGTCCACAACGGGACGCTGGGCTTTTTCCCATCGCGCCAAGGTTTCCGGAACATCCTTGTTGCCGGCCAAGTCGCGGCTGAGGACAAAGGCGGATTGCATGGCGACGCAGGCGCCTTGACCGAGATTGGGAGACATCGCGTGAGCGCCGTCGCCGACGATTGCAACCTTGCCCTTGTGCCAGGTATGGCAAGTCACATCGCTGAAGGACGCCCAACGACCATTGTCCGTGACGCGTTCGATAAACCTCTTCAAGGCCGGGAAAGACTTGATCCAGGATTCGTGATCGACGGGGGATTTTTGGCCTTGAACGTCGCTCTCGGGGCAACAGAGATAAACATAAACTTCATTGGGGCTGGCTGGCACGATGCCCACCCGACGTCCGCCATTCCAGTACTCCAGCGATTTTTCAACCGGATCATCCGGCCTTCGCGGAATAAGATATCGTCCGCAACCGTCGCGTAAATTTATGACCGATTTTGTAAGTCCCAGAGAATTCCGGACCGCAGAATTCACGCCGTCGGCGCCGATAATTAAATCGGCGGCATGTCGCGTTCCATTCTCCA
>NZ_JBFWPA010000313.1:0-2875 GCF_050250235.1 Pseudorhodoplanes sp.
GCCTGAAGACGACGCCGAAGCTCGCCTCGTGCGAGGACACGTCGGCTCCCGGATACGGCCCCATCACGCGCCGCGTCTGCGCCGAGATCGCCGCCCTCACCGCCGAGGCCGGGACGACGGTCCGTCGAGAACGGTTGCAGGTGGCCCTCCGCGACGCCGAGCGCGACCTTGCATCGGCACCGCCGCCCACCAAGGCGGACCCTGGCGCATCCGCTCTGGCGACGTATCTCGCCGCCGCAGGTGTTCCAAGCGAGGCCGGAACGCTTTCCGAATGGCTCGTGTTGGTCCCCGTGCTGGCCCTCGAAGTGGGCTCTGCGCTGGCTGTCGTGCTGACCAATGGAACGCCTGTCCCGACACGGGATCGCGGCCAGACCTCCAGAGCGAATGCACAACGCCCTGGTGACGAAGAGACTGCTAAACCACCCGCGACTGGCCTCAAGGCTGCCGTGCTGGAGCACCTGAAGGCGCACGGAGGAAGCGTTCGCAGCGGTCAGCGCGGACTCGCGAAGGCCCTCGGCACGTCCACGTCGGAATTACATCGCGCGATCCACGCGCTTGCTGCTGGTGGCATTGTCGGGATCAAGACTGCGTCTTCGGGAACTGAGCTTCGCCTGTTGTCATAGTGAGCCCTCACGCGCCACTTTTCTGACACGATCTCGCATCGCCACCGCTTTGACGAGCGTCCTCTCTGAGCGCAAATTTGCTCGCCCACAGCAGGGAGGAAATGGATGGCCGGTGAAGACGATGAAAACTGGTGGATCGAGGAAGGCATTTCCAAGGAGGAGGTAGACTTCGTGAACGCGCTCGTTGCCTCGAAGGTCCGCCAAGCTCCCCCGGAAGAAATTCATGAACTCATGCGAGAGGCACAATTACAGTTGAGGACTCAAGGTACGGAGGAACTCGACAGGGACCTATTTGAATTGGCGTTCTTTATCACGCCTACCAAACGCGGGCCGATGGCTCCCGGCCAGTGGTTCAATTGGGAGGGCTTCTGGGAGAAGTATCGCCAGGTAGAAACCGGGATAGAACCTGATTCAGAAATAGGGGGCGGCGACGACATACGCCGTGTCGCAGAGAGGGGAGCTGAACGGCTGGCCGGACGATCCGGCAAGGCGTCCAGTTAGAATCCGACGAAGACTCATCCCCCGCACCCAAACGCCACAGAGTCCATAGGAATGCGCACAGCGGCATTCAGTGTTCCCGGCCTGGAAGCTCCAAGGCCAGCAACCAGCCCCGTACGAGTCTCCTAGGGGCCACCGACACGCTTCCCTGAGCAACTTTGAGAGAGAAAGCGCATCCATGAGCCACGTCGTTCTTCTCGGCGACTCGATCTTTGACAACGCGACATACGTTCCGGGCGAGCCCGATGTCGTGCGGCAGCTCCGCACCAAGCTGCCGCGGTCCTGGAAGGCGAGCCTGTGCGCCGTCGATGGGTCGTGTGCTCGCGATGTAGAAGGCCAACTCGGCTCCGTACCCGACGATGCCAGCCATCTCATCGTCAGTGCGGGCGGCAACGATGCCCTGCCCTACATCGACATATTCCACCAACCGGCGGAGTCCGTCGGCGAGGTGGTGGCGAAGTTCGCTGAAATATCCGAGCAGTTTGCGCGGGACTACCACTCGATGGTCGATGCCGTGCTCGGGCGAGGAGTTCCGGTCGCGCTCTGCACCATCTACGACGGCCGTTTTGACGATCCAGCGGAGCAGCGCCTCTGCTCAACCGCTCTCACCGTCTTCAACGATGTCATTACCCGCGCCGCGTTTACCAGCGCACTGCCGTTGATTGATCTTAGGCTCGTCTGTAGCGACCGAGCGGACTATGCCAACCCAATCGAACCGTCGGCCAAGGGCGGTGACAAGATCGCGACGATCATCGCCCAACTCGTGACCGGATACTCTGACGCTCGTCGCTCGCAGGTGTTCGCAAACGTCGGTCTGCAATGCCAGACTTGAGCAAAAAGAATCCAATTGACCACCTGCGCGATGGGTCAATATCGCCGGGGGCGCTATTCCCGGTACTGCCTTGCCCAATCCTGAAGGTCCTTGTCGGCTTTCGAAGGATCAAAAGATATGGATTTAGCTAGAAGCGACAAGAGCCGCCGCTGCATAGCGTCGGTCAAAAACGCCTTCCGTTCGATTGCGGCTTTCGCCATTCGAAATTGAGACTTGTTAATCTCAATCCGTACTTGCAACTCCGCAAGCCTAGCTTCATCACCCTCACTGAACCCTCCGAGGTCTGTAAGCAGCCGATTTAGTTCACTTGCGCATCGTTCCGCGCCTCGGACATCATTTTGCTCAAGGCAAATTTCACTTTTAATGAAATGCGCAGAGAGCAATGCTGGCGTTCTTTCTATGGCTTTGTCTATCACACGGCGCGCCTCCAACAGATTCCTCTCCCGAACAAGCCGTTGTGCCTCTCGGATCAGATAGAACGAAGAACCAGGTGCATCTCCATACCGCTTCAAAGCCGCAAAAATTCTGTTCAACTCGCCGAGATCAACGGGCAGCCCTTGTGACAGCTTCCCGAGGAGCGTTTCAGCCATTATGTCCAGCAAGTACGGGTTTGTGGGAGCCACCACATATGAAGCGCGAGCAAAGACTTCTGCCTCTGCATATCTTTTCTGTTTGCAATAGAGACTCGCCAACTCTCTATTTATGCTTGGATTATTTCGATTCATTTTCCATGCTGCGGTAAGCTTGTCCTCTGCCTCATCCAAACGTCCAAGGAGCCGATAGCGGAAACCCTCAAGGAAAAGAGAAACGCGCTTCGATAGTGGAGTATTGTAACTCTGCAAAATACCGATCAGTCGATCCGCCGCAGCTTGATCGCCTATTCTGATTGCTGACAACGCCCAGAGCCGCAGGGCCTCGACCC
>NZ_JBFWPA010000314.1:0-2850 GCF_050250235.1 Pseudorhodoplanes sp.
CATTGGTTTCGGAAATTCTCGGCGCGCCACGTGCAGCCGCCGCACCAGTCGCGAAAGCCATAAGGGTGTCGGATGTGGACGTATCGCCGTCAACAGTCACGGCGTTGAACGTATCGACGACGCCGCGGTTGATCAGTGCCTGCAGGACAGGCGCGGCGATCGGAGCGTCGGTGAAAACGAACGCGAGCATGGTCGCCATGTCCGGAGCGATCATGCCCGCGCCCTTGGCTATCCCATTGATCGCGATTGTGGCGTCGCCGAGTTTTGCCTGCGCCGTCGCAACCTTTGGAAACGTGTCGGTCGTCATGATCGCGCGAGCGGCGCCGAACCAGTCGAGCGGATTGGCATCAGCACAAAGGCGGTCGATCACTGCGTCGAACCTTTCGGCTTTGAGAGGTTCCCCGATAACGCCGGTCGAGGCCAGGAACACTTCGCCGGGTCGGCAACCGATCGCCTTCGCGCTGAGTCCGGCCGAGAGTCTGGTCGACTGGCGACCGCTCTTGCCGGTGAACGCGTTGGCATTGCCGGAATTGACGAGCAGGGCCCGCGCCTTGCCGCTCTTGAGTTTCTCACGGCACCATTCGACTGGTGCCGACGGACATTTCGAGCGGGTAAAGACGCCCGCGACGGTCGTGCCCTTGTCGAACAGGGCAAGGAGCACATCGGTCCGTCCGGCATAACGGATGCCCGCCTCGGCGGTTGCGAGGCGAATGCCATCGACCGGCGGCAGGTTCGGTACATGTTTGGGGGCGAGGGGGGAAATGGAGGTCGACAAGTCACTCTCTCGTTGAGAAGCCTCAGCCGGATCGTCCGGTGTCCTTCTTTGGCCTTGAGAGCATTAAAACGTCAATGGCCGGGACAAGCCCGGCCATGACGATATAACCAGATTGTGCCCAGGCTTATTTTTTCTGTTCAGGCGCGGTCTCGGTTTTGTCGAGCCGTTCGATCTTGGCATCCAGGCGGAGCTTCGCCACGTATTCGGCTTGCGTCTTTCGTGTCAGATAAGTCTCGATCTGATCCTTGACGCTATCGAACGAAGGGGCTTGCCGATCGCGTTTATCCTCGACCTTGATGATATGCCAGCCGAACTTAGTCTGTACGGGATCGGACGTCTGCCCTTTGTCGAGCTTGAACGCCGCCTCCGCGAACTCAGCGACCATTTGATCCTTGGTGAAATAGTCAAGGTCGCCACCTTGCGCAGCGCTTCCATCTTTTGATTTCTGTTTTGCCAGTTCAGCGAAGTCGGCGCCTTTCTTCAATTCCTCGGCAACAGCTTTTGCCTCCTCCTCGGTAGGGACGAGAATATGCCGCGCGCGTACCTCCTGCTCTCCGGCAAATTGCTTCGTTGCTTCCTGGTAGACCTTTTGTTTCGCATCCTCAGTCAGCGCGGCCTTCGCTTCGTTCTCCAGCAAGGTCTGCATCAGAAGCTTCTTGCGGAGATAGGCGAGACGCTGCTTGAATGACTTGTCTTCGGCAATCTTCTGATTTTCGGCGGCCTGCGCGGCCAGCACGATATCGGCCACATAGGTCACGAGGTAATCGCGCTTGCCTTCAGCGGGCATGGGCGGCATCTGCGTTCCGATTTCTTCCTCGGCAAGCGCAAGATCGCTTGCAGTGATGTCGGTCCCGTTGACGCGAGCAACGACGGTGTCGTCTTCTGCTGGAGCATGGTCGTTTGGCAGTAGAACGAATGCGATGATGGCGCCGAGCGCCAGCAGGAATCCGCCCGCTGCAAAATAGGTTGAACGGCCAGTCAATCGAGGCTTGGTCATGGTGGGGTCCTTGTCTCGCCGTTCGGCGGCAGCCCCTGGCCGAGCGGTGGCGGAGACTCGCCCAAAGATCATGGCAATGCAATGGCCCGCCGAAGTGATTTTTTCGTAATCTTAGACAGCCTGGAATTTTACAATCCCGCAAACTGGGAGGGCGCTCGGTTGAGCAAGGAGCGCAATTGACAAGGGTCCGACCCCCCCATATCTCTCGATGACCTCGCCGGTTCGACTGGTGGGATTTGTCGTGTTGCCACGTTGAGCCCCAAAAAGCCGCTATATTTTTCGGCGATGAAGGATGTCAGCGTGCTCGTTATTGCCAGCCGGTACACCAATGGGAACGGGCCGGCCTCCGTCGACCGCGGGATGGGGACTGGGGAGATTTGAAAGGATTCCGACATGATCGGGGCATTGGCCCGCAAGCTATTTGGCTCATCGAATGATCGTCGGATCCGCGGGTATCATCCTCGGGTTGCTGCGATCAACGATTTGGAGACGGAGCTTTCGGGTCTGTCGGATGAGGCGCTGCGTGCGCGCACGGACGCGTTCAAGGCCGAGCTTGGTGCGGGCAAGACGTTGGACGACATCCTGGTGCCGGCTTTTGCGACGGTTCGGGAGGCTGCCAAGCGGACGCTGGGTCAACGCCATTTCGACGTGCAGTTGATCGGCGGGATGGTGCTGCACGAAGGCAGGATCGCCGAGATGAAGACGGGGGAGGGCAAGACGCTGGTGGCGACGCTGCCGGTCTATCTCAACGCGCTGGCCGGACGCGGCGTGCATGTGGTGACGGTCAACGACTATCTGGCGAGCCGCGACGCCGAATGGATGGGGCAGATTTACAAGTTCCTCGGCCTTTCGGTCGGGGTCATCGTGCACGGTCTCGACGACGACCAGCGGAAGGCCGCCTACGATTGCGACGTCACCTACGGGACGAACAACGAGCTTGGCTTCGATTATCTGCGCGACAACATGAAGTACCGGCTGGAGGACATGGTCCAGCGCGGGCACATCTACGCCATTGTCGACGAGGTGGATTCGATCCTGATCGACGAGGCGCGCACGCCGCTGATCATCTCCGGGCCGC
>NZ_JBFWPA010000315.1:0-2834 GCF_050250235.1 Pseudorhodoplanes sp.
GCCGACCACTGGGCAGATGCGGCTGGAACGTTTCCCACTCCGCATCCGAAAGCCAATAGACTTCTCGCTTCCTCGACATCCGGAAATCCTCCCAGACCTCCCGGAATCAGGACCAATCACAGCACGCAACAACAATTGAGTATGGAGCCTAGTCTTTGTGCCACCCTTCAAGAAACGAAAAAGGAACGCCGATGCCGACAATTGATTCCAACGGTTGCCCCATCAATGTCGAGGTCGAGGGAGTCGAAGGCGGCCCGGTTCTGATGTTGTCGAACTCGCTCGGCACCGATCTGCACATGTGGGACAAGCAGATGCCGGCCTTCACCCAGACCTTCCGCGTGGTGCGCTATGACCGGCGCGGACACGGGAAGTCCGGCGCGCCGAAAGGCCCCTACTCCATCGAAATGCTGGGCCATGACGCGCTTGCGGTCATGGACGCATTGAAACTCGCCAGGGTCCATTGGTGCGGCCTCTCCATGGGCGGCATGGTCGGGATGTGGCTTGGCACCAACGCGCCGGAGCGGATCGATCGGCTGGTCCTCTCGAACACCGCGGCGGAGATGCGCGCGCCGGAGATATGGAACGGGCGCATCGCGACGGTGCGCAAAAGCGGCATGGACGCGATTGTCGAAAGCACGATCGAGCGCTGGTTCACTAAGGCTTTCCGCGAACGCCCGGGGTCTCAAGCCGATCTCGATCCGGTGCGGGACATGATCCGGACGACACCGGCCGAAGGCTATATCGGCTGCTGCGAGGCGATCCGCGACATGGATCAGTCGGAATCGATCCGCAAAATCACCGCGCCAACGCTGATCATCGTCGGCGAGCACGACCCGTCGACGACGGTCGCGTCGGCGAAGTTCATCCAAGAGCGCATCCAGGGATCAAAGCTCGCGCCCCTCGACGCCGCGCACATCTCCAATATCGAGCAACCGCAAGCCTACACCGAAGCGGTGCTGAAGCATCTCGGATAGCCACGTCAGGGCTGCAACCAAATCTCGTGCGGGGCGTTGTTTTCGAGTTCTTTCAACACCGCACGAGGCTTTACAATGTCCAAGGTTCGCCAGCTCACTCCTCGCAAGCCTGCCGTCGCGCTCGATACGCCGGCCGATTTTTCCGACAAGGCGATCGCCGCCATCTCCAAGGCATTGAACGGCGTCCTTGCCGACACTTTCGCGCTTTATCTCAAAACCAAGAACTTCCATTGGCATATGAGCGGACCGCATTTTCGCGACTACCATCTCCTGCTCGACGAGCACGCCGCGCAGATTTACGCCACAACCGACGACATCGCGGAGCGCGTGCGCAAGATCGGCGGCACGACGCTGCGCTCGATCGGCGACATCAAGCGCCACCAGAGCATCAAAGACAATGACGAGCCCTATGTCGCGCCGCACGATATGCTGCGTGAACTAATGAACGACAACAGGGCCGTCATCGAGAACATGCGTGCGGCGCATGAGATCGCCGACGAGCACGACGACGTCGCCACCACGAGCATGCTCGAGAACTTCATCGACGGCGCCGAGCGGCGGAACTGGTTCCTGTTCGAAACCACCCGGCACGAGAGAGCCTAGACGAAAGCGGCCGGCGGAAGGGCCCGGCGACAAAGCGTGGCAGGGAGAGTCCCGGCCGCGCCATTATACCTTTGGCTTAGCCGCCAAGTTTCGTCCCCAGGCCCAGGCGGGAAGATGCGCCTGACGGTTGCCGGGCTGGCCGCACTGCTCCTACAATCCGGGCACGGGGAACGTTCGTGCTTAAGCTTGGGGGGCCGATGGAAGTCTTCGTTCAGCAGATCATCAACGGCGTGACGCTGGGATCGATCTACGGCCTGATCGCCATCGGGTACACGATGGTTTTCGGCATTATCGGGATGGTGAACTTCGCGCACGGCGACGTGTTCATGGTCTCGGCCTTCATCGCGCTGATCACATTCCTTATCCTTACCGCCTGGCTCGGCATCTCCTCCGTCATCCTCGCGTTGTTCATCGTCCTGTTGGTGGCGATGTTCCTCACCTCGCTGGTGAACTGGGTGATCGAGCGCGCCGCCTATCGGCCGCTTCGCGGATCGTTTCGCCTCGCGCCGCTGATTTCGGCGATCGGCATGTCGATCTTCCTGTCGAACTTCGTGCAGGTCTCGCAGGGGCCACGCAACAAATCCGTTCCCCCTCTCGTGCGCGGCGGCTACGAGATCATGAACAACGGCTCCTACTCGGTCACGCTGTCCTACAAACAGCTCATCATCTGGATAGTCACCGCCATCCTCCTCGCCGCCTTCTGGTATCTCGTCGCGCACACCTCGCTCGGGCGGGCGCAGCGCGCCTGCGAGCAGGATCAAAAGATGGCGTCGCTCCTCGGCATCAATGTCGACCGCACAATCTCGATCACCTTCATCATCGGCGCCGCGCTCGCCGCCGTCGCCGGCACGCTCTATCTGATGTATTACGGTGTCGTCAGCTTCTCCGACGGCTTCGTGCCGGGCGTGAAGGCGTTCACCGCGGCGGTGCTCGGCGGCATCGGCTCGCTGCCGGGCGCGCTTCTCGGCGGACTGCTCATCGGCCTGATCGAAACGCTGTGGTCGGCCTACTTCTCCATCGACTACAAGGACGTGGCCGCGTTCTCCATTCTTGCGATCACGCTGATCTTCCTGCCGCAGGGTATCCTCGGACGCCCCGACGTCGAGAAGGTGTGACGTGGCGACGCAAGCCGCGATCCACGGCACGGCGGCAAAGCCCGCGGGGAGGGTGGATGTCGCTCATATTGTGAAGGACGCGTTCTTCACGACGCTGATCTCGATCGGACTGTTCGCTCCCCTGGTCGGTTTCAAGACGGTC
>NZ_JBFWPA010000316.1:0-2791 GCF_050250235.1 Pseudorhodoplanes sp.
AGCAGCCGGGGGGCGCCATGACGACCGCTAACGACGCTGAAGGGATCGACCTCGACATCAAGGCTGCGAAGGAGGGCTACGAGCGCTTCCGGCTCGTGTTAGAGCGCGACAAGTCGTTCTACAAGAGCCTCGCCACGAAGAAGCAGAAGCCGCGGCTGCTTTGGATCGGCTGCTCGGACAGCCGGGTGGTGCCGTCGCAGATCACGCAGGCCGATCCAGGCGAGCTGTTCGAGGTGCGCAACATCGCCAACTGCGTGCCCCCGGCATGGGCCGACGACGAGGCGGTGGGCGCTGCCATCGAGTATGCGCTGGTGCATCTCGGCATCGACGACATCGTCGTCTGCGGACACTCGGGCTGCGGCGGGATTCAAGCACTGGCCGAGCATATCCCGCCCGCCGCGGAAGCTCACCTCGGGCGCTGGGTCGAGTATACGCGCCCGGCGCACAAGCTCGTTGCAGCGGCTGGGCTTCCGGAAGCCGAACGGGGGCCTGCCGCGATCCGCGCGCACGTCCAGTTCCAGCTCGACAACCTCATGACCTACGAGGTCGTCGCGAAGGGGGTCGCGGAGGGGCGCGTCGGCATTCACGGCTGGCTGTACGACATGGAGAGCGGCGAGCTTCAGGCCTACGATCCGAAGACCGGCTCCTGGCGCGGTCTGCTCGAAACGGCTGGCTCATGACCACCATCGCGATCTTCACGATCACGGCGCTCTGCGAGATCGCCGGGTGCTTCGCGTTCTGGGCGTGGGCGCGGCAAGGCGCATCTGCGCTCTGGCTCGTGCCCGGCGTCGCGTCGCTGATCGCCTTCGCCTGGCTCCTGACACGGATCGACAGCGACTTCGCCGGACGCGCCTATGCCGCGTACGGCGGGATCTATATCGTGGCATCGCTCGTCTGGCTGTGGGCGTTCGAGGGTACGCGGCCAGACCGCTGGGACGTGGCGGGCGGTGCGGTGTGCGTTCTGGGCGCGCTGCTCATCCTTTACGGCCCCCGTTCGGTTTAGAGCGCGTTCGCTTCAGGTCGACTCGGTTTCTGCGGTGCGAACGCGCTCCATCCCTTTGTTTAGAGTCTGATTCACGTCCTCGGTGTCCGCGTATCCGCGTCCACCTCAAACGATCAGGCTCCAGGCCCGCGGGCGCCGACGGGTGCCTTTCCCGGCCTCGGTTTGACGATTGTGTACTTGACAAACACAAATCGAGACTCCATATTTGAATCCAATGCGTTAGCGTTGGAACGGAAAAACCCATGAGCGCCCTGTCTGCACCGCACTTGCACAATGAGGAAGCCGCCATAGCGAAGCTGGAAAGCATCGTTTGGCCGAACGGTCCCGTGTGCCCGCACTGCGGCAACGCCAATGAGACCCGGATCTACAAGATTAAGGGCAAGAGCGCGCGGCCCGGTCTGAGGACGTGCGGCGAGTGTCGTAAGCAGTTTACCGTCAAGATCGGCACGCTGTTTGAGAGCAGCCACGTACCGGTTTTCAAATGGTGGCAGGCCGTCCACTTGATGACTGCGAGCAAGAAAGGCATCAGCGCCCATCAGCTTCACCGGACGCTGAAGGTCACCTACAAGACGGCGTGGTTCATGGCGCATCGAATCCGCGAGGCCATGCGTGCTAGCGATCTCGCACCGATGGGCGGGAATGGCGGGATTGTCGAGGTCGATGAAACCTTCATCGGACGCAAGAAGGGCGTGAAGGTTGAGCGTGGCTTTAAGCACAAGTTCGCGGTTCTAACCCTCGTTGATCGCAAGGGCGAAGCACGCAGCTTCCACGTCGATAACGTTCGCGCCAAGACGGTTGTCCCGATCCTCAAGAAGAACATTGACCGCGAGAGCCGGATCGCGACGGACGAAGCTCGGCAATACGAGTTCCTAAAATACCACTTTGCCGACCATCAGGCGCTCAAACACGTCCGCGAGGAATGGGTACGCGGGGAGTTCAGCACGAACCGCGCCGAGGGCTTTTTCAGCGTTTTCAAGCGCGGCATGAAAGGCGTTTACCAGCATTGCAGCGAGAAGCATCTTCACAGGTATCTGGCGGAGTTTGATTTTAGGTACAACAATCGGAGTGCAAGGGGCGTTGAGGACGACGCTCGTGCAGATCGCGCCGCTCGTGGTATTGTTGGAAAGCGTTTGAAATACCGGGACTCGTCACCATGACGGATATTCCCGTCACTGGCGCCGTTCTCAAATGGGCGCGTGAATTTCGCGGACTAACCGAAGAGGAAGCTGCCGACCGGTTGGGTTTGGCGATTGATGATTTGCGCGCGTACGAGGCTGGTGAGAAGCGTCCCAATCTCACGATGTTTGAGAACTTTGCTGCCAAGTATCGCTTGCCGCAGGCGACTCTTTTTCGGCGCACCCCTCCACAAACAAAGTCCATGCCATCCGACTTCCGGACGGTCGAGGGCGGCAGCCCACAATTCAGCTTCGACTTCAGAGTTGGTTTGAGCAACGTCAGAAGCTTGTTGGGCATGTTCGAAAGAGTTGCCGAAGAGGATGACGAGTTTGTGGTTCCAAAGCTTCCGCTTGTTAGCATGGATCAGAACCCAGAGGACGCTGGGGAGGCGGAGCGGAAGAGACTCGGAGTAACAGTAGAACAGCAACTCGAATGGCCTAAGTCCGAGGCGTTCCGCCGTTGGCGGAGTCGCTTAGAGGAGTTGGGCGTGATTGTTTTCCAGCAAAAATTTGATGTCCGAGATTGTCGCGGGTTTACGCTATACGAGACGAAATTCGCTCCGTGCATAGTGGTCAACAAGGCGGATCCGTCTGAGGCCGCCAAGATATTCAC
>NZ_JBFWPA010000317.1:0-2784 GCF_050250235.1 Pseudorhodoplanes sp.
AGCAGTTGGCGAATGGGACCGCCCGCCGCCGTGTGGGCCTGAGACCAGAAGGCCGCGCGCCCGTACGCGAAGGCGCTCCTCTATTTTCCGATCAGCTTGCAACACATAAAATAGGCTCGGTCACCTCCGGCGGTTTCGGTCCGAGTTTGAATGCTCCAATGGCGATGGGCTACGTGCCCGCTGCTCTTGCCGCCGCTGACACGCAGATATTTGCCGAAGTCCGCGGGCAACGGGTGCCTATGCGTGTCGCCGCTACGCCTTTCGTTCCTAACGCCTTCAAGCGCTGAGAGATCAACATGAGCAAACTATACACCACCGACCATGAATGGATTCATGTCGACGGCGACGTCGCCACCATCGGCATTTCGGACTACGCGCAATCAAACCTGGGCGACCTGGTTTTTGTAAGTCTGCCGGAAGTTGGCCGCGCCCTTAAGAAGTCCGAAGCAGTTGCAGTAGTTGAGTCCGTAAAGGCTGCTTCCGACGTCTATTCTCCCATCTCCGGCGAGGTCGTTGAGACGAATGCGGATGTCGTGTCCGATCCGGCCCAGGTAAATGCAGACGCCGAAGGCAAAGCTTGGCTCTTTAAACTCAAGATCGCCGACAAAAGCGAACTTGAAGGATTGATGGACGAAGCCACCTATAAAAAAGAGCACACCGTCTGAGACGCCTTACAAACATTCAAGCGGACCTGCATCCATGAACGCTCACTCCAAACATACTGGCGACGTTGCTGTAAATTTCACCCGGCGCCACATCGGTCCGTCTGAAGCTGACATCTCTTCGATGCTGAAGACTGTCGGCGCTACGAGCCTTGCCTCGTTGATGTCAGAAACGCTTCCCGCAGCCATAAGACAGAAGTCCGCGCTGAATCTCGGCGAGGCCCTCAGCGAGACGGACGCGCTCGCTCATATGAAAGAGCTTGCCGCACAAAACCAGTCTTTCACGTCGCTTATCGGCCAAGGATATTACGGCACGATCTTGCCTGCTGTAATTCAGCGAAACATTCTGGAGAACCCCGCCTGGTACACCGCTTACACGCCCTACCAGCCTGAGATCAGCCAAGGCAGGCTGGAAGCGTTGTTTAACTTCCAGACCATGATCTGCGATCTAACCGGCCTGGACGTCGCAAACGCCTCGCTTCTCGATGAAGCGACTGCTGCCGCCGAAGCGATGGCGCTTTCGGAACGAAGCTCCCGGGTAAAGACGAAAGCTTTCTTCGTCGATCACGAAGTTCATCCTCAAACGCTCGCTGTGATGCGGACCCGCGCCGAACCTCTCGGTTGGAAACTGATTGTAGGCGACCCCCTCAACGACCTTGATAAGGTTGATGTTTTTGGCGTCATTTTTCAGCATCCTGCAAGTTCAGGGGCGATGCGTGATTTGCGTGCCGCAATTGAGACGGCGCGCGCCAAAGGCGCACTCGTAACGGTCGCCGCCGACTTGTTAGCGCTGACCTTGCTGGCGTCGCCCGGCGAGTTGGGCGCTGATATCGCTATCGGTTCGGCCCAACGTTTTGGCGTGCCCATGGGCTATGGCGGGCCGCATGCTGCTTACATGGCAGTGCGCGATGCGCTTAAGCGCTCACTCCCCGGACGCATTGTTGGACTGAGCGTGGATTCTCGTGGAGCGCCGGCATATCGTTTGGCGCTACAAACCCGCGAACAGCATATCCGCCGAGAAAAGGCGGTTTCCAACATTTGCACCGCGCAAGTTCTCCTGGCCGTCATCGCTTCGATGTATGCCGTCTATCATGGGCCGGATGGACTTACTTCGATTGCTCGAGCAATCCACCAGCGCACCAAAGTTTTGGCAGCTGGTTTGCAGAAACTAGGCTTTTCGCTTCAGTCTGATCGTTTCTTCGATACGATTACCGTCGAAGTCAGCGCACAACGCGACGATATTGTAAGACGAGCAGCACTCGAAAAAATCAATCTCGGGATCGGCAATTCTACACTTCGTATAGCCCTGGACGAGACCAGCACCGAAGAAACCGTTGAAGCGGTGTGGCGCGCATTCGGCGGCAACCTATCTTATCCTGAAGTCGAAATACCCGCGCGCGATGCTTTACCAGCTCAGCTACTGCGCACAAGTGCATTCCTTACGCACCCTGTTTTCCATGCATACCGCTCGGAGACCGAACTGCTTCGATACATGCGCAAACTAAGCGACCGCGATCTTGCGCTCGACCGCGCGATGATCCCGCTCGGATCGTGCACGATGAAATTGAATGCCACGACCGAAATGGTCCCGCTGACCTGGCCGGAGTTTGCAACGCTGCACCCCTTCGTGCCAATCGACCAGGCCAAGGGCTATCACAAGCTTTTTGAGCGGCTTGAGCGATGGCTGTGTGACATAACCGGCTACGACGCAATTTCCCTTCAGCCGAACTCCGGCGCGCAAGGCGAATATGCGGGTCTTCTGGCAATCCGCGGATATCATGCGGCCCGCGGAGAAGCTCATAGAAACGTTTGTCTGATCCCTTCGTCCGCACACGGCACCAATCCTGCCTCTGCTGCATTGGTGGGTATGCAAGTCGTTGTCGTCGCCTGCGAAAAGAATGGCGACGTCGACGTCAACGACTTGCGCGCCAAGGCGGAAAAGCACGCTCAGAATCTCGCCGCCATCATGATCACTTACCCCTCCACGCATGGGGTTTTCGAGGAACGCATTCGTGAGATCTGCGACATCGTTCACAGTTACGGCGGTCAGGCTTATCTCGATGGCGCGACCCTCAATGCTCAGGTGGGAGTAGCGCGACCCGGCGACTACGGCGCGGACGTC
>NZ_JBFWPA010000318.1:0-2751 GCF_050250235.1 Pseudorhodoplanes sp.
GCGCGGCGACGACGAAGGCGAGCGGCAGGCCGACAATGAGCGGCAGTCCCATCGACAGCACCATCCACCACACGACGAAGCCGCCGAACACCACCAGCTCGCCCTGCGCGAAATTGAACACCTTGGAGGCGCGGTAGATGACCACAAAGCCCATGGCGATCAGCGCATAGAGCAGTCCTACCAAAGCTCCGCTTATCAGATAGTTCAGGAAATCGATGATCATCCGGCGGCGCGCCTTTTTTCCGATGTCTGTTTGGGCAATGTGGCGTTTTCGTCCACGTCGTGGATCTGCACGCGGGCGGCAAGCGTGCCCTGCCTGCCATCCTGGTAGGTGACCCTGATCTCGGTCGCGACGCTCTTCTCGCCGGCGTAGAGCCCGGCAATCAGCGCGGCGTAACGTTCGGCGAGGAATTCGCGGCGCAGCTTGCGCGTGCGCGTAAGCTCGCCTTCGTCCGGATCGAGTTCCTTGGGAAAATTGGCGAACCGGCGCACGCGCGCGTGTTCGGGAAGGAAGTTGTTGACGCGCGTGATCTCCTCGCGAATCAGCGCAGCCACTTCCGGCTTCTGCGACAGATCGGTGAAGGTCGAGAAGCCGATATTGCGCTCTTCCGCCCAGCGCGAGACCACGCCCATGTCGATATTGATCAGCGCGCCGATATAGTCGCGGCTCTCGTCCCCCAAAGTCATGATGTCCTTGATGAAGGCACTGAACCTCAGGCGCGTCTCGATGAACTGCGGCGGAAACGTTTCGCCGGTGCGCAGGCGGCGCAGATCCTCCAGCCGTTCCAGGAACACGAGTTCGCCTGCTTCGGTGATGGAGACCGCATCGCCCGTGCGATACCAGCCATCGACGATGCGCTCGGCGCTCTTCTCGGGCTTGCCGTAATAGCCGCGGAAAAACGACCCGCCACGCACCAGAAGCTCGCCGCTTTCGGCGACCTTCCACTCCAGCCTGGCTTCGGCCTCGGGATGCGGTTCAAGCCAGCGGCCGACCGTTTCGAGATCGTAACGCTCGCCCTGATGGATGGTCAGGATTCCGGTTTCGGTCGAGCCATAGAGATTGCGCAGGGGAACGCCGATGGCATGGAACAGCCGGAAGATATCCGGCGCCATGGTGGAGCCGCCGCTTAACGCGATTTTGGCGCGGGTCAGTCCCAACTGATCGCGCAAGCGCTTGAGTACCAGCGTTTCAGCGATCGGATAAGCTAGCCGGGCGCCGAACGGCACGGGTTTGCCGTCGAGCCTGGCGACGTTGACCTTGTGGCCGATGTCGATGCCCCATTTGTAGATGCGCTGGCGCAGCGGACCGGCGTCGAACATGCGCGCCTGCAATGTCGCGGCGAGGCTTTCCCATTGTCTGGGTGCGAAGACCAGGACTTCCACCGCCAATTCGCGGATGTTGCTGAGGACTTCCTCCGGACCTTCGGGGAAGTTGACCACCAGCGGCAGCACCATGCCCACCGTGATGCCGAAGAGCTGTTCGGTGGCCCAGGCCGGTGCGATATAGGTGAGATATTCCATGCCCGGCTTGATGCCGGTGCCCTCGATCAGCCGATGCGCATTGTCGATCAGATAGCGGTGCGTGAGCATCACGCCTTTGGGCTTGCCCGTGGTGCCGGAAGTGTAAGAAAGCACGGCGAGATCGTCGGGCTTGCCGGCCTCGACAAGCGTGCGGAAAAGGTCGGGCTCCGCGGCGTGGCGCTGGCGCCCTTCGTCCTGGACTTTTTCGAACGTGGTCAGCGCGGGCTGCGCATAGGACCACATGCCGGTTTGATCCCAATAGACAATGCGGCGCAGGCCAGGCAGGTTCGGCAAGACGGCAAGGCCTTTATCGACCTGCTCCTGATCCTGCGCCACGAGATAAACCGCTTCGCTGTCGCCGAGGAGATACTGAACTTCGTCCGCGGTGAGGTCGGGGTAGAGCGAGACGACCTTGCCGCCCAGCGCCAACACGGCGAACTCGGCCCAAAAATGCTCAGGTTCGTTCTCGCCGATAATGGCGACGGTTTCCCCGCGCGCCAGCCCCATGGCATGCAAGCCCAAGCCGAAAGCGCGCACGTTGTCCAGCACGTCGGCGAAATTGTACTCGCGCCAGATGCCGCGATATTTATGCCGCTCCACCAGACGCCGGGGCGTTGCGGCAGCGCTGTCCAGCAGAAGCTGAGGCAGGGTGCGCATGCGCAACATCAGCGATCTCCCTCGCCGAGATAGGCCTTCATCACCAGCGGATCCTTCTGCACCTGCCGCGGCGTGCCTTCGGCGATTTTGCGGCCGAAATCCAGCACCACCAAGCGGTCCGCCAGATCCATCACCACGCCCATGTCGTGCTCGACCAGCACGATAGGAATGCCGCGCGCTTCGCGCACGTCGAGAACAAAGCGCGCCAGATCCTCTTTCTCTTCGGTGTTCATGCCGGCCATCGGCTCGTCCATGAGCAGGATCCTGGGCTCCTGCGCCAAAGCGCGTCCCAGATCCACCCGTTTGCGCAAGCCGTAACCCAGGCTGCCGACGGGCTGATGGCGGATCGATTCGATCTCGAGAAGCTCGATGATCTCTTCGACGAATTCGCGGTGCCTGATCTCCTCGCGCTGCGTCGGACCGAAATAGAGGAACGCCGACGGCACCGAACTCTTCATATGGATGTGACGGCCAACCATGATGTTTTCGATCACAGTCATGCCCGAGAAGATGTGCGTGCCCTGGAAAGTTCGCGCCAGGCCCATGCGCGCGATCTGGTGTACGCCCTTGCCG
>NZ_JBFWPA010000319.1:0-2740 GCF_050250235.1 Pseudorhodoplanes sp.
GGTTCGGTATGGGTCGGCGCGGCAACTTTGGCGAGCCGCTGAAGCTTCTCACCGCCGAGCGCGCTGCAGATTGCGGGGAGGGCGTTCTGCACACCCAAGTCCTTGGCCATGTTCCCCGCGCGGATCGAAATCCCTCGCGCACCGTTTTCACGTGCTGGCTCAATGTAATAGTTCAGGGCGCAAAGCCGGATGCGGTCCGCGTCACGGATCAGATGTTCGTAGCGCTCGGGCGGCGGGACAGGAACGCCGTCTTGGTCGACGATGATGAAGCCTGAATTGTGAAGTCGAGCGGCGGCGTCTTCCTTCTGGCCCCAGCCGCCGTTCAATTCGGTCTTATTCCGTGCGAAGCCCACGATAGGTTTTGTCGGGTACACCCGATTTGGCCGCTCTCGCGTTGAGCGAACCCAATAGTCGCGCGGTTCGCCGAAATGGCTGAAGATTCCTCCGTGCTCGCCCGTCTGGCGATAACGGTCATAAGCGTCCATTGCGGCTTCGACGGCGACCCGAAGCAGCGGTGCTGACATCGCGCTGGATTTGTCGTCATCTTTGTAGTTGTGTGCGACCCACAAGGCGCTTTGCACGTCGATCATGTCTCGCGGAGCAAGGCCGCGTTCCTCGAAAGCGCGCCGGACGGCCCGCATGAAGCGCAGTTCCTCAGCGTAGATTTGCGCCATTGAATCATGATCTGGGAATTGTCTGCCGACCGCCTCGAGCCACAGATCTTGTCGCACAGAGTGGCGAATGTAGATGCCGTCGTTAGGGGCAAGGTGCAGAAACAGAAATTCGGCGATCTGCCGCGCTGGATCCGACGAGGCTTTAGGAACAGCTTCCAGCCATGCGTCGACGAACGCGGCTAGCGCTGCGGGATAGCCTTGAGGCGCCTCCAGGGCGGCACGCGCTAACGCTGTGAGGGCCGGCCAGAGCCGTTTACGGTCTCCGTCGCCCTTTGGCGACATGGGCCAGTAGGCACGCCAAGGAAGCAAGTTACTCTTGACTAGAGCGGCATGTATTGCATCGACAAAGTCCTGATCGGTAACGGCTTGTCCGAGTGCCGCGCGTAAGTCCTTCGCGAGCTCAAGCTTGTAGTTTCGTTCGCGCGCATCGAACTCCGGGTCGGGTTTGTCAAATCGTTCGAGATTGGGGAAAAATTCGCGCAGCCGAGCGACCCATCGCGAAACGGCTTCGGAGGCGAGACGCAGGCTGCCGTCCGCAGGCGCCAGCGTATTGAGCAATCGGTGCAGTTGGTCGGGGGTTTCTATGCGCAGTACGATGCAGTCCTGATCTCCGAAGGACCACGGTCGACTCAGCGCGGAATGTCGTCCGCCATCCTTGATCCCCTGCTGATATGGCCGCGCCTCAAACGCAAATCCGGACGACGCGAGCGCGTGCTGCCATTTCTTGTGCAGAAAGAAGTTATGTGCCGGACCTTCTATTTCCCAAACCAGCCGCTCTCCGCCACCGAACTCGAATGCCACCATTTTTTTGGTGACGCCTTGACCGGGACGCAGTTCTGAGTCCCGGATTACGTCGAAAAGAGCCTTGCGAAGCGGAATGGGTCGATCCCCTTCGTTCTCCGCAATTCGCGCTTCGAAGTCTTGCCACATTCAAGATTTCCCAACTTCCGGCAATGCACATAGAGTATTCACAAGCCGCATTTGCTCCACGGTCTCGCACTTAGCCTCGCGTAGGCGTGGCGCGCCGAAGACCAGCGCCAGCGCCTTTGCCCGTGATACTGCCACGTTGATGCGGTTAAGCGAGAACAGGAAGTCCATGCCGCGCACAGTTTCCTCCACAGAGGAGGCCGTCATAGAAACTAAGCACACGGGGGCTTCCTGGCCTTGAAACTTATCTACGGTGCCCACGCGGATGTCTTCGGGTAGCGCTTCCCGCAGCGCGTTGACCTGCGCGTTATAGGGGGCGACGACTATGATATCCCTCTGGGTCATTGGGCGAGGCGTACCATCCTTTTCCGTCCATGTGCCCGACAGCAGGTCTCGCGTGGCTGCTTGAATGGCGGCGACTTCTTCCGGTGCGATTTGAGCATTTCCCTCATGGACGACGGGAATCCAAAAGGCCCCAGCCTCAGGGAAAGGGACGCCGCTCGCGCGCTGACGGGCCGTGTCGGGATGGCTGGACAGCCGCCCTTCATAGACCTGGTCCGAAATGAATCGGCATACCTCGGGATGCATCCGGCGCGATATCGGCAGGAAGATGCCTCGGTTCGGCGGAATGGTGGCATGTTCGCCCAGCATCCATTCGAGGCACGACAGATTTGCAGGCTCGGGATGTGCCCCTTGGATGACCTGGGGCAATTGGCGCGGATCGCCAACCAGAACGATGTTTCGGGCCGCACGTCCCATGGCAACCATGTTCGCGAGGCCGACCTGTCCGGCCTCGTCTACGAAAAGCCAATCGAAGGATTGCTCGGACTCCGGCCGTGCGAAAAAGAACGCGGTGCCGCCCACAACATGTGCGTGCGTCAGCACAGGATCGTCGTTCGATGTTGCCCGCGCGATGCCGGTAAAGCCATCGGGATAGCCGTCTTCACCCGCGCTGACTTTGTGCGCCAAGTCTGCTTTTCCGGGGGCGATGTCGAGGTCGCTTTCTTCCAAGGCGCTCAGGCAGCCCATGAGCACATTGCGGATAGCCTCATGGCTGTTCGAGGCGACGCCGACACGGTGGCCTTGGCGCACGAGTGACAGGATCGCGCGGGCAGTCACGTAGGTTTTGCCGGTTCCAG
>NZ_JBFWPA010000320.1:0-2584 GCF_050250235.1 Pseudorhodoplanes sp.
GCAGCTCATTGACCGGGTCAATCGTGAAACTCGCCGGCGCCATATTGACGAGAATGGCGATCGCCTGTTCCGTCACCTGGCGTTGGGCTTGCACCTGCGCGAGTTTCGTCTGGGTACTGTAGTACAGCGATTCCACCCGGGCGACATCGAGGGCGGACGCGATCGCGCCGGCAAACTGGGCTTTGACGAGATCCAGCGTGTTTTTGTAGAGATCAATCGATTGCTGATAGATGGCCGTCTGCGCGTCGAGCCCCCGGAGCAGGAAATAGTCCGACGCTACCTCTGCTTGGAGGCTCAGGCGGGCCAGCCCCCAGTCGGCAGCCCGTTCCTGGGCTCGATAGGTTTCCACCCGGGCGGCATTGCGCAGCGCCGACCATAAATCGTACTCCCAGGAGGCCAGCCCCCCAAGGTCCATGGTGGCTTGTTGGAGCGGGCTCTCAGGGGCACGAAAGAGGCGTTCAAACGATTGGCGGTTGTGCGACCCCCCGAAATCGATGCCGACCTGCGGTTGGTATTGCGCCCGAGCCTTCATCATCAGGTTGCGGGCCTGGACGAAGCGCTCGGCGGCGGCCTGGAGGTCCGGATTGGCTGCCATGGCCTGCTCGACCAGTTTGTCCAAGACGGGATCGGTATACAGTTTCCACCAATCCGGGCGCAGCTCGTCATCCGACGGTTTCGCTTCCACGAAGGGGCTGGCCCCATGCCACGAGGCCGGGACCACATATTGCGGCGGCTCATAGGTCGGCGCCAAATTGGCCCGCGGCAGCCAATCACTACATGCCGACAGCGTCAGCAGCACCAGCGCAATGCTGCAACATTCCATCCAGGCACGACCAATGCGTAACATGTCAGATCTCATTGCTATTGCCATTTGCAAACAGTTGCTCCTATCCCTAGATCCCCGGATGTCATAACGACTTCGACGATGGTTTCTTTTGCACAGCGGCTTCCGGAGCTTCTCGAGTCACAAGATCATAGCCCGGAGCGGGAGTGACGATGCGCACCTTGTTGCCTTCCAACAGCGCGGCACTCGGGTTGTTCACGATACGGTCGTTGGCTGAAATGCCGTCCGTCACTTCGACGGTGTTGTCGAGAATTCTAGCCACAACAATCGGTTTGAAATGCACCTGGTCACCCTCTGTCACCACGGCCACCTGCGTCCCATGCTCCTGAAACACCATCGCGCTCGATGGAATCGTGAGGATGTTTTTTTCGACCGGAGCGGTAATGCGAACGGTCGCATAGGATCCGGGCCAGAGCGCACGGTCATCGTTCTCGATCGTAAAGACCGTGATCGCGGTGCGTGTGCTCACATCGAATCCCTTGGCCACGGTCAGAAACTTGGCCGTAAAATGCCGATTGGGTAATTGCGGCACGGTCACGTCGGCCGTCAAACCGGGTTGGAGGAACGGTCCGAAAGACTCCGGCACGCTGACGAACAACCGCATCTTGGTGACGTCGGCGACGGTAAAGAGATCCCTGATCCCACCGGAATTACCTTCGCCAGGGCTGGCTTCCTTGTTGACGTAGTTCCCGACGTTGATATTGCGCGCGGTCACCACCCCGTCGAAGGGCGCGACGATCGACTTGAACCGGATCAGTGCCTCGAAGTTCTGGACGTTCTGCTCCGCCGCTCTGACTCTCGCTTCTTGGGCTTTTGCCTCTTGAACCTGTACCGAGATCGCCTGTTCAGAGACCGCCTGATTTGGTCGCAACGCCACATAGCGTTTCGCGGTCAAGTCGGCCAACACATTCTTGGCGCGCTCGGTTTCCAGATCCGCCTTCGCCTGCTTATATTGAGCGTCGAGGGCCGGTGCATTGATTTCAGCGAGCACTTCGTCTTTCTTAACCAGGGCGCCATAGTCCTTGTGCCACATCTTTACGTAGCCGGAGACCTGCGCGTAAATCTGCGCTTCATACCAGGCTTGGATATTGCCGGGAAGTGTAATCGTGTCGCTCGCTTCCGCCGGATGCGCTTGCGTAAGGGAGACCGACGGTATGGCGCGTTCAAGGGTGCTCTCTTGCAGCGCCGCAGCTTCGAGCTGACCTCCATAGAATCTGTAACCGAGATAGAGCGGACATAAAATAACGGCCGCAATAATGACACCTTTGCCGCGTAAATTATTCATGTTAGACAGCCTCCTTTTCGATAACGGTTCGTCGGTGATAGATCATGGCGTACACGCATGGAACGAAAAATAGTGTGAACAGGGTTGCGATCGCCAATCCGCCCATGACGGCGCGACCGAGCGGCGCATTCGGAGAATTCCCCATCGACATCGGCAACATGCCGATGATCATGGCCGCAGCGGTCATGAGCACCGGTCGAATGCGAGCCGTACCGGCCTCCGCCGCGGCTCGCAGCGCGTCGCCATGGACGGCCAGCCGCTCGCGGGCGTAGGCGACGAGCAGGATCGAATTGGCCGTTGCCGTGCCCATCGTCATGATGGCCCCCATCAGAGCAGGCACGGAAATATTCGTATGGGTTATGAATAATGCTCAGGCAATGCCGGCTAAGGCGCCGAACAGGGCCGTCACGATAATGAGGGGATCGAGCCAGGACTGGAAGTTAATGACGATCAGG
>NZ_JBFWPA010000321.1:0-2526 GCF_050250235.1 Pseudorhodoplanes sp.
CAACCGATCAAAGGAGTTCTAGCTATGAAATAAACGGAGCACACGATCGATACCGCGCCGGACGCCGCAACGGGAATCCTGACGGGCGCGAAGAAAAGTCTCGGCTTCGTTCCAAATCTATACGGGATGATGGCCGAGGCGCCTGCTCTGCTGAAAGCTTATGTTGCGCTCTCCGAGATATTCGATTCGACATCGCTGAACGCAACAGAGCGACAAGTGGTTCTTCTGGCGGTGAGCTACGAGAACAATTGCGAATACTGCATCGCAGCCCATAGCGTCATCTCCGGCATGCAAAGGGTTCCTGATAATGTGGTGCAGGCGATCCGTGTGGGTCATCCGATTGCGGATCGAAAGCTGGAGGCGCTGCGCCGCTTCGCCGCGGCGGTGGCGAAGACCCGTGGGTGGCCGTCGGACGCGGACGCCGCAGCGTTCCTGGACGCTGGATACACTTCGCAGCAGGCGCTCGAAGTGGTGCTTGGCGTCGGCATGAAGACGTTGTCCAACTACGCAAATCACCTCGCCGAAACGCCGCTTGATCAGGCATTCGCCGCTGCCGCCTGGTCGAAAGCCGCCTAGTTGACCTGCGAGATATCGCTCGAACGAGGCCGTCGGCGAATTGAGAATGGGGGTGGCGGATCGCCGCCCCATGACGTCTGTTCTCGATACCAGCGCTGCTGACGCGGCGCTGGGCGGAAATCGGAAGCGCGGTGCGCCGAGGTAGATTATAGTTCCACCAGCAGCTTGGCGAGCAGCTCGGGTGGCGCTTCGCTGTCAGGTACGATCTTTCGCTCGAGCAAATGCGCATGCTCGGACTCCTTACAAACCGAGCGAGAAGCTCATGAGTATATGCCTTGTTCCTTGTCCCTTTTTCGGATGATCTCTTGGCAGCGCCGTGTCTAGCGGTATCCCTCGCCCTACCGATTAACAGTGCGAGCTTGGATAATTTTACGCATTAATTGTATGCGAAGGTGCTTCGCAGTCTCCGGCATCTTTGAGCCCGTATCGCGGCCGAATGTTTATTTCTGACGACTGTAACCTTTCTCAACCGGTCGACGAAGTAGTGATGTTGTCCATGCATGATTAGGCCCACCGGAAAGCTAGGCTGGGAGCGGCATGCTGGTTGTTCTCGAAAAGAGAAGCGTTTTAAAAAGCATTTAATCAATTGATTAAGAACGATTTGAATCGCGATGCAACCAGAGTTCCTCAACGCGAAGGACGTTGCCGCCCACGATAGGTTGCGGTTAGCGTATTGATGTGTATCGAGGTTCCGCATTTGCGCTATGCCGTCGCAGCTGCGGACCACAGTAGCTTTCGACGCGCCGCGTCAGCGCTCAATATCACGCAGCCAACGCTGAGTAAGCGCATCCGCGAGCTTGAAGATAAGCTCGGCGTTCTCCTGTTCGAACGTTCGACGGGTGGCGCTGGACTGACGCCCATTGGCGAGGAGTTCGTGGTATCTGCCCGTCGGGTGTTAGCAGAGCTGGAAGCGATGGAAATCCGCGCGAAGGCCGGCAAACGGGGTGACGCCGGCCGGCTGGAGATAGGCTTCTATACGTCGCTCTCGATCGGCGCGCTGCGCGATACGCTGCTTACCTTCGTCAAGCAACATCCTGATGTGGAGGTGAACGTCGTCGAAGATGCTCGCGCGGCTTTGATCGCACAGCTCGATCGCGGAGCTATCGATATCGTCGTGGTGCTCGGCGAACCCGCTTACACAGACTACGCACATATGAGTTTGTGGTCGGAGCGGATCATGGTTGCCTTTCCCAAAGACCATCTGCTCGCTGTGCGTGATTTCGTTTACTGGACGGACCTCAAGAACGAGCGATTCCTGATGAGCCGGCGCGATCCGGATCCCGAGATTCAGGACGTGCTCATCAACAAGTTGACGTCACCCGGCGACCGCCCGCTCATCAAGCCGGTCAATGCCAATCGCGAAAACATCCTCAGTGTCGTTGGCGGTGACAGAGGTATCACCCTCATCTGCGAGTCCTCAACGGGCAACATCGTGCCGGGCGTCGTTTACCGCGAAGTCCGCGACGGCAACGGGCCGACCCGCGTCGGCTATGTCGCCTATTGGCGACGCAACAATGATAACCCTGCGCTCAAGCAATTTCGGAGTCTTTTGCAAGCCCATCCTGCGGTTCCTCCGGCAGATAGCGGGTCGTTGGCCTGACGGTCGAAACCGCCGTTCTTCTGTATTTTTTCGCTCCTCTACGACGACCCCTTTGATCTTGTTGCGTCGTCCGAAATCCTACCTCTTCTATTCATCCCCGATGTCCGGCCCACCTTCACGTGCCGGCGCAGCACCGGGGGCAAGATGGGGAATGCGACACCCAAGGCAGAAGCGGTCACACGCGGTGCCCGCATGCTGCGTACGGCGCTTGGGCCGGACATCGCCGCGTTCCTGGAAGACCCCGCCGTCGTCGAGGTGATGTTGAACCCCGACGGTCGCCTTTGGATCGATCGTCTATCCGAGGGGCTTTCTGAGACAGGTTCAACGCTTCTTGCAGCCGACGGTGAGCG